>NZ_JACYHA010000077.1 GCF_014837155.1 Litchfieldia stipae | reverse complement strand
TCGTACCTTGAAAACTAGATAACATAACAAAACATTCATTTTTAAGAAACAAACCAATGTAAGAAACTGTAAAGATCTTACTAACTTTTAACTTAGGTTAAGTTATTAAGGGCGCACGGTGGATGCCTTGGCACTAGGAGCCGATGAAGGACGGGACTAACACCGATATGCTTCGGGGAGCTGTAAGTAAGCTTTGATCCGAAGATTTCCGAATGGGGAAACCCACTGCTCGTAATGGAGTAGTATCTCTACCTGAATTCATAGGGTAGCAGAAGGTAGACCCGGGGAACTGAAACATCTAAGTACCCGGAGGAAGAGAAAGCAAACGCGATTTCC
>NZ_JACYHA010000076.1 GCF_014837155.1 Litchfieldia stipae | reverse complement strand
TGGGGTAACCGCAAGGAGCCAGCCGCCTAAGGTGGGACAGATGATTGGGGTGAAGTCGTAACAAGGTAGCCGTATCGGAAGGTGCGGCTGGATCACCTCCTTTCTAAGGAATATGAAAGGCGAAGGCGACTGTTCAGCCAGGAGAATCGGTGGAGACTCTGACAAAGGAGCTTGCTCCTGTAGGAAGAGTTGAAGCGATCGAGTGGCTAGGAGCCGGAGCTAGACATTGAAACTCTTATGAGTTTCATAAAAAGTCGCTTTGTTTATTGTGGTCAGTTTTGAGAGTACTTTCTCTCAAACTTCGTACCTTGAAAACTAGATAACATAACAAAACATTC
>NZ_JACYHA010000075.1 GCF_014837155.1 Litchfieldia stipae | reverse complement strand
GTCCTACTCTCACAGGGGGAGTCCCCCAACTACCATCGGCGCTGAAGAGCTTAACTTCCGTGTTCGGTATGGGAACGGGTGTGACCTCTTCGCCAAAATCACTAGACATTTAAAAGAACATTTTCTATATTACTCTTTTTGAAAAAGAAAAGCAATAGGAAATTCGTTCCTTCAAAACTAGATAACAGAGAACAATTTACATTCATTTTATTGAATCTAGCTCCAGAAGCCATATTTAATAGGTTCTTCGGCTTTTTGTGGTTAAGTCCTCGATCTATTAGTATCAGTCAGCTCCACACGTCGCCGCGCTTCCACCTCTGACCTATCAACCTCGTCATCTTCGAGGGATCTTAC
>NZ_JACYHA010000074.1 GCF_014837155.1 Litchfieldia stipae | reverse complement strand
CATTTACAGTCATATACATTCCATTCACCTCTAGAATAGTATGAAATGACTGATCAACTTTGTACATCTTTATTCAAGTGATATTGTACATATTTAAATTAGCATTTCTATATAAAGTCTTATTCAACTATAGGGTGCGTTGATCCAAGAAGGATTGACGCTATTTTTATAGAATTTATTATACTTACGAAGCAGTTTAACACAAGAACAGCTAACCTATGTAATAATAAATGAAGTACACTTTTTTAGACTATTGAGGTGAAAATATGAAGAATAATTCAAATCAATCTAATGTTGGACATACAATTTTCAAGCCCACTGGAGTACGACATGAATTTCCTAAAGTTGATTTAGTGAAACAGCAAGTAACCTGTACTGTTTTATACAAAGAAGAAA
>NZ_JACYHA010000073.1 GCF_014837155.1 Litchfieldia stipae | reverse complement strand
CGGTGGATGCCTTGGCACTAGGAGCCGATGAAGGACGGGACTAACACCGATATGCTTCGGGGAGCTGTAAGTAAGCTTTGATCCGAAGATTTCCGAATGGGGAAACCCACTACTCGTAATGGAGTAGTATCTCTACCTGAATTCATAGGGTAGCAGAAGGTAGACCCGGGGAACTGAAACATCTAAGTACCCGGAGGAAGAGAAAGCAAACGCGATTTCCCAAGTAGCGGCGAGCGAAACGGAAGATAGCCCAAACCAAGAGGCTTGCCTCTTGGGGTTGTAGGACACTCAACATGGAGTTACAAAGGAACGGGGTAGATGAAGTGATCTGGAAAGATCCGTCATAGAAGGTAACAACCCTGTAGTCGAAACTTCGTTCCCTCCTGAGTGGATCCTGAGTACGGCGGGACACGAGAAATCCCGTCGGAAGCTGGGAGGACCATCTCCC
>NZ_JACYHA010000072.1 GCF_014837155.1 Litchfieldia stipae | reverse complement strand
TCTACCACTGAACTACTTCCGCATATGGTGCGGGTGAAGGGACTCGAACCCCCACGTCAAAGACACTAGATCCTAAGTCTAGCGCGTCTGCCAATTCCGCCACACCCGCATGCTATATAAGTTAGTTTACTAACTTGAAAAAATGGTGAGCCATGAAGGACTCGAACCTTCGACCCTCTGATTAAAAGTCAGATGCTCTACCAACTGAGCTAATGGCTCAAAATTATAATAAATTTTGAAATAATACTCGGTATAAGTGGTGCCGGCGATAGGAGTCGAACCCACGACCTACTGATTACAAGTCAGTTGCTCTACCAACTGAGCTACACCGGCATTAATATTATTAGTTTAAAATGGTGGAGGATGACGGGATCGAACCGCCGACCCCCTGCTTGTAAGGCAGGTGCTCTCCCAGCTGAGCTAATCCTCCATATAAACTGCCTAGCGACGTCC
>NZ_JACYHA010000071.1 GCF_014837155.1 Litchfieldia stipae | reverse complement strand
GGTAGTGTCAAAAGTTCTATGAAAACTATGTAAAGTATAAGTTCATTTCCATTTTGGGGGGACGTGAGGCCCCGCAATCGCTCTTGACAAACAGTCGAAAAAGGTTGCGATAAAAGTATCAAGGGCGAAGGGAACAAAAGTAGGCACGACAAATAACCCTTGACCATTACCAATTTTAACCTTTTTCTCCATTCGGTTTGTCAAGAGTTCGCTCCGCCGATTGCTGAATACCTCAAGTGCTCTGCTAAACAAAAAGTTAGGCAGATCGCTGTTCAACAATCCATCGTTGTGCTAACCCAATCAGTTTTGTCCAACGAGCTGGCATTGTTGGAAGTCCAGATAGTTCTGGATTTACAACAGGGACTTTACCTTCTAAAGCCGCATGTGGCCTTAGGAAGTTAAAGTAAGCCACAAACAAGGTGACAAAAGAGACTGATCCTTGTTCCGAGCCAAA
>NZ_JACYHA010000070.1 GCF_014837155.1 Litchfieldia stipae | reverse complement strand
CATCCTGAGCCAGGATCAAACTCTCCAAAAAGAGTATTGATTGCTCAATAATTTGTTACTTGATAAAACGTTGACGCTTGTTTATTGTGTTCAGTTTTCAAAGAACTTTTTTTTGATGACTTCTAATAATTTAACACTTATCGTTTTTAATGTCAATAAGTTTTTTAATGATTTAATCGTTAATTTATTTAGTAAGTCAACTTCATTACTATACCACCATACTTCTCGTCTGTCAACTTCTGTGAAGTTTAGCGAGAAATAAAAAGTAACCTTTTTTAATAAGATTACATATTTCATAGTGACATAATAATCATATTAACATATTGATTTATCGTTGTCAACTTCTACGAAGTTAAAAATGATAAGCCTAGCGACGTCCTACTCTCACAGGGGGAGTCCCCCAACTACCATCGGCGCTGAAGAGCTTAACTTCCGTGTTCGGTATGGGAACGGGTGTGACCTCTTCGCCAAAA
>NZ_JACYHA010000069.1 GCF_014837155.1 Litchfieldia stipae | reverse complement strand
TTTTTTGGAATGGTCGGGAAGACAGGATTCGAACCTGCGACCCCTTGGTCCCAAACCAAGTGCTCTACCAAGCTGAGCTACTTCCCGATATATGGCGCGCCCGAAAGGAGTCGAACCCATAACCTTCTGATCCGTAGTCAGACGCTCTATCCAATTGAGCTACGGGCGCGCTATAGTATTTATTTTGTACTAACAAAATAATGGTGCCGAGGACCGGAATCGAACCGGTACGGTAGTCACCTACCGCAGGATTTTAAGTCCTGTGCGTCTGCCAGTTCCGCCACCCCGGCTTAAATAAATGCAGACTAATTATGGAGCGGAAGACGAGGTTCGAACTCGCGACCCCCACCTTGGCAAGGTGGTGTTCTACCACTGAACTACTTCCGCATATGGTGCGGGTGAAGGGACTCGAACCCCCACGTCAAAGACACTAGATCCTAAGTCTAGCGCGTCTGCCAATTCCGCCACACCCGCAT
>NZ_JACYHA010000068.1 GCF_014837155.1 Litchfieldia stipae | reverse complement strand
CCTTAATAACTTAACCTAAGTTAAAAGTTAGTAAGATCTTTACAGTTTCTTACATTGGTTTGTTTCTTAAAAATGAATGTTTTGTTATGTTATCTAGTTTTCAAGGTACGATTTAAATAAGAGATTACGATTTCTAATCTCAAGAGTTGGTGGAGCCTAGCGGGATCGAACCGCTGACCTCCTGCGTGCAAGGCAGGCGCTCTCCCAGCTGAGCTAAGGCCCCAACATGATTATTTAATTTGAGAGATATGGTGGGCCTAAATGGACTCGAACCATCGACCTCACGCTTATCAGGCGTGCGCTCTAACCAGCTGAGCTATAGGCCCATATCTAATAAGAAAGATAAGCTCTCTCAAAACTGACCACAATAAACAAAGCGACTTTTTATGAAACTCATAAGAGTTTCAGTTTCCTTAGAAAGGAGGTGATCCAGCCGCACCTTCCGATACGGCTACCTTGTTACGACTTCACCCCAATCATCTGTCCCACCTTAGG
>NZ_JACYHA010000067.1 GCF_014837155.1 Litchfieldia stipae | reverse complement strand
ATCGCTAGTAATCGCGGATCAGCATGCCGCGGTGAATACGTTCCCGGGCCTTGTACACACCGCCCGTCACACCACGAGAGTTTGTAACACCCGAAGTCGGTGGGGTAACCGTAAGGAGCCAGCCGCCTAAGGTGGGACAGATGATTGGGGTGAAGTCGTAACAAGGTAGCCGTATCGGAAGGTGCGGCTGGATCACCTCCTTTCTAAGGAATATGAAAGGCAAAGGCGACTGTTCAGCCAGGAAAATCGGTGGAGACTCTGACAAAGGAGCTTGCTCCTGTAGGAAGAGTTGAAGCGATCGAGTGGCTAGGAGCCGGAGCTAGACATTGAAACTCTTATGAGTTTCATAAAAAGACGCTTGTTTCGGATAACAAACCTTACGGTTTATTATCCTGCGAGGATTATGCTTCCGTAGCTTATTCTCGTATTGTGGTCAGTTTTGAAGGAACTTTCCTTCTATATAATATTCGTACCTTGAAAACTAGATAACATAACAAAACATTCATTTTTAAGAAACAAACCAATGTAAGAAACTGTAAAGATCTTACTAACTTTTAACTTAGGTTAAGTTATTAAGG
>NZ_JACYHA010000066.1 GCF_014837155.1 Litchfieldia stipae | reverse complement strand
TGTAGTGCACCCCAAAAGTTAGAGTGAAATCTGACTTTTGGGGTGTTTATTTTTGAGTAAATATAGCGAAGATTTTAAGCTTATGGTTGTAAAAGAGTATCAGGAGGGGAAACTTGGATTTAGAACCCTCGCTAAAAAACATGGGATAAAAGGGAAATCAGCTATTCATAGGTGGGTTAAAATATATGAGAAGTTTGGACAAAAAGGTCTATCAAATAAGGAGCATAATGAATATTATCCTGTTCAATTAAAACGAGATATATTAAGCTATATAAAAAGAACAGGTTCTTCAGAAACTGAAGCAGCTCTTCACTTTGGGCTCATTAACCCGAATATTTCCACATGGAAAAAAGTATTTTCAGATGATGGGGGTGAAGACCTGAAAAGACCGGAAGGACGGATCCCTATGTCTAATAGAAACAAAGACCAACAAGATAAAAAGAACGAAATGACATACGAACAAAAGTTGGAACGTGAAAATGAACTTCTTCGTCTAGAGGTAGAATACTTAAAAAAGTTACGAGCTTTTCAGATGGATCCGGAAAACTATCTCGAAAAGCACAAGCAGCATTATCATTCGAACTCAAAGAAACCTTCAAA
>NZ_JACYHA010000065.1 GCF_014837155.1 Litchfieldia stipae | reverse complement strand
ATCGCTAGTAATCGCGGATCAGCATGCCGCGGTGAATACGTTCCCGGGCCTTGTACACACCGCCCGTCACACCACGAGAGTTTGTAACACCCGAAGTCGGTGGGGTAACCGCAAGGAGCCAGCCGCCTAAGGTGGGACAGATGATTGGGGTGAAGTCGTAACAAGGTAGCCGTATCGGAAGGTGCGGCTGGATCACCTCCTTTCTAAGGAAACTGAAACTCTTATGAGTTTCATAATAAGACGCTTCGTTTATTGTGGTCAGTTTTGAGAGTACTTTCTCTCAAACTTCGTACCTTGAAAACTAGATAACATAACAAAACATTCATTTTTAAGAAACAAACCAAAGTAAGTTCTTAAAGACTTATTTAAATCGAAGAACAAATTAGAAGCGAGAAGATCGAGGAAGCAAAGGGCTGGAGGAACGGAGCGTGTTTTGACACGTGAGTACCGGAAGACCGAAGCTGACGAAGAGATTCGACGCTTATCATTTGTTATTAGGTTAAGTTATTAAGGGCGCACGGTGGATGCCTTGGCACTAGGAGCCGATGAAGGACGGGACTAACACCGATATGCTTCGGGGAGCTGTAAGTAAGCTTTGATCCGAA
>NZ_JACYHA010000064.1 GCF_014837155.1 Litchfieldia stipae | reverse complement strand
TTTCGTTGGTAGTACAATGATTTTAAAGGAAATAAACGCAAAACATTATAGCAAATAGCACCCTTACTGGCATCTTGACAATAGCTATTGTCATCAGTGCAATTAGGGTGCTATTTTGCTTGTCAATTTCTCTCTTATTTTTAATAAACTATATTTATGGTGGAATATAGTTTATTAAATTCTTCAACCGAACGGACAGTTTGTTTAACAAGGTACAGATTTCTCATCTGGTCGATAAAAAATCTGTTAATTCACGCATCTAGGATTAAGAGGGTCCATTTTTATGAGTTGGGGAACCATGTTAAGCCCCTATCTGAGAAATAAGGGGAAAAATTCCGCTTAATTAGAAATTTTTAAAAAAATAAGCCTAAATAAACGGAGAAATTCCGCCTATTGACTCAAAAATTGAAAAAATGGGGGATTTTTCTTTACATAAACGGAAAAATGCCCCTTATTTACACCGAAATGAGCTCTATTTTGCATTTAACCGGAAAAACTCCGCTTATTTTGTTGGTTACTCAATTAAGGACAAGACATTTTATTTAATAAGTCAGGGACGTTCTTTAGCAAAAATTGATTTGCCCCCTTCAACAAATAGGAGCATTAATGCAACATTCCACTTTAATGTGAAAAAA
>NZ_JACYHA010000063.1 GCF_014837155.1 Litchfieldia stipae | reverse complement strand
TTCTGGATTTACAACAGGGACTTTACCTTCTAAAGCCGCATGTGGCCTTAGGAAGTTAAAGTAAGCCACAAACAAGGTGACAAAAGAGACTGATCCTTGTTCCGAGCCAAATCCATGGGTTGAACGATAATTACCTTTAAATGTTCGATTGAGTCTTTCAATAATCTGTTTTAATGGTCTGTATTCAGTTGAAACAGGGTCTTCATTTGTAAGGCCAATTACTTGCTTCACATCAAACGAAATGTCATGTTGTGCGAAAAAGTGTTGAGCTAGAAGATAGATTGGATTTCCATCTACTACGAAAGTAAGATCTTCTGGGATCTCTTTCATCTTTACTAAAACTTCATCTATTGCACGTACAGCTGTTGCTGTATCTCGATTAGGAGACACTGGATAAGAAAGAATAATCTTCTTTACTGCGTCAAAAAAGAAAAAGAGATAATGCCAGCGACCGCCAACTCGGATGTATGTTTCGTCACCACAGAACTGATCAGAAAGCTCATACGGATAGTAATCCACATAAGGCTTAAGCATAAGAGCCACGCTGTTTTCGTAGTTCAAAATCGTCTGATGCGAAATAGCCACACCATGAACATCCTGCATAATGGCAGCTGTCCTACGGGCCGAAAGGCCGTAGTTAACATGGTAGGTTAATATCAATCCTAATGTATGTGGTGAAGCA
>NZ_JACYHA010000062.1 GCF_014837155.1 Litchfieldia stipae | reverse complement strand
TGCTTCACCACATACATTAGGATTGATATTAACCTACCATGTTAACTACGGCCTTTCGGCCCGTAGGACAGCTGCCATTATGCAGGATGTTCATGGTGTGGCTATTTCGCACCAAACGATATTGAACTACGAAAATAGCGTAGCCCTTATGCTTAAGCCCTACGTGGATTACTATCCGTATGAGCTTTCTGACCAATTCTGTGGTGACGAAACTTATATTCGGGTTGGTGGTCGCTGGCATTATTTGCTATTCTTTTTTGATGCGGTGAAAAAAATTATACTTTCCTATCCAGTGTCTCCTAATCGAGATACAGCGTCAGCCATTCGTGCGATAGATGAAGTTTTAGTAAAGATGAAAGAGATCCCAGAAGATCTAACTTTTGTGGTAGATGGAAATCCAATCTATCTTCTAGCTCAACACTATTTCGCACAACATGACATTTCTTTTGATGTGAAGCAAGTAATTGGTCTTACAAATGAAGACCCTGTTTCAACCGAATACAGACCCTTAAAACAGATTATTGAAAGACTCAATCGAACATTTAAAGGTAATTATCGTTCAACCCATGGGTTTGGCTCGGAACAAGGATCAGTCTCTTTTGTCACCTTGTTTGTGGCTTACTTTAACTTCCTAAGGCCACATGCGGCTTTAGAAGGTAAAGTCCCTGTTGTAAATCCAGAA
>NZ_JACYHA010000061.1 GCF_014837155.1 Litchfieldia stipae | reverse complement strand
TCTACCACTGAACTACTTCCGCATATGGTGCGGGTGAAGGGACTCGAACCCCCACGTCAAAGACACTAGATCCTAAGTCTAGCGCGTCTGCCAATTCCGCCACACCCGCATACTATATAAGTTAGATTACTAACTTTAAAAAATGGTGAGCCATGAAGGACTCGAACCTTCGACCCTCTGATTAAAAGTCAGATGCTCTACCGACTGAGCTAATGGCTCAAAATTATAATAAATTTTGAAGAAATACTCGGTTTTGTTAATATGCTATAGAAAGAGCATCTATTAGACGTCCCACTCTCAGAAAGCTTTTTCAAGTAGCATCTCGAGTGGTACTCTGGAGAGTCTCTATGAAGCTTATTCATTCGTGCTCTACCGACTGAGCTAATGGCTCAAAATTATAATGAATTTCGAATAAATACTCGGTATAAGTGGTGCCGGCGATAGGAGTCGAACCCACGACCTACTGATTACAAGTCAGTTGCTCTACCAACTGAGCTACACCGGCATATATAATTAGTTTAAAATGGTGGAGGATGACGGGATCGAACCGCCGACCCCCTGCTTGTAAGGCAGGTGCTCTCCCAGCTGAGCTAATCCTCCATATAAACTGCCTAGCGACGTCCTACTCTCACAGGGGGAGTCCCCCAACTACCATCGGCGCTGAAGAGCTTAACTTCCGTGTTCGGTATGGGAACGGGTGTGACCTCTTCGCCAAAATC
>NZ_JACYHA010000060.1 GCF_014837155.1 Litchfieldia stipae | reverse complement strand
ACAATGGTCGGACAATCTTATCGTTTGAAAGATCATCTAGTGAAAGAAAACGAGTGATTTTGTACATCGTTATACAAGCAAAAGTGTACATATTTGTGTTGACATTTATATTTATACGGAATTTAACCAGTAAAGAGCATCATTAAATAATGTAATTCTAGGAAAATGAATACAATTTCATACTTTTAATCTTTTTAACAATAAATATTGATTATATCCTTCAGGATAACCCTCAACTTTACCATAAATTTCATATCCCATTTTTTCATAAAAGTCAGGAGCCTGGAAGCTGAAAGTGTCTAACTTAATTAACCTACACTTTTTAACCTTAGCTAGGTTTTCTGCCATTTTTAACAGTTCTATACCGTAACCTTGTCCTCTTAATTTCTCATCAACCCATAAGATTTCAATATGTAAGCACTGAAAATGAAGGTGCCCTGTAATACCGCCAAATATACACTCTTCTTTATCTTTTAATACTAGGCTAAACTTTTCATCATTAAAAGTTATATCATTCTTAGATAAATTATTTCGATTAAATTCAACTAGCTTTTTCCTAATATATAATGCTTCATCTTCATTCCATTGATTTGTAATTTTTAACTCACTATCCAACAAATCTCCTCCAATAAAATAATGCTAATATTTCCAATAATAGTTAATTCACATAAAATTTCAAAGTATTTATTCATACAGATAGGTAAGGGTTTGAAATTATCGCTCCCTTTTCCCCCTGTTCACACCGTACGTGCGACTTTCACCGCATACGGCGTTCCAACTAAACCAATTTATTCTTTC
>NZ_JACYHA010000059.1 GCF_014837155.1 Litchfieldia stipae | reverse complement strand
CGTATTGTCAAAACTTTTATATTAAATAGGCTATAAAATACCTTGATAGAGGGATTTTTGAGCAAAAAAATTGCCACCCCCCATAATTTTAGGTAAAAGTGAGGTTACGACACCGAACACTTAATCCCTAAAATAAAGGAAGTGACAATTTGTACCCTCAAATTATAACCTATTTATTAACTTTTATAAACTATCAAGAACAGGTTATTCGAACTTTACTTACTCTTCTTGTGGGGAAGAGTATGTTTGACAAACCTGCAGAAACTCCGGTAAATAAACCGTATAGAAAACTTCAGGTGGATGATCTCCCGATCATCGAACCACTAGAAAAACTTGATTACAAGACTCTATTGAACGAGTATTTAAACGAACACGGTAAGCCTCTTAAACCTGTTCAAAGACGTTCTAATTCAAAGGCTATTGTACCTAAATCAATGAATTGTCCTAAGTGTGGTGCTCCGTCGGACTATCTTTATGCCAATAACGGAGATAAAGGTCAATTTCAGTGTAAGGTGTGTTCGTGTCTTTTCAGTGATAAAAATCGTTTTTCAAAAGAGGCCATTTTAAAGTGTCCTCATTGTTCAAAATCACTCGATAAAATTAAGGATAGAAAAGACTTTTCCGTCTACAAATGTAGAAACAGCAACTGTTCCTTTTACCAGAGAAATCTTAAAGCGATGTCCTCCAAAGAAAAGAAACGATTTAAGACGGATCCTCAAGCATTTAAAATAAGATATATCTTTCGTCAGTTTCACATTGATTTTCTACCTTTGGCCAAGCAATCGCCTGAACTACCAGCGGTAGATTTGTCTAGGATTTATGCTTCACCACATACATTAGGATTGATATTAACCTACCATGTTAACTACGGCCTTTCGGCCCGTAGGACAGCTGCCATTATGCAGGATGTTCATGGTGTGGCTATTTCGCA
>NZ_JACYHA010000058.1 GCF_014837155.1 Litchfieldia stipae | reverse complement strand
GGGTGAATGAAATGCTAACTAAAAATACACAGATGAATCGTGACCAAATAGAAATGATAGCTTTAGAACAACTTGTGCCTGCGGACCATTTGGTCCGCAAGATTGAGGCTGCTATCGATTTTTCTTTTATCTATTCACTTGCTCAAGATATGTATTCATCTGAACGAGGTCGTCCGAGTATTGACCCTGTTATATTAATAAAGATGGCTTTTATCCAGTATACCTTCGGTATTCGTTCCATGCGTAAGACTATAGAAGAAATCGAAACCAATATGGCGTATCGATGGTTTCTAGGCTTTGGTTTTTATGATAAGGTCCCGCACTTTTCAACGTTTGGTAAAAACTATGAGAGACGCTTTAAGGATACAGATTTATTTGAAAAGATTTTCTATCGTATTTTGAAAGAAGCCACAGACAAGAAGCTTGTTAGTAGTGAACACGTATTCATTGATTCAACACACGTAAAAGCAAGCGCAAATAAGCGTAAATTTGAGAAGAAGATTGTTCGTAAAGAAACAAAAGCCTATGAATCTCGCCTTAAGGACGAAATCAATAGTGACCGTGAAGAACATGGTAAAAAGCCTTTTCCACCAGACAAATTTGAAAAAGAAGAATACAAGGAAACAAAAGAAAGTACCACAGATCCAGAGAGTGGCTAATACGTTAAGGACGAACGGACGAAACAATTTGCCTATTCTTTTCATGCAGCTGCTGATAAAAATGGTTTTATCCTAGGAGCGATCGCAACTCCCGGTAATGTTCACGATAGTACGATGTTAGAACCTCTCCTTGAAAAGGTAACCGAAAACTGCCGCAAACCAGAAACTGTTGCAGAAGACGCTGGATATAAAACACCTGCTATTGCCCAATACTTAATTGAAAGTGAGATTCGCCCTGCATTACCTTATACAGGCCCTCGTACGAAGGAAGGCTACCTAAAAAAACACGACTATGTTTATGATGAGCACTTTGATTGCTACATATGTCCAGAAGTACAAGTTCTTAAATATAGAACAACTACTAAAGAAGGGTATCGTCAGTACATCTCCAATCCTACTCAATGTAAGGATTGCCCACTTCTATCTCAATGTACTCAGAGTCAAAATCATCAAAAACT
>NZ_JACYHA010000056.1 GCF_014837155.1 Litchfieldia stipae | reverse complement strand
TCACTAGTGTTGCATAAATAGTGTCATAATTTTCAGTTTACTCACCTTCCCTGTTTAGAGGCAAAAAAGTAAATACCCAATCAAAGGTGGCCCCATCCATTTGGAAATTTATTTACAATTAGACTTTTGCAACGACGACAATTTGCATATTTAAGGGATGGCTTTTCCTTCAATCTTTCGAAGCCAAACATTCGCTGGTTTCCACAATGCAGCCCTTAGATAACGGCTAATCTGTAAGGTTTTTCGCTTGCTTCTGGTCTCGATTTGTACGAGAACATGTAGGCAAAAAACAATTAGTGCGATAAATACTTGATTTTGAATCGCCCATTCGCTTTGACCGTAGAACTTTTTGATGCTGAGATGTTGTTTGATCCATTTAAAAAACAGCTCAATTGCCCACCGTGATTTATACATTTCTGAAATTTCTTCGGCGCTTAAATCAAAACGATTTGTAATTAAATGAAGTTCATTTCCTTTTGAGTCAATCACTTTTAGAAGCCGAAAGTAATTTTCAGCACGGTTTTGAGTCGTACCTATCAACACCATTTGGTCTGATAAAACAGCTGTATCCTTTGGTAGCTTAAAATCGTAAACGTTCCGTATGACTGCATTTTTGCGTAGCCGTGAAAGAAAGAAGTAACCATCATCAGTCATGCGATCAAAGCGCTCGTAGTCTAGATAACCACGGTCAAACACATACATGCATTCCTTGTCATCCACCATGATTTCAAGCTGACCACGGTCATGTGCTTTTGCCGTTGTCATAACGGCCTTTTCAGGATAGGATATACCCTTTTCCATAAACACAAGGCGCAAATGTAACTTTACACCTGCTTTTGTTTTGCGGAATTTAGCCCATTTATGATTGGTCAAATTAAGTGGCAATGTGCTTGAATCAATGATTTTTAACGGCATCACGAGTTTCGTGTAATGCGTTTTGGCATGAATTTGTGACACTAAATCAAGAAAAAGCCTTTGAAATAGGTCAGGGTTTATGCCGTTTAACCGCCGTGACAACTGAGAAATACTAATAGAATCAAGGTCTATCCCTTTTTGAAGCTGGTCATCGAAAAGACAATCACCCAGCGCATGCAGACTTTCAATTTCTTGTAGCTGCGCAAAAAGTAGTAATTTTAGAAATGACTCTGTCGTTAATTTTTTCGTATAGTAATCTAATTTCATCGTTTTCACG
Source organism: Litchfieldia stipae (assembly GCF_014837155.1). Classification (GTDB taxonomy): domain Bacteria; phylum Bacillota; class Bacilli; order Bacillales; family Bacillaceae_L; genus Litchfieldia. The sequence goes on along the minus strand of NZ_JACYHA010000056.1, from coordinate 214 downwards.
TTTTCTTCAAATAATTGAAGATTTATAGGTGAAAACCATTGTCCAAATGAAGTTTTTCGTGTAATCTTGTCCATGTGATGGTCCTTTTTTAGTGGATTTGGACGGGTTACCACCTGACTAATCCATTATAAAGGACTTTTTCTTTGCACAAAATAATAATATTGAACATTTTGAGTATTTTTAATAGTGAATTTAAATTAATGCAACACTAGTG
>NZ_JACYHA010000055.1 GCF_014837155.1 Litchfieldia stipae | reverse complement strand
GAGGCCACTGAAAAACTATCGTTTTTTGATAACTTTAATTTCCAAAGAAAAAAACAAGCCTTTTTTTCTCAAATAAGATCAAAAAGGCTTGTTTTAAAGGGGGAATTCCCCTATTTTTCATTCATTAGCTTCAGTATTCGTTTGAGATTGACTGCAAATATCGTTGTGGCTGCTTGGAGTTCCATACCAAATAGACCCGAGGAATTGGCTTTTTTTAACCCGTGTCTGTTTTTTAATTCACTATTTTTAGCTTCAATTTTATATCGTTCTTTCGATAAGAGTTGAAACTTCTCTGAGTTTTGGAAAGCTTCTTGTTCCAAATGTTCATTGGATTTAATCGTAACAGAGTACGTTTTGGTCTTTGCACCTTCTTTATAACACCCTTCTTTGAATGAGCAGACTTTACACTTTTCAACATCAAAATAATATTTCAATTGGGTGTTTTTATTAGAGTGCATTTCTCTTACTTTTTTTAATTTCTTTGTAGCTAGATGCCCGGCAGGGCATGCGTAAGTATCAGCATCTTTATTAAACTCAAATCCAGGTATGCGATTTGTTTGTCCATTTGTAATCACTGGGTGTAGTTTAGAAACTAGTTTGATATCTTCATTTTTCGTATATATTAGATTGTGTTTGCCTGAATAAGCAGTATCACCAATTATAGTATCAACTTCCATGCCATATGTTTTAGATTTTTCAACAAGATCTTTTAAGTAGCATCCGTCTGGTTGTTCTCCAGAAGTAATTACAGCTGATGTAATAATACGTTCATCTGACATAGCCAAATGTGTTTTATAACCGTGAAAAGGACTGTCTTCTGATTTATAACCAACTTTTGCATCTGGATCACTCGAGAAGCAGGATTGATGTTGAACATCTTCGATGCTTTCTTTCAATTCATTGATTCTTTCTTTAACAGCAGGTAGATGAAGAAGTTGAGGCTCTCGCTCAATCACTGCCACTAGCTTTTCACAATATGCTAACTCATCAGATGTTTCTTTATTTGTCGGTTTGGGTGGAAGTTTCTCTTTGATAGACTCATCAAAAGAATAAACAGTTTTCCTTACTTTTTTAGCTTTATTTTGCAGATACTCTTTCGGTGATTGATTTTGATAGCGAGAATAAGTATGAGTGGCATCCACAATTATAGTTTTACTGGTGATAATTTGTTTTTCAAGAGCAATCTCTACAGTTTTGGAGATTAATAAATCTAATAATTTAATATCTTGAAGACGCTGACGACGGAACTTGGTCAATGAACTAGGGTTAATAACTGGCTCCTCTGGAGCCATATCAAGAAAATACTTGAAGGACATATCGTATTGGGAACGCTCAACCAAATCGACATCTGATACTTCGTAGATTGCTTTTAAAAGTAAATATTTAAACATCCGAATAGGTGGGATCGCGTTCCGACCATTGTCTAAACAATACTTGGTTTTTAGTTCTTCCATAATAAAAGAAAAGTCTACCAATTCATTGATTTGACGAAGCATATTGTCTTTTGGAACGACTAAGTCATAGATAGCCATATAAGGACTTAAATTAAAACTTTCTTGATTTTTAATCATGACGACACCCACCTACTATTTATTAAATCAATTATAAATTAAAAAAGAGAAAGATAGGAATAAAAACCTAAGTTTCTCTTTTATGAGGACTTTTTCAGTGGCCTC
>NZ_JACYHA010000054.1 GCF_014837155.1 Litchfieldia stipae | reverse complement strand
TTTTCGGGGACTTGAACAAAAAGAGCCCTCTTGGTATGATGCGGGGTGTCAAATCGTCGACGAAATGACCCCTAATTTGTAACCAAGGAGGACTCCATAATGGATTTTAAACAAAATCAGAAAATAAATCAAGTCACCGAGAAAACACTTGTGGTCGGAATCGATATTGCCAAGCGTACGCATTACGCTTGCTTTGTAGATGATCGCGGTCGTGTGCTTCAAAAGTCTTTTGCTGTTTCCCAGTCTAATAGCGGTTTTAATTATTTCTATCAACGTATTTTGACCGCAATGAAAGAAAATGAAAAAACAGAGGTTATTGTTGGGATTGAACCTACTGGCCATTACTGGCTCAATTTAGCTTATTTCCTTGAGGAACGGGGCATCCCCTTAGTAATGACAAATCCGATGCACGTCAAACGTTCAAAGGAGTTAGACGACAATCTTCCAACTAAACATGACCGAAAAGATGCGCTAGTAATTGCTCGTCTTATTAAAGACGGTCGTTTCAGTTATCCGCGTATTTTAAAGGAAATGGAAGCAGAACTTCGTGTTGGCTCAACTTTTAGAAGCAAGTTGGTAGAGGAGTTAGGCTCTCTCAAAAACATGATGATTCGCTGGTTAGATCGCTATTTCCCAGAGTTTACTCAGGTGTTTCCTTCATTCGGAAAAATGGCTTTAGCTGTACTTGAATGTACTCCATTTCCGAGTGATTTTCACCAAAAACAACCCGATGAAGTCTTAACCCTTTATCGAAAGGTCGAGGGGCTAAAATCCCCACAAAGACCAAAAGCAGTGCACCTTATTGAAGTCGCGGCTAACTCTATCGGGGTAACAGAAGGACGTGAGATGGCCCACATTGAAATCGCCACGCTCGTTCGCCGTTACCATCAATTAGAGAAAGATATCGAAAACATTACGGTGCACTTAGTTGAACTTGTAAAAACGTCTGTAGAGTATGAATGGCTATCAACCGTCCAAGGACTTGGAGATACCACCATTGTTGACTTATTAGCCGAAATTGGAAGCTTTTCACACTACGAAGATCCACGCCAACTTATCAAACTCGCGGGATTAACGTTACGTGAAAATTCCTCTGGTCTGCATAAAGGACAAAAACGTATTTCTAAACGGGGCAGACGAAAGTTACGTGCCCTCCTGTTCCGAGTTATGATGCCTATGATTCGCCATAATGAAGCCTTTAGAAAGCTGCACGAGTATTACACAAACCGTCAGGTTAATCCATTACGCAAGAAGCAATCTATCGTGGTTTTATGCGGTAAGCTATTAAAAGTATTACATGGAATTAGTACCAAGCACAAAGCGTTTGACGCACAGCGAATGATGAGGGATATTCCAGGTCTCGCAGAGGCTGTTTAAACCCTACATCCCCTTAATAAGACCTAGACAACAGGATGACACGGAGAAGCTGGCAATATATTTTCCATTCGACCTTGAGTCCCTAAAGGAGCTTCGCTAGCCTCTGCCTTATGACTAGACCGAACGAAGGAATGTAGGCACATTGATGCCCAGAGACATGGGAGGGTACGTCATCATAAGCTACGCAGAGATCCATTGTGCATCGCATAATTCCCTATCACTACTTTCTATAATTATCCAGTAGTGACCGCGTAGCGTACCCGTAGGTTGGAATAATTACACATAATATATAAATTCTGTTAGGAAT
>NZ_JACYHA010000053.1 GCF_014837155.1 Litchfieldia stipae | reverse complement strand
GCGACGAGTTATCATGAACGAAACTAGCTCCTTACTCGTAAATTCGTAGGTTAATTTGGTAAGAATGTTTAGTGATAGAAACAAACAAAACCAAATCAGAGCTACATTACGGAAGGAGCTAGTCATTATGAAGGATAACACAAAATACGTAGGTTTAGACGTATCAAAAGAAAAAATTGCAGTCGCTATTGCAGAAGAGGGTCGTGAAGTACCTAGATACTTTGGAATGATTCCTCATACACTAGAAGCCGTTAGAAAGTTAATTAGAAAACTTGGAGAACCTCACACTCTTAGAGTATGTTACGAAGCAGGTCCAACTGGCTATCCATTGTATAGACTTTTACTTTCTCTAGGTGTCCATTGTGATGTGATTGCTCCGTCTTTAATTCCCCAAAAGCCAGGTGAACGAATTAAAACGGATCGTAGGGATTCTATTCGTCTCGCTCAATTATATAGAGCTGGAGAATTAACTTCTATTTATGTACCTACACCAGAAGATGAAGCTTTACGTGATCTTGTAAGATGCCGTGAAGATGCCAAAGAAGACGAGTTGAGAGCGAAGCATCGTTTAAGTAAATTTCTGCTACGTAATAATATTAAGCCACCAACAGGAGTGAACAAGTGGACAGTCAAATATCGTAGGTGGCTTGATACACTAAAGTTTGAAAGTTCTAAATTACGTATAGTATTTCAAGAATACTATCATCAATTAAAAGAGTTAGAGCAACGGATTCTGAGACTTGAAGAAGAGATAAGGGTACAAGCAACCGAAGGTGTGCATGCCCCAACCATTCAAGCATTACAGTGTTTAAGAGGTGTAGCACTTATTACAGCAGCTAGCCTGGTAGCTGAAATTGGTTCATTTAAACGTTTCTCAACGCCAAAACAACTTATGGCCTATGTGGGTTTGATTCCAAGTGAATTTTCGAGTGGTGAGAGCAGAAAACAAGGTGGTATTACCAAAACTGGGAATCGCCATGTGAGGCGTTTATTGGTTGAATCTGCCTGGAGTTATCGCTATCAGCCGTCAGTTAAGGGAGAATTGAAAAGACGACAAAGTGGCCAATCGCCAACCATTCAGGCCATTTCTTGGAAAGCACAAAATAGACTACATAAGAAATATTATCGATTACTCTCAAGAGGAAAAGAAAGTGCCAAAGCGATTACTGCAGTGGCTAGAGAACTATCAGGATTTATTTGGGCAATCACGCAAGAGTTAGAGGAAGTACCACGATCTTAATGGTTTAAACTTTTATTTTCAAATTCAATATAACTTTGGAAAGAAAAATAGGTAGATGAGAATAGGGCTCGAAGGCAAAGGTGAAAACCGGAAAGGAAAAACCACGCGCCTCCTCTGTGCTATATCTAATTAGATTAACGCACGTCACGAGTTAGTGGATAAGTCCTTTATACGGAAAGATAAAATGTGAAAACCCACGAATATCAGAGCGCTAACCGCAGTGAAGATTTTGCCTTCGTGCCGTGTTCTTACCATCTATTTAAAGTCATAAATAAGGAGAAAGGACAGATTGATCTTTAGCTCGAAAGAGCTTCTCACCTATTTGAATACCAGTCAAGGAGAACACTTGACAGCCATTCAAATAGGTGAGAAGTGGTCTGTAAGCTAAAGAAGGAGTTATTCTAGCCTATAAACGGCTAAATACATCAAAGTAAAGAAGCAGAAAATAACTGCTCTTATTAGAGTTGCCCAAAAAGAACGTAAAT
>NZ_JACYHA010000052.1 GCF_014837155.1 Litchfieldia stipae | reverse complement strand
TTCCTCCCTCTATAAATATTGATATATCAACGGTTTGACTCGTTGCTAGAGTGTCAAAAAAATATTTTTCGACACGGTTCCTAATAAATTTTTCATAATATGTGAAACTCTTCCAATACATGGGTACGCTACGCTATCACTACTGGATAATGGTGGAAAGTAGTGATAGGAATTTATACGATGCACAATGGATCTCTGCGTAGCTTATGATGACGTACCCTCCCATGTCTCTGGGCATCTTTGTGCCTACATTCCTTCGTTCGGTCTAGTCATAAGGCAGAGGCTAGCGAAGCTCCTTTAGGGACTCAAGGTCGAATGGAAAAAATAGTGCCAGCTTCTCCGTGTCATCCAGTTGTCTAGGTCTTATTTATGGAGATGTAGAGCCTTATGCAGCCTCTGCGAGACTAGGAATATCCCTCAACATTCTCTGTGCGTCGAACGCTTTGTGCTTCGTGCTGATTCCATGTAATACTTTTAAAAGTTTCCCGCATAGAACCACGATGGATTGCTTCTTGCGTAACGGATTAACCTGACGGTTAGTGTAATACTCATGAAGTTTTCTAAAGGCTTCATTGTGACGTATCATCGGCATCATCACTCGGAATAGGAGGGCTCGTAGTTTTCTTCTGCCCCGTTTGGAGATACGTTTTTGTCCTTTATGCAGGCCGGAGGAATTTTCACGTAACGTTAATCCCGCGAGTTTCATTAATTGGCGTGGATCTTCGTAGTGTGAGAAACTCCCGATTTCAGCTAATAAATCAACAATCGTTGTATCTCCTAGCCCTGGAACCGTTGAAAGCCATTCGTATTCTACAGATGTTTGTACAAGCTTAACTAATTGCTCAGTAATGCTTTCGATATCTTGTTCAAGTTGATGGTAACGACGGACCATTGTGGCAATTTCAATACGTGCCATCTCACGTCCTTCTGTTACTCCAATAGAGCTAGCTGCGACTTCAATAAGACGCAAGGCTTTCGGTCTTTGAGGGGATTTTAGCCCCTCAACCTCCCGATAAATCGTCAAGATTTCATCAGGCAGTTTCTGATGAAGATCACTTGGAAATGGGGTACACTCAAGTACCGCCATGGCCATCTTCCCGAAAGACGGAAAGACCTGAGTAAATTCAGGGAAATAGCGATCTAACCACCGAATTATCATGTTTTTGACAGAGCCTAGTTCCTCTGTCAATTTATTTCTAAAAGTAGAGCCAACACGAAGCTCAGCCTCCATGTCTTTTAAAATGCGTGGATAACTAAAGCGACCATCCTTAATAAGGCGGGCGATTACCAAGGCATCTTTCCGGTCATGTTTGGTTGGCAAATTATCATCCAACTCTTTTGACCGTTTGACATGCATGGGGTTGGTCATCACTAGAGGAATACCCCGTTCCTCAAGAAAATAGGCTAAATTGAGCCAATAATGACCAGTAGGTTCAATCCCTACGATAACTTCTGTTTTTTCATGTTCTTTCATTGCGACAAGAATGCGTTGATAGAAAAGATTGAATCCCTCTTGGGATTGAGAAACTGAGAAAGATTTTTGGAGCACTCGTCCACGATCATCCACAAAGCAAGCGTAGTGTGTCCGCTTAGCAATATCGATTCCGATAACGAGTGTTCTTTCGGTGACTTGATTTATTTTCTGATTTTGGTTAAAATCCACTTTGGAGTCCTCCTTGGTTAACTAAGTTAGGGGTCAATTCTGCGCAGATTTGACACCCCGTATCATACCAAGAGGGCTCTTTTTTGTTCAAGTCCCAGAAAATCCTTCTAACAGGAATGCTC
>NZ_JACYHA010000051.1 GCF_014837155.1 Litchfieldia stipae | reverse complement strand
AAGAGGCTGGGACATAACTAGCTTCAAATAAAGAGAAAGGTGAATTTGAGTACGCTCAAATTCACCTTTCTCTATTTTGTCGTTTAAATTCTACTATTACCTTAGTTAATGGCAGTGAATTTTCTTAAATTCACTGCCATTAACGCAAGGCCCATTTCATTTTCAACCTTTGATTTTCCTCGGACAGAAAATCGAGTGAAACGCAAATTAGCCTTCAAGAATCCAAAAACTGGTTCCACATCGATTTTTCTTTTTCGATAGATGGCACTCGTTTTCTCTTCTGAAAGCTTCGCTCTCACATATTCTTTTTGTTGTTCCCACTTCTCATTTACCATTAACTTTCGATTATTACCTTCTTTTGCTTTCGTACATAACGAACGAAATGGGCATCCTGAACAGTCTTCACTTTCATAGATTTTAAACTCTCTTGTGAAACCTGCTTTATCTGTACGTACTGAATGATATTTAAATACAACGTGTTGCTGATTTGGGCAAATGTAAGTATCATTGTCTTCGTTATACTGCCAGTTGTCCGGATTGAATTCATTTTGCTTATATTTTTTCTTTTGTTCTTTCAAGTACGTGTTATACGTAATCAGTGCTTCCCGTTTTCTATTAGAAAGGATATCATTATAATTCTGTTCACTTCCATAACCTGCATCTGCGACAATGTGTTTCGGTAATTCGAAATAATGCTGCTCAATCTCATCCAAGAAAGGAATTAAAGTTCGTGTATCTGTTGGGTTTGAAAATAAATTATAAGCAAGCGCATATTGACCTTCCGTTGCGATTTGTACATTGTAACCAGCTTTCAATTGTCCATTTTGCATATAATCATCTTTCATTCTCATAAATGTCGCATCAAAATCAGTTTTAGAATAGCTATTACGTGTGCCGAAAATTTCAAGGTCGCGTAGATATTTTTGTTTTCGTAAGACAAAATCAATCAACTGTTTACGTACTTGTTTCGGATATTTCCGTTCACTTCGTAAGATTTTTCGCTCTGTCACATCTGATGAGGCATCAATTTCCTTATCATATTCGCTTACGATATCGTCCACTTTTTGAACCATTTGAGCGAGTTCTTCTACTGATAACTGTTCATCGCTTTCACGCTCTATTTCAGGAATGATTTCATTCTCAAGTAGTTCATTGTATAGCTGGTTTGACTTTTCAATTAAACTTTCATGATACTTCTCAATCGATTTCTTCCAAACGAACGTAAACTTGTTCGCGTTCGCTTCAATCTTTGTGCCATCGATAAAAATAGCTTCTTGATCAATTAGTTTTTCTTCAACTAATTGACAACGGAATTGGATGAAACATTGGCGAATTAAATCTTTTACTTCTGATTGAACACGGAATCGGTTGATTGTTCGGTAGCTTGGTTCGTATCCTTGCGCCAACCACATCATGCGGATACTATCTTTTAAAAGGGCTTCTATTTTACGTCCAGAAAATACAGATTGTGTATAGGCGCATAAGATTATTTTAAGCATCATGCGTGGATGATAGGCAGGACAGCCCTCATTTCGGAGAAATGGTTCAAATGCTTCTTGAGGAATACTTTCCACTAAATGATGTACGTGAAAAGCAATATCATTATTTTGTAATTTTACTTCTAATTCTAAAGGCAAAACGATTTGATTCATGTTATAATTTTTAAACATAAGGATCCTTCTTTCGATATGGTTTTGTCTGGTAACTTAATTTTATCAGAAGTGGTCCTTATTTTTTATTCAAAAATAATCAAAGCCGGTGAAATTTTACTTGTCGTAAAATTTCACCGGCTTTTTCATTTCAGAGATGGGTTTTGTCCCAGCCTCTTT
>NZ_JACYHA010000050.1 GCF_014837155.1 Litchfieldia stipae | reverse complement strand
ATAGAAATGCTAATTTAAATATGTACAATATCACTTGAATAAAGATGTACAAAGTTGATCAGTCATTTCATACTATTCTAGAGGTGAATGGAATGTATATGACTGTAAATGTTGATACAAGTTTTGAGATTAAAAGTCTTTCAGACTTACCAAAATTCAAGCAAGTAATGGAGCATTTAAAAATGAAAATAAACAAAAGAAAATTAGCAGAAGAGTTAGGTGTGGATCGTCGAACAGTTGATAAATATTTAAATGGCTTTGTACCCAAAAGGAAGAGAGAAAAGCCTTCTAAAATCGACAAGCATTATAAAGTTATTGCTGCTCTCCTTTCTGAGGACTCAAAGCAAGTATTTTATTATCGCCGTGTACTCTGGCAGTATCTAAAAGACAACCATGAGTTGGAATGTTCAGCCTCTGCCTTCCGTGCTTACATCGCACGTATTCCAGAATTCAAAGCTTATTTTGAAGAGGAGAAACGTATTCCTACCCCAAAGGGAACCGTTCGGTTCGAAACTCCTCCAGGTAAACAAGCTCAGTTAGATTGGAAGGAAAGTATTATGTATGAGACAAAAGAGGGAGAGCAAGTAGAAGTGAATGTGGCTGTATTACTTCTTTCCTGTTCGAGATTCCGAGCTTTTTACTTATCAATTTCTAAGTCTCAAAGTGTATTACTTTCTTTCTTAACAGAAACATTTGAAGCGTTTGGTGGTGTACCAACAGAAATCGTTACGGATAATATGAAAACCGTAATGGATCAAGCTCGAACAGAGTATTCTTCCGGAAAGATAAATACTAAGTTCGATCAGTTTGCGAAGGATTTTGGATTTAAGGTGAGGCCATGTATCGCTGGACGCCCACGAACAAAAGGAAAAGTAGAAGCAACGATGAAGTTATTAGACGAAATTCATGCTTATCAAGGGCAATTAACTTTAGAAGAGCTGCATCAGTTCGTACAAGATTTATGTACTCGCATTAATCATGAGTTACATCAAGGTACAGGGAAAATTCCGATTTTTGAGTTCAAAAAAGAAAGGAACCACTTACTCCAGCTACCAACTGAAAAAGTAAGAGATTCCTACCGGATCAAACATACGCTTGTGAAAGTCAATGCATCTAACATGATTACCTACAAATCTAATCAATATTCGGTACCAGCCAAATATCAAGGAAAGAAAGTAGCCCTACAAGTGTATGATGATCAACTATGGATTTATTATAACATGGAACTGATCGCGCATCACCCTATTAGTCACGCCAAACTTAATTACGAAGAGGCACATTATAAGGAAGCCTTACTTGTTTCGGCACCTCATTATCCTGAAATTGAAGAATTGGCTAAACAGAATCTAGCAGCGATCGGAGACGTGTACAAATGATAAATTCTCAAACTAATTATCAGCAACTCTTAAAAAGTTTAGAGTATCTAAATTTAAAGCAAATGAAGTTACATCTAAATGAAGTCGTAGACTTTAGTGTTAATAATCAAATGACCTTTATTGATACACTTATTAAATTAACTAATTACGAAATTGACGTACGCGAACAAAATATGGTTCAGGCAATGGTGAAAGTAGCTGCTTTTCCTCACTTAAAGGAAATAAAGGATTTTGACTTCACCTTTCAACCTTCGGTTAATCAACAACAAATATTAGATTTTATATCGTTGCGTTTTATTGAGAAAAGCGAGAATATCGTTTTTTTGGGACCAAGTGGGGTCGGTAAGACCCACTTGTCAACCTCAATTGGCATTGCGGCAGCAAAGAAACGAACAAGCACCTATTTCATCAAATGTCATGACTTGATACAGAATTTAAAGAGAGCTCGACTAGAAAATCGGTTAGAAAGTCGATTAAAGCATTATACAAAATACAAGTTGTTAATCATTGATGAAATCGGATATTTACCCATCGATCAAGAGGATGCGAAGTTGTTTTTCCAACTCGTTGACATGCGGTATGAAAAGCGTAGTACGATTTTTACAACTAATGTGAACTTCAAGGCATGGGACGAAGTCTTTCAAGAACCTAAGCTCGCAAATGCGATTTTAGATCGAATCTTACATCATGCGACCGTCGTAACAATGGTCGGACAATCTTATCGTTTGAAAGATCATCTAGTGAAAGAAAACGAGTGATTTTGTACATCGTTATACAAGCAAAAGTGTACATATTTGTGTTGACATTTATAT
>NZ_JACYHA010000049.1 GCF_014837155.1 Litchfieldia stipae | reverse complement strand
CCGCGCTTCCACCTCTGACCTATCAACCTCGTCATCTTCGAGGGATCTTACTAGCTTGCGCTATGGGAAATCTCATCTTGAGGGGGGCTTCATGCTTAGATGCTTTCAGCACTTATCCCGTCCACACATAGCTACCCAGCGATGCCCTTGGCAGAACAACTGGTACACCAGCGGTGTGTCCATCCCGGTCCTCTCGTACTAAGGACAGCTCCTCTCAAATTTCCTACGCCCACGACGGATAGGGACCGAACTGTCTCACGACGTTCTGAACCCAGCTCGCGTACCGCTTTAATGGGCGAACAGCCCAACCCTTGGGACCGACTACAGCCCCAGGATGCGATGAGCCGACATCGAGGTGCCAAACCTCCCCGTCGATGTGGACTCTTGGGGGAGATAAGCCTGTTATCCCCGGGGTAGCTTTTATCCGTTGAGCGATGGCCCTTCCATGCGGAACCACCGGATCACTAAGCCCGACTTTCGTCCCTGCTCGACTTGTAGGTCTCGCAGTCAAGCTCCCTTGTGCCTTTACACTCTACGAATGATTTCCAACCATTCTGAGGGAACCTTTGGGCGCCTCCGTTACATTTTAGGAGGCGACCGCCCCAGTCAAACTGCCCACCTGACACTGTCTCCCATGCCGATCAGGCATGCGGGTTAGAATTTCAATACAGCCAGGGTAGTATCCCACCGACGCCTCCACCGAAGCTAGCGCTCCGGCTTCTAAGGCTCCTACCTATCCTGTACAAGCTGTACCAAAATTCAATATCAGGCTACAGTAAAGCTCCACGGGGTCTTTCCGTCCTGTCGCGGGTAACCTGCATCTTCACAGGTACTATAATTTCACCGAGTCTCTCGTTGAGACAGTGCCCAGATCGTTACACCTTTCGTGCGGGTCGGAACTTACCCGACAAGGAATTTCGCTACCTTAGGACCGTTATAGTTACGGCCGCCGTTTACTGGGGCTTCGATTCAAAGCTTCTCTTGCGATAACCTCTCCTCTTAACCTTCCAGCACCGGGCAGGTGTCAGCCCCTATACTTCGCCTTACGGCTTCGCAGAGACCTGTGTTTTTGCTAAACAGTCGCCTGGGCCTATTCACTGCGGCTCATCAGGGCTATTCACCCTAATGAGCACCCCTTCTCCCGAAGTTACGGGGTCATTTTGCCGAGTTCCTTAACGAGAGTTCTCTCGAACACCTTAGGATTCTCTCCTCGCCTACCTGTGTCGGTTTGCGGTACGGGCACCTCTCACCTCGCTAGAGGCTTTTCTTGGCAGTGTGAAATCAGGAACTTCGGTACTATATTTCCCTCGCCATCACAGCTCAGCCTTAACGATTCGCGGATTTGCCTACGAATCAGCCTTACTGCTTGGACGCGCATATCCAACAGCGCGCTTACCCTATCCTTCTGCGTCCCCCCATTGCTCAAACGGTGAGGAGGTGGTACAGGAATTTCAACCTGTTGTCCATCGCCTACGCCTTTCGGCCTCGGCTTAGGTCCCGACTTACCCTGAGCGGACGAGCCTTCCTCAGGAAACCTTAGGCATACGGTGGAGGGGATTCTCACCCCTCTTTCGCTACTCATACCGGCATTCTCACTTCTAAGCGCTCCACCAGTCCTTCCGGTCTGACTTCACTGCACTTAGAACGCTCTCCTACCATTGTTCGTAAGAACAATCCACAGCTTCGGTGATACGTTTAGCCCCGGTACATTTTCGGCGCAGAGTCACTCGACCAGTGAGCTATTACGCACTCTTTAAATGGTGGCTGCTTCTAAGCCAACATCCTGGTTGTCTGGGCAACTCCACATCCTTTTCCACTTAACGTATACTTTGGGACCTTAGCTGGTGGTCTGGGCTGTTTCCCTCTTGACTACGGATCTTATCACTCGCAGTCTGACTCCCGAGAATCAAGTCTTTGGCATTCGGAGTTTGACTGAATTCGGTAACCCGATGAGGGCCCCTAGTCCAATCAGTGCTCTACCTCCAAGACTCTAACTCGAGGCTAGCCCTAAAGCTATTTCGGAGAGAACCAGCTATCTCCAGGTTCGATTGGAATTTCTCCGCTACCCACACCTCATCCCCGCACTTTTCAACGTGCGTGGGTTCGGGCCTCCATTCAGTGTTACCTGAACTTCACCCTGGACATGGGTAGATCACCTGGTTTCGGGTCTACGACCACATACTATGTCGCCCTATTCAGACTCGCTTTCGCTGCGGCTCCGTCTTATCAACTTAACCTTGCATGGGATCGTAACTCGCCGGTTCATTCTACAAAAGGCACGCCATCACCCGTTAACGGGCTCTGACTACTTGTAGGCACACGGTTTCAGGATCTCTTTCACTCCCCTTCCGGGGTGCTTTTCACCTTTCCCTCACGGTACTGGTTCACTATCGGTCACTAGGGAGTATTTAGCCTTGGGAGATGGTCCTCCCAGCTTCCGACGGGATTTCTCGTGTCCCGCCGTACTCAGGATCCACTCAGGAGGGAACGAAGTTTCGACTACAGGGTTGTTACCTTCTATGACGGA
>NZ_JACYHA010000048.1 GCF_014837155.1 Litchfieldia stipae | reverse complement strand
ACAATGGTCGGACAATCTTATCGTTTGAAAGATCATCTAGTGAAAGAAAACGAGTGATTTTGTACATCGTTATACAAGCAAAAGTGTACATATTTGTGTTGACATTTATATCCAGGAAAGGCTGCACTCCACCAAGCGATGATATAAGGGTTTCTAAGATGTATTTGGGTTGTTCCTAGAATACTAACATGCGCCCGATACCGTCTAGCCGTATTGTCATTACTATAATTATTCAACCTTCTTTTCTCCCTAAAATCTATTTTTTTTATCATTTATTTCCATATCAAACTATTTTTATACTGGGGACGGTTCTCACTCTTCCTTTTTGCAAGCGGAGAACCGCACTATGTGTCTTGAAGGACATATATTGTTGATATAAAATACCTATAAATAGGGTGGAATGAGGGAGGGATATGATGTTGAAGAATGAGAATGGTATTTTGATAAATTTACTTAAGGTAATGGCGGGATTATGTCTTATATTGCTATTCGTTCTATTTATTATGCTGCCTATTTTTTATCAACGAATTTGGCCGACGATTATGGAGGGGGCTCCTGCTAAGGCTGACAATGTTGATGTGTTGGCGTTCTGGGGGGCTGTTTTTAGCGGACTGATCACTTTGCTAGGGGTTTACTATACGATTCGCTATTCGCAAAAAGAGATTAATAAAACGTTAGAGCAACAGGATCGAGATCTTTTTATCACTAGATTTGGTGCGATTGTTCTTGAAATCAATTCGATTTCATATGAATTGAAGAAGTTTAGAAATTATTTGGACCAATTGCAACATCGCATTCTCGCTTATGCAAAAACAGGAGTGTTTGAGGATATTGTTGTTGAGTTCGACGTGAAGGATGATTATAAGAAAATTAGAGGTCAGGTCAAACCAGACTTAAAAATTATTACGAATCGGCTAAAAGGTAAGGCTGCACATGCAGATGGATTTATTTATTCCTATATAAATGAGCTATCAAAAGATATATTGAAGTTTCAGGATGAGTTGACGATGTATGTTGACCGTCTTACAAATTCGAAATCTAAAAAGAACAAAACTCTTCAGCATGAATATAAGCAATTATTTGAGCATCTGAATCATTCCGTCATGAGCTGTGATAAGAAACTAGAAGACTACCGAGAAGAATTAGAGAATAGATTCATGCAATTCTCTAAGAAAGAGGAAAAAAGAAGTATTTGGGTTACTATTTTGCCTTTTTCAAAGCGTGGATAATTGGCAGAGTGAGGGCGGTTCTTGTGTCTTCGATTATTTGTGAAACAAGAAAATTCGGGTGGTGACAGGCACCACTAAAGGTTGGTGAAAAAAAATGCTCTTGCCTAATGGAATAACTGGTTTTTACGATATTCAGATGCCACCAGAGGTAGATAGAAAACAATTCAAGCAATTATGCTTTGACTTTGCCTCTTGGAATCGTGGGAAAGTCATTGATGATGTTACTTCGATAGACCAATCAAATTTCTATTATGCGCAAATTGAGATAGAAGGTAGATTGTTTTATATTTTGCTTAATAAGCACTATCCTTATCTTGCTTTTGCATCAGAAATTGAATTTGGAAACATTAAATTCACAAATAACCCTGTTCATGATAAGCCATTCTCATTTTTCTATCAGGTGTTAGCTATGGACGAACTGAACGTACCGTTTAATCAAAATCAGACAAGGATAATGGAACTTAATCGTACAGAATTGCAACAAATTGCTTATTGGAAGCCGAAAAAAGTTGGTGAAATCATCTTTAATTATTGGGATTGAAATACGGGGAGTTATGAGAGAGATCTGGTTTTTATGATGTGATGGCAGAGTAAGAACCGTCCCCACTTTACAATGTAAGCGATTTCACGTATAATGAAGGTATAAATCAATAGGTAATAGGTAATGTTGCCGGATGATGTTTTGCTAGATGGTTATTACTACTATTGGTTTATGAGTAATCTTGTAGTAATAGATACCCAGAATGGAAAGAAAGTAGAAAATGGTTTTTGCGAAATATGTAGAATTTATAGTTATTTTGTTAAGAAATGAGTCTTTTAGCTCTATTTTTCTTAAATCAAAGGAATATATACTTAAGTAAGGTGTTACATATTACACATAAATCGTACGAACGGGCAAAATCATTGAAAAGTGATGACGCAAAGCTTCAGGGGCTAATGACTAATTGACTATGCCAGCCAGCTATCGAATACGTACCCTTACGATTTATGACCATCATATTGGAGGGGATTTTATGTTTTTATTAATTGTTGGTGCTATTGCTGGAAGTGTTGCTACTATTTCAATCATGAGTCTAATGGTTGTAGCGAAGCGTGCAGATCAGATTATGGGGCATTAAAATACGTTTATCTAAATAAAATTTAGAATCCAGGGGGCATACCTCCTGGATTATTTTGTGTTCTGCTTTACAGGGAAGTGGGCAGGGGGACGGTTCTCACACTTCTTTTTTGTGCCGATGGCAAAGTGAGAATGATGTGACCCCCAAAAGTTAGAGTATATTTTATGCAGCTAATTGGCTGGTATGTTTACGGTATTCAACCGGGCTCATGCCAGCCAATTTTTGCTTAATACGCTTGTTATT
>NZ_JACYHA010000047.1 GCF_014837155.1 Litchfieldia stipae | reverse complement strand
TTAGTTGTGCGAAATGTTCCTAGCTTAAATGGAGGATGGTTACATCACTCTGGTAAAGGTTAGGCAGTTCCTTATGGAACTGAAGGGTTATATCGAAGAATCAAATGATAGGGTAACGCCTTGAAGGGTTCTCTCTTAGTCGATTAGCACTTGATTTAGCAAGAATGATAGTGTTAAGAGCTCGGTGAACAGGCGTGAGAATTTACCGTAACAGTGTAATATTAACTGTCGAAAGCCTACCCGAAGGGGTGGTGTAAATCATGATGCTTGAGTTGAATGAATATGGTGAGTATGCGAAGAAACCTAAAAGAAAAGGTTAAGCTGACAAACTTCTGGATGTACGGGTCTATACCTGCAATACATAGAAATGTGTATATCACCAAATTGTGATGTTAGATGTGGGTAAGTAAAAATAACTAATATGAACACCCATGATACGTTACAGGCGTATGAATGCTAACAGGCTTACAGGAAGCACCTAAGTTCATTCTATAATAGATATAACTCAACGTTGTAAGCTGATAACGGGGAGGACTTGCTTCCAATGAATCGTTGGAAAGGAAAACAATAATGACATTAGTTATTGTATAACTTGACTTTATATCAGTGAAAGTGGTGGTACAGTACCAATGAAATGTCTAATCCACATGGAGGGATAGCCACTAGACTATTAAAGATTTATTCAACCAAGTAAGGCAGTTCTTTATCGATTAATAAGGTTCTTGTGAGACTAAAAGAGGTTTAACTCCGAAAGGAGTCACCAACTTATTGAAACGGAAGAAACTGAGACACAGTGAGTATTATAGTATGCAAGATTGCTTCGATACGCTATATTCTCAAAGCGTCAGTGGTCATCACTTCTATGACTTAACAGAATTAATGTGTTCTGATGATAATATACGACTTGCCTACCGAAACATTAAAAGAAACACAGGTAGCAAAACTGCGGGAACAGATAAATTAACTATTAATGATATCTTACATTTAACAGTTGAAGATGTAATCGCAAAGGTTCAATCCATGTTCAAAAGGTATGAACCACAAGCAGTGAGGCGTGTCTTCATCCCAAAAGGAAAAGGGAAAACCAGACCTTTGGGAATTCCGACAATTTGGGATAGAATCTTTCAACAATGCATACTTCAAATCTTAGAGCCAATTTGTGAAGCAAAATTCCATAAACATAGTTATGGATTTAGACAGAACCGCAGCACTCATCACGCAAAAGCTAGACTTGAATTCCTTATCAATCAGACTGGGCTCCATCATTGTGTTGATGTGGATATTAAAGGTTTCTTTGATAATGTGAATCACGGCAAACTTCTAAAACAAATGTGGTCATTAGGTATGAAGGATAAATCACTTCTTTCTATTATATCAAAGCTATTAAAAGCAGAGATTGAAGGAGAGGGTATTCCTACAAAAGGTACTCCGCAAGGAGGAATCCTATCACCTCTACTTTCAAATATTGTATTGAATGAATTGGATTGGTGGATAAGTAACCAATGGGAAACGTTTGATAGCAGATATACTTACTCAACAAATGGAAGTAAATATCAGCATTTAAAGAAAACGGCTTTAAAAGAGTGCTTTATCGTCCGCTATGCGGACGATTTTAAGGTAATGTGCAGAACTAGGTCACAGGCAATAAAAATGAATTATGCATTGAGAGATTTCTTGAGAAAAAGACTTCATTTAGAAACAAGTGAAGAAAAATCGAGAGTAATAAACTTAAAGAAAAACTCTTCCGAGTTCCTTGGATTCTCGATAAAAGTGGTTAGGAAAGGAAAAACAAGATTTGGTTATGTAGCAAGGTCCGATATGTCGAGGAAGGCTAAAGAAAATGCCTTCCAAAAGATTAAGGAAGCCATAAAAGTAGTCAAAAGAAAGCCTTGCATTCAAACTGTTTGGAATTTCAATACTGTCGTCATGGGAATCCAAAACTATTACTCTTTCGCCACTAACATTACTATCAATCTAAATGAGTTAAACGCTCATCTGCGAAAATCGTTATATAATCAATTAAAGAACCTTAGAACCGAGGCAAGTTTTCATGATATGACTAAAACCTTACAGAAAAGATACAAGGGATATAAGGCAAGACTATTTAAGATAAAACAAATGGTATTTGTTCCTATACATGCCCAGCGGTGGAAAACTCCACTGTGTTTCTCACAAAAGATTTGTAACTTTACTGCCGAAGGTAGAGCAAAGATACACAATAGCCTGAAAGCAATTGATAAAACAACGCTCGCTCACATCATGAGAAACTATATTCCAAATAGATCTATTGAATATAATGATAACAGGATTAGTAAGTTTATCGCCCAATATGGAAAATGTGCCATATTAGGTGAAGAGTTAGGGATTCATGAATGGCATTGTCATCATATAAACCCCTATTACCTGTCGAAAGATGATAATTATTCAAATTTGATTATTGTTCATAAAGCAATTCATCAATTGATACATCTAAAAGACAAAGTTAAAATAGAAAATCTCTTACAATCTTTGAAGCTTAGTAGTAAGCAGAAAGAAAAAGTAAATAAACTGAGATTAATATGTCAAAATGAAATTATCTAATACTGGAAAATAGCACTCGTCTGCTTTAATACATAGAAAGAATAAATTGGTTTAGTTGGAACGCCGTATGCGGTGAAAGTCGCACGTACGGTGTGAACAGGGGGAAAAGGGAGCGATAATTTCAAACCCTTACCTATCTGTATGAA
>NZ_JACYHA010000046.1 GCF_014837155.1 Litchfieldia stipae | reverse complement strand
GAAAGAATAAATTGGTTTAGTTGGAACGCCGTATGCGGTGAAAGTCGCACGTACGGTGTGAACAGGGGGAAAAGGGAGCGATAATTTCAAACCCTTACCTATCTGTATGAACAAGGAATAGTGATAACTATCGAAGCAGGTGAGATGGAAGTGAAGTTTAAATATTATCTTAGTGGCATTGGATGGGCTACTTGTATTGTTGCAGTTAATGGACAAAGATTAGAATTTACAGCTAGTTATTTAACTGATTGTTTAAATGATTTTCTAAGATCACTCATGTTTTTAAACTCTTTTTGGTAACGAAAGATGAGATAAGAAAAAAGACTGAGTGTGAATGGGAGGGAGAACCAGAGGGAATTGTTTGGTCTTTTGAATTAAAAGAAAATAATATACTGATTTTAAAAGCCGTTTATTATAAAGATGAATTCAGCAAAGATAACACTAAAACATTAATAAAAACGGAATACCCATATGATGACTTTGTAATGATCGTGTTAAAAGAAATAGATGCACTAATAAAAAGACACGGAATGATTGGTTACAGAGAAGAGTGGAATGATTTTGATTTTCCTTTAACCACTTTTTTAAAATTAAAACATTATATAATCCATAAACAAAAATACCCTATACAAGAAGTACAGGGAGAATTTGATAAAGAAACAAGAAGTAAATTGAAATAAGATTTAGAATTATTGTTGCAGGATATCCATAATCCTTCTTAAGCTCCTTAAAGAAGAGGAGATTATCCATTTTTGGATCAGTAGCAGGAAAGTGGAGAACAAAATAAGACTTAATAGGATATAAGTTAAATTCACATAAGGAAGGGAAATTTTGAAAAAATATTGGGTTTTATGGTTCGTTTCTATACCATTGTTTATTTTAACACTATTATATTCACTAATATGGGCTAACCAAATTGCCGTTGCACCACAGGAAGTTTGTAAGCCGATGTTTATATTCACACCACAAGTAGTAGAGTATTGTAGTGATATCTACGCAATTGACTTATTTTTAATATTGCTTCAAGAAAATGTTTTTACACTTGTTTGTCTTATTTCTGGAATTTATATAATAGGATTTTTAATTTATTTAGTGACAAAAAAGATTAAAGTCAGTTCGACATTTTAAACATATAAAAGCTTATTGAACGGTCAGTTTAGTGGAAAAAGGTATCATAGTTTTTATGGTAAAATAATGGTAATGCGTTCAGATATCGTGGGATGGATAAAGTGCATTAACAGAACTGTAAGAATACAAGTTATGTTGTGGAGGGATATAATGAAATTCTTCAGAAATATGTTTAAAACAGAGCAAAATAATTGGAGAAAAGGAGCAATCCTTGGTTTTTACACTTATATGTTGCTATTATTTATAAATTATATTTACTTTTTAATATCTGGAAGTGAGCCTTTTACTTCAGTTGTAATTTTTTGGACCGGATTGTTAGTAGCCTTTGGTTATGAGTTTATCTTAAATTTAAAGTCTAAGATGACAGCAAAAAAATGAACTAATAGTGATACTACTAATGAGTCATACTTTTTCTTCTTGAAGTAACGGGTGCGATAGTCCAAGAAGGATTATCGCTTATTTTGTTGAAGTAATTGTACTAACTGGGCAGGATTATTCAACAAGATAAATCAAATCTTTTAATATAAGGGGGGATATTTTGATATTTTTAAGGAAATTTCTAGGATTCGTTTTAACTACCTTGTTAATTGGAATATTTCTTACTTTTCTTTTTGCGGTAATAGAAGGTTCAAGTTTCTTAGTTATTGGACTTTTTCTTACAGGTGCTTTTCCATTTGTTCTTCTTATTGGGGTACCTGTATCTTTCTTATCTGATTATTTAACGAAAAATTTAAACGGCAAAAAAAGATATACAAAAGCATTTTTTATTCATATTATCTTTGGTGTATTAGCTGGATTAGTGATTTCTTTCTATTTCGAGGGTTTATTTCTTGTCGTAATAACAATAATAGGAGCACTAATATTTTGGCTAGTTGACGAATTTTTGAGGATAAAATTTTAATGACCTATTCTTGAACTATTGGGTGCGTTGATCTAAGAGGGATTGACGCTATTTTTATAGAATTTATTATACTTACGAAGCAGTTTAACACAAGAACAGCTAACCTATGTAATAATAAATGAAGTACACTTTTTAAGACTATTGAGGTGAAAATATGAAGAATAATTCAAATAAATCTAATGTTGGACATACAATTTTCAAGCCCACTGGAGTACGACATGAATTTCCTAAAGTTGATTTAGTGAAACAGCAAGTAACCTGTACTGTTTTATACAAAGAAGAAACATATATGACCGTCATTGTTGATTTAAAAAATGATACGGTACAAGTCCAAGGAGACGTTGAGGCATTAGGTAATTTAAGCATGGATAAAGACTCTTTTATTGACATGTTCAAGTATTGGGCAAAGGTTTTTATTGATAATGGCATCTCTAATCCAAGTGATTATTTTGATGAAATAATAAAAAATCAATCTTAAGCTAACGGGGGCATTGATCCAAGAAAGATTGATGCCTATTTGTATTGAATATGCTCGTTGTAGAAAAGAGACAGTTTTATTCAATAAGAAATAGGAAGAGCAGACTGCTTAATCCGTTGGTGATGCTAACTTTTCGGTGATAGACGATATAATTTTGAATACCTTAGGAAGCATTGTAGGTTATTTAATTTAGGCTGTTTTCGTATATATTGTTGCTTTTGATACCGCAGCCTGAATACACTCCGCGTCCTGTGGGGTAACCGGTGAGCCTCCTCGTCGCTTGTGCTCCTGCGGGGTCTCACTTTGGCTACTAGTCCCACGGGAGTCTCCGTGTATTCAGTCTGCTAGAAATCTATTCTCAATTAATTCACCTCAAAAAACAACAAACATTGAGAAAACAGCCTTAATTTATAAAACAATAAGAGAATTATTGAATTTAGTAAAAAAGCGACCTGCAACAAAGATTTTAGGTTGAATTGCTGGTTGATCATATTTATCAAATAGGGAGACAGACATACTGTCAAAAGGGGGGCATTGAATCCAGATGGATTAATGCCCTTTGTTATGGAAGCTTGCTTTCGATCATAACAATATCATTCCTCCTCAAGATAAAACATATCTTTAAAGGAATTATTGACCATTTTATCGAAATGAAATCTTATCGAAGTAAAAAAGCTATTTTGTTGAAAAATTAATTATTTTTTAGTTCTTTATATAGATGGGAGTGGTTTAAGTTGCTTGTTGGTCGAACGTTATATTTATTGGGAATGGCTTTTGTCTTCTTTAGTGTAGTGGTAATAGTTATGGCTCTTTTTTCAAATGGTGGTGGAGATATAGTATTTCCAATTTTTGCTTTATTAAATGGATTAATTGCAATGGGTGTCGGAGATATTGTTATAGATTTAAATTACAGGAAAAAGGTTGAAAAGATGAACAAAGAATAAGGTATGTCTATTTCACAGCGAATACTAAAATATACTTCCCTTTCCTTATCACCCTTACCCCTTAACAATTACTGAGTGATTAGACCAATTAACGCTATTCATATCGAGTGTTACGATCTCACCAATCCTACTACCTGTTGAAAACATAAACACAAATAGAGCTTTCTCCATAGGTGTCAAACATGCTTCACGAAGATGTTCGATTTCCCTATCTGTTACAAATTTTGGGATTCTTTTCCCTAACTTTGGATCTTTAATCTTAGCTGCTGGATTTTTACTGACATGTCCTTCTTTATGTGTCCAACGAAAGAGTGATTTCATTGAGCGAACACGATGTGCTAATGATGAAGGTTTTAATGTTTTACTAGACTTGGAGAGGTAAGCCTTTAATTGGTTTGTTGAAAGTAAATCAATTCCTACATCTCCAAAATGACGAATTAGTAGATTGACCTGATTCTAGAAATATAAACGTAAGGTCCTATTAACCTATCATTGTTTAGTTGAACAAGAAAATGTCATACTGGAGGTTATAAAATGAGACCTAACTTAAAAGGAGTATGTAAAATTTTAATGAAGAAGAGGGGTGGGGCTGGATTTCAATTGAGGGAGAAGCTGATGCTTGGGTTCACTTCAGTAGTATTCTTATGGATGGGTTTAAATCACTTACAACTGGTGAGGCTGTATTATTACCTTGAAGAAAATCAAAATTTAAAAGAACAATCACGCAGAGCTGTAAATGTTAAGAAAATCTGTAAATAAGATTAACTAACTTGATCGTTTCTGTGAAATACAGAACGCTTTTTCACTACCGGGGCAGCGTAGTTGAATAAGAAATCACAAAAGTAATGAGCATTTACTTTAAAATAAGATTAAAGGTAGTGTCAAAAGTTCTATGAAAACTATGTAAAGTATAAGTTCATTTCCATTTTGGGGGGACGTGAGGCCCCGCAATCGCTCTTGACAAACAGTCGAAAAAGGTTGCGA
>NZ_JACYHA010000045.1 GCF_014837155.1 Litchfieldia stipae | reverse complement strand
TTTAAAATCCATTATGGAGTCCTCCTTGGTTACAAATTAGGGGTCATTTCGTCGACGATTTGACACCCCGCATCATACCAAGAGGGCTCTTTTTGTTCAAGTCCCCGAAAATCCTTCTAACAGGAATGCTCCTTTTTATCGCATTGACATCTATCTTTGTTTTGTTCTTCATAATCACTTGGTTTGAACCCATTCAATTCGTGCAACATCTGGAAGTGTTAGAACCGTCCCCATTTAACCTCCCACTTTTGTCAGGATCACATTGGCTGCTTCTTCTGCCCCACCCGCTTTCATAAAGGTTTCCGATAGTCTCCGAGCATGTGTCTGATATGAATTATTCGTAAGTACTTCAGCTACTGCAGTTGCTATATCACTAGGATTCTTTCCTTTGAGTTTTATTCCTGCACCTAACTCAGCAACGCGTTTTGCTACGAGTCCCTGTTCACTATGCTGCGGAAATAAGACCATAGGAACACCAAAATAAAGGCTTTCACTTGCACTATTCATGCCACAATGCGTAATAAATACATTTGCTTTTTGTAATACCGAAATCTGATTCACTTCATTTTTCACAGTGATATGATCTGGTATCTTCCCAAAACACGAGATGTCCGTTTTTTCCCCAACAGACATCACTACATCATATTTACTCTCCGCAAAGGCATTGATACAAGCTTGGTAGAAATCCCTATTCTGATTCAGGACAGTTCCTAGAGAAATATAGATCACTTTTCTATCATTATTATTTTTCTGGATTGGCTCATGCTGCCTTATTGAAGGACCAACAAACGCATATCGTTCAGAAAAAGTTTCTGCCATCGGCTGGAATTCCTTCGAGGTATAGACGATGGTATCTGTATCATTGTCATTTTGAATTAAAGAAACAAAATTCTCAACGCGAAAACCATAATCATTTAAGAGTTTTATTTTTTTATTGATTCTTTTCATCCCAACAATCAATCTCCAGATTTCCTTGAAACTCCGATTCATTAATTTTGCTGTATGTTGATTAAAAGCAAACGATGTCGTAGAACAAATATAGGGGATCTCCATTTTCTGAGCGAATAATTTTCCCCAGACACTTAAAGAATCAGAGACAATTACATCTGGTTGAAGTTCACTTAATTCACGACAAACCTTTTCATCTAATAAAATCGTTGTATCTGCTAGCATTTCAATCAAAGCTGCAAAGTCTTTTCCAACCTTCCGATCCAATTCATCTTGGGCAACTTTCGGTAGAAATTCATCACAAGCAATGAAGGTTGCACCTGATCCTTCTATTTTGTCTTTGAATTCCAAAAAGGAATAATACCAAACTTGATGCCCTCTCTTTATTAATTCAGCGACTACCGGAATAGTAGGATTGGTATGACCATGTGCTGGTAGTGAAAAAAAGACAATTTTACTCATTCATCATCACCCTTTGGTACTGCATTTCGGATCATATCAGCAAATTCTAGGAATCCGTCACTTTTTAAGATTGCAATCCCCTTTGTCGCGTCTTCTCCTAAAACAACTAGCTTGTCCCCTGCATGAATCTGATACATTTCTCGCGCCTGTTTCGGAATGACAATCTGACCACGTTCTCCTACCTTCACAACCCCAAAGAAATGTTTCCCTTTTGGACCAAGCTCATGCACCTGTTCTTCATTCATATCTCTCGATAATTGATCCACAGTGATTTGAAAAAGATCAGCCAAGATTTGGCATTTATAAATATCTGGTAGAGCCTCTTCATTTTCCCATTTGGCTACAGTCTGACGAGATACCTCAACCCTTTCAGCCAATTGTTCCTGACTAAGCTTATGCTTCTTACGTAAAACGCGAATATTCATACCAATCATATTTTTCATCTCCTCATACATTCAATAATAACGAGGATTAAAGCGAAAATCTATCAACAAACCGTAACAATTCATGTTAAAAATTGTGGCATTGTAAGCTAAGGCGACTGGGGCAAGTTCTTCTTGCGCTGTCCAAAACTAACTTGGGACGGTTCTTATACTGCCTTCTTTGCATTTGGCAGTATAAGAACCGTCCCCATTTATCCACTACCTTTGAGTCACCCTAGAATGCACCCCATTCACTACATGCTCCAACTCTTCCCCATTCATCAACTTAACAATATTTGCAATCGACAAATCACCGATACGCTTGATAGATTCGAAGGTGGCTCCACCAATATGCGGAGTTGCAACGACTTCCCTCATCCCAGGTAAATGATTAATCGGTGGCTCGACTTCAAATACGTCCAAAGCTGCCCCCTTAATCCATTTCTCCTCTAAGGCACCCATTAAATCCATTTCATTAATCAACTGACCACGCGAAACATTAACAATATAAGCCGTAGGTTTCATCAAGCTCAACGTCTCCTGATTCACCAAATATCTATTCTCAGCCGTTAACGACGTGGCAATCACAAGATAATCGGACGACTTAAATATTTCCTCTTTATCCACAAATGTAACATTCAGCTTCTCTGCTTCAGCTAAATCACGATGATTTGTATACACCAAGGTTTCCATATCAAACCCTGTGGCGCGCTTTGCCACTGCCTTTGCAATCGCTCCAAAGCCAATTATCCCAAGAGTCTTTTTATAGACCTCCGTTCCCATTGACAACTCCCAATGACCACTTTTGATTTCTTTATCTTTTTGAGGGATATTTCTAGCAGCAGCTAACATCAAGCCGAACGCATGATCAGCAGCAGATTGCGCATTAACACCTGGGGCGTTTGTGACAGGAATTCCCTTTGAAGCCGCGTACTCCACATCAATATTGTCATACCCTGCCCCATGCTTAAGAATATACTTAAGCTTTGGAGCCGCATCAATGACCTCCTGATCAATTTTCACAACGGCTACGAGGATCACATCAACATCCTTCACTTCTTTTATCAATTCATCCTTTGCAATCCCTTGATCCGTATAGAGAATTCGGACATCACCAAGTTTCTTAGCATCCTCAATCAACCCTGGATTAGCCTGATAAAACTCATCTCTTAACATTAATAGTATCTTCATAGGAAGCCTCCAAGCTCTCAATTCTATTCATCCTAGAATATTGTTGTATTTCGTCATTTGTTAATTTGCATTGACATATGGCATCGTTCTCCGTTCCCGATTCACAAACTGAAAGGCACTTCCGAAAAACGCCGCTAACACCTGTTGAAACAACATCCCCATCACAACCGGCAAAACCACCTCTGCTGGGAAATACGTGACGGCAATAACAGAGCCCGCCGAAATATTTCGCATTCCACTCGAATACATTACCGTTAACTGCGATTCAATCGGCATATGTAAAATCCTTGCAACAACCCAACTGATAACAAATCCAGATACCGAAATAATGAAAACGACCAATATAATCGAAATCACCTGCCAGCCAATATCCTTCATGTACGTCGAAATTACGCCACCATTAATCATTACAATGATAAAAATGCTCACCTTCGAAAACGGTGCAAGCTTTGAACTATATCTTTCCTTAACCTTCCCTTTTGACAAATAGTTAACAAACATCGCAAGGATACATGGCAGCACAATCATCAGTACCAGATTCACCATTAAATCAAACGTATTGATTTGCAGTTCCTCTCCCATAAATAGCTTCAAACTACCTGTAATGATAAAAGGAGCCAACATCGTATCAATCAAAATAATCGCTAACCCTAAGGTCAGGTTCCCTCCATGAATCACAATCCAAATGAAGCTAGTCACTCCAATTGGAATCACCGTTGCAAGCACTAACCCAGTAATCGTTAAAGAATCACTTCCGAAAAACAAACTCCCAATGCTCCACGCCCAAATCGGCATCACACCATGAAGAATAATCAACGAAATCACTAGTGGTAAGGGATGCTGCAATGCCTCAACTAACTTTTTCACACTCATCCCTAAGCTACCAGAGAACGTCATGAGCGCAAATAACCATGGGATGATAAAGGTTACATTTTCCAAGACATTCCCTATCAAAATTCCAATCACAAGACTTATCACTGTAAAATAAGGCAAAAACCGTTTCAAATATTGATCAAATTTTTCTAACATGTTCCTATCCAATCTCTTTGTATTTTCACAAACAAAGGTCATTTTATCAGTAAAAAATTATCCTTTAACTTTCAAGTTCTTCAACACATTCGCTAAACGGTCCATCGCTTCATTAATATCTTCATATTCCGTCGAATAAGCCATTCGCACATACCCTTCTCCACATTGACCAAATGCAGAACCTGGTACACAGGCAATTTGAGCCTCTCTCAACAGCAGTGTCGCTAATTCCTTTGAAGTCATCCCTGTACCTTTAAAAGAAGGAAATACATAAAACGCCCCTTGTGGAACCACACAACTCACATTCTCTAACTCACTTAATCTACTAACTAACAATTGACGTCGTCGATCAAATTCCTTGACCATCTCTCGCACCGGCTCCTGCGTCCCTGCATAGGCTGCCACTGCACCATACTGCGCAAACGATGTCGCACTTGTCGTATTATATTGATGTACCTTCATAATCGGCTGAATTAACGCCGTTGGCCCCGCTACATACCCTAAGCGCCAGCCATCCATCGCATATGCCTTTGAAAATCCGTTAATTGTCACGGTTCGCTCAAACATCCCGGGTAATGTCGCAATGCTCACATGCTTCGCTTCTCCATAAATCAATTTTTCATAGATTTCATCTGACAAGACAAGCAAATTGTGCTGAATCGCAATCTCTGCTAACTCTTTCAAATTCTCCTCTGGTAAAACCGCACCGGTCGGATTATGAGGAGAATTAAGGATCAGCATTTTCGTACGGCTTGTTATTCTCATTCTAACATCCTCAGGATTCAGGTTGAAACCTTCCTCCTCACGCAGTGGAATCGATACCCCGACACCCCCAGCAAGTTCAACAATATATTGATACTCAAGCCAAGCAGGATCAGGAATCAGCACCTCATCACCAGGATTAATATAAGCAAGAATTGTATTCACAATCGCTTCCTTACAGCCAACAGAGACAACAATTTCCTTATTAGGATCAACCATGATGTTGTTATCCCTTTTCAACTTATCTGCAATCGCCTCACGTAATTCTTGGATTCCATTATTAGACGTATAATGAACATGCCCCTTTTGTAATGCCTCATTTGCCGCTTCTTTAATATGTATTGGGGTATCGAAATCAGGTCTTCCAATCTCCATATGAGTGATTTTCATTCCCCGTTTTTCCATTGCATTTGCTTCTTCAAAGATCTCCCTTATACTAGAAAAAGGAATACTCGCTAAACGATTCGAAATTTCAATTGACAATGTACTCTCCCCCAATAAATATATTTAATTGTACGATCACTAATTCATGTCACCTTTTATAACTTAACGTGTTAAACTATATAATAATAGTTATAATTTGTAAATACAGAATATTTAATTTTTTGTGAAATATTAGGGTGTTGGAGTTAAGGAACCTTAGTGGCAGTTATCACAGTACGAGAATTAAATATAAAACAAGAGGTAGTGTCAAAAGTTCTATGAAAACTATGTAAAGTATAAGTTCATTTCCATTTTGGGGGGACGTGAGGCCCCGCAATCGCTCTTGACAAACAGTCGAAAAAGGTTGCGAT
>NZ_JACYHA010000044.1 GCF_014837155.1 Litchfieldia stipae | reverse complement strand
CGAAGAAGTGCCCCGATCGTGGTGGATTGTTGTGTATGGGGTAACTAGAGGAGCGAAGAAGTGCCCCGATCGTGGTGGATTGTTGTGTATGGGGTAACTAGAGGAGCGAAGTAGTGTCCCGATCAGGGTGGATTGTTGTGTATGGGGTAACTAGAGGAGCGAAGTAATGTCCCGATCAGGGTATGTTGCAGTGTATGATGTAACTAGAATCGCGAAGAAGTGCCCTGATTCAAGTGGAAAACAGGAGAAGAGGTAACTAGAAGCGAGCAATAGTGCCTCGATAAATCATATTAACAAAAAACCCACGATAACAGGCTTATGAGGATAAGCAATAAGTGAGGAGGAATACATTATGGAGAAAAAGAAGAAGAGTATTGGATTTAACATTATCAAAAGTGATCCTACAGATGGTCATAAAGGGTATGGGGTAGGTGCGTTGAGTTTAGATAATGTATCTCCAGTGTTTATTGATATAGAGGAAGAGGATGTATTTGTTGATATTGGCGCAATGCATGCTAGAAGTGTGGTTGAAAAGGGAATCAAGTTCTTGAAGACAAAAGAAGAGGTTCCAAATGGCAAGCCATATTGGTTAGTCTGGGTAACGATTGATCGCCAGGAGGAAGGTCCATATTATGCAGGTGTGACTGCCTGTGAAATGACTGTTGATCGCTCGATTCGTCGAGGCTATAAGTCATTGCCTGAGCATGTGAATAAAATGGATAAATCCCTAAAACGAAAAATCATGGTCGATTTCATGGATGATAAATCAAAAGGCTTACTGGCAGCCTATTTAGAGAATCATGACAAAGGCATGTGGGAACGCTCATCTGATGAGTTAAAAGAAGGTTTGAAGGTCACATGATTGTGTAAATGTGACGATTTTGTGAACGAAATTGGTAGCGCTTGTGGTTTCTTGCTAAAATAAGTAAACTTAATTTACAATGTTAATGCATTGATACTAGGACACGAAAACCCCGGGCCAACACTCCCGGGGTTTTCATTATATTCTAGGGTTGCTTCAACAGCGTTTTTGTAAAAATGTATTCGTATATATCACTGCTTATAAAGCCGCAGACTGAATACAATCCGTGTCGCTGCGCCCCTGTGGGGTCTCACTCTGGCCACGCATCCCATGGGGAGTCTCCGTGTATTCAGTCTGCTAGGGATTTGTCCTTTCAAAAGTCTGAAGGATTTAAGCTACATGTTCAATTAAAACCAATCAAAAATCCGCTTAAACCAGCCTTTTTTCTCGTCTTCATTTGTTTCCTTTGGTGCTTCTTTCTCAATCATTTCTATTCCCGTACAGGTTTCAGTTGGTTCTGTCCCTTTGACAAAATAGGTGAGCCTGCTTGATTTGGCGCAATCTTTAGTTGCAAGTAACCCACTATCTGTATCTATTCGAACACCAACAACCCCTTCAGGCGCTTTGAATGGAAGAACTGGTAGCCCCTTGTGAGCCTCTTCCATGAACCGAGCCCAAATTTCCTTTGCATACCCTTTTTCAGCCGTTAAATCAATCGTTTTATCGCGATCATAGCCTGTCCAAACCGCTGAGACAAGCTGTGGCGAATACCCAATCATCCAGCTATCTGTCTTCGTTGTTCCGGTTTTTCCAGCATAGTGTCGAGTCAGTTGATCACTAATTGTTCGACCCGTTACCCTTGTATAATCATTTAATTTTTCATCGAAAATCCCTGTCAACAAATGAGTAGTCACAAACGCCGTTTCTGGTTTTAAAACCTGTTGTTTGGAAGGATTGCTTTCATAAATGACTTCCCCCTTGTGATCCAATACCTTCTCAATCATAATTGGCTCCTGCTTCATTCCGCCGTTCGCGATCGTACTATAGGCAGACGCCATATCAATCACCTTGACCGTAGAAGTTCCAAGTGCAAGAGAAGGGACCTTCGCTAGCTTGCTTGTAATGCCAAGAGATTTAGCGGTATCGACTAGCACATCTTCTCCAAGAAAAATATGTGTTTTCACTGCGTAGACATTATCTGAAAGAGCAATGGCCTGAGCAAGTGTAATTTGATCATTTGCATAATAGTTATTGAAATTATGTGGGACATACCTTGCTTTGCCATCATCAAATGTAAAAGCAGTGACCTCACTTCGCATCGAAGTTGAAGGGGTGAACCCTTGTTCCAAAGCAGCGTAATATAAGAACGGCTTAAAGGTTGAACCAGGCTGTCTTTCAGCCTGTGTCACGCGATTAAACGGACTTTCGTTATAATCTCTTCCTCCGACCATGGCTTTTACTTCCCCAGAGTGTTGATCAATTGCCACGAACCCAACTTGAATCTCCGAATCTGGATTTATCGTTTCTTCAATCTGTTGCTCTGCAATGCTTTGAAGCTTTGGATCTAGCGTCGTATACACACGTAGTCCGCTTGTATTAATTGTTTCTTGGTCAAGCTTAAGCTGTCTTTCTAATAGCTTTTTCACCTCATCTTGAAAATAAGGGGCGATCACTTGACGTTCTTTCGCACTGCCAAAGGTATAGTGGAGTTCCTCGGCATAAATCGTCTCAAGCTCTTCTTCTTCCAAATAGTTGTTTGCAACCATAGCTGAAAGGATAA
The DNA here is from genome assembly GCF_014837155.1 of Litchfieldia stipae. GTDB lineage: Bacteria > Bacillota > Bacilli > Bacillales > Bacillaceae_L > Litchfieldia. Next base: position 3,496 of record NZ_JACYHA010000044.1, on the reverse strand, counting down.
GCTTCTGACGCTTTTTCGCCGCTTCTTCGTTTACCTTCGGCGAATAATGACTCGGACCCTTTGGGATCCCTGCTAAAAGTGTGGCTTCACCTTTCGTCAAGTCCTTTGCATGCTTTCCGAAATAATAATCGGCTGCAGCCTCAATTCCGTAAGCACCGTGTCCATAGTAAATCGTATTTAAATAGCCTTCTAGGATTTCGTCTTTACTATAATTTAACTCTAAGCGAATCGTATAGAGCGCTTCGGTTATTTTACGATGCCAGGTTTTATCGTGGGTAAGAAATAGGTTTCTAGCGTACTGCTGAGAAATCGTACTTGCACCCTGTACCTTCGCACCTGCTTTGATGTCTGCAAGAACAGCTCCGACAATTCGGAAATAGTCAAAACCATGGTGCTTATAGAATTTTCGATCCTCAATCGATAGAGTGGCATCAATCACCGCCGGATTCATTTCATCCAAGTGGACCCAATATCGCTTCTCCCCATAATGTGTTTCACCAATTAAAGTTCCATCCTCAGCATAGATGAGAGTCGACTGTGGTACGGCTAATGGTGGAGCTCCTTTTGACTTCGCATAAATAACAATTCCAGTCACAAAAAGCATGCCTAAAATCAAGAGAATCAGGCTCACAAAGAGAAAGGCACGTAAATATTTGATTGTCGCTTTTATCCGATTGTTTGTGATGATCTCCAACACAATCACCTCTTTTATGGCAATCTCTCAAGGTTAAATCAAGGCTCTCACCTTACATTTAGTGCATTAGAGATGCAAATTTCGATCATAATTTACTCATATATGGTTCAGTATTAAGTGATTTCAGTGATTTTAAACCTCTATCTACCTAAAAAAGAAAATATTTCTTGTAATTTTGCTAGATTCCTCTATACTATGTTCGTTACAATTAGTTTTTTAAGTAGATGTTTTTATTTAGACCATTAGGGAACGATAAACAAATAGATGAACAAATTCTTTGAAAGGAAGCGATAATGATGGAATTATGGTTCACGGAAAAACAAACAAAGAACTTTGGAATTACTGCCAAAATCAATAAAACCTTACATACAGAACAAACCGAATTTCAGAAGCTAGACATGGTGGAAACAGCGGAATTTGGCAATATGCTTATTCTAGATGGCATGGTCATGACTACTCAAAAGGACGAATTTGTGTACCATGAGATGGTCGCTCATGTTCCATTATTCACACATCCAAAACCAGAGAACGTTCTCGTTGTTGGTGGGGGAGATGGTGGCGTCATTCGTGAAGTGCTTAAGCACCCAAGCGTGAAAAAAGCAACTCTTGTTGATATCGATGGCAAGGTGATTGAGTACTCAAAACAATATCTACCTGAAATTGCAGGTAAGCTAGACGATCCTCGAGTGGATGTGAAGGTGGATGATGGCTTCTTACATATTGCCAAAAGTGAGAATGAGTATGATGTCATCATGGTGGATTCAACAGAGCCAGTAGGTCCAGCAGTCAACCTCTTCACCAAAGGCTTCTACGCAGGGATTTCAAAAGCACTTAAGGAAGACGGTATATTTGTCGCTCAAACGGATAACCCATGGTTTACACCAGAGTTAATTACCAATGTACAAAGGGATGTAAAGGAAATCTTCCCAATTACACGCCTATACATTGCAAATATCCCGACATATCCAAGTGGACTTTGGACCTTCACGATCGGTTCAAAGAAGCATGATCCATTAGAAGTTAGTGATGATCGCTTCCATGACATTGAAACAAAATACTACACAAAAGAGCTACACAAAGCAGCATTCGTGCTACCGAAATTCGTAGCAGACTTAGTGAAAGCATAACTCATCATGATTCAAAGAGGTTGACCCATTAAGTGGCTCACACTTGAACTGGGGCAACCTATTTGTGAGGCTTGGTGTTTACTTTAAACGCCGCAGCCTGAATACACTCCGCGTCCTGTGGGGTGAACGGTGAGCCTCCTCGTCGCGCTGCTCCTGTGGGGTCTCACTTTGTTCACGCATCCCACGGGAGTCTCCGTGCATTCAGTCTGCTAGAAGTGTAGGAAAATACATAAGTCTTCCCTTCCTGTATGTGGTATAGGAAAAGACAAAATCACATAAATACATATGTTCAAGGAGGATACAAAAATGAAGTTTGATGAAGCATATTCAGGGAATGTTTTTATAAAAAGCCACCCTACATTTGAGGACAGTGAGGCCGTCATTTACGGCATGCCAATGGATTGGACAGTAAGCTATCGCCCGGGTTCAAGATTCGGTCCTGCCCGTATTCGTGAGGTGTCAATCGGCCTTGAGGAATACAGCCTATACCTAGACCGCGAACTAGAAGACGTGAAATATTATGACGCAGGTGACATTCCATTACCATTCGGAAATCCGCAGAAGAGCATTGATATGATTGAAGAATACGTGGATCAGCTTTTAGAAGCAGGAAAGTTTCCATTAGGAATCGGTGGAGAGCACTTAGTTTCTTGGCCAGTGATTAAAGCAATGTATAAAAAATACCCAGATTTAGCCATTATTCATATGGATGCTCACACAGACCTTCGTGATGATTATGAAGGAGAGCCACTTTCACATTCCACTCCAATCAAAAAGGCATGTGAATTAATTGGACCAACAAATGTCTACTCATTCGGGATTCGTTCAGGAATGAAAGAAGAATTCCAATGGGCAAAAGAAGTCGGCATGCACATTTCACCATTTGAAGTACTTGAGCCACTGAAGGAAGTGCTACCGAAACTAGCTGGTCGCCCAGTGTATGTCACGATTGATATCGATGTTCTAGATCCAGCGCACGCACCAGGTACAGGAACAGTGGATGCAGGTGGAATTACATCAAAGGAATTACTAGCATCGATTCATGCGATTGCAAAATCAGAGATCAACGTTGTTGGTGGTGACTTAGTAGAAGTCGCTCCAATCTACGACAACTCTGAACAAACAGCAAACACAGCAAGCAAGCTCATTCGTGAAATGATCCTTGGCTGGGTTAAAAAATAAAGGCTGTTTTCTCAAAGTTTGTTGTTTTTAGATGTGAACGATTTAAAAGTGAGATTTCTAGCAGACTGAATACACGGAGACTCCCGTGGGAGTAGTAAGCAAAGTGAGACCCCGCAGGAGCGCAAGCGACGAGGAAGCCCACAGGACGCGGAGTGTATTCAGGCTGCGACTTTATAAGCAACAATTGATACGAATACAGTCAAAATAAATGAAGGAGGTCGCACTTTTGAGAGGTGCGGCTTTTTTAAATGCTGTTGATGGAAGTAAGTAAAGAGCACTTGTGCCCATGAAATACTCTATTGCTGAATTCGTGTGTACTTTTGTCGGAATAACGTTCTAGTTCGTCGGATTCTGATCTATTTTGGTTGAATAAAAAGATAAATTGCATCCATCAAGAGCGTTTCGTTGAATTCCGCCGGACTTTCGTCGGAATATCACTCTAGTTCGTCGGATTCTGATCTATTTTGGTTGAATAAAAAGATAAATTGCATCC
>NZ_JACYHA010000043.1 GCF_014837155.1 Litchfieldia stipae | reverse complement strand
CAGCCTCAATCTTGCGGACCAAATGGTCCGCAGGCACAAGTTGTTCTAAAGCTATCATTTCTATTTGGTCACGATTCATCTGTGTATTTTTAGTTAGCATTTCATTCACCCTAATAAATTTCTCTGTACCTTAATTATACAAAAAGACTGCCAACAATCCCGAATTTATTCGAATTTGTCAACAGTCTGAAAGAAGGTAATTAAATACCTTCTTTTTCTGTATCTTAATATATCAATCAAGGTGACCTGCTTTTCTAAAAGTTGTAGACATTGCTTTTTTTTCTTTTCACTGTCATTCCAAGAAGGGAAAAAATGAATGGTGCAGAATTAGTAATATAAATAATTTCTCGAAAGGTGAGATAGATGAAAGAACGGCATATAAATCTTTTCAAACAGTTAGAAACTTATCGAGCTGATGTTTTAGATAGTTTAAATGGAGTAAGTGCAGAAGAAGCTGAGGTCATCCCCAATAATTTTAAGAATAATATTAGATGGAACATGGGACATATTTATTTGGATCAATACCTATGGATTGAGGCTTTAACAAAGGAGAAAACAGAGGTTCCAGATAATTTTCGAGATTGGTTTGGTTATGGCACGACACCGATTCATTTTTCAACTGAAACACCTTCTTATATAGAATTAAAGAAGTTGTTGAAAGGACAACCTACCAACTTGATGCAAAATTTTGGTCATCGACTAGAAGAAGTATATCCTCCTACTGAAATGGGGATGAGAACAATTGAACAAGTATTAATTCGAACTATCTTTCACGAAGGAATGCATCTGCAAGCAATCAATGATATTAAAAAATGGTTACTATAACAAGTTCTAACTCGTGTTCAACCGCCTCTCCTTAAAGCTGGAGAGGCTAGTTTGTAAGTCGTTTTTTTACGAAAATGGAATTTTTAAAGATTTGTCAGAAAATAAGGAAAGCGAATTGACAAATGTAAGAATTTTATTAAACTAAAAATAGTTCTATCCTCAAATTTACTCCGATTTTACTTCTACAAATTAAGCCACATTGAACCACTTTTTTTCACTCGCTTTATCATCATTCGTTTTTAAAATCCGTCTGACGTTCCATTGAATGTATCAACTTTGTATGTGAAATTGAGGATATGACCATTGGATAGGAGGAGGAATCCTATGGGATTTGAAGAAGAATATCTGGACTTTTTGAATGCTCATTTGCAGGTAAGATCCGGTGAGCGATTGCGGCGTTTGGAGGAAGGGCATAGTCAAGCTGAAATGCTGTTTTTGAAGCAAGTATGGTGGCCAATCTTTTTCCAGTTCAAGTATCTTCATCCAGAATATGAAGTCGATGATTTCAAGGATGGTAAAAGGTATTTGGATTTTGCTTATATTCGTCCGGGCATCCGGATATGTATTGAGGTCGATGGCTATGGTCCGCACCTAAGGAATATAAGCAGATGGCAATTTTCAGACAACCTGGAACGGCAGAATCAGTTAGTGATTGATGGATGGACTGTGATCCGCTTTTCTTATGATCAAGTGAATGAGAAGCCTCGTCGATGTCAACAGATTGTTCAGCAAGTGATTGGACGATGGCTTGGTGATGAACTGGACGAGTCCTCTTTGACGATTTTCGAAAAGGAAGTAATTCGAATAGCGGTTCGAAAAGGAGTAGCCATATCCCCTAAAGAGGTTGAGAAGTATTTGAAGCTAAGTGACAAGACGGTAAGAAAAGTGCTTTCTCAATTAGTTGAAAAAAGGATATTGATTCCGGCATCAGGGATTAAGAGGGTACGCTCTTATCGATTGGCTGATCAGGTTAAGCGTAAGGTTTGATAAATAGAGGGAAAATTTCCGCTAATTTAGAAAAAATTACAGAAAATAGCTAAAATAGAGGAAGAAATTCCGCCTATTACTTCAAAAAAGGAGAAAATAGACGGTTTTTTCTCACATAGCCGGAAAATCTTCCGTTATTTACTTCAATATGAGCTCAATTTTGCAAATAACGGAAAAACCTTCCCTTATTAATTACTAGCCCGAGTCCCATCCATCAAATAACCAAAACCTCGCCCCTTAATCACCACCCCAAGCCTCACCAGTCAAGAAAGCTTCCCCATCACGTTTTCATGATAAGCCTCACCAACATTGAGAATGAAGTGAAGGATGTCCTCAGCGGCATTGGAATTGATAAAATCTCGTTGGCTGATGATCATTTCATTTAGTTTTTGACCATTGTTTTCTAATAAATTTGTTAGTGTGTATTTAATTTCCTTAGGGTCTTTGCATACTACGCCTAAATTAAATTTCTCGGCAAAGATTGGATTATGCTCTTCTTGACCTGGCAAAGCTCCGGTGATGATTAGGGGTGTATTGGTGGCGATTGCCTCGAACATGACATTTGGGCTGCCTCTTGTGAAGGCGATATCAGATGCTAGCATTAAATCTTGGATATTTTGGATGTAGCCATACACCTCTACACGGTCACCATACCTTGCTTTAAGTGACATTTCTAACTTCGTTTTAAGCTTCGCATTTTTTCCAGCTACAATTTTGACGTTACAATCAAAGTGTAGTAGCAGACTTTCGGCTATTTTCTTCATATTTCCTACACCTTCACCACCACTCATTATCAAGCATGTTAATGGCTCTCCCGGTTGATAGAATCTACGTTGATTTGGGCTCGCAGGGAAAAAACGAGCTCTCACAGGAAAACCAGAAACCTTTATTTTTTCATCTGGAATCCCGAATTCAATACATTTATTTTGAGCTTCAAACGTAGGGCTAATAATATAATTGGCTCTTTTGTCTGCCCAGAGAGGAAAGATATTCACAAGATCGGCAATCAGAGTAAAGAAGGGAATCTTTATGTTTTGTTTTTCTAATATATTCAAGATGGAGCCGTTAAAGTTAGGATGAACAGATAAAATGATGTCTGGCTTCACCTCTTCTAGTAATTGAAGAAAGTTATCCCTGATTAGCGATTCAACAAAATGGTCTACTAAGTGTGGCTTTAAAGCTGATAGCTTCCAAATCATTTTCCATAGACTTTCAGAGTTTCTAGTAAGGGGACCGTAGGATTGGCCGATTTTTAGAAGCAATCGTTTACCAAGTGAAAATCCATCTACTACAATAATATTTACTTCTTGTGATGGGACTCTCTCACACAGAGATTCTGTGATACTTTTATGACCATGTCCGGTAATATCAGATGAAATAATTAATAAATTCTTTTTCATAAGATCAGCCCTTTTTTAAGATTCATGTATTTTCTAATTGTTTAATGACCTTCTTGTATTGCTTTAAGGAGTAGAGGCTACCGATAAAGCCGTTCTTAATTTTGTAATCAGCTGAAACAGAGAGAATAGCAAGATTGGGAAAGAACTTATTTGAACGGAATCGAAGGTCTTTCCAATAGATGAGATAGCCATTTTTTCTAGTGTGAACAAATGGATAAGCATAATGAGTGCTAGAAAGAAAAGCAGAAACAAAAGGGTGACTTTTGCTGTCAGAAACGAGATCTGGAAACTCTATTTGTTTAAACAGAGAATGGTCAACCTTAAGGCTTCCTTTTGAGAACACGCCAAATATAAAATCTTCTTCAGTCTCAATGATTACATCCCAATGAAATAAGGAAATCCGTGGGATTAGTTTGATGCGAATGGCATGGCGAAAATGGAGCTGTAATGTTCTCTTTGTGAGCACTGTCGAGATAGTCCGAATAGCAAGGTAAAGAAAAATACATAAATAAACGACGAAGAATACGATGCCCATTTCATAAAATGGAAGCAGACAAAAACCAAGCAAATGAAGAAATAGAATCATAGGATCCACTAAGGGAATCGAGTCAAATGCAATCCACTTTTTGGAGAAGGGGCGTAATACTTGAGTTCCATGTACATTAAATAAATCAAAAAACACATGCAGTATGACAGCTAGGAATGTCCATAAGAATAAGTGAAGAAACGATAAATCAGGAAGAATTAAATAGATGATACCTGAAACCGCGATGCTCCACAGTGGCAATGTCAGCAAGGAGTGAGACAAGGCGCGATGGTTCCGAATATAGCTGCCTTTCCCTTTCATTCGAAAGACGAAGTCGAAATCAGGGGCATTTGAACCAATCACTGTACCGAACATGACGGCCTGGGACAGGGTAGAATGATTAGCAACAACGGGATCAATCTGTGCAAGTGCAGCTAATCCCAATCCCATAATGACGTGTGAACTCGTATCCATCCAATCACTCCTTAACATTGGTGTTATTCTGAAATAGGCTAGAGGTGAATCCACATAAGATATGGTATATTTCCTCTTCATTATAGTTGGTGTATGTTCCTTCATTCATAATTCAATGTAAAGGTTATGTATAGTTTCTGTTTAAATAGACGAGGCATTGGAGGAAAATCAGTGAAACTGTAACATAAAAATTACAATAAATTAACAAAAACAAGACAAGATTCTGAATATTTAAATGATAAACTAATTCAGGTTGTCAAAATATGTTGCATCTAGATGATAGGTGTAAAAATATGTGTTTTTCATGGATGAAAACATAGGAGGAGATTGGATGAAGAGTAGCAAGAAATTCGGTTTGTTTAGTAAGGTCATTCTTACGGGAACATTATTAGTATCAGGAATTCCGATGTATGCTGGAGCAGCAGAAACGGGATATCAAGACGCATTGGAAGTCAAAAAAATAGCGGGTTATAAAATGGGTGAGGCCAATGAGGATGGTGGGGTTGCTGAAATTGTTAAATACAATTCAGATAACAAAAAATTCTACGTCATTAATGGTCAGGAACAAACACTTGATATTGTAAGTCTAGAAGGTTTAACGTCATCTGATACCGTTCAACAGCTTCAAAAAGAAAAATCAATTAATATTGCAGAGGCCATCCAAGATAACAATTTTACATATGGAGATTTAACGAGCATCGATATTAGTACGTCTCAGGATATGATTGCAGTAGCTGTTCAAGAAAAAGATTATACAAAGCCTGGGAAGATCGTTGTTATTGACTATGATGGGGAAATGAAAGCTGAATATGAAGCTGGTATTCAACCTGATATGGTTAAAATAACTGAAGATGGAAAGTATATTTTATCTGCGGATGAGGCTGAACCACGTCTTGGTTTAGGAAATGTTGATCCAGAAGGCTCAATTACCATTGTTGATATGAATTCTGGAAATAGTAAACGAGTGAAATTTGATGATGAAAGTGTCATTGCGGATGATGTTCACATTCGCAATAATGGGACGAAAGCGGATGCAATCAAGGACTTAGAACCTGAATACATTGCCGTATCTAAGGATGGAAAAAAGGCATATGTCACTTTGCAGGAGAATAATGCCATTGCGACAATTGATATTGAAAATGGAAAGGTTTTATCTGTAAAGTCTCTTGGATATAAAGATCATTCTGTGCCTGGAAATGAACTTGATGCTGCGAGAAATGGGAAAATAGAGTTTGAAAATCTTCCTATTTTAGGAGCTTATATGCCAGATGCTGTTGCATCCGTAAATATTGGTGGCACAGAATATTTAGTTACGGGTAATGAGGGAGATGCAACAGAGTGGGGTGAGGATGAATCCGAATTTCTAAATGTAGCAGACTTTAAAGATATCAAGGACTCTATTACTCTTACGAAGTCTTTCCAAGGGATGTCTGCTGAAGAAGCACAAGCAGTATTTGATAGAATGAAAGGTTCTAAGGATTATGACAAGCTTGAAGTACTAACAGATCGCGGTACAGATGCGATTTATACATTGGGCGCCCGTTCTTTCTCGATTTGGAAGGCTGATACAATGGAACTTGTTTATGACAGTGGAAGTGATTTCGAACAGATCACAGCAGAACGCCTTCCAGATTATTTCAACTGGTCAAATGATGACGATGAAATGGACAAGCGTAGTGCGAAAAAAGGTCCGGAGCCTGAAGATGTAAAGGTTGGAGTGATTGGTGATCAAGTCTATGCATTTATCGGTCTTGAGCGAATTGGTGGTGTCATGACCTATAATATTTCAAATCCAGGAAATGCGCAGTTTGCCAACTATCTAAATAGTAGAGATTTCTCTGCTAAAATTGCAGGAGACGTAGCACCAGAAGGCCTTGAATTTGTTTCCCAAGATCTTAGTCCAACAGGTCGTCCACTTGTAATTGTAGGAAATGAGGTAAGTGGAACGGTTGCGGTGAATGAATATCAAGTGGCGATTCAACCAACAACACCAGAAGAACCTGAAGACAATGGTGAAGAAACGCCTTCAGAGAATGAAGACACGAATCCAGGAGAAGAAATACCTTCGGAAAATGAAGACACGGATCCAGGAGAAGAAACACCTTCAGAAAATGAAGACACAAATCCAGGTGAAGAACCAAAAGAAGATGAAGATACTAATACAGATGAAGAACTAACAGAAGAAGACGCGAATACAGGTGGAAGTGTAACTGAAGATAAAGACTCCAATACGAATGAAAAACAAACTGATAAAAACAATTCAGGACATAAACTACCAAATACAGCAACAAACCAATTTAATCTCATCGCAATTGGCTTCATTTTATTCGTTTTAGGTGCGATTGGAATATTCGTAAATAGAAGAAAAGCAATCTAAGGTGAAATTTCCAATCAACTGAGGTCCCTCTGACTTATAGGGGGATCTTTTTTTCGTCTAGTCAGAAATGTTCAGATAAAAATCATAAATTAGTGGTCATAATTAACTAAAAGAGAGGCACGATATAATCAAACTGGCTTGCCGGACTAGGGGCGATGTTAAAAATGATGGGAACTGACTTCTGGAGTCATACCATTTGGTTTATCCTACTTGGCATTACGACGATTATTGAGTTAGTAATTATTTTTTTCAATGTCAAACAACGAAGACCTGTTTTTGCTTTGTATCTAACGGTTAGTGGGATGACATTTTTATTTGAAATGATGATTTTATCTGTTTTAAAAGCTTATACATATTATCCGAAGCTTGTTCCGAACTCTCCACCAGATGATTCGATTGCCGGAAATCTATTTTCACAGTTTTCAGTATCGGCCACAGCCTTACTACTTGCCTCATTGAAACTGAAGCATTATTGGTATCTAGTATTTGCACTTCTCTATGGTTTGATTGAGGAATTATTTAAAGCTTTGGGTGTATATGAACAAAACTGGTATCGAACGTGGATGACCGTTGTTTTTTTAACATTCTTTTTTTGGATAGTAAAGCATGCTTATCGTATTTGTTTTACCCGACTGAAAGGTGTTCTTTGGTACCTAGCGATTTTTCTTGGATTGTTGACATTGCATCAGAATACTCTTGTTTGGGTGTTACGCATAACTGGTATTCAGAAATTTAGCGAGCATTTGCTCCCTGATAAACAACATAGTCTTATTCTATTATCGAGTTTGTATATGTTAATACTTGGTTCGCTTATTATACTTATTTATTTTGCAGGAATTAAGTGGAAATGGAAAATAGCAGTGATTGTATTCCTTTATATGTTGCATTATTTTGCGATGAAGCTTGAATTAATTAACTACAAAGAGGGATGGTTTTGGGTCTCTACATCCATTTCAATATGGGGAATGTACTTTTATACGTATATTCTGGATAAGTTATATTCTAGTCGGGTGGAAGTTGAAAGAAGTAAGCTAGGGTAAGTAAATGTAAAACCGCTAATCATTGATTAGTGGTTTTTATATATTGCAAACATAACTATATTGAATTTATATAAAATTTATATATCAAGCTTATACTCGAAGGAGCTAGAAAAGGAGCATTCCTGTTAGAAGGGTTTTCGGGGACTTGAACAAAAAGAGCCCTCTTGGTATGATGCGGGGTGTCAAATCGTCGACGAAATGACCCCTAATTTGTAACCAAG
>NZ_JACYHA010000042.1 GCF_014837155.1 Litchfieldia stipae | reverse complement strand
TCGTCTAGAGGTAGAATACTTAAAAAAGTTACGAGCTTTTCAGATGGATCCGGAAAACTATCTCGAAAAGCACAAGCAGCATTATCATTCGAACTCAAAGAAACCTTCAAATTAAAGGATGTTTTACAAATAGTCGGTATTCCTGAATCTTCCTATCATTATCATATTAAAATGATGAATAGAGTCGATCCAAACCAAGAATTAAAGGAGACCATTCACTCTATATTTGTTGAGAATCATGGCAATTATGGATATCGTCGTATCCAATTAGAATTGAAGAATCGTGGAATGGAAGTCAATCATAAGAAAGTACAACGGATTATGAATGAACTTGGTATTAAAGGTGATAAGTTTACTCGAAAATCACGCAAATATGTTTCTTACAAGGGAACAATCGGAAATGTTGCGCAAAACCGTATTAAACGTAGGTTTCACACAAATGTTTATCATCAAAAATTAACAACAGACATAACTGAATTCAAGTGTTCTGAGAATGCGAAGTTATACTTTAGCCCAATTATGGATATGTACAATGGGGAAATTATATCTCATGGCATAGATAAGCGTCCAAACTTAGAATTAGCGCTCAAACCTCTCAAGACAGCACTAGAAATAGTGAAAGATTCACCATTTAGAACGACCATACATTCTGATCAAGGTTGGCATTACCAGCATAATAAATGGGTAAATAAGCTTAAGGAACACAAGGTGTTCCAGAGTATGTCCCGTAAGGGAAACTGTTTGGACAATTCGCCTATGGAGAATTTTTTTGGATTACTAAAGCAAGAAATGTACCATGGAGAAGCACTGTGCTCATATGATGAATTAAAAAAGAAAATTGAAGACTATATCCATTATTATAATAACAAGCGTATTAAGCAAAAATTGGCTGGCATGAGCCCGGTTGAATACCGTAAACATACCAGCCAATTAGCTGCATAAAATATACTCTAACTTTTGGGGGTCACATCAGAACCGTCCCCAACTTGCCAAAAAAAGCTGATTTGGATGGATTCACCATCACAAATCAGCTTAAGAATTATTAGTTATTTACTTTTTCTTCATATTGTTCAGCAGTCATTAATTTCTCAATTTGACCTGCGTCTGATGGTTCGATGACGATCATCCATGCTTTTTCGTATGGAGATTCATTAACGAATTCAGGGCTATCATCTAAGTCGCCATTAATTTCCACAATTTTCCCACTAATTGGAGCATATAGCTCAGAAACAGTTTTTACTGATTCAACGCTACCAAAAGGCTCGTTAGCTTCGATTTCATCTCCAACCTCTGGTAACTCAACAAATACGATATCACCTAGCTCAGATTGTGCAAAATCTGTAATGCCGATACGGACCTTATCTCCTTCAACCTTTACCCATTCATGTTCTTCTGAATAACGCAATTCCTTTGGTATGTTCATCGTGATACCCTCCAAGATTATGTAATGATATATGATTAAAAGATTCCAATTTGATCTTCTAATTCAGGCATTAAGCTAACCAATGATCTTTGTACATCTGTTCATTAAAACCAACCGTTACCTTTGTTCCATCTGTCAACAGTGGGCGTTTCACAAGCATACCATCTGTAGCTAAGATATCTAATAATTCGTCATCTGTACTTGTCTTCATTTTATCCTTTAATCCAAGTTCACGGTATTTTTGTCCACTTGTATTAAAGAACTTCTTCAACTCAAGTCCACTTTTCTGATATAAATCAGCTAGTACTTCACGAGATGGATTTTGTTCAACGATATGTACTTCTTCAAATTTAATATCATGCTCTTCTAATAGTTTCTTTGCATTACGGCATGTGCTACATTTTGGGTACCAATAAAATGTTAAGGACATGAACCTCACCACCTATCTAAAGCAAATCTTTCCATTCTAATTTAGTATTTTATCACATGACTTGTCCAATTCATAATATCTAGAGTCAAAACTTTTGATAAAATAGCTGTATTGTATATTTTTTAAGCCACAGCCTGAATAAACTCCGCGTCCGGCGGGGTGACCAGCGAGCCTCCTCGTCGCTTCCAACTCCTGCTCACGTCTCACTTTGACCACGCATCCCGCAGGAGTCTACGTGTATTCAGACTGCTTATTAGCAAACGTCAAATTTAAAAAGGCAGTCTATCAAAAATAGACTACCCAAATGAATCATTTTTAGTTAGCTTATACTGTATATTTCTCTGCTTCCATGATACTGGCTGCTATTTCACGTTTTTTCGCAACGACGTTAATCGGTGTGTAGCGAGTGAACTTCCGTAATGCAGATAACATCATTCGTAAGCTATCTCCCTGTTCTGTTGCGCATAGCGTTTCTTTAGCATGTGCCTCAATTTCATTAAATGCCTCTTGGCAATAGACTTGAGTGTATAATATTTTTTGTTTATTTTTTTCAATACCTTGCTTGTTTATGGCCTTTTCAGTACGGAGAACAGCAGATTCCATGGCATAGACATTGCTGACGATATCAGCAATATTTGCTAGAATTTCCTGTTCTTTTTCAAGATCAGTCCCGTATTTTTGGACAGCTAATCCTGCGATCATTAGGCCAATTTTCTTAGCGTTTCGAACCAGGTATTTTTCTTGTTCGAGAGTGCCAACCCCTACCTCTTCAGGCATGAGCATCATCAATTCCTCCTGCAAAGCTTGAGCTTTTTGAAGTAATGGAAGCTCACCCTTGAAGGCTTTCCTTAAGAAAGTGCCTGGTACTAAGAGACGGTTAATCTCGTTAGTCCCTTCAAAAATCCGATTAATACGAGAATCACGATACGCTCTTTCAATTTCATACTCAGCCATGAATCCATAACCACCGTGAATTTGTACACCTTCATCGACGCAATAATCTAGAGTTTCAGAGCCGAATACCTTATTCAAAGAACATTCAATCGCATACTCTGAGACTGCTTTTGCAATTGCCTTCCCGTCCTTTAATTCATCATCTGTTAGTTGTCCCATGCGATCCTCATAGAGGCCGACCGTTCGATAAACGGAGCTTTCTGTTGCATATGTCTTGGTTGCCATGTTCGCCAATTTTTCTTGAATTAATGAAAACTTTGAGATTGGTGTTTTAAACTGCTGGCGTTGATTCGCATATTTAACTGCTAGCTCAATCACGTTTTTCGATCCGCCAACAGTCCCAACAGCAAGCTTGTAACGACCAATATTTAAGATATTAAATGCAATGATATGACCTCTACCTAAATCCCCTAAAAGGTTCTCCTTCGGAACAGCAACGTCTTCAAGATTCAAGGTTCTTGTCGATGAACCCTTAATTCCCATTTTCTTTTCTTCTGGACCTGTTGAAACACCCGCGAAATCTCTCTCTACAATAAAAGCAGAGAAATGCTCACCATCAACCTTTGCGTAAACAATAAAGACATCCGCAAAACCAGCGTTTGTAATCCATTGCTTCTCTCCGTTTAAAATATAATGAGTTCCTTCTTCATTTAATTTGGCCATTGTTTTTGCACCTAAAGCATCTGAACCTGAACCTGGTTCTGTTAGAGCGTAAGCTGCAAGTTTTTCTCCAGAGGCAAGGTATGGTAAGTATTTTTTCTTTTGTGCTTCATTTCCAAATAAGACAATCGGTAAAGAGCCGATTCCTACATGAGCCCCGTATGATAAAGAAAATCCGCCTGCAGCTGAGAATTTCTCTGTAATCACAGATGAGCTAATTTTATCAAGACCCAGTCCTCCATATTCTTCAGGAACATCTACTCCTAATAAGCCAAGGTCCCCAGCTTGCTTTAATAATTTCACTGATAGGTCAAACTGATGGTTTTCAATCTCCTCAATTTTTGGCTTTACTTCACCTGTAATGTAATCCTCAGTCGTTTTTGCAATCATCACATGCTCTTCGTTGAAATCCTCTGGTGTAAATATTCGGTCTGCCTCAAGATCTTCTATTAAAAATGCTCCACCTTTTACGTAACCTTCAGTCGCTTTTGACATGCTATTTCCCCCTTATTTACCTTTAGAGTAATTCAAAGACTCCAGCAGCTCCCATTCCGCCACCGATACACATGGTGACAACACCAAATTGTTGCTGTCTTCGTTTTAATTCATGTAAAAGTGTCAGTGTAAGCTTCGTCCCTGTACATCCTAATGGATGACCAAGTGCAATCGCGCCACCATTGACATTCACAAGCTCCTCATTGATACCAAGCTCACGTATGACTTGAATCGCTTGAGAGGCGAAGGCTTCATTCAATTCAAATAAATGAATATCCGAGAGTTCTAATCCAGCCATTTTTAACGCTTTAGGAATTGCCGCTACTGGTCCAACCCCCATGATTTCAGGTGGAACGCCTGCAACAGCAAATGATCTTAATTTAGCTAACGGCTGTAATCCTAGTGATTCTGCTTTTTCACGGTCCATGACCATCACTGCTGCAGCTCCATCACTTGTTTGTGATGCATTACCTGCTGTCACTGATCCAGTGACCGAAAATGCAGGCCTTAGCCCAGCCAATACCTCCATCGTAGTCCCTGACCTTACACCTTCATCCATTGAGAAAGTGAAATTCTTTTCATTTAATTTGTGATGAGCATCAATTGTTTTTTGTGTTACTTCCACTGGAACGATCTCATCCACAAATTTCCCTTCTTTTAAAGCTTGTGCTGCCTTTTGATGACTTCTTACCGCAAAAGCATCTTGGTCTTCTCGACTAATCCCATACTTTAAGGCAACCTGCTCCGCGGTATGTCCCATACCCATATAATATTCAGGGGCATTTTCAGCAAGGAAGGGATTAGGACGAGTGACATGCCCCATCATTGGAACTAGACTCATAGATTCTGCTCCACCTGCAATGATGGTATCAGAGTGTCCTAGCATAATCCTTTCAGCTGCAAAAGCAATTGATTGTAACCCTGACGAACAATAGCGATTAATTGTGATGGCTGGGACAGTGTATGGTAATCCTGCAAGTGCTCCGATATTTCTTGCCATATTCAGTCCCTGCTCTGCTTCAGGCATTGCACAGCCTATAATCAAATCATCTATATTTCCATCATAATTTCCTGCACGTTTTAATGTTTCCTTTACAACCAGTGCCCCTAAATCATCTGGTCTGACTTGTGCTAATGACCCTTTCTTTGCCTTTCCAACTGGCGTTCTTGCTCCTGCGACGATGACTGCTTCTCTCACACAATTCCCCCCTGTTTCGAATATGCTTCCATTTCCTAGTTACGTAATGGCTTCCCTTTTACAAGCATATGCTGCATTCTTGCTTGAGATTTTGGTTCTCCAACAAGACTTAAAAATGCCTCGCGTTCTAGATCAAGTAAATATTGCTCATCCACTTCAGTTCCAAACGGGACTTTGCCCCCTGCAATCACATGAGCAAGCTTTGATGCAATTTTCATATCATGGTCAGAAATATAGCCAGAGTACTTCATTGTCTGCGCGCCAAGTAATAAAGCTGCATATCCCGTTTCACCAATAACCGGAATCTTTTTACGTTGTGGTGCACTATAGCCTGTATTAAATAGTGAAAGCACTCGTTGCTTTGCATCGTGGAGTAAATGATCCCCATTAACGCTTATTCCATCCCTAGCAGTTAAAAAGTTATTTTGCCTTGCTTCAGCAGCCGAGGTTGACACTTTCGCCATCGCAATCGATTCAAATACTTTATTAGCAACATTTTGTATATCGAACTGGACCCCACTAGGTAGTCCTTCAAGATGCTTCAAATATAATTCCTTGTTTCCACCCCCACCAGGGATTAAGCCGACTCCCACTTCAACTAAGCCCATATAGGTTTCACTCGAAGCTTGAATCGCACTAGCAGGAAGACATACTTCTGTTCCACCACCTAGGGTCATCCCAAACGGTGCTGCTACAATTGGCCTCGCACTATATTTCACGTTCATCATTGCTTGCTGGAAATGACGGACAACCATTTCAATTTCAAAATAGTTATCATCTTGAGCTTCCATCAGAATTAAGGCAAGGTTTGCCCCAACACAGAAGTTCTTTCCTTGGTTTCCGATGACAAGCCCCTTGTAATTTCGATCAACTTCCTCAACCGCATAATTAATCATTTGAATAATATCAAGTCCAATGGCATTGCTTTTTGAATGAAATTCTAGCAAAGCGACATCATCACCAAGATCAATTAAACTAGCTCCACCGTTTTTCTTAATGACTCCATTTGCTTCTTTCAGTCGCTTTATATGGATTTGCTTAGGATTCTTCTCGATTGGAAGATATGTGCCCTGATGATAGTAAGTAACACTTGCACCATCGTTCTGGTAGAAAGACGTATGGCCAGCTTCGATCATTTCATTGACCCATTTTGGGATAGTAACTCCTTCTGCGTTTAGCCTCTTAACAGATGCCTCTAACCCAATTGCATCCCACATTTCAAATGGACCTAACTCCCACCCAAATCCCCATTTCATTGCCTGATCAATGGAGACAATGGAATCAGCAATCTCTCCTAGTAATTCGGCAGAATAGATGATTGTTGGGGTTGTAATGTTCCATAAAAGCTTTCCAACTCGGTCCTCGCCGGATATAAGCGTTTTCATTTTGTTGGATAGTCCTTTTTGCTGCTTGCTCATTTCAATTAATGGAGAGGATAGTTTTTTTCTTGGTTCGTACTCTAGTGTATGGGGATTGAGTTCGAGAATCTCTTTTCCTTTTTTCAAGAAAAATCCTTGACCCGCCTTACTTCCAATCCAGCCTCTCTGAACCATTTCCTGCATGAAACTAGGAATCTCAAAGACTTCTTTTTCTGAGCCTTCCACTTGTTCGTAAACGTTCTTGGCCACGTGAACAAATGTATCTAATCCAACGACATCAAGTGTTCTGAAGGTGGCACTTTTGGGCCGCCCAATCAGTGGTCCTGTGACAGAATCTACTTCTCCAACACTGTAGTCACCTTTGAGCATCTCTCTAAGTGTAACAAGAAGACCATACGTCCCGATTCGGTTCGCAATAAAGTTAGGTGTATCCTTAGCGACCACAACACCTTTTCCTAAAACATTTTCACTAAATTCCTTCATGAAGCTTAATACTTCTGTACCCGTGTGCTTAGTTGGAATAATTTCTAAAAGCTTTAAGTATCTTGGAGGGTTAAAGAAATGTGTTCCTAAAAAATGATGTTTAAAATCATCGGAGCGCCCTTCGACCATTGCCTCCACTGAAATCCCCGATGTATTTGAACTGACGATGCTTCCTTGCTTTCTATATTGATCAACAGTTGTAAAGACCTTTTTCTTCACTTCTAGATTTTCTACAACGACCTCAATAATCCAATCCACTTCTGAAAGCTTTTCGAGATCGTCCTCTAAATTTCCAGCTGTAAGTAGGGACAGATTTTCTTTTGTAGTAAGTGGAGCTGGCTTTTGTTTTACTAATTTTTTTAGAGCTGCTTCAGACAGTCGATTTCGAACAGCTTTATCTTGAAGTGTTAATCCTTTTGCTTGTTCAGCACTCGTTGTTTCTTTTGGTACGATATCTAATAAAAGAGTGGGTATCCCAATGTTCGCTAAATGTGCAGCAATTCCAGATCCCATTACACCTGAACCGAGTACAGCCGCTTTTTTTATTCGTTGGATCATCCATCGCTTCCCCCTTTTTGAATGAATACTCATTCATTTTATGCTCAAAAAAATATCCCGATGACATTTCGAGCTACTTACTTATAAATATATCTGAGATTTTACTTTCTCGCAATGATTTTTTTGAAAAATCTGTTAAAAATAAAGGCTGTTTTCTTAAAGTTTGTTGTTTTTTTGAGGCGAATTAATTGAGAATCGATTTCTAGCAGACTGAATACACGGGGGACTCCCGTGCGACTAGTTGGCTCCCACAGGACGCGGAGTGTATTCAGGCTGCGGTATCAAAAGCAAAAATATAAACGAAAATAGCCAAAATAAACAAGGAGTTATCCAATCTAAGAATGGAATGTTTAAAACTGGTGACTCTAACAGATGGAGGTGATGAACATGGCAAAACGTGATAAAAACCCATCTAAAGCGGCTGTAAGTGCTGCTAGCGTGAAGGGCAATGCAGGACCTGATTCAAGAGAACATTTCAGCAAAAAACAATCATCAAACCAACAATACGGGGCTGACTCAACCCAAGATAAATAAAAGAGCTTTGAAAATGAGAATTATAGCAGTCTGAATACACGGAGACTCCCGTGGGAACAGTGGACAAGGTGAGACCCAGCAGGAGCAAAGCGAGGCCACTGAAAAAGTCCTCATAAAAGAGAAACTTAGGTTTTTATTCCTATCTTTCTCTTTTTTAATTTATAATTGATTTAATAAATAGTAGGTGGGTGTCGTCATGA
>NZ_JACYHA010000041.1 GCF_014837155.1 Litchfieldia stipae | reverse complement strand
CTTTAACTACTATGAATAATACCTTTATATATTAAATAGTCAAAGCACTGAAATTAAAAAAACCTAAACTTAGAGTACTTAGAGTACTCTAGTTTAGGTTACTATGTTTAATGCCTTCCCTGATGGATGATTATGTCCAACGATTATTGAAGCAGCATTAGATAGAATAGCAGATTTCATTACCTCCCTAGGATGAACTATACTGGCATTCAGACTGCCAATATGACAAACATTAATTGATACAGGTTGGTTCTTAGTGTCTAGTGAGGCAACAATGAAATGCTCCCTATCCTTGTCCGCAAGAAACAACTTCATTAGTTGATATCCATCTTCTGGTGACCTTACTGACCGTTCCCTGTAAAGTAAGCTTGATTCCTTTACTAATTTTAATGAAACAATATTAATTCTTTTTGCAGAGGTCTTCTTTTCTTCTTTTACAACATTAAAAATTGGCGATTTAAACTGCTCTTTGTAATAATGTAAACCCATTTTCTCTTCCTCCTTAAAAATAAATAGCCCTAATTCCTAAATAAGGAATTAGAGCTATTTTTTGTTGAATGTATTATATTCTAAACTATTATATATATATGAAAATATTTTTAATACAGTTATTTGAATTTTATAATATTTTATCCAAAAACCAGTTTATCTTAGCTGATATTCAGAAGTCAACTTTATTGTAGACCATCCATGGCTTTGCCCACGGCTAAACTTTACACGAAGGTTAATTGCTTCTAAGTTGTTATGCCAAGCTAGTGTATTTTGAATTGCCGTTGGTGTTTTTATATAGACAGTTATATTACCATCAATTTTTGAATGCTCCTTACAAATACTGATATTTTCTTCATAGCATGTAACTGCCATCATAGCCTTGCCAAGGAGGTTTTCTACGCCCCTTTTTAATTGTACCTGTGTTGCATCTTTTAGTTTTAGCCCCAGGTCCGCAGCTATAACTTCTAAGCTCTCTTTGTGATTTAACTCACCTATTTGGAATTTTGATTTTACTTCGTTAACTACTGATTCCATAC
The DNA here is from genome assembly GCF_014837155.1 of Litchfieldia stipae. Taxonomy (GTDB): domain Bacteria; phylum Bacillota; class Bacilli; order Bacillales; family Bacillaceae_L; genus Litchfieldia. Next base: position 8,247 of record NZ_JACYHA010000041.1, on the reverse strand, counting down.
TACCTATATTAAAATAGGTTGGACCAAGTATGGTTCCAATCCCTGGGTTCTTGGTAGTAATTTTACTATTCTTTTTAGCAAGGGCTTTTAGTGAAATACTTTCAACAATATACTCTTTATTGACTATCAAAATTAGCTGCAGGTCACCAGTATCAAGCCTGTCATTAATGTAACTTTCGGGAACTAACTCAATACTTTTTATTTGGAAAGTACTATATTTCTGGTGCAATTTTTCTCTAACAACAGGAACGAGGGTCGAAGTTGAATTATATAACTTTTCTAACACTTCAGGTTTCACGAGAGAATAGTATTTACCCATTAACTGGACACATTCATCAGGTTCTACCTGTGAAACATTAGGAAACTCTTTTAAGAAGTAGAAATATGTAATAGCTTCGTGGCATTTTCCAATTGCATTACTACTGTTTGAGTTTTGTGAATATTGGTGGGTATTTAACAAATACTGCATTTTCTTTATTGTATCGAAATTTATTTTTTCCTTTTCAGATTCATCTAGGAATTTGTCATAGCTTGCAGCAAGCTTTATTGAAGAAGTTGGGCTACTTTCAAATTTAAACCTTAATGTTAAGGCTACTTCTCCATACTTTATTCCAACTGTATTTTTTCCAGATTTATATATTTGAATATCGCTAAATTGAGGTGTACCTGGATTAAACTGTTCTACATTAACATCATTTTGAGTTTTCCCATAACTCGTTACAATATTAACGTCTTCTGTCATGAAAAAAACATTATACGCATGAAAAAAGCCTTCATTTTTATCGTTGTAGAAATCCTTCAGTAAAGAAAAGCATAATTCTCTCAAATTGTATAAAAATATATCTCTATATGGGTTAATCTCATCTGTAAATTTCGGAAAGTACCCTGATACTAGTTTTTTTAATTCCTTTATATCTTTTACATAATGCTCACCTAATTTTAATTCTACGAGTTTACTTAGGAAATTTTGGTATTTTACTTCGAATAGTCGATTAAACATCAATTGCAAGCTTTCAGATAAAAAATATTTTGAAAAGAAGCTTTTTGCCCCAGGGTTTTTTGGTTGAATTCTACCGCCTTTTCTAACAAGAAAAAGATTAACTGATATTATTTGGTTGTTATCGAGATACAAGGTCAAATCCTTTTCCTTGTCAGGATTATTTGTGTTAAATTTGGACTGAACGGACTCTATATAGGGATAAAGATTTGTAATATATAGTACAGTTTTAGTAACTGTTTTTGGATAGTAATCAATGGGTTCATTCTTTATGTATTGTAGCAGAGCTTGATAAACATTTTTTACATGTTCATCCCCAATAAGCCTGGGATTCTTTTTCACAAATCTTACCTCCCCAATATTATAACTTAATTAAATTGTACTGTTTATGAATGCTTTGTTAAAGAAAAAACTGGCCTTCTCACGTTGTAGATGTTAAAATAAGAATAGCTTATCATCTTAAGGGAGGTATGTAGAAGTGAAAGTTGAAGAAAGAGGACGAGCTAAATACCGACCTTTAAAAGATTACGACTCAAATGAGGTAAAGCAACTCCTTCTAGAAAAAATTAAAGAAGAACAAGAAACAATTCAAAATATAAAAGATGATTACGAACAGCCTAATTTGGATTATCGAGAAGATAAAATAAATGTAATTAGCTTATTCTCAGGATGTGGCGGTTTAGACTTAGGACTTGAATTGGCGGGGCTTGCTGCAGCTATTGGGGAAGAAGAGGCTCTTAAAGCTTTTAAAGATAAGGATTGGTTTAACGCAGTTAGAGAAGAAAGTATCTTCCATACAATATATACAAATGACCTTTTTAAAGAAGCAAATGAATCATACAAATTAAACTTCCCTCCAGTATTTCAACAACAACTAGATATTCGAAAAGTTAAAGAATTTCCAAAAGCAGATTTTGTCCTTGGCGGATTCCCGTGTCCCGGATTCAGTGAAGCTGGTCCACGATTAATAGACGATAAGCGAAATTTTCTATATATACATTTTATACGCTGCCTTCTTCAGGCAAAACCATTTGCATTTATTGCAGAAAATGTAAAAGGTATGTTAACGTTAGGTAAGGGAGAAGTAATTAATCAAATTGTACAGGATTTTGCTTCTGCGGGATATAATGTTAAATTCAAATTGGTCAATGCACGAGACTACGGGGTACCACAACTAAGGGAAAGGGTTTTCATTGTTGGTATCCGTGAAGATTTGGATTTTGAATATAACCACCCAGAACCTACTCATGGTAATGGTAAATTACCTTATGTAACATTAAAAGATGCAATTGGAGACCTTGAATCAAATCCCGGAGATTGGTTTGAGGGAGGATTTTCACCAATTTACTTATCTCGAAACAGAAAGAAAAAGTGGAATGAACAAAGTTTTACAATTCAGGCTTCTGGTAGACAAGCACCTTTACATCCTAGCGGTCCTGAAATGATAAAAATAGAGGCGGATAAGTGGACACTTCCCGGAGATGAATCTCTACATCGCCGTTTATCTGTAAAAGAAATAGCCCGTATTCAGACTTTCCCTGATTGGTTTATATTTTCTGATGGGGGAAACATGGATGTGCAAAAAAACAATAGGCTAGACAAACAATATAAACAAATAGGGAATGCTGTTCCAGTTATGTTAGCAAAGGCTATGGCAATGCCTTTAGCATTTTGGGCAAAAAAAAACTTAAATGTGATTAAAAAAAATAGCTCATTAGTTTTAATATAATCTTTTCAAATTTGACTATAGATAGCCAGTCATTATGCTAGGTATTAAATAAGGGACCAGACAATTACATATTTCAATTGTCTGGTCTTTTTTATCTGCTGTATAAATAATTTATTTTTTTAACCGTTTATTTATCTTCCGCCAGTGATTTTTCACTTGAGATTCCATAAGGTTTATTGTTGATGGACTATCATCAAAAATCTGTTGTGCTCTTAAAGCATAATTTAAGAAATTACCATGTCCCTTTCTTCGTATGCCAAGATGGGTGTAATTTATGTAAAGGCTTTTTCTATGCTTTTTTCTTCCACTTTTTTCAGATTTCCAATTACTTAAACGAACTTTTTTGTAGGCTCTGCAATAATATTTAAACAAGCTTTTTTCTCTTAGCTTGACACTGTTACCATCAAAGGCAAAACCTAAATAGTCCAATATACCTGGATTTAAACTTTCATCATAAATCACGTTATTAGAATAGATGAACTTATTAGTTTTTTCATCCTGAATAACTAATCTTGGTATCTCATCCCTAGTCTTTTCTATAAATTTCATATGTTTATTGTAATCATAATTTTGAATATCTTCATCAAAAGGTATTACAATAATTAAATCATCACAATATCTTCTGTAAAGCCCATTGTTAGCCTTTACATAATCATTTATCTTTTTATCAAAATCAATTAGATAAATATTGGAACACACTGAGCTTAAACCTGCTCCTTGTGGTATTCCGTAATCATTTTTGTTGAATTGAATGTTTTCTTTATTTGATTTTCTAAATTTCCTAAAATCCTTTTCATCAAAAAGTCTAGTTAACTTCTTTCTCTTTTCTTTGTTTTTATATTTCTTTTTTAAAACTTCTTCTATTTTTTCTTTTTCTGCCCAACTAAACTTAGTTATGTTCTTATAGATAGTAAAATAATCATCAGGTAATTTGTCAGTATCAAGAACCACTTGAAGCTGCTTTTTCAAGTATTTATGGTCTAACGTATCAAAAAAACTAGTAAAGTCGGCAACATATATAAATGAACGCTCAGATTTTTTTATAAAATCTATTACTTCCTTAGCAAAATGGATATTACTTTTTCCGTCAAGATTGTTTCTATAGGCAGTTGCAACTTCATTAATTTCAAGCTTCTTAACCACTTCATTGTACTTATTGTTTAACATATCACCATAATATTTATATATGTAACTATCAAGGTGTGAAGCATAATATATATCACGTGTTTTAGGTTTTCTCCTTTTTTCAATCCTACTATATTTATAGAACTCTATTTTAAAATGAATAAACGGAAAAAATCCATGCTGTACTACCCAGCTTGGATTTGTTATGTCATCTATTACCTTATTTATTGAGACTCTATTGTCAAAATGTTTATATTTTTTTATTTTGTATTTGCTAATGTCTATTTTCGCAGAGCTAGTAAGGGTATGTAATCGTAGCCTATTACTCTGAACCATATTCAGTCACCCCTCACCAGCATACTTTTGGTCTCAATTAAATCCTATTTCTAGACTTCAAAAGGACCATCTTCATTGTGTTCAATTTCCCTCGCACAACAAGGCTACTTAATCACTTATTAGCTATACTATAGAGTATATAGTAGAATGGTTGATTACTACAAATGGAGGTATTAATTCACATATGCAGAGTTGTTGCTTCGCAATGTCCTTGTTAATCTCCTGCTGGATTGTTAATGCAAGAAAGGTCGGGATAAAGCTTGACAACTGTTCACCAGTTTCCCCCACAACAATTTCTATGAGGCAATTAAGATTATACCATAAAATTGGTATATTTTCCAAATCAAACTTTTAATAATGAAATGCTATTTGCACCACCAAACAGTATTCTTTCATCATTAATAGAAAATGCCTGCTTTTTTGGTATTTTTAATTCTATATTTACTCTATCAACAAATTTCTTTTTAGCATCTTCATTTGATGCATAATCCACAATTAATATTTTTAGAGGCTTAGGATTTTCCTTCTTCCTAGTCTCAGCTAATCTTTCTGCAATAGCCTTATTAATATGAGCATCTCTAAAACTATATCCAATAATATAAAGTTCCTCACACATTTGCTCATCGACTATCATTTTCTTTTTGAATTCATTGTAATAAAAGTTAAACGGTTCTTGCTGTACCTTTAGACTTTTCCCACCTCCAGTAACAATGGATGGAATAACATTTAAATCAAAAATTTTCTTATATAAATCACTAAATCTTAAACTTCCAGTAGTTACCTTGAATAATTTACCATCTGACAAATCTTTAAATGAGGATAGTGAGCCATGTAAGTGGTGTAATCTTACATTTTTTTTATAGTTTTCAGGGTGAATTTGTTTACTTCGGTCAGGTCCAAAAAAATAACGATATTCATCATTAATAGGTGTCCATTTGTTCCCTCGGTAATGGAAATCGGCGAAATCTTTACTATTAAAGTAAGTTAGGAGGATTGTTTCTAGCAATAAATCAAAGTTTAAAGTAAAAAGGTCAATTTCAGTAGAGTCTTCAATCACATCAACAAGCCATTTTACAAACTCATCTAATTTATTATCTATTTCATCTTTCTTTACATTTCCGTCAATCAACTCAAGAATTGAAGCCGTATATTCATAAATTATGTTTTGAATCGCCTCTAAATGCTCTTTGAAGTTTTCATTGCTCAAACTATATGAGTTCATAAAATGTTTCCCATTTTCGAGATTTAAAAAGTTACTATAATGCTTTAAAGTTTCGTAAGAAAGTTCAATGCTGGCAATTGCTTCTTCAAAATCTCTTTGATTATAATTATCCTTCATATGGTGTTTAATAAAAGATTTATGCTCGTCATTTAACCTTCCAAAAAAACGTTTTGTAATAGATTCTAAGCCGAAATCTTTATTTAAGGCTACCGAAAGTCCATTTCCAGTTAAAACTACCCTTTTCATCTTGACCTAACCTCCTAAAAAAATAATTATTAAAATATTTTATCATATTTATTTGGGTTATATAAATGAGTCAATTATGCAGAGGAACTGGACCAATTGAAACTTTAGCTATTAAAAAGAGAGTGCTTTCACGATGAAACAAGTGAATAACCGCTCTCTTTTAAAACTTCGAAAGATATTGATTTAAAATGAAAAAACCTCATTTACTTATGATACGGTTCCCCCCGATTAATCCTAAACGCCCGATAAACCTGCTCCACCAAAATCAATCTCATTAATTGATGTGGAAAAGTCATTTTCGAGAATGATAATGTATCATTCGCCCGCTTCATCACGTCAGAGCTTAATCCAAGTGATCCACCAATAATAAAAGCAATTTTACTTTTTCCATATGTAGCAAGCTTATCAAGGTCGGCTGCCAGCTGCTCTGATGATTTCATCTTCCCTTCAATTGCCAAGGCAATGACATGGGTATCATCTGAGAGCTTTGCGAGAATCCGATCGCCTTCCTTTTGCTTGATTTGTTCCATTTCAATATCACTTAACGTTTCTGGTGCTTTTTCGTCTGGGAGTTCGACGACTTCTACTTTGGCATATGCTGAAAGTCGCTTTAAGTATTCGTCTATTCCTTGCTTTAAATATTTCTCTTTTAATTTTCCTATACTGAATATTGTAATATTCACAGGTATCCCCACCTTACAAACAAGTTATCCACAAAAGTTATCCACATGTCCACAATTTTCATCCACATCTTGTATGCGAATATTAGTTCCCCACAACATATGTCGCTTGATTTTGACAAAATTCACAGGTTGTTAATAACTTTTCATCCTCTAAAAGTCGTTTCATGTCAGGTGGTGTTTCATGGTTATCCACGTAAACATCTAATGCAAGCTCAATATGTTCTTCACAGCAATGTATCATTTCAATCATCCTCTTACTAGTATTCTAATTTCATTTATTACCATGATTCTTCTACCTCATTCATTCTATCATTACATCTACAAACATCCTATCAACATGTGCATAACTAACTTCCTCACATCAAAAAAGAAGAGCATCCCCGCTCTCCTTTTCCTATAATCTCTATAGTGACTCTTCCGCCAATGTCACCGTCACGGTTTGCTTCTCACCGTTACGATAGAATGTGACTTCCATCTTATCACCAATTGATTTTTTATTATATAAATGCTGTCTTAGTTTGATCACTGAATCAATTTTCTCACCATCAAATTCAACAATGACGTCAAGTTCCTTCAATCCCGCTTGATGCGCTGGTGTATTTGGAACGACCTCTAACACAGCCACTCCCTCTTTAACATCCTCTGGGAGATGTAGCGTTTGCTGGCGATGATAGCTTGAAATTTCATTCAGAGCTTTCAAGTTACCGACTCCTAAAACCGGACGACGAACCTCTCCGAAAGCTTCTAGATCTTCAATAATTGGTTTTGCCGTTGTAATCGGAATCGATAAGCCAATTCCTTCGACAGCGCTTTGCGCTATTTTCATCGAATTGATTCCAATGACTTCGCCCTTAATATTTACTAGCGCTCCTCCGCTATTACCTGGATTAATCGCTGCGTCGGTTTGCATGACATCTGCATGCCAATCAGGAACACCATCCTGGTTAATATCAATCGGAATTGATCGATTTAAGCCTGAAATAATCCCTTGTGTGACAGAGCCTGAAAATTGCAGCCCTAATGGATTCCCGATTGCAATCACTGGTTCTCCTAATTTAATATGATCTGAATTTCCGAATTCAGCGACCTTTTCAACATGGCTTCCGTCGATTTCAATTACAGCTAAGTCCGTCCAAATATCGCTACCTAATACCTTTGCTTTGACTCTTGTACCATCACTTAAACTAACCTCAATATCAGATGCGCCTTCAATTACGTGATGGTTCGTAACAATATATGCTTTGCCATCTGCTTTTTTATAGACAACACCTGAACCAGTTCCGGCTTCTTGAGAGCTCTCAGTTGTCCAAAAGTTCGACTCTTGTAAATTCACAATTCCAACTACAGCTTCATTCACTTTTTCTACTGCTTCCGTAATTTCAGAAGTTACATTCACGACAATATTTGACTGACTCGTTGGAGCATCTTGCACATCGTCTAGGCCATTTTCTTCCGTTGCAGCCGGCAGATCATACGGGAGAATGTTCCACTTCATTAATAATGGTGTTGAAACCAAGATAAGTAACGCACCTAAAATAGCTCCAACAAATGCTGATACCACCCAGCTTGCTTTATTGCCTTGTTTCTTGTGTCTCAGATGTTCATAATCTTGATCATAATACCCCATCGTCCAACATTCCTTTCAACTTAACGAAATGAATAACTTTAGTATTTAGCTGTTTTCTCAAAGTTTGTTGTTTTTAGATGTACATGTGAAAAGTAAAATTTCTAGCAGACTGAATACACGTAGACTCCTGCGGGATGCGTGGCCAAAGTGAGACCCCACAGGAGCTAAGGCGAGGCCACTGAAAAAGTCCTCATAAAAGAGAAACTTAGGTTTTTATTCCTATCTTTCTCTTTTTTAATTTATAATTGATTTAATAAATAGTAGGTGGGTGTCGTCATGATT
>NZ_JACYHA010000040.1 GCF_014837155.1 Litchfieldia stipae | reverse complement strand
CTATCATTTGATTCTTCGATATAACCCTTCAGTTCCATAAGGAACTGCCTAACCTTTACCAGAGTGATGTAACCATCCTCCATTTAAGCTAGGAACATTTCGCACAACTAATCTGCTTCGTTACTTTAATATCTCTACAACACAATGTAACATAATATTCCAAACATATTGAGGCAAATAAAAAGACGATCTGATTTAAAGACCACCTTGTTCAACTCTTGCACCTGTTAGTTTTAGTATGATTTTTCACAATCTTTATTTATACCTGGTAAAGATACTTTTGTCAGATTACTTTCTTCATCAACTTATGTAAGTTTGAATAGGTTCTTCCCAGCCTTCTGTTCCTATTTCTTTATAATTTGTGTATTCGGTAATCACTTTTCTTCAAAATTTTTGAGCAGAAAGATTTTCTTCTATTTCAGCCACTTCCCAATGTCCTGGAAATCAATTAAAAAGTTGAAATGTCACCTGTTTTCCAATCCCTTTTTATCGATACTTTTTCATATTGAAGAAAAGCACACTTTTATGGATTAATAAAACCACTTATTTCTTCTTTTCAGAGCACCGGTACTTTAATAAGTGAAAGGCGACTGCTTTGAATTAGCTATCGCACTTTTTATCAACATTTAGATTTTTGACTTTAAATGCTTAAGAATTTGAATGACTAGTTTCCTTTATAAATTATTACTAATGTTGCATTACTTAAATTCCGCTATCGTGGGTTCTACCATATCCTTTCTTCGATACACATTTAAAATGAGTCCTAAAACAGCGGAGTAAAAGAGGATCGCGCTGCCACCATAACTAATAAAAGGCAGAGAAACCCCCATTATAGGCACGACTCCAAAGCTCATCAAGATGTTCCAGGTAGTAGGAACCGCAAACAATGTAGCACCACCTATTACGATCATTCTCCCATAGAGGTCCTTTGTTTTAAACGCATTTTTTGAAATCCTGGAAATAAATATCAGTAGGATCAAACATAGAACAAATCCGAAAGCCCAACCAAGAGAATAGACGAGGAAGGGAAAAGCAAAATCTGTGTGTGTTTCTGGTAACATTTGAAAATCGAACTCGTTGGAAAGTCCGTTACCGAACCATCCCGCTTCTGCAAGGACATTCCTAACCGCCATATACATATACCCTGCTCCATTTGGGTCGGAATATGAATTTATAAAAGCAGATAATCTAGTAAACAAATAACTTTGGTGTGAGGTCATGATGATCATAATTACAAAGATAGCACCAGCTATTAGATTTGTTACGACAAGTTTGATAGCTAATTTCTTATGGACTCGGGCAAAGGTAAACATTCCTAGTAAACAGAAGAAGTAAATGGTACCAACCATAAAGTCTGGCACCATCATGTAGAGCGAGATGGGAATCCAAAATAAAACAAAAAGTAAACCTTGTTTTTTCAGACTACGATACTCATTTATTTTGTTAAAGATACCCGCCCAAGCAAGAAAAAAGAAAAATAAGCTCATCATGGATACATCGACCGTCAGGCCTGGGAGGGAAACCCACTTCTTTGCTCCGTTGGTCATAATTCCAAAAAGATGAAGATATATATGGATCAATAGGCCTATCGTATAAAAGTATATCCATCCGTTCTTTAATTTTTGGTAATCAATGAAAAGGAATCCAATGATTACAAGAATAGCCAGGGTGTACCAAATCGCCTGTCTCCCCATAAAGTAGGCACCTGATAGGGAAAATTCAGGAATCCCATCAACTAATGGGAGAAAACTAATGCTAGCAAAAATAACAAATAAAACGATAAGAACCCAATCCATTTTTGGCTTATGAAGGGGATTTAATTTCTCTCCGATGGTAAACGGATTTCCCATTTCTTGAATGGCCTTTTCATCTGAATCCTCCTCAGAAAATCCTCTTTTTTTGTAAGATTGACTTAACTCTTGCAGATGATGAGTAAGCTCTTTTTTTATCATGTTGTGTGCTTTCTTAGATTTCACTTTGGAAGTGACTTTACTTAAAAATTCTTCAAATTTGGGAGAACTCATAAGGACGCCTCCTCTAGTAAATGTTTAAGGGATACTTGTTTTGAGTTTTCTTGTTTATAGGCAGCTAAGTATTGTTTTCCTTTAGAATTTAAGGAGTAACATTTCTTTTTATTCATCCAATTAGAAGTAAGAATTTCTTTATTTTCTAATAGATGTAGCAGTGTATAAAGCAGCCCTTCATTTTTTTGGAAAGTACGTTCGTTTTTTTGAAAAAGTTGAATGGAAATATGGTAGCCATCCTTTGATTCATGCTGAACAGATTCTAATATAGCTATAATGGTTTCACTGTTCCAATTATCTAGTTGTGATTGTTGATTCGTACGAATCGCTTCTCGCACGGCACTTTTTCTTTCATTTGAAAAAGAAAGATCCTTAAAAATTGTTTTTTTCATAGAACTCTTCAGATTCATAAATGGATCATTCATCTCCTAAACCTCCTCTATCATCTTGTCCTTTAGTAATTCTTTCGCACGCTTTAATCTCGTCTTTAATGTATTTATATTTACTGTAGTAATCTTGCTTATTTCTCTTAAAGACAGTTCTTCATAATAATGCAGAAATACGACTTCTCTGTACTTAAGAGGTAAATTCATAACAGCATTAGTTAAAATATCTTCTTCACTATTTTTGATAATTTCCTCTTCAACCTGTTTTGATTTTGAAGGGATATAATCCAAAATTTTATCGCTAAGCGTTATTTTTCGATAATGCCAGCTTTTTAAATAATCCTTACAATGATTACTAGCAATACGATATACCCAAGTCTTTATTGTTGCCTGCTGATTAAACTGATTTAACTTTTCATAGCACTTTATAAATATCTCTTGTGTTAAATCTTCTGCAGTAGCTCGGTTTTTAACATATGTATATACGAGATGCAGGATATCATCGCTATATTCATGCATTAATTGATCAATTATCTGCTCTCTCTCGTCTAACATACTTTCATCTGTCACCGCCAATTGTTTTAGTCCATTCATAGTTTTCACCCTCTCACCTATTTTAGACGAAGCTAACCTTCATCCGGTTTGAAGAAAATAATATTTTTTATGAGCATCTGTCATCTAGAGTGTAAATACAAAGGAACAACCTCTTATCAGATTGTTCCAGCATGTTTAGGGTAGGTTAAACGGCTTATAAAACTACGCCTTCGATTATTGATTCCCTATCTCTCAGATGGAACTGAGATTACAACAACTCCGACATTCAAAATTGCTTATCGTTGTAAACCTTCACAAAATCTACTATGCACATAAACATAGTTATTAAACAATCTTGTCCGAATGTTTAATAAGAGCTAATGACAATTCCCCCACTAAACTGCCCCGTTTGTTCAATAAGGATTTCAACAAAAAGGTGCTTTAATCCTAATTGGATCAAAGCACCTGTTAGTAAAATAGACATACTTTATTCTTTGCTCATTTCAACCTTCTTACTATAATTTAAATCTATAACAATATCTCCGACACCCATTGCAATTAATCCATTGAATAAAGAAAAAATTGGAAATACTATATCTCCACCACCATTTGAAAAACGAGCCATAATAGTTTTCCTTCACTTATACTACTTTTTTTCCATTACAGCGAAGTAATTTTCTTCATTATCAGCAAAGTTAAATACTCTACCAGATGGCATATTTATAATCTCTCCTACAGTGATTTTCTTACTTGTCAAGTCACAGTGTAATTGTTCGAGATTTTCAGAGAAAAACATTAAAGATGGTGTATCAAGATTTAACTCTGGAGACATTTTAGCAACGAACTCCTTATTGTGAAGAATGATGGTTGTTTCTGCTCCCTTTTTTGGGGCAATTTCAATCCACCTCATTCCTTGACCGTTATTTTCTTCAGAAATCACAGTAAAGCCTAATTCCTCTGTCCAAAATTGCACTGCTTCTTCTTGGCTATTGACATACAACATTATTTGACCAACTTTACTAAACATAATTCTTCCACTCCCTTATAAGCAATATATTTATATTTATTTGAAAAGAAAATCCCTTCTTCAGCTCTCCTGCTTCGTTAATATAATTAATTCTATAAAAATAGCGTCAATCCTTTATCTAAGTAGTAATTTCACCAGTAATCCAACCTCTAATAAATCCTTCCAAAGATGAAGCCACCCACGTTCTGCTGTCATCTTCGTGATTCCAAACATAAATATCTTCTGTTTGAATACTACCATTTAATATGTTAAAGCCGTATAGGTCACCACAGCCGTTATCCGAGAAAAATAACAAGTGGTCAAATGGCATAAAAATATCTTTATAATCGGCAAAATTTCTAAAAAATAGATTATCCTTTACCAGTTGTGAATTTGACCATATTAAAGGACAGCCAAAACTATCAAATACTCCATTTGTTTCACTATATAATTCATGCAACTTTTTTGGTAATTCAACATTTAGTTCCTCCGAAATTTGGACTATTTCAGCATTAGTTGCTGGTGATTTGAAGTAAAAGTCTTTTGAAATTGAACTTATATAGTCCTTCCACATCCTATTTAACACCATCCTAAAAAAAGTCTATGTGGAATAATTCACCGCTAATAAAAAACATTCCTTCTTCCAGAATCCTGCTTCGTTAGTATAATTAATTCTATAAAAATAGCGTCATTCCTTCTTGGATCAACGCACCCGTTACTTCAAGAAGAAAAAGTATGACTCATTAGTAGTATAACTATTAGTTCATTTTTTTTTTGCTGTCATCTTAGACTTTAAATTTAAGATAAACTCATAACCAAAGGCTACTAACAATCCGGTCCAAAAAATTACAACTGAAGTAAAAGGCTCACTTCCAGATATTAAAAAGTAAATATAATTTATAAATAATAGCAACATATAAGTGTAAAAACCAAGGATTGCTCCTTTTCTCCAATTATTTTGCTCTGTTTTATACATATTTCTGAAGAATTTCATTATATCCCTCCACAACATAACTTGTATTCTTACAGTTCTGTTAATGCACTTTATCCATCCCACGATATCTGAACGTATTACCATTATTTTACCATAAAAACTATAATACCTTTTTCCACTAAACTGCCAGTTAGTAAAATAAGCTAAATAATAATTCTTAAGAACCTTCAACTGGTACAACCCTGTTACAGTATTCTTCATATAAGATTCTCAACACATCCATGATTTTTTCGTCTGCATGCTGTTCACTAAAACGATTGGGTAATTCCTTAGCACCCAATACATATAAGAATGGTTTTTTGGAAAACTCTCCCATAATACCGATATCCACTACAACGTTATCCAATCCACCAGTCATATGGTTCAAATGATAATGTGGTATCCCTTCTATTTCTCCACGCTGTCTAACTAATCCGTTAATAATAGGATTCCATATCTCTGGTCTGGTCTCATATCCTTCAAAAATCAACTTTAAAACTTCGAGCAATTGATTCATTTCACCATTATTTTTAAGATCCCTCGGATTCTCAGTAACATTGATTTTGGAAAATCGGGACTTTATCCTTTGGTTTACATTCTCCCATCCACCACAAAACTCAACAATGTGATTCGCAATATAACTATCATGACACGCTATCATTACTTCAACTGCATCTTCTAAAGATAAACTATTTCTATTTTGAAAATGTGGGTACAACTCCTTGCTATCTTCCTTTGGATTAAAGCTTATAGCCTTGATTTCATCGGTCCATTTATATAAATTTTCTTCAACAAGACGTGCAACACAGTAACCAATTACCATTTTTGCAGCTGAAGCAAGCGGTATACACAAGTCTTTTTGGTATGAACATTCAATTTCTCTATTTAGGTTTGAATAAATAAGGATTCCTGCTTCTCCTGATTCTATTTCTTTTAATTTTTCAATAATATGGTTCACTGAAATACCTACTTTCAATTTTTTGTCAATCATATCAATAAGTAATTCAAACTTATAGATCCCCTAATTCAATAGCACCCAAGAAATTCAACAAAAATGAGCATTAATCCTGCTTGGACTAAAGCCTCGAATCTCTTACTGACTATCTGCTCCGTTAGTTCAATAAATTCAACAAATTTAGCGATAATCCTTCTTGGACTATCGCACCCGTTTGTGGAATTTAAAATTGACTTAAATATCCTTGTTTTGAAGACTTAATGAATGTTCTTTTTCTAATTCTTGTATATTTTTTTGAAAAATTTCAATGTCGTAATGAATCAAATCATATTTATCAATATTTTCTTTTAAATAATCTCGTAGTTCCTGTTCACTTTTGGTTTCATCCATTCCAATCGAAATCACAGGGTCTGTATCACCTATGCCAAAGCTGAATAAACCGAATTCGTCCCATCCATCCTCAAGGACAGATGCGATACGTTCAGCTCGTGCTTCTTTACTATCATTAACAGTTACATCATCTTTGTTAAGAGAAACAAATATTAAAACAGCAACAGCACCTACGATTAAGCCGGAAATAAATTTTTTCATTTTGTCCCCTCCTTTATAATCTATCTTACCAAATAAACCCAGTAGTTTGTTCAATTATTCTGCTTCGTTAGTAAAAATGTGACTGCTTACTTATTCATCAATCACTCGAATATTTAATTAGCTTTAAGTTACTTTATAATAAATTTCCTTAAAAGGTAGTCGAGTGACATAAAAATGATGATAAATATGAAGATATCTAGTGTCGCTAACAACAAATTCAAATCACTACTAAATAGGTTGTAATTAAATCCAACAGCCTGTTTTAAGAAATCATCAAACATTAATGCTATAAAACCTACTAAAAAAAAGCGCCAAAATACTCTCACTCCCCATCCCCCTTTATCGCACTATTCTGCTTCGTTACTTAAATATCTCTACAACACAATATAACATAATATTCCAAACATATTGAGGCAAATAAAAAGACGATCTGATTTAAAGACCGCCTTGTTCAACTCTTGCTCCCGTTAAGTAAAGATGTAACATTATGTTGATAATACAAAAAGTAAAGCAGCTATACCAAAATAACCAATTAAACGTTCTTTATCCTTTAACTTCTTTTCAATTAAGAAATATAAATTAAGTGCAACCATACCTGAAGCAAATATTTTTATATATAGCAAATCCATTTCCCCTCCAAAATTAAAGTAATAATTTTACTAGTCTCATTTTTTGTTTGATAGCAATTATTTAAATTGTAGATAATAGTATAGATGCAGCATTAACAGGATTTTTTGTAATAAGAACATTTATCATGCTATTATTGAAGTAACCTGCTTCGTTAGTCAAAAAACGAATGCTCTTTTTGAACACTCGCCACCCCGTTAGCTTAATAAGAAAGAACATCCAACTCAACTCATTCTTGCTTATGTAACACAAAATAATATTAGATTTAACTAACTTCTTTGTTATCCTCTTCTTTTTTTCTCTTCATAATTACCTTTAGTTCTTTTTTCGTATCTGGATGCAATATTATTTTATCCGTAAGGTCCAACGTTGCAGGTTTGACCTTTCTTCCCCATTTCCTTGAAAACGAACGCCAATCACAAACCATTTCAAGAAGGTATTTTCTAGGCATTGGTAATGCCTGATTATTTTTCAGGTCGACAACCCAATACTCCCAATGGTGCTTATTTTTATGCTGATGGTTAAGCCAAGCATATTTCCATATTAATTCATCGTTTAGACTTTTTTCTCCCTTGTAAAAAAATTTCTTAGCATAAGGAAAAAATTCTTTTGGTGTTAACTTGGATAAATCGTGGGTAATGCCTTGTAAGAATAAACCCTCTTTCCAACATTCAACTAGGACATTCAGTTTATGGTCAAGAATATACAGTAAATTTCTCCAGTAAGCCTTAAACATAATTACATACCCCCTATCGAGATAACTGTTCAATTGATATTCTATTTGTACGGTTTAAACTCCTTTAGTTGCACTAAAAACTAGTATTGAACTAACCTGACCGTTAGTATAATAAATTCTATAAAACTAGCGTCAATTCTTCTTAGATCAACGCTCCTAGTTAGCTTAAGTACATCTTTTCACAATCTTAGCTTTAATACTGGATTGCAGAACGATAGCGGAAGACTGTTTAGGCAACTCATTCAATAATAATTACTTCTCCGTCCTTTAACGCTTTAAAAGGTATTTTATTATTAATCATATATTCAATTGATTTGTCTATATCCTCAGATTCTGGATGGTCTGATTTATAATGGGGAGCAATTGCATATTCCAAAATATGTAGTCCATCCCAAATAGTTTGATATTCTTCCCCATACGGTTTTTGTTCTGGGTCATCAGCTAAATGAATACCTTTTAGCGTCGGTCCAAGGATACATACACCCGCACTATACCCTCCATATAGGATGTTCTTATTGTCATTAAAATACTTTTTAATAATCTTATCGAAACCACTTAACTTCATAGCTTGTGCAAGTACGAAAGTATTGCCACCCCTTACCCAGATAACATCATACTGGTCAAGGATTTCTTTTAATCCATCTGGATTATTAAAATACTTTTTTAAATCTAAAATATTCACATTAAAACCTATTCTTTGAAGGTCTGATATATCAGCTGCATCACTTTTATTCTTTCTTACTAAGTCAGTCGTAAAGTCTAATGCATTGTTGATATAAGCAACATTTCTGTTGCAGTTTTTCGTGATTTCCATTAATTTTTGTGCTTCGTTCCCAATTTTAAAAGATGATAGATAAAATTTCATATTATCCTCCTGTTTTACGTTAAATGTCCCGATTATAACCAATGCTCTTAAGCTAACCTGACCGTTAATTTAAGTGAAATCCATCACAATATAACGAATCTTCATACTGGTTTGAAAATGCTTGCTGCGCTGTATATTTGAACTGCGCAACATATAACTATTCTTTAAAGATACCATTTACAGAAAAATATCAGTTGTAAATGAAACCCATTTCCTTATTTAATATTCCAACCATTTGTACATCTAAATGCATTCGCTCATAATTGTAAAGATAACCTTCCCGATTGGAGTATTGTCAATTAATCCATATGTTAAGTATATAAAACAGGTTGCTTTTTTGCTGTATCGCTACAAAGTAGATTAGAAGTTTAGCAGATTATTGTAACATTACACCCAAATTCTATGAAAAATCTCGAAATTCATCATACTGAACATAAAGACAGATTCATTAGATTCAATTTTACAAAAGTTGGTTAATTTATTTCATCAAAATAATCACTTGGATTAGAGATGCCATTATCAATAAAAACCTTTGCCCAATACTTAAACATGTCAATAAAAGAGTCTTTATCCATGCTTAAAGTACCTAATGCCTCAACGTTTCCTTGGACTTGTACTGTATCTTTTTTCAAATCAACAATGACGGTCATATATGTTTCTTCTTTGTATAAAACAGTACAGGTTACTTGCTGTTTCACTAAATCAACTTTAGGAAATTCATGTCGTACTCCAGTGGGCTTG
>NZ_JACYHA010000039.1 GCF_014837155.1 Litchfieldia stipae | reverse complement strand
TCGTCTAGAGGTAGAATACTTAAAAAAGTTACGAGCTTTTCAGATGGATCCGGAAAACTATCTCGAAAAGCACAAGCAGCATTATCATTCGAACTCAAAGAAACCTTCAAACTAAAGGATGTTTTACAAATCGTCGGTATTCCTGAATCTTCTTATCATTACCATATTAAAATGATGAATAGAGTAGATCCGGACCAAGAATTAAAGGAAACCATTCACTCTATATTTGTTGAGAATCATGGTAATTATGGATATCGTCGTATCCAACTAGAATTGAAGAATCGTGGAATAGAAGTCAATCATAAGAAAGTCCAACGGATTATGAAAGAAATTGGTATTAAAGGTGATAAGTTTACTCGAAAATCACGCAAATATGTATCTTATAAAGGAACGATCGGAAATGTTGCGCCAAACCGTATTAAACGTAGGTTTCACACAAATGTTTATCATCAAAAATTAACGACAGACATAACGGAATTTAAGTGTTCTGAGAATGCGAAATTATACTTTAGCCCAATTATGGATATGTACAATGGAGAAATTATATCTCATGGCATAGATATGCGTCCAAACTTAGAATTAGCGCTCAGACCTCTCGAGAAAGCACTAGAAATAGTGAAAGATTCACCATTTAGAACGACCATACATTCTGATCAAGGTTGGCATTATCAGCATAATAAATGGGTAAATAAGCTTAAGGATCACAAGGTGTTCCAAAGTATGTCCCGTAAGGGAAACTGTTTGGACAATTCACCTATGGAGAATTTTTTTGGATTACTAAAGCAAGAAATGTACCACGGAGAAACACTATGCTCATTTGATGAATTAAAAAAGAAAATTGAAGATTATATCCATTACTATAATAACAAGCGAATTAAGCAAAAATTAGCTGGTATGAGCCCGGTTGAATACCGTAAACATACCAGCCAATTAGCTGCTGCATAAAATAAACTCTAACTTTTGGGGGTCACATCAGAACCGTCCCTACTATTCCTTACCCTAACTTTCGTTTAAATTCTTTACTTGCGAAGAAGTAAGCGATGACCATAATCCCGAAGCACCAGGCAAGTGCAATCCAGATATCGTTACCAACAGAACCTTCATCTAACAGTGCTCGAATGGCATTTACGATGGAAGTCACAGGTTGGTTCTCAGCGAACGCGCGGACAATTTTCGGCATGGTTTCGGTTGGTACAAAGGCTGAGCTAATGAACGGCAGAAATACCAGTGGGTACGAGTAGGCAGTTGCCCCTTCCATAGATCCTGCTGTCAATCCTGGAATAACGGCCAACCATGTCAGAGCAAGCGTAAATAGCCCGAGAATCCCTGCTACAGCAATCCAATTCAGAAGATCAGCACTGGAACGGAATCCCATTAAAAGTGCGACCAGTATAACCAACACAATTGTAAGGGAATTGGAAACTAGTGAAGTTAACACGTGAGCCCACAATACTGATGACCGCTTAATGGGCATCGTAATAAAACGTGACATCAGCCCGTTCTTTACATCCGAAAACAGCCGCACGGAAGTATACGCGACACCCGATGCAATAGCCATCAGCAAAATTCCTGGCAATAAATAATTGACGTAGTTGTCGGTACCTGTATTTATGGCTCCACCAAATACGTAGACAAATAGCAGCATCATCATAATCGGAGTAATAGCTACCGTAATAATCGTATCCGGGCTACGCATGATGTTGCGCATTAATCTTCCTAGTAAAACACCTGTATTGCTCTTCATTTACATCTCCTCCTTTTTACCGATAATCGAAAGGAATATTTCCTCCAAAGTTGGCTGTTTCTCAATGTACTCCACTTTCGCTGGTGGGAACATCTCTTTGAGTTCAGTTAGGGTACCGGTCGTGATGATTTTCCCATCATGTAGGATAGCGATACGATCCGCCAGTTGTTCCGCTTCCTCCAAGTACTGGGTCGTCAACAGGATGGTCGCTCCACTACCAGCAAGCTCCTTGACCGTATTCCAGACTTCAATACGCGCTTCGGGGTCAAGTCCTGTCGTTGGTTCGTCGAGAAAAATGACAGATGGCTTCCCAATCAGGCTCATCGCGATGTCCAACCTACGCTTCATTCCACCAGAATAGTTGTCAGCGCGGCGGTTAGCAGCATCTCTCAGGCTGAACCTTGATAGCAGACTGTCCACGACTTGAGCAGGATTAGATACCCTCCGCAACTTGGCAACCATCATCAGATTTTCCCGCCCGGTGAGCATACCGTCTATAGCTGAGAACTGTCCTGTCAGGCTGATGCTCTGACGAACATCATCTGCTTGACGTTCGACGTCAAAGCCACAAACAGCAACTTCACCACGATCTGCCTTCAGCAGGGTCGATAGAATGTTCACCGTTGTCGTTTTGCCTGCTCCATTTGAACCGAGCAGTGCAAAAATTTCGCCACTTTTCACTTCAAAATCCACCCCCTTAAGAACGTCTTTGTCTTTAAATGATTTTTTTAACCCTTTCACAGAAATTGATATATTACTCATATTTTTTCCTCCTTTAAAATGCTATCCAAGGTCGCGTGCATGAACAGAAAATGACTGTACTTTGTCTGATATGCGATGTTGACTTTCTTCAGAAAATTCACATCGTCTCCAGCTATTAAGTGTGACTGATATTCTGTACCACTTACTACCTAGTTAAAAATAAAACTGAATAACAAGGGTGCAATACAATACACACGTGTAGCCAGCTATTCAGTCCATGTATTTTTATAAATTCACTTTTTTCTTAATCGGTTTAAGATACTCTGATTCAAATCTTCACGATATCTTTCAACATAAGTTTTTGCGTTTGCTACTAATTCATCAGCAAAGGCTGCTACATCTTCTCCAGTGACTTCCAGCACCTGTCTTCCTTCTGCCGAACTAGTTTCAAATAAATCGATTAGTTCATACTGGATTTTCAACATATCCATACCGTTCCCAGCTGTAAAATTCCACATGTAGTTTTGTATTTTCTTATATACAAATTGGTAGTCTTCAGGAAGTGCTTCTACCCTGGCCATCATCATTTTGTACTCTTTCTTATCAAATATCATTTTTTTGAACTTTTCTAACATGCTTGATTCCTCCTTCTATTTATAAAAATAAACGATATATCTTATGAACCTATTGTGATTTCAGACTGTTTATTTTTGATGATACAAAATCCCATTTTTCCCAAAACAGTTCTAGTTCCTGGCGACCAGCCTCATTTAGTGTATAAAATTTGCGGGGCGGTCCCATATCTGACCGTTTCTTATCAATATTCACCAGATTTTTCTTTTCTAATCGAACGAGAATGGTATATACAGTCCCTTCCACGACTTCGCTAAATCCAAGATCGTTCAGGCGCCGTGTTATCTCGTAACCATAGGTTTCTTCGCGACTAATGATTTCAAGTACGCAGCCTTCAAGCGACCCCTTCAGCATTTCAGTTAAATTCTCCATATTCGAAACCTCCTCTATTTAGTCTGACTTATATTCAGTATCACTTAGTACCAAAGAAAAAAATATACTAAATAGCATGTAGAACATCTCACTATTAAGTACCGCTTATTACTAGTACATTGTAACACTGAATAGCTATCGAGTCAACTCAACAAATTGGGAACAAATTGGGGACGGTTCTAACGCTGCCAAATTCAGTCCTGACAACGTACGAACCACCCCCTGTTTTCATGCTTGTTTCTTCTCAATAAATCGACAACTAGGGTAATTGCTACACCCCTTAAATGAACCGTACTTTCCAGAGCGTTGAACTAATGCTCCTCCGCACTTGGGACAGGTATTCGAATTCACTTTTTGTTGCTCCACTTGAAGGGTTGATCGAATCTTTGATACATGCTCTTTACGCTTATTTTTGTCGGGCTTATGAACAAATGAAAGACGTGTAACCATTCTTTTCACTTGTTGTTCAGTTAGTACTGGTTTCGTATAGCCTTGTATTGTTTTTAACAAATCTGTTGTATACACAACCTGTACATTGCTACTCTTCACATCCATTTCTTTAATTGTAGCACTTGGACTAAATGCAATAATTGAATGAAAGATTGCATCATCCTCATTCTCAAGGAAACCCTGAATTGCTTTAATGTGACCATAATTTTGATGAATTGGGTTATAGAAATTTGATTTCTTTTTATAAATTGTTTGGGTCCAATACTTATTTCGTTCACTACCAAAGATCCAACCCTTATAATTCTTCGTCTCTATCACAAAGATTCCATATACTGAAATAATGACATGATCAATTTGACTTGTCTTTCTACCTTTTGTGTAGAGCATGAAGTCGTTTTTAACACTATACTTCTCTTTATCTAGCTTCGCTAGCATCATACTTACTTTTGTTTCTCCTATTAATCCTTTTATATTGGGATTACGTGATAAAATTGCTAGTACAACTGCTATAATGATGATGGTGATAAGCATATGTTTCACTTCATTTCTCAGGAAATATTTTTCTACATTATAGCACATGTTTTTACAATTTTTATCTTTTTTATGGAATATTATTGAAAAACACTATAACAAAAGAACTAGGTATTTCCACTTAATATCAGAGTCCTGATCTTGAACTGCCTATTCAGTCTTACCAACGTCAGAACCCCTCCCGTTTTACCACTTGGGCAATTTGCTTCTCTCCATTCTTCTCAAATACCTTATATGTCTTCATTCCAATTTTCTCTGCAACCTTCTGTGATGGGATGTTTCTAATCACCGTGTATGAATAAATCCTTGAGTAATTCAACGCATCAAAGGCATAATTCTTACACGCGTTTGCTGCTTCTGTTGCATACCCTTTATTCCAATAGCTCTTTATAATATGAAAACCGATCTCTGGTACGATTTCACCATCGATTTCTTGCATTGTAATGCCACAATCTCCGATAAATGTCTCCCCGTCTTTTAAAATAACTGCCCATAATCCATGGTTAAATTTTTTATAATTCTCGATATTCCAATGAATCCAGCGCTCTACCTTCTCTTGATTAAATGGCTGTGGGTAATATTGCATGGACTCAGGATCAGACAGAACCTTAGCTAACTCCTCAGAATCTTCTATTTTTAATTCTCTTAAATACAATCTCTCTGATTCGATTATTTTCATTCTTCTACCTCCTTCATTTCGGAGTTTGGCATCATGTAATATGTATTATTTTCATAAAATTCGATATTTTCACACGGGTATTTGTTACAATTATTTAAAGAGTTTAGTTGTTTTTTTAGAGGGGAGATGCTGTTTTGTTTACTTTATTTCTCATTACTCATATTGCAACGGGGATAATTTGTTTAATAAGTGGTGTCATCGCTATTTCTTCCAGAAAAAAGAAAGGAAAGCATACCATTTCTGGTGAAGTATATCATTGGTCTTATGTTTTCGTATTTATCACAACTGTTATCATGTCCATCATCCGCTGGGAAGAAAGTGCTCATCTTTTTTATATTGGTGTATTCTCTTACTCACTTGCGTTATTTGGTTATTTGTCATCAAAAAAGCGCTGGAAAAATTGGTTGATCTCTCACATAAGTGGGATGCTAGGCTCTTACATTGGGATTGTCACTGCAACGATCGTAGTAAATGTACCTAAAGTTCCTATTTTGAATGAACTCCCCATCTTGTTATTTTGGCTTTTACCAACGATCATTGGAACTCCTCTTATTTTTAGAGTAGTGAATAAGTATACGCCAAAAATGAGATAACAAACCAAAGTCTTTTCTATTTCTTTTGTCTTATAATTTTATATACGTACCAACATCCCCAGCCGCCTAACAAAGGTCCCATTAATATTATTACTCTATTTCTGTTGACTAACTTGGGACGGTTCTTACGTTGCCAATTTCAGGGGTTGGCAGTGTGAGAACCGTCCCCATTTTGCCCCCCACTTTGCCCTATTTCTGCTTCAATATTGAGTACATGTATAAATCATCAAATTTTCCACGTGTAAATTCATAACTTCTCAACAAACCTTCTCTCTCAAATCCGAGATTTTCTACTAACTTTTGTGACGGTAGGTTAGGTGGTTCAATTAAAGCTTCAATCCGTTGAAAGTTCATCTGTTCAAATCCATAATTTATAATTGCTCCCACTGCTTCAAGAGCAATACCCTTTCCCCACTGGTCCTTGCTCAATTCAAAACCAATCTCCGTGCGGTAATGCTGAGACACGCTGTTATGAAAACCACAGCTACCAATTACACGATCTTGGTCTTTTAATGTAATTCCCCATCTAATCCCAGTACTATTGTCTTGAATCGACTGATACCATGAAATCTCCTCTAACGCATCATCTATGGATTGGAATGGATCTAAACCATAATATTTCATTACATCTTCATCAGAAAGATACTTTAATACGTCTTTTGCATCCTCATTTGTCACTCGTCTTAAAACTAATCTATTCGTCTCAATTACTGGAAACGTCATGTTGAAGCTCTCCTCCTAAATCCTGTTATCATTCATTTTATCTTCCTTTTGAACTATAATCCTATCAATTCTCATTTTTCTAAATTATAGCACAATGGGGACGGTTCTTGCTCTGCCATCTATAAAATTGGCAGAGTAAGAACCGTCCCATGATTGACTCATGTTAAGTTAAGATAACCATTAAGAGGAGGGATCTCATGAAATTTGTCTTATTGTTTGGACCACAAGCGGTTGGGAAAATGACTGTTGGACAGGAGTTATCTAGAATCACAGATTTGAAGCTTTTTCATAATCATATGACGATTGATTTGGTCAATCATTTCTTTGATTACGGAACGAAAGAAGGAAAAAGACTTGTCAACTTATTTCGTCAGGAGATATTTGAAGAAGTTTCAAAGAGTAATCTGTATGGATTGGTTTTCACTTATGTTTGGGCGTTCGATATGCAAGAGGATTGGGATTATGTGAATCAAATCATTCAGTTGTTCGAATCTAGAGGTGGGACGGTCTACTTTGTAGAACTTGAGGCTGAGTTAGATGAAAGACTTGAGCGTAATAAAAGCTCTAATCGACTTAAACACAAGCCCTCAAAAAGAGACATTTCATGGTCTGAACTGGATTTGAAAGAGTCAATGGAGAAATACAGATTGAATTCAGTTGATGGTGAACTAAACTATTCTAATTACATAAGGATAAACAATACAAATTTAAGTGCAGAAGTAGTTGCAAAAAAGATCAAAGATACATTCCAATTAAGCTAATGAAAGAAGGACGGTCCCTTTCGCTGCCACGTTTAGCAGTGCAAGAACCGTCCCCTATCTGCCCTATCTGCTATCTACGCTTTGTTTTATAAACTGAAATAATTGCAATTACACCAATAACTACTAATGCAAGAATAATCCCAATCCCGAAAGGTCCATCAAAAACACGTTCAAAAACACTTTTTACACCATATTCAGCTTCTCTTTGAGCTTTTAAATACTCACCTTTAGATTGTTCTATAGCAATCGCTTCTTCCGTACTCACTCCTTCAATGGAATAATATTTGGTTCCTTTTTCATAGGCATTTGAAAAATTACCAGGAAAACTTTCCATATCTGAGTATCTCGTGACCTTCCCAATTACTTCCCCAACTTCAGTCACTTCTTCATCGCTAACGACATAGACATACCCTTCCCAAACGACAAATGGATACGCCCATGAAGTAGCCAACGGCTTACTTGTTGGTACAAGAAAAGTAGCAACTACAATGAACATCATCACGCAAGAGAATATTTTTGTCTTCTTTTTCATAGGAAAAATCCCCCTTTGTTAAGTAGACGATTTATCTACTCACTAAGTTACAAAAACGAATTAAGGGCGGTTCTTACTCTGCCATAGCAGAGCTAGAACCGCCCCCATTTTACCTTATCTCAATGTTTTTAACGCGCCACTCCAAGCGATTACTTGGTCAAGCATAGCATTTACATTGTCATGATGAATGTCAGCTGGCTTGAATGTAGTGAAGTTTTCAAAATCAGTAAATAATGAAAGAGTAGGATGAACACGGACATCTGCAATCAATAACTCACCCATGATTCCTCTTAAATGCTCAGCTGCACGTGCACCACCAGTAGAACCATAGCTTACAATACCAGCTGCTTTATTATTCCAAGCTTCGCGTGCGAAATCAATCGCATTTTTCAACGCACCCGTAATACTGTGATTATATTCCTGAACGATAAATACGAATCCGTCTAAGCTGTTTAATTTCTCGTTCCAAGCAGCAATTCCAGGTTCAGTTCCATCAGTTGTTCCTAGGAATGGTAATTGATAATCAGCAATATCTACGATTTCATAGTTTGCATCTCCACGTTGTTCAGCAATTTCTTTAATCCATGCTCCTACTTGTGGGCTCACTCTTCCATCTCTTGTGCTTCCTAAAATAATCCCTACATTTAATTTTTCAGTTGTCATTGTTCTTTTCCTCCTATTTCATTTTCTTATTTATTTTTCTAGATTTTGTGCACCTAACCCAATTCTCTTTAATAGATCAATGAGTTGTTCTTTTTCATCATTTGAGATAAATGATAAATTCTCAGAGATCGTTGAAACATGCTTTGGAAATATCTCGGCAAAAAGAACTCTGCCTTCTTGTGTTAGGACAACATTTGATGCCCGTCGATCCTTTGGATTTGGCAGTCTTTCTACTAATCCCTTCTTCTCAAGTTTATCAACAACATAAGTAATGCTACCACTTGGAATCGAGAAGATCTCACTAATTTTTTGCACAGGATGAGGCCCTTTACTGTAAAGCAATTCGAGTATCATGAAATTTTCATTATTAATTTGATGACTTTCAATATCCTTCTGAATATTGGTCGCTACTGCTTTCGTTGCCTTCATCCAAATACGAAATAGTCTTAAATCCAATTCATTTTGATTTTCCATCCTTCGAGCTCCTTTACTATTTATGATAAGTGATTTCTATATAAAGGATTATTAATCTTAGTTGGAATCTCTATCAATCAAAATGTCCTATTACTTACAATAACATACTTTAAATTGGAGCACGATTTATCAGCCGCCATGTATATGAAAAACCTAAAAGTTCAGGATGAATACAACTAATCCTAATACTAATAGAATCATTGGCATGCCCATGCTTTTAATAGAATCTTTGATTTTGATATGAGTAAGGATAGCCCCAATCATCGTTACGACAATGATTAATCCACCCCAAACAGCCAATCCTTCAATCCAAATACCTGCAATAACTAAAACAGCAGCAGCCAGTTCTACTAATCCGGTAAATACTCGGAACCATGTTGGATAGCCATAATGTTTAAAGCCTTCCACCATTTGCTGCGAACCCAACTTCATAAATCCAAACATTAGGAATCCTAATCCTAATAATACTTGAAGAATAATTGATAATACAGTCATTTATTTGTCTCTCCCTTTTTACTCTAAAAATATTTATCCTAAACTTAGGTCTTTTTTATCCTAACATTAGGGTATTTTATTGTCAAGACAAAATGGGGACGGTTCTTGCGCTGCCAAATTTATAATTGGCAGCACAAGAACCGTCCCAACTTTGCATTAAATTGCATCATCGTCAGCTATCCGCAAAACCTTTTTCTGATATACTGCTTCATATTTCAGTATACGTTCCTCAATAGACAGAGATGATGGAAATAAATCTTCTCTATCATAATGTGGAAAAACAATGTTGTCGGTAATTTTCAAGCCCGTTAAGTCCTTCAAATTTACTGTGTTTAAGTGTGGTGTGAAAAAATCCACAATGCTAATATCCGGACCTAAAATTACTGCCCCTGCCGATACTCCGATAAGTATGACATTTCCCTCACTTAATGCTTTTAGTTTTTTATCTGCTCCACTGTTTTTCAAATGATAAAGTAGATAAAATGGATTGCCACCGTTTATGTAAATTACATTACATTCTTCTAATCTTTCAATATCATCAAATTCTACATCTATAAATTCAACCTTATTGAAACCCATTGCTAGAAAGTCTGTCCTAGCTCGTCTAGCATATTTATTATCAGCTTTTTTATCTGAAGCAGTAGTTATAATCCCAACCTTTAAATTAGTTGGTGAATCTATTAAAAGTTCCAGGAACTTTTCTTTAATTGAATTTGTACTAAGACCGCTAGATGTAAAAAGTATTTTCCCCATTGTCTCCCCTCCCTCTATAAATATTGATTTATCAACGGTTTGAGCCGTTGTTGGGGTGTCAAAAAAATATTTTTCGACACAATTCCTAACAGAATTTATATATTATGTGTAATTATTCCAACCTACGGGTACGCTACGCGGTCACTACTGGATAATTATAGAAAGTAGTGATAGGGAATTATGCGATGCACA
>NZ_JACYHA010000038.1 GCF_014837155.1 Litchfieldia stipae | reverse complement strand
CCTTGGTTAACTAAGTTAGGGGTCAATTCTGCGCAGATTTGACACCCCGTATCATACCAAGAGGGCTCTTTTTTGTTCAAGTCCCAGAAAATCCTTCTAACAGGAATGCTCTTTATTGTATTTATTGACGATCATAAGGTCATGTTCTTCGTATTTAATGTTCCATGTCTTTTCGTATTCACTAGTTAGTTCCTGTAGGAGTTCATCAAAGCTTTCTGCTTCTTCCTTTTCAACAGCGACCTCTAAAGTCGATGCCTTTTTCTTCAATAGACTTAGCAACCATTCAAATAAGAAAATAAAGATAAATAGACTAAGCAGTATGACGAATATATTAGTAAAAACTGAATCCTCTGGGCTAGTATAGTATTTATACCCAAAGAACGAAAATACAGCTAAATACACGATAAATTTTAACACCTTTAATACTCCTCCTTATAACGCTCACTTCATATTAGAGATTGTATGTCCTTTTTTTGCACATTGGGTATATTTTACCAGAAAACCTTATAAACTTGTTACAAATTTAAGAAGATTAATAAAAAATTATTCATGAGAAACAAGGGACCATCCACCTATTTAATTTTATTTGAAAAACTTACACATTTGTAGGCTTTCTTCATACAATTCTTGTAGAGGTGATGAAAATGGCAAGAGTCAAATATACAGACAGTGATGTAGATTTAGTGGCTCGAATGATGCGGGCCGAGGCAGAAGGCGAAGGAAAACTAGGAATGTTAATGGTTGGTAATGTCATTGTGAATCGGCTAAAAGCGAATTGCTTAGACTTTAGAGATTTAAGGTCCATTTCTGATGTCATCTTTCAAATTCAGGGCGGAAATTATTCTTTTGAAGCAGTACAAAAAGGGAATGTTTTCTATAATAGAGCACGAGAATCAGAGAGAAAATTAGCGAAACAAACGTTGGATTATTGGTGGGAGCACCCATCTAAGCATGCACTCTGGTACTTTAATCCATATGCCCCATGCCCTCAAACCTGGTACGATCAACCATTTACAGGTCAATACAAACAACATTGTTACTATGAACCACTTCCAGACACATGCGAAGGCGCTTATAGATGGTAGGCGAATTGGGGACGGTTCTTGCGCTGCCAAATTTCACGATTTGGAAGTTTGAGAACCGTCCCCTCTTTTTTCTCAAAACAACTTTCTACAGACATAGATCATGTCATTACTATCGTATGATAACGGCGTTGCATTCCAATCTTTATATACGTTCACAATTTCAAAACCATTCGCATACAATAATCTTTCCATTTCCTTCGGATAGACATATCTTAATCGGATATTCGTTCTCTTTTCTTTGATGACTTCCCCTTCCTTATTCTTGTATTTTCTAATAGTTATGTAGTGTTGGATTTGTTGAAGAGAATCATAGTCACTAATCGTGTAAACATCTACTTTTTCTTGCGTCTCAGAGTCCATATACGTACGCCAGTATTCTTCCGTTCTTGGTTGTAACAATTCCTCTGCACTCGGAAATCTTGTATCAAAGATAAATATACCGTTTTCCTCTAGATGGTTGTTCACAGAAGTTAGTAATCGATCTTGCTCTTCATTCGTGAGAAAATGTTGAAACGAATGACCCACTGAATAAATCAATTTACTTTTTACATTTAGGTTTAAATTTGTGCAGTCTTGTTTGAACCAATCAATCGGTAGGTTAAGCTGTGTGGACTTTGTGATAGCATGGTTTAACATCCCTTGATGGAGGTCTACACCAATCAGTTTATAGCCCTTTTTCGCCATAGGGATTGTCAGTCTACCTGTACCACATGCCAGATCTATAATTGTTCCTTGTATTTTTCCAGCCCATTCTAGTAAGAATGGTAGTTCTGGTATGTAGTGTTCATTTTCCTTGTCGTATAGATTTGGATCATCATATTCTTCGAAATTATCAAGTATCATTTTTGTCTCCTTATTTCCACACTTCATCTAGTTTATCTGAATAGAATTCAATGGCTTTTTTATAAGATTTAATCTTTTCATCATTCGTTGTCTCGATTAAGCAGTTTAATAATAATTCCATTGCTTTTGAATGGTCATTTAAATTGTACAGGGTCATCGCGTAGAATGTTTGCAACGCGCGATTTGAAGGAAAAGATTCTAAACCTTTTAGAAAGGTTATTTTCGACTTTTCATACTCTCCTAATGTCCGGTAAGTACTACCTAATCCTACATACGCTCCTTCTAATTCCGTTTGAGGCAACCCAATCTTAATGGCATTCTCATAGAAAGGAACGGCCTTTGCCTCTTCCCCTAATAAATCAAAACTCCATGCACATTGATAATTTAGTGATGCATGATGTGGAAACTGTTCAACAAGTTTCAGTAATAACTCATTAGATTCAAGATAACTTCCATTCTTCCTTAAATCGATTGCTTTTTTTAATTCATTTTCCATTTTATCAGCTCCCATCCACTGCACACTTTGGGCAATTCTTTCACTGGCCACTTCAGGATTTGGAAGAGTGAGAACCGTCCCCTGTTTGCAACGGATATTCATATCCTTTGTAGGTAAAAAGAGGTTTAAATCCAAGTCTTTCAGCAATGGCAATTGACGGCTTATTAGAATCCATACAATCCCAGTACGGAGTGATTCCCAGTTCAAGACATTCACTTACATAAGAGAATGCGGCACTCTGTGCTAACTTCTGTCCTCGATGTTCTTCTAAAGTGACAATTCCGATACTATGTACATCTCTTGCAACAAAACCTGAATAACAAAGACTCACTATTTCCTGATTAGAAATGACACCATAAGCTAGCCCATGACGTAAAAACAAATCAACAGTAGACCAATTTTCTAAAATAGGAGAGTGTAAAAAATCACTATTTTTAATGGACTGATCCTTATTTTCAAAAAGAGATTCCGTGATTTTCACGACCTCGTAATTTCGAGAGATAGACGGGGAAACTTTAGTTTCAAAATCGTTCTTATGTAATGAATATACCCTCTGTTTCCAGCTTCCTAATCTACGAGTTTGGAACACTCTCTCAATCGTTGAGTCCCAGTTCGGATGATTCCCAATTCCCTCAAACCAATCCACTCCAACCTTCGTTGCATCTGGTATAATAACGCGATTAAAAAATAGTTCTAACCCGTCATTGAATTTATCATTGTTTTCATTACCGAAGAAAATAAATCCATCATTGTTCCCTAACCAAATAAACCCAGTGGTAGGCGTGAGTGGATGATCCACAAATACACGACCAGGATTCATCCCTTGTATAACAGCCTTCACTTCTAGTTGTCCATTCTCATTTAATAACGGTTCGCACCTAGTAAACTCTTGAACTTTAAGTTCTGTAATCATAAGCAACTCCCCTATTTCTTTGATTCTAGCACATATAGACTGACTTTTCTTACGATTAATTGGACGAAAACAAAAAGACCGCTGCTTTGACGGTCATCTCCGTTCGAGTCCTATTTATATTTTTGTTGAACCTACCTTTCTATTCAATCCAACTCTAATCACTCGTTCTATCACTAGTACTGTGGCAACTATTACAGTAACTGTCGCTAAATTAATTAATGGTAATAGTAACTCGAAAGTAGTTAATGTTGTGGTAAAGTGAAATACCGCACTTAGCATGAATATACACACTATTAATATCGCGTTATATTTTATAAACGACGATATCGTTTTTTGCCCTATACGGTTTGACAAAAGACTGAATATCGCTATGATGACGAATAAAGTCATAAAAGAGATTTCAATCCGTTCTGTCCATTGTCCTAATTGCCTAATGCTATCTATATCCGTTGGTGTTAATAAATCTTCTTTCGCCATCCACACCTCAGCCATCTTAAACCTGTAGTTCATCAATAATACATAACCGATGTGAATGATTAACATTAACATCAAATAAATTTGAAACACTCTTCTGTAATGATGATCAACCAATTTTTGAAATAAACTCAAGTGAAAACCCCTTTCTTTTGGCTAATTGGGGACGGTTCTTACGCTTCCTATTACTGGATTTGGCCGAGTGGCTTCCCTGAATGCTTAATTACATTACGATTTACTTACCTCAAAGTTTCAAGAATATGGGTGTTTTTAACATACGTATGTATTTTTACTTTTTATGGAAACATACTACTTTATTTTCGAATCGAAGGAATGGTATGATGGCCACTGTTATTACTTTAATTGGTGACATACTTGTGCGATTGTAGCTTCATTTATGAGTAATAAGAATAACTAGACCAAATTAACCTTTTGAAAGAAAAATAGGAAACCCAATTATACTGAGTTTCCCATTTTTTGAAGACATCTTTCAATTGGACTGTCCGAGCCCTTTAGCTTTAAGGTTTTTTGTATTTGTATTCCAATTCATCCTTTGTCTCATCGTAATCAACATACAAATCATGTCCATTAAAAAACCATAAATCTGTCTCTTCTAAGAAGAAGGTAATACCACCTGAATTTGTATGGACAGCAGCTTCTCTCCAATCATTATCTATTGTAAAGGCAAGTGAGAAACTTTCTTGTACAGGACTGGATCCATATGCTTGTGGATAAAACTTAACGCCCTTTCCCGCTTCTAGACCTACTTCCTCTTTGAACCAATGTAATGCACCTTCACTTATCTCTATTTTCATGAATAATGTCTCCCTTTTTAATTGTCTTCACCCAAAATGATGACCTCTGTCTCTAACTCTACATCAAATTTTTCTTTTATTGTTTGTTGGACATAAGAAATCAAATCTATATAATCCTTTGCCGTGGCTTGATCAATATTTACAATAAAACCTGCATGTTTTTTTGATACTTCTGCCCCACCAATTCTTGTACCTTGAAGGCCAGCATCTTGAATCAATTTCCCCCCGTAATATCCTGGTGGACGTTTGAAAACACTACCACAAGAGGGATATTCAAGTGGTTGTTTTGAATTCCTTGCTAGCGTAAATTCACTCATCTTATTTCTGATTGTATCTGGTGCATCTACTTCGAGTTTAAACCTTGCTTCTAAAATAACATACTCATGTTTGCGAAAGATACTTTCCCGATAACCAAAACCAAATTCATCTTTGGACAAAGTAACAATTTCCCCATTTTCGGTCAATATGGTTGTTTTTTCTAATACATCTGAAATCTGTCCTCCATATGCACCTGCATTCATATAAAGTGCACCACCGACCGTTCCTGGGATTCCACATGCGAACTCTAATCCAGATAATGCATGCTCAAGTGCTTTTTCAGAAACATCAATGATAGCAGCACCACCTTGAGCGATTACATAATCTGATGAGACGTGGATTGATTTCATTTTTGTTAAACTCAAAGTAATACCTCTTATTCCCCCATCTCGGACAATTAAATTCGAACCCTTCCCCAATAGTGTTATAGGGATATTGTATTGTTTAGCCGTCCTCATAATAAATTGAATTTCATCATAGCTTGAAGGAGTTAGAAATAGATCTGATATTCCTCCAAGTTTTGTATATGTATGATTCTTTATAGGTTCTTGGAAACAGACATTTTCTATAGGTACGTTTTCTAAAACCGTCCTAAAATCATTCTGAATCAATCTCATCACTCTCCTTCAAAAACTGTTCCACCACTTGTTCTGTTAGTCGCAAAAGATAATACTCAACATTTTTTCAACCAAAAAGTATAAAAACTACACAGAGATTCACCATCTCCCCTTTCACTTATTGGTTAATATCCCCTGACATTATTCCCACTAAATTCTCCCGAAACTCATGAGTGAACTTTTACAGGTTTTGGATAGATATTCCCTTGACGAATCCATTTGGTAGCAACCCATTTTTCACCCTTCAATACTGGTGAACTACTATGTAGAGACATCGGGTCTACTTGACCTAAGCTATTAGTATAGTGAAAATATACGGCCGTCCCTTTTTTCGGAACAATTGAAAGACCTAATTTAGGAAAGATTGTCTGCCCACCATCAGGAACATCGTTTAAATAGATTAATAGGGTGCCAACGCGTTGTCCCCCCTTTTCAGGGTCCACTTTACTTGATGGAAAATAATCAAAATGCGGTTTGTATTCTTGGTCATTCTTATAATTTAGCACCTGTAATCCCTCCCCATGTTCCATTGGGATGTTTGTTATTTCAGCGATTCGTTTTTCAATTGTCGTTAGAAACGAATTTTCATTAAGGCTAAAATACATACCATGACTTGTTCTACCCGCTGTACTTCTCTCTATTCCCGTTTTCGGATCAACCACTTTTGAAGGCTGTAAGCGCCCCATCGAAAGACTAATGAGACGATCACATTCTTCAGAGCTTAGAACATTATCCAAATGTAAAACATAAGGCTTCTCATTCCTCATTAACACCCTAATTTCCCTGTCACTTGTATACAGAACGTTTTCTCTGATTCCAAGTTCAGGCGTCTCATATTGATAAGAAGTGTTTGAAGCACTGACTGGATGATTTGCGACGATGTTTAATAATATCCTATAAGCAAGCCTTGTATCATACCCTTTTTTTATCAGGCCATTGACGATGGCCTCAGGGTGTACACCGGTCTTCAGGGTATTTCTAATCCAATTCTCTAGTTCCACTGAGATATGCGTTTTCTTCTCCATCATTGCTTCTCCCTTCTAGAATAACTGGGGCAGGTTCTTATGAACTATTGCTCCCTTAAGACTTGGCAGCGTAAGAACCGTCCCTGATTTGCCTAAGCTTGTCCAACAATTCCTGTGAATCATTTGCAGCTATGAATTCGCCATTAACGATTGCATACGGAGATGTCTTACATTCCTTACATCTACTTTGGCATTCAAATTCCTTATATTGAATGTTCTTTTGACTCATGAATGATTCATAGCTTTTAAGATTCTCATCTGTTAGAAAGCGATCTAAATTCTTCATACAGAAATCAATATTCAGTTTTTTCTCTTTCTTAAATAACTTGCTGAACATATTCAATGAAATACGACCTTTCATTTGGGGACGGTTCTTAGACTGCCAAATGTAGAATTGGCAGTGTGGGAACCACCCCCGCTTTGCCCACTTTTTAAACGGATAAGTATAAAAACATTTTACTAGTGATTAATTGATTTTTCAATCAATAGATCATGCAGCTCGTCTTTTCTTCATTTGATTTAACCTCTAAAGGTATAAGAAGGACTTCCTTTTACATTAGTTTTCAATTTAAAAAGTCCGCCTGATAATGGATAATCAGTAAGTTGTTCTTCCGTCATTCCATTTCTTGCTGTGGTTATATACAATTCGTTTAATTCAATTCCTCCAAAAGCACAAGATGTCACATTCAATGCAGGGACATTGAAGGAGTCGATTTGTTCTCCAGTATGAGGATTCCATCTAGACACTTGCGAACCACCCCAATGAGCAATCCACAGCATTCCTTCTTCATCAATCGTCATTCCATCTGGCAACCCTTCACTATTTGGAATACTGATGATATCTGTCCGATTTTGAATTTCTCCCGTTTCTGCATGATAATGAAAACGACAAACCTTTCGAGTTAATGTATCGATATAATACATGAATTTATGGTCTGGAGACCAAGCAATTCCATTAGAGATTCCAACCTTGTCTACTTTCTTATGAACGTTCCTATTCGTATCTAAACAATACAGGGCACCCTGCTCTTTTTCATTAACCATACTCATCGTTCCAGCCCAAAAACAGCCAGCTGGATCACATTTCCCATCATTGAAACGATTCTTCGGTAAATGGCTTTCTGGTTCATCAATCAGGGTGACCTTTCCTGTTTCAAGATCCAACTCATAAAATCCGTTTTCCAGTACCACGACTGCCTCGTTATTCTTTCTAAGAGTGATCGCTCCTACGTATTGATCCAACTGAATTTCACGATTTTCATTTGTAGCTGGATTAAACACATTCACCTTTTTCTCTAAAATATCCACCCAATACATTAATTGTTTCTCACTGTCCCAACAAGGACCTTCCCCCAGTGTTGCTTTTGCATCTAACACCAATTCTACCAACTCAATCACCTCTTCTTTGGGACGGTTCTTGCGCTGCCAAATTGGCAGCGTGAGAACCGTCCCCGCTTATACCTTTATTTTAATCAAATCCAAGCTGACTAGGAAGGAATTTATAAACGAATACACGATATGATTGCTAAGGAAGGACAAGCATCCATTACAATTGGGTAAGAAACACACCCATACGTATGATGGGTAACGTGATAGAAATGAAGATTGGTGCGAGAAGGGAGATTTCATTTCATATACAAGATATAGAAATGATTAAAAGAGCCTCAATTACCTATAGCAAAAGTGGTGGAATCATTCATGAGAAAGAAGTATTTCATGCTACTGCCTTTCCCAGAGTATTAACCAGATTATTCGAAATCACAGATGAGCTTAAACATGAGATTATTTTTAAAGAACCTGTTACATACAGAGGGTATTTCGGAATAAAGAAAAAGGTCAATAAAGTATTGGTATATATTGAAGATTCTGATCGATTTGCACACATACTTGAACAGAAAATCGAAGATATAGAAGGTCTAGTGACTAATTTCAAATAAAATGGTGCATGAATCTACATAGTAGAATTCACGCACCCCGTTTTTTATACTAAACTGAAGTACTACTTGTTTTATCTAACTTGCTAAATCATGACTTCATTTTAATAACCAGAGTCCTCCGATGTGATAATGTCTAGCATGGTAAAATCATATTGCTGTAACGGTTTTTCTGCTGGCCCCTCAATCACTTCGCCAGTATAGGAAAATCTAGAGCCATGACATGGACAATCCCATGTTTTTTCCCCATTGTTCCACGCGACCTCACATCCAACATGCGTACAAGTCGTATCAACGATAAATACCTTCCCCTCTTCGTCCTTAAAGGCACCTTTACGATGTCCGTTGAAAGAAATTACAGCAGCTTCTCCATTTGGAATGTCATCTACACTTTTTTGAGGAATGTCCATTTTTCCTTTGATTAAATGCTTAGCTACATCCATATTTGTAAGGAGGAAGTTTTTCAAACTTGGGTCAGCATAAAAGCGTGATGGAGAATATAAATCACGATAGTTATTTTGTCTTTTTAAAATAATGTCTCTAAATAGAAGCGCAGCAACCGTACTGCTTGTCATTCCCCATTTTCTGTACCCTGTACCTACCAAAATATTGGGCTCATTTGTGGTTAATTCACCAATATAAGGAACCTTATCCAAGGTTGTTAAATCTTGAGCTGACCACCGATTAACCATTTCTTTCACTTCAAAAACTTGCTCACTAAAATCAGCTAAATGATTATATTCCTTCATTGTATCTGTTGCTTGTCCTGTTTTATGGCCGCCACCTCCGATGATGATTACCTCCTCACCATTGTTAGAAGCAGAACGAAGTGATCTGGATGGCTGATCAACACTAAGATACATACCTTCTGGATAAGTCGTGTTTGCTTTGACCGCAACTACATACGAACGATCAGCATACATTCTGGTCGAATATAATCCTAATCCTTCGAAAAACGGAAAATGCGAACAGGCGATGACAAAACCTCCAGTAGCTCGTTTTCCATCACGTGTAATCACCGTTGGCTTTTCACCCGTTTCTACATTAACTGCCACCGTTTCCTCAAAAATGAGACCACCCTTATCAGTTATTAGTTTTATTAGATGGGCAAGGTACTTTACAGGATGAAATTGGGCTTGGTTTTTCATGACGAGTGCATTTTTCACTTTGATGTCAAAAGGGATCTGATCAATTATGCCCCCATCTATACCTAGTGTTTTATATGCTTTGGCTTCGGTTTTAATCTTTTCTGCATATTCATCTGTCGTCGAATAAAGATAGGCATCTTGTTCCTTGAAATCACAATCGATTTGATGTTCTTCTACGGTTTTTTTAATAAATTGTAGGGCCTCGATATTAGCTTCATAATATAACCTAGCCTTACTTCTTCCAAAGTGCTGGATGAACTCATCATAGATCAAGTCATGCTGTGCGGTTATCTTTGCCGTTGTGTGCCCTGATGTCCCATTCACTAGTTTATTGGCTTCAATCACCGCAACCTTTAACCCTTCATTGACTAATACATAAGCAGAGGTAAGTCCAGTAATACCTCCCCCCACAATGACAACATCGACTTCAAGATCCTTCTCCAATTTAGGAAACTCAGGAATATTAAGACCTTCTCTCCAAAATGGCTCTATGCTTTCAGGTAGCTTTTGATCAAATGACATCAATACCTCTCCATCCTTTTAACAATTTTGTTATTAGGATTTCCAAATTTTTACGTATCATTCTTTCGTAGAGATCCAAACAAAAAAGAACGAGTCCATTAATTTAATAAACAATTCTTCTTTAGGGAAAACCATAAGTATTACCGATTTGAAGTTCATTGGAGGATGGCCATGGATAATTTCCAAAATACAAACAAAGCACGTCGCTATAAGGCACATGTAAGTATTTTTGGAACAACACAGATTCATTTAAGAAACCCCTGGACTATCGCCATGTGGTCCGTTGCATTCCCAGGGTTTGGGCACTTCCTCTTAAATAAATATTTTAGGGGATGTGCATTATTTATTTGGGAAGTTTATATTAACCAAACAACGAAGCTTAACCAAGCCATTGTATTTTCATTCATAGGTAACTTTGAAGCTGCTAAAGAAGTATTAGATCTAAGAATGGTTCTATTGTATGCCCCTGTGTATCTTTTTGCGATATGGGATAGTTATCGTACGACTGTGGATATGAATAACATATATACCCTTGCCAAAAGGGAGGATGCTCAGTTTAATTCATTCGCAATAGGAGCTTTTGAAATTAATTATCTTGATAAAAGAAATCCTCTCATGGCTATCTTTTGGGCTATGACGATTCCCAGCATAGGACAGCTCTACGTCC
Source organism: Litchfieldia stipae (assembly GCF_014837155.1). Classification (GTDB taxonomy): domain Bacteria; phylum Bacillota; class Bacilli; order Bacillales; family Bacillaceae_L; genus Litchfieldia. The sequence continues at coordinate 918 of NZ_JACYHA010000038.1, read as the reverse complement.
ATAGGATTATCCTTGCTGGCTTTACACTTATTTGGACTGCTATTTTTATTTACAATTCACATTTTCTTGAGGCTTTTATCTACTTATTAAATGGGAATCTTGCTAAATCAAATGAGGTTTTGGATGCACAATGGCTTCTATATTTGCCTACCTTTTACTTTTTTACCATTTATGATTCTTATATTAGCGCAATTGAAAATAACAAATTATTTGAAGATGAGCAAAGGAAATATTTAAGAAGCCACTATCAAAATTATATTTTTAATTTAATGAAAGTAAGTAAGGTGACTAACATGCAGATTTTTGCTACTTTCGAGCATTCAACTTATCTAGAATTAGCTATAACTGAATTAGAGGAACATGGTATTAAAAATATTTTAGCCATCCCGTTAAACAACAGATTAGAGGAACGAAAACTTTTTGACAACCTTCACCAATCTGACGGAGTTTCTCTCATATCAAAAGGGATGATACTAGCTTTTCTCTTTTCAACAGTCGGAGCTAGCAGAGGATTTATATTGGAATGGGGACCTATCATTTGGGGACTAATTGGAGCAGGAAGCGGATTCGTTATAGGTTTTGTCATTGATTTGTTTATCAAAAAGGTGGTTAAAAGGAAACAAAGGTTACTAAGGGGAAAAAATTCAGAAGTTATTCTCATTGTTGAATGTGAGCAACGTCAAAAAAAACATGTAGAAAGCATTCTATGGAACCAACTTGCCCTCGGGGTAGCAGAACTAAATCAAACAACATAACTGGGGATAACTGGGGACGTTCTCACGCTGCCTACTTCAACTTAGGCAGCGCGAGAATGTAGTGCACCCCAAAAGTTAGAGTGAAATCTGACTTTTGGGGTGTTTATTTTTGAGTAAATATAGCGAAGATTTTAAGCTTATGGTTGTAAAAGAGTATCAGGAG
>NZ_JACYHA010000037.1 GCF_014837155.1 Litchfieldia stipae | reverse complement strand
ATATAGAACAACTACTAAAGAAGGGTATCGTCAGTACATCTCCAATCCTACTCAATGTAAGGATTGCCCACTTCTATCTCAATGTACTCAGAGTCAAAATCATCAAAAACTAATCCAACGACATGTCTGGGAAGGGTATCTTGAGGAAATTGAACACCTTCGACACATAGAAGAGAATAAAACTATTTATGCACGTCGTAAAGAAACAATTGAACGAGTATTTGCGGATGCGAAAGATAAGCATGGTATGCGATGGACAACCTTAAGAGGTCTTAAAAAATTGTCCATGCAGGCGATGCTTACTTTTGTTGCCATGAATTTAAAGAAGATGGCAAACTGGACTTGGCTTAGTCCAAAAATGGCATAAAAATTGACCTCGGAGGGGTCTAATTCGAGAAAAGATTAACGGAAAAATGCTTTGAAATGGAAAAAGGCAACCGAATTGGATCATTCGGAATGCCTTTTGTCTACAATCTGAAAGAAGGTATTTAATTACCTTCTTTCTCTGCTATTAGCAGGAAGTATCCATCCTATCTACAACTATTTTTGCCTCTATTTGTGATACGGTTCACCGTGGTGTATCTAAATGAGGTTTTTAAGTAAAAATAACAGCTTTCGTACGCCAGATACGAAAGCTGTGTTTATATTCATTCACATTTTTCCAATAAATCTTTTATCTCCACAGAAATTTTAGGATAATCACTCTTTCCAAGTAAGCTGTGTTTCTCATTCAAAATAAGAGTTTCCCCTTCAAAACTTATATCATTCATTTCAACAAGACCCAAAATTAATTGTGAACCTTCTGGTTTTTTTTCTATAATAAAGTCTAACATCTTATCCAAGTTTGCTTTTTCTTGGTCTTGTTGGTTGGGGGAGTCAATAACTATTGGACAAAACACTGAAGTTGAAAACTCCTTCATTACTTCAAGAATACTAAAATAATATGCTAATAATGCTCTAGGTTTACCACTTCCAGTTTCCGCTATTTTGGAAGTGATTGTTTTGTAAGATTTTTCGCTCATTGTTAATACATCTAGCTTCATTAAATTACTTTGCATTAAGTTAAAGTATTTTGTTCTAATTTCTTTTTGTCGTTTCTTATCTTCGAATTCTTTTAATTCTTCTTTTAAATCCTCGATTTGTTGCTCATTATTATATATTTCATTATTTAATGAACTTATTTCTTCCTCCATAAGTAAGTTCATTTCTCTTTTACCTTCATTTAAAATTATGTCTTTTAGCTTTACTGCTCCTTGTTTTTTTGAGAGAATACCCTTTATTTTTTCTTGCTCATGATTATTTTTATCATAAATTTTGTATTCAGATTGAACGCTTTCTACAATTTTTTTAAAGTCTGAATTCAGACTCAATAACAAATCTTTACAAGTATCTTCATCTTTTGCAATTGCAAAACGCTCTGCAAATGAGTTCTCATAAATATTACCGCACGTCGGACACTCTACAGAATCAGTTTGTTCCATTGCAAATTCAAAATCATCCTTTAATTCAGCTATAGTGCTTTTGACTACTTTGATTTGCTGTTCTATGTGTATCTTATGATTTTCTAACTCTAAGATTTTCTGTTTTAACTTAGAACCTTTTTTGTTTAATACATCATAAAGCGATAATAACTCATCAATCTCTTTTTTAAATTGAACTGTGTCAATAGCTACAACTTCCTCTTTTATTTGGTTACTAATTTTTGATATAAAGTTGCTTGAGATTTTCCTTTCATTCTCCAATGCAGATATTTCTTTTTTATAGTTTCTTATTGCTGCGTTTATTTCATAATATTCATTCGGTCTAATGCCAGTATGATAATTTACTACATCATTTCTCCAATTACTAAATTGAGAAAGTCTATCAAAGGACTCCCAATTCTTATTCCAGCTTATATCCTGGTCAATGTAAAAAGGTAGAAGAAAATAAGCCGGAGGAGGGATAAGCGATTCTCCCTTACTATTGTTAAGAACCAGTTTGTAGTTAAACAATTGGGCAATGAAAGGCCCAATTCCATTAGTGATACCATTAAAAGTATCTATAACATTCATTTCGTCATCAAAAACAGCGAAAAACCTTTCTTTTCTAAGAATAGAATAAGTTTTTCCATCAAGAGAAAACTTAACTAAAGAAATAACATTTGCATTCTTCCATTTAGGATGCAAGTCCTTTGGGTCAGCTCCAAATGTCCAATAAATACTTTTTATTAATGACGATTTTCCAGTATGGTTATCTCCCCTTATCACTGTTATGTTTGGATGAAATGTTACCTTCTTTGCCTTTTTCTCTAGAAACGACACTAGTTTTATTTCCTTTATTATCATTCTTTTCATAGTTATCTAACCTCAAATTCCGAATTAGTCTTCTGAAATTTCCGCTCATTTACTAAACTCCATTAAAATTATGACCTTGATATAATATTCACTATAAAATGAATTGGATTCTTTAGATATATATTCGTTATATACCGGCTTTAATAAATCATTTTGTAAATTTATAATCTGTTTTTCTTTATATGGTTCTATCATTTTTGAGATAATAGTGATTATATTTCTCAATTTCAAATTAGCATAATTCATCTTATCTACTCTATAATCATCCCATGCCTGCTTTATTTTAAGCCGGTCTGAAAAAGGCATATTTTCTTGCAAAAGGGAGTCATTAATAAATTTCCAGCGCTCCTGTTCTTCGTCATCTGTTGAGAACATTTGAATATGTTCTTTAAATTGTTCTCGGCTAATTCCTTTATGCTTCGCTAATTCTTCGAAAGAAGAGATGTCACTTTCATAGTTGTTTTTTACTTTCACTTCACTAAATATTGCATCGTAAATAACGCTAACCTTATATTTTGAATCAGGATTTTGTTTTTCAATAAACTCTGATAATTTACCCTTTAAATAAGTTTCTCGATTATCCACTAATAATTCAGATACCTCAAAAAACGTCAATTCAACAAAATCTGGGTTATCTTTCAATTGATGCTCATCTATCACCTTGCGGATAATTTCTGCGATGGTTACTTCTTCTAGCTCTGAAAGACAAATTTTTTTCTTTGTAATGCTCTTTTCTCCACTTAATAATTTTAAATTATAAGTGTAATTCGAAATGAAATTAAGTGATAAAGTATGCTCTGGAAATTGCATCTTGCATTCATACATTTTCCCTAAAATTGACAAAGAAGGTCCTTCCGCTCCTGGTTTTCTTTTTGTTAAAGAATTCAAAGTCCAATTCTTTGAACTTGTTTTTATTTGAAAAAAGGAAACGTTTTCAGGGTCTGTAGCTGAATCATAAACAACTACATCATCGTAATAGTCCATAACTAATAAGAAGTCCTCTTCAACTTCATACATTTCCATCATCTTTAAAATAGCCCAATCTTTTTGATAATCAAATCTATTTGAAGAACGGGGACCACTAATGTCTCTCGGCTTAACAAATGAGTCTTTTAGTTTATCCATGTAATCAATCCTATTCATTCTCAATCTGAGAGTTTATTATTATATGAATAAATAACTTTCCTCAATTGTATCGATAAAATAGGTCCCTAACAACATTTATTACCAATTAACACCTTTTAACGTAGTAGTAGAGTTGTATGTCGAATTCTAAATTGATTCCAATTCTTTCAACTGTTACATCTTTCACACTGATTTCTTCTAGATATTCCACATCCCACTGATGTTTCAGAATATCATTTCTTTCTTTTAATTCTTCTAAAATAATTATGGCTTGAGATTCAGAGAGCTGAAAGTTCTCAAATCTTTCACCATTACCTAAGTAGTCATAAAGCATTGTAAACTCGCACTTTAGATAGTTTACAAAATCCCTGGGAAACGCACCTTCAATTTTATAAAAATCAATGAACATTCGAACTCTTATCATTATCTATAACACTTATACGATTTTTGTTTAATTTCTGCAGCTAAACAAGTTATGATGCCTACCACTGTTCCTATTAAAAAGTATTGCATTACTATTCCCCCTTTATTTTTTATGATTAATGTTCTTCTTCACAAATACATAAATGGATACGCCAAACGCCACGCCTGCTTTAAACAAGTCAATTGGTGTCATAAACTCACCCCCTTTATAGTTAAATCAGACATGAATAGAGAGACGAAAACTTTTCTAAAGCAAACCTCTCTGACATGTAAACATAGTTGATTGTGTTACCTTTCCGACTGCCTGTTCTTTACACAAAACTAATCGGCTTAACAAGTTCACCATCTTTCAACAGACCAATTCCGATATCCTTCAAACCATGCTTATCCTGTAATAAATACACAACGTTTGATGCACCGCCATCGTAGAAGAATACCCAGCATGTTAATTCTGGTTTGTTTTCATCTGGAATAGTAGCCTTAACCTCTTCGTTGCTTATGTCATCCACTGAAAGAGTTCTAACATCCGCTTTCCAGTCCTTCCGTGCTAAATGTGGGTGATGCTCCTCCATGTAATTCCTGAATACATTAATAACGCTCATAGGTAATTTGCTCCTTTTTATAGATTAATTAAAATAGAAAAAGGGGGAGAGAACTCATCCGTAATAGATGAATCCTCTCCCCCTTTAAAGGTGAAGTGTTTTGCAACTTCTTTATTGAGTTGTATTTGTATCGTATCAATCTTTCGGTTCTCATTGATGGTGATTTGACGGATGAGCAGGTGCATCAACCTTTTCCTCTGCTCTCTGGTCAATGACTCGTGATAGGCACTTTTGAAGTTCTGCATGACCTGTTTGACCATTGAAAAGTTTATGAGTTGTGTACCACCTTCCCCCATTTGCAATTCAATTGGAGATAGTCTTTCTTCAAGTCGTTCCTTTTCTTCATTCAAAGTGGATAGCCGCTGCACAAGGTCTGCTTTTTGAATCAAATCATCTTCGTACAAACCAAGGACTTTCTCTTTCTTTTGTTGATTGGATTCTAGTGCCTTTTTCAAGGTCTCATATTCGTGTTGAAGCGGAGAAGAATCTCGTTCTTTCTTGTTATTAATACGTTCAACAATTTGCTCTATAAGCACATCACTTGTGGCTATGTTTGATAGCTTTTCAAGTACATAAGGGTCTGCATAATCCGTTCTTACTCCATTCGAGCGACAAACTGCTGAACCTTTATTCTTCCAAGCTCCACATACATAATACTCCAGGACCTTTTTTGTTCCGTCTTTGAGTGTATTCGTTGTCCTTCCAATCACCATTCCTGCCCCACATGCAGGACACTTCATGATACCAGTGAGAGGGAACTCGCCGTCATGTATCCGATTAGGCTTGCCGCTTCTACTCGCCATGATATTTTTTGCTTTTTCCCATGTTTCTTCTGAAATGATAGCTTCGTGTTGCCCCTTTTCAATTACAGGGTGAGGATTAATATTGTTTCTTCTCTTCTCGTTCCAATCTCTCCGGACATTGTAGCGTATAAACCCTGCATAAAGGGGATTGCTTAGAATCGTTTTTACCCCGTTGATGGAGAAGTCTTTGTTCTTTTTTGTCCGGTGTCCTTCATTGTTGAGTTTGTTTGCGATGGATTTATAGCCATTCCCCTCAACGTAAAGGTCAAATACCTTTCGAACCGTTTGAGCTTCTGTTGGATTAATCACAAGGGTAGAAAGCTTTCTCTTACGGTTTTCTCCTGGGACGCTTACGACATCATAACCAAGCACCTGACCGCCATTCCAGGAACCTTCCTTTGCTCGTGCCAACATCCCCATTTTTACGTTTTGAGCGATATTATCTCGTTCAAATTCAGCAATAACTGCCAACATTCGAAATTGCATTTTACCAGCTATTGTATCTGTCTCGTAGTTCTCCGTGTAAGAACGAAAAACGATGTTCTTACTTTCAAGCTCTTCGACGATGTTAAGCAAATCTTTTGTCTTACGAGAAAAGCGGTTCACCTTCCAAACGAGCACCAAGTCAAAGTCTTTACTTTTGGCATCATGCAGTAGTTGTTGTAAAGCAGGTCTACCTTTAATATTTTTTCCGCTTTTACCTCTGTCTACGTATTCCTTATGAACAACGTAACCTTCTCGCTCGCACATTTCTCTCAGCACTCGTACCTGTTCGTCAATACTGTATCCTTCTTCTGCCTGCTCCAACGTGGAGACTCGGGCATAGATAGCGGCTCTTTTCTGCGTTCCAATGCGGCTGAATTGGTCAAGCTGGTCGTTTAGCTGTCGCGCATGGTTTGGCATCATTCTCACCTCCTTTCTTATTTTCATCTTCTATTAACCAACGAGCTACTTGTGACAATGGAATTCCTTGCATAGCTGATAAGGATAAATGTTTAGTATTTAGAAGCTTGCACATATACTCAAACACTTTCATTCCTTCTACTGTAGAAACATCGAAATACTCTGTTGCTGAACAAAGCTCTACACCAAATACTACAAGCTCTCTTTCTATTTGTTGAAGCTCTTCCCCATCAGGAGAAAGTGTAAATACATCCCAAACAACAACTACCCCGAACAAGCCTTTAGCAGCATCCTCCAATATTCGCTTCAAAACATTTCTTCTTTTCCCGTGAGATTCCGAGCTTGGTTCCCAGTAGACTCTACTGACTTGATATCCAGCCCGCTCACACTTGTCTTTTAAGACCTGGACGTCTCGATGAATTCTGTACCCCTCGGGTTGGGTCCACGATGTATTTCTTGTGTAAATTACTATCTTGTCTTGGTTCTGCTGTGCAGTTTCATCTCTACTTATCATTGGAATCTCCTCCTTTGGGGTGTTTTGTAAGGTATTCTGTGACCATTTCTGCTAACATGTCTAAAAGATTTTGATATTCGTAGATAGAACCTTCTTTTTCGTTCATGGCAAGCTCTCCTCGTCGTAGTAATAATATATATTTCATTTTGCATATGATTTTAGGAAAGGGGGAGGGGTGGGGAGTAAAATGGAAACTTTACATATTTATTGCTCCCTTTATCCTTTCCCTTACCAGAATTTTTGTTTTTGTACTCCCCCTCCCCCCTAAAACTGAATGATTTCTCCATTTAAGGCTAGGGTTGGAAGGTTTTCTAACCTCACAAATTCCATTCCTTCGAAATAAACTGTTCCCCTGACTTTCTTTGTCACAATTGGAATCCCCTCATTTGCAAGAACGATTTTGAAGTATCTCCAAAACTTTTGTCGGGATTTAGTTCCTTTGTCGTCAATCCCTTGCTCGTTCAACCACCGTAAATAAATATCATGAAAATCAGATTGTCTTATACGAGCACCTTCTTTGAGAACAATATGTTCAAGGAAAAACTCCCTTACAGGATTCTGTTCTACGTTATAAGTTCGATGGCATTCTTCAATTGCTGTACAGTAGCTAAATTGGTAGTTATTTTCCCGTAATCTTTTTAGCCCTATAATTGCCCAATTCAATATCCCAGGCAGTTCTGCTAGTAATTTGTCCGTAAGTTCTTTGTCCTGTTCAGCCGATTCAAATTTCTGAGGGAATGGAACAATTACCAACTTTCTAAAAAAGCCATGAGTCACATCCATTGAATCAGGTAGGGCATTAACAACAAAGACGAGTTTGCAATGCGGCTTATAACTTATGGAAGGATAATATTTGATGTTAACAGTAATCGTGTCACCGCTAACAATGGCTTTAAAGTTCTCCGTCTTTAATGCATTACCACCCATTTCATTTTCAGCAGCAATGTTTACTGTTTTGTTGATTAAGCCTTCAAGACCAAACTGTTTGCCGAATTCAGCCAATGGTATGCTACTTACGTTTTCTTCTCCCACCAACCGAGTAATGATGGAAACAAGGACACTCTTACCATTTCCACCGCTACCGTAAAAGAAGAATGCCTTTTCCGCTTTAGTTTCGGCTGATAAAAGATAGCCTAAAACTTCCTGATGAACCCGAATGAGTTCTTCATCGTCTTTTGTAATCCCCTTTAGAAACTGCACAAAAGTTGGAGCAACAGCTTTTGGTTCATATTCAATTGGCAATTGCACCGTTGATAAATAACTTGGATGGTGGGGAAGCAGTTCAAATCTATCCAAACACAACATCCCATTTTTTAGATTGATGAAGTTTCGCATGGTGTTCATCTCATCAACTATGTCTGCTTCTCTTAACAAAACCTTAACTACCTCTGCCTCCGCTTTACTATTCCAACTGTTCCAGCGCCCCTCATGCATCAAGGTTCGAATCACTTTGCCAAGTTCAACCTCTGAAGGTTCTTCAAAAACACCTTTCTTATGGTAAAGGAAAAGCCGTCCATCTTTCGTTGACCGAACATGGCATCTCCGAATGAATTGCTTAGCAAAAACGTTCGCATTGAAGGAATAGCTATTCTTTTTTTCATCGTAAAGAAAGCCATGCTCTTCCGCTTTTCCAATATTTATCAACTGTTGCAGTTCCTCCAAAAGTTCATCAGAAACCAAAGCCTCCGCGGTTTTCTCCGCTAATTCAAACATCTTTGTATATTCATAGTTTGGAAAACGGCTAAAACCAAAAAGCAATGCCTTAAAATATTGAAGGCTTTCTGAGCCGACAATCGTATACAAAGCCGTTACCAGCATCGAAAGATTTTCCTTCGTATGAATTCCTTCAAGCAGTTTTCTTATTCTTTCACTTCTTTCAAGCAACTTTACTTTGCGAACCTTGTAACGTGAAAGGTATGGCGATACTTCTTTTGTTAAAACTTCCTTTGTCTGTTTCATAAGCGCTTTCTCCTTTACAACAGAAGGGGGTGTCCCCTCTGTTTTTTATGTATTAGGGTTTTCAACGGTCAAAACTTCAATTTTTTCAAAGATATTACCGGCTTCCGAAGTCACATGATGGACTCTAGCTTGTCCAGTTAAGCCAGTCAAATGCCCCATCGTTATTCTTTGACCTTTGAATACTTGTTTGAAAGCCCCTAGAAACATCATCAGAGCAGATTGTTGATTGGATGAGATATTATAAGGTAGTGACAACTTTGTAACTTGTTCGGTAACTTCACTATAAAGGGAAAATGTAATCACATACTGGTCTTTCAAACCGTATTGGGATTGTACATTTTCACGAACGTCAATTTCATCAATGTTGTAATCATATATGCCTTCAGGAACTTTTGCCGTCCGCTGCATTGAAACAGAATCATCACCAAATGAGATGATTCTTTCCATTGCATCACTTCTTTGGGAAGTGTTTGAAAATGATTCAGAGAGTCGTTCATTCATATTTTCGTTACTATTAGTGTTATGTTGGTTCATAGAAAGTTCTTCCTTTCCGTTTTTGTTTGCTTCTTGTTCTAGTTCTTTGTTGTTATCTTCACTTGGTTTATTTATTACTGGACGTCTTACCTTTTTGAGAGCCATTATGCAACCTCCCTATTTTCATTTAGTTACAATTAATAATTTCAATAGACTCGTTATCTCTTAAGCCAAAGTAACTTGAGTTGAATTCTGGGAAAAGATTGACCATATCATTGCTGACACTTCTAACTGAATCCTCTGGGTCATCACCAAAGTATCCATCCTGTATTAATAGGTCTTGTATTGGTGCCTTGTTCAAAAACTCAGCAAATTCAAGTAACAAACCTACATATTGCCCTCGGTTCATGACCATTTGATATCCTTTCGGATACCAGTCAATTTCAATCATGTCATCATGAATATAGATGCGGTTGGGGCGCACACTCAATTCAGACAAGTCTTTTATGAGTTTTTGCAGTTGCCGTTCTAACCCGTCTTCGCAAGTTCCTTCAGGAATTTTCACACACGCTGGTAAACGGTAAATGGCATTGATTCCATCATAGTGGTCACTGCGGACATCAGTTAAGGCAGCAACAGCAATTTGAAAGTTATTTTTGTAACGAAGCATTTTTCATTCCTCCAATCAATTTCGCTTGCAAAATGAATATAACCCATTTTATTCATACTTGTGAAGGTAAAAATGCTGATTTAAACGGAGTTGATTAAACCTTGTTATTCATATAGAATATAATTATTCATATTTTTATTCATTATTGTTGTGGAACAAGTTATATTTCAGACAAATACCATTAGTCATCTATCGTATGGAGCTTTATTCATTCAAAAGCAATAGGAGACTAATAAAAAATGCACAATTACCGTAAATGTGACAAATTTGTGAACAACCGACTTTTAGGGGGAAATATCATGGAAACTAATATTCATTCAAATAACAATGAACGCTTATCGGAAAAGAAAAAACGTCATCAAGCTATTCACCTTTTGTTAGGGGAAATGGATTTACGAACTCACGAGGACATTGTTCTTGAATTGCAGAATCAAGGGATTAAAACAAGCCAATCTACCGTACATCGTGATTTAGAGCATCTTGGTATCAAGAAAAACAATGATGGGTACTTTAAACCATCACATGATGTACAAAAAAAATTTCATCTTGATATCCTTTATGACCTACTAATAAGCAGTGATTCAAGTACATCTAGCAATGTCCAGACCTATTTCATCAAAACTGAAAAAGGAAAAGCACAGCAAATTGCCTTTCATCTTGAACAGGCATTTAATGACATCGTCTTAAAAACAATCATTGATTTAGACAGTGTTTTGGTTTTTGCAGATGGGGATGAAGCGACGGATGAATTTCTGGAGGTTTTTGAAGGAGAGGATGAATGAGGGTGGCTATTAAAGCCATTCCTTATTCATCCCTCCAATCAATAATCCTTGGGGAACAACATTGTTTGGTATCTTTCGTCATCTATAATCCAAACAGTAGTATTTTTAGCTCCTTTGACTTTGTTATTGATGATAACCTTTGTTTGTAGTGAAGATACTTCTTGCCTATTCGTTATTGTTAAAGTTTCTTCACATACACTAATTTCAAAAACTTGCAGATAATCCATTTGCTCCTTTCGTTGTTCATTGATTTCATCGTAAAATTGCCACAAGACCACTTGTAATTCAATATCTAATTCTTCACTGATTGCCTTTGTCATATAGCGTGATTTGTTAGTCAAATTTCATCCTTCTCTCCCTGTCCAATCAATACATTTTCATACACTTTTTCTTCATCTTTCAAACAAACTAAAAAGAGTGGATTATTGGTCCTTGCTTCTAAGGCAATTCCAATAATCCACTCTGATTCTCCATTGTATAAATATGTGTGAAATGAAACCGGATTCGGTAATATTTGCAATACATCCTCTGAAATGAGTTCCTCGTCTAGTTCCTCATGATATAGAAGTACCGTTTCCTCACCTATCTCATTTAATTCAACTGCTACATCGAATTTCTCTTCCATAAAATTTATCAATTGCTCGATACCAAACATGGCTTGCTCCTTTCATATATAATATTATTAGCTCACCTTATAGCTATCGTCATACGATACTAATTTCCACTTATGTTTCAGTGCTGGATAGAGAGGATGGAAACCTTTCCGACCAAAATTCGCTTCTATTTGAAGAATGTTTGCCTTCCTGTCTAGCAAAATGGCTAAAATCATATTTAACCGTTCAACAGCTTTCTTATTTGTTTCTACTCCTTTTCCAACCGCAATAATAACATCATCTACTCTTGCAATTGCTTCCTGAATACATTTCAAATTATCAATATCAGACTCTTTCGTTTCTTCTCCTTCAATAGATGGAAATAAATTCACAATCTCTACAACACCGTATTCCAATTTAGAAAGATTATTAATGACGTACATCGTTGTTTGGTCTTGCAAAATTTCATCTGCTTGACCTGCGTTTTTCATGATGACAAGTGCTTTTTTCTTGTTCTTGTCCCACTCTTTCCTAATAAGATACTTGTTTTTCATTTCGTCATCATAAGTGACTTCTGTTTTTATCGTGCATTTTGTTATTTTCACTAATTTTTACTCCTTTCAGATATGACCTTTTTCCTTTAAGGAAGTATAAGTTTCATCTCCAACGATAATATGGTCGATTACATCAATGCCAATAATTTTACCTGCTTCAACTAGCCTTTTAGTCACCTCTATATCTTCTTTACTCGGTTCAACCATTTATCAATAGTAAAGTGTAGAATTTACATTGAAATTGCTTCCTTTGCTTTGACTACATGTCTTCACTGTTATGTAACTTACTTTATCTTTCGACTTAAAAAAATGTGCTT
>NZ_JACYHA010000036.1 GCF_014837155.1 Litchfieldia stipae | reverse complement strand
CTTCAGCGCCGATGGTAGTTGGGGGACTCCCCCTGTGAGAGTAGGACGTCGCTAGGCAAGATAAAAGATCAGTTCCTTTTGGGACTGGTCTTTTTTGTGTTTTAACTTATTGTCTTTAAAGGATATTAAAAGGACAAAACAAGTGCAATTCCCGAGCAAAGTGTCCTGTTAGTGCATCCAATGGGACAAAACAAGAACAAAGAACAAGCGAAGTGTCCTGTTGAGACATCTAATTAGACAAAACAAGTGCAAAAGCCTGGCGAAGTGTCCTGTTGGTGCATCCAATAAGACAAAACAGGAGCAAAGACCAATTGAACTGTCCAATTAGAGCATCCAATAGGACAAAGCAAGTGCAATTCCTGAGCAAAGTGTCCTGTTAGTGCATCCAATGGGACAAAACAAGAATAAAGAACAGCCGAAGTGTCCTGTTGAGGCATCCAATAAGACAAAACAAGAGCATACCCCGAGCGACCTGTCCTATTGGTCCATCCAATGGGACAAAACAAGAACAAAGAACAAGCGAAGTGTCCTGTTGAGGTATCCAATAAGACAAAAGAATAGCAAACCCCGAGCGACCTGTCCTATTAGTCCATCCAATAGGACAAAACAAGAAAAAAGAACAAGCAAAGTGTCCTGTTGAGACATCTAATAAGACAAAACAAGTGCAAAAGCCTGGCGAAGTGTCCTGTTGAGGCATCTAATAAGACATAACAAGAGAAAATTCCAATTGAAGTGACCTGTTGGTGCATCCAATAAGACAAACAGGAGCAAATCCAATTGAACTGTCCTATTAGAGCATCCAATAGGACAAAACAAGAGCAAATCCCAATCGACCTGTCCTATTAGCTCATCCAACAAGAAAAACAAAATCATCCCTCCCAAGCCCCTAAACCCTCCACAATCAAAAACTAAATCCAATCTTCTCCTCTAAGAATAAATAAACCAAATAAGGCACTTTATCGGTTGTTAAAGAAAGAAACTGTTGAATAAAAGGATAATCATTACTTGAATATGAATGTAGTAACTCACTCCACCATTCTGTTTCATATCTAGAAATCATACTTAGATTATAAAGCAATAAATAGTGCACCATTATTTCCGGGAAATGAAAGACTTGATCCCGATCCTTTGGAAAATAGTATGATTGATCATAAAAATGATAAAGAATCGGTGAACAGGTTAGTGGAGTAAGACGTTTAGTATTTGAAATGGAGAAAGAGAACGCTTCATGCTTTTCTTCATTTCCTTTGTCCACTAGTAATGGTGAAGGGATAGATGTGAGAATATAGTCTTTAAATCGTCTATCTGTCATATGGAAATGGTCTGCTAATTTTACCGGAAAATGAAGCATTTGATCTTTTCCGCCACCAATAGTTACACTTACTATCTCTGAGTAATGAAGTGAAAAAAGATTGTTCATCTCTGGTAGTTTTTTCAATAGGACTCCCATCGTAAACTTCTCACCTTCAAGATGGTTCACATTAAACATTCGTTCAGAAAAATGAGTGAACAAACCATTCTTTTGTACTTTCACTTCATCCTGAAAAAACTCATAGCTTTGCTTTTTTCGTTTCCTTGTTGAAACCCCATGAGCTAATACAGAAGTTGACTCAGGGTACTGGGGATCAACTGTAAGTAAACAGGCTTTAAGTAATTGCACCATTCCATAAAACAGTAAAACAGGTTTAATTGAGGTGGTTGCTTGTTTAGCGAGTTGGTAATAATTTTGGCCATGTTCAAGATAATAGATAAATGGATAACAATTTTCAAATGCTCTTTTTTCTGGGTCAGTGACATTTAGCTCTTTATAACATTTATGTAAAAATTGTTGTGTTGTGTTCGCTGATTGTAGTGCATTAAATGATTTCCAAATCGTTTCTTGGTCTAACAAACTCAACCCTCCAGTTCTATTAGCCATTGTTTGAATAATCTAACATATTGCTCTGTCCTTGACAGTAGTTTAACCAGTTGTTAATCTACTAATAATATTTTGACAAGAAAAAGGGGGAATTTTTCGTGTGGGAAACTAAATTTGCTAAAGAAGGTCTTACGTTTGATGATGTATTATTAGTACCAGCAAAGTCAGAGGTATTACCAAAGGATGTACAATTAGGTATTGAATTAACAAAAACGTTGAAGTTAAATATTCCGATCATTAGTGCTGGAATGGATACAGTAACAGAAGCAGAAATGGCAATATCAATGGCACGTCAAGGAGGAATAGGTATTATTCACAAAAATATGTCGATTGAGCAACAAGCTGAACAGGTTGACAAAGTTAAACGTTCAGAAAGTGGCGTTATCACCGATCCATTCTCTCTTACTCCTGAACATCAGGTATTTGATGCAGAGCATCTTATGAGTAAATACCGTATCTCTGGTGTTCCAATTGTTAATAATCTTGATGAACAGAAATTAGTTGGAATTCTAACGAATCGAGATCTTCGCTTTATCCAAGACTTTTCCATTCAGATTTCAGATGTTATGACAAAGGAAAATTTAGTTACTGCCCCAGTTGGTACCACTCTTGAGCAAGCTGAAAAGATTCTTCAAAAACATAAAATTGAAAAATTACCTCTTGTAAATGAAGAAGGCGTATTAAAAGGCTTAATCACAATTAAAGATATTGAAAAGGTAATTGAATTTCCTAACTCTGCCAAGGACAGTGTCGGTCGTTTATTAGTAGGTGCTGCTGTCGGTGTTACTTCAGATACAATGCTTCGTGTTGAAAAGCTAGTGAAATCTCAAGTAGATGTTATCGTTCTAGATACGGCACATGGACATTCAGCTGGTGTATTAAGCACAGTTAGAATGATTCGTGATCAATATCCTGATCTAAATATTATTGCTGGTAATGTTGCCACAGCTGAAGGTACTCGTGACCTGATTGAAGCTGGAGCTAATGTTGTTAAGGTAGGAATTGGTCCTGGGTCTATTTGTACAACACGTGTTGTTGCTGGTGTGGGAGTACCACAAATTACAGCTGTTTATGATTGTGCAACAGAAGCAAAAAAGCATGGTGTTTCTATTATAGCTGATGGTGGAATTAAGTACTCTGGTGACATTGTGAAGGCATTAGCAGCAGGAGGACATGCTGTTATGCTTGGAAGCTTACTTGCTGGTGTTTCTGAAAGTCCAGGAGAAACTGAAATCTTCCAAGGTAGACGATTCAAGGTATATCGAGGTATGGGTTCAGTTGGAGCAATGGAAAAAGGAAGTAAAGACCGTTATTTCCAAGAGGATAATAAGAAATTTGTTCCAGAAGGAATTGAAGGACGTTTGCCATATAAAGGACCTTTATCTGATACACTGTATCAATTAGTTGGAGGAATTCGTTCAGGTATGGGTTATTGTGGAACGGCAACAATCAATGACTTACGAGAACATTCTCAATTTATTCGAATGACTGGTGCTGGTTTACGTGAAAGCCATCCACATGATGTACAAATTACAAAAGAAGCACCTAATTATTCATTATCTTAAGTAGTAATTACGGTACGGAAGATAAAGTACAAACCATAAACTGTAGGAATTGGAAGTAGGCAGAGTTCGACTCTGTCTATTTTTTTTGAAACAACTGTGATAAAATAACCTTTGTGTTTTAATCTAAGATGGAGGTCTCAGTAGTGAAAAAATTAATACAAAAAGGATTAACTTTAAGCTTAATAACAACTTTATTCTTTTCATTGTTTTTGAATGTATCTACTTCTGTATATGCAGAAACAGATTCACTAAATATAGAAGCAGAAGGTGCTATTTTAATAGAGGCAACAACAGGAAAAATATTGTATGAAAAGAATGCAGACAAGTTACTTGGAATTGCTAGTATGACAAAAATGATGACTGAGTATCTTTTATTAGAAGCGATACATGATAAGAGTGTTACTTGGGATCAACAATATAATGTAAGTGATTATGTTTATAGAATCTCTCAAAATCGTAGTCTATCAAATGTTCCACTTAGAGCAGATGGAACATACTCTGTACAGGAATTATATGAGGCAATGGCAATTTATTCTGCAAATGGTGCAACCATTGCATTAGCAGAGGTTATTGCTGGTTCAGAATCTAATTTCGTTAAAATGATGAATGATAAAGCAGTTGAATTAGGCTTAGAGGATTATAAGTTTGTTAATTCAACTGGTCTTAATAATCGTGATTTAGTAGGATTACATCCTGAAGGCACAGGTGCTGAGGATGAAAATGAAATGACAGCTAGAGCTACTGCACAATTAGCTTATCATCTCTTAAAGGATTTTCCTGAAATACTAGAAACAGCAAGTATTCCAAAGAAGAAGTTCAGAGAAGGTACAGATGATGAAATTGACATGTCTAACTGGAACTGGATGCTTCCAACTTTAGTCTATCAACATCCAAATGTAGATGGAATTAAGACGGGATCAACTGATTATGCTGGCTATGGCTTTACAGGAACAGCTGAAAAAGATGGTGTACGCTTTATTACTGTTGTATTAAAAACAGATAGCTATAAAGCTAGATTTGATGAAACAAGAAAAATGTTGGATTATGCATTAGGAAACTACACGTTTGAAGAAATCTATCCAGAGAATTATCAAATTCCAGATAGTGAAACTTTACCAGTTGTAAAAGGGAAAGAAAAGCAAGTCGAGATTCACACATCAAGCCCTATTTCAGTGTTAGTGAAGCGTGGCGAGAAAGCTGAAGAAGTGTATCAAGCAAGCTTTAAAATTGATGAGAAAGCTATCACAAAGGACGGAGAGTTAACTGCTCCATTAGAAAAAGGTTCAAAAGTTGGTACATTTGAGGTAACTAGCACAGGTGGATTAAATCTTGGATATGTTATTACAGATGGACAAAACGCAATGAGCTCAGATGTGGTTATAAGTGAAGATGTTGAAAAGGCAAATTGGTTTGTTTTAATGATGAGAGGCATCGGTGGTTTTTTTGGTAACATTTGGTCAGGTGCCGCAGACGGGTTAAAAGGTTTGTTTTAAAATAGTACTTCCTGCTTACAATAAGCAGGGAGTTTTTTTATACAAAACAGCTAAGGAGCCTGAAAATAATAATTTTTAATAGGATTTTTTCACAAACTAAGGTAAAATAATGGACAGGCGTTTTTTTATTCTTAGAAATATCAAATTATTGTAGGATTTTGTATTTTTAAGTAAAATATACAAAATAACTACAAGTACATATAGGAGGAATAAAGACATGGTAAACACAGGTACTGATCGAGTAAAACGTGGAATGGCTGAAATGCAAAAGGGCGGCGTTATTATGGACGTTGTTAATGCAGAACAAGCAAAGATTGCAGAAGAAGCAGGTGCGGTTGCTGTAATGGCGTTAGAGCGTGTACCAGCAGATATTCGTGCAGCTGGTGGAGTATCTCGTATGGCTGATCCTACAATTGTTGAGGAAGTAATGAATGCTGTCTCAATTCCTGTAATGGCAAAAGCTCGTATTGGACATATCGTTGAGGCACGTGTATTAGAAGCACTAGGAGTCGATTATATCGATGAAAGTGAAGTATTAACTCCTGCTGATGAGGAGTACCACTTATTGAAGAGTGAGTATACAGTTCCATTCGTATGTGGATGCCGTGATCTTGGTGAAGCAACTCGTCGTATTGCTGAAGGAGCTGCAATGCTTCGTACAAAAGGTGAGCCTGGAACAGGAAACATCGTTGAAGCTGTTCGTCACATGAGAAAAGTAAATGCTCAAATCCGTAAGGTAGCTAGCATGAGTGTTGATGAATTAATGACTGAAGCAAAAAATCTAGGTGCTCCATTCGAATTATTACTTCAAATCAAAAATGAAGGTCGTCTACCAGTTGTTAACTTTGCTGCTGGTGGTGTAGCAACTCCTGCTGATGCTGCTCTTATGATGCAGCTTGGTGCAGATGGTGTATTCGTTGGATCAGGTATTTTCAAATCAGAAAATCCAGCAAAATTTGCACGTGCAATTGTTGAAGCGACTACTCATTACCAAGACTATAAATTAATTGCTGAACTATCAAAAGGATTAGGTTCTGCTATGCAAGGAATCGAAATCTCATCACTATTACCAGAACAACGCATGCAAGAACGTGGCTGGTAAATTAAAAGGCGGAAGAGGCTCGTTCACATCCATAGGATGGTGGAGCAACTGACGGAGAGTGCTTGTCACTCGACAGAAGTTGTGAAGCAGCCGTAGGATGTAGCTTCTGTAGCTAGATTGAATATAAAGCGGAAAAAGCCCGATTACATCCATAGGATGCTGGAGCAACTGTAACTGAATTAAATAAAAGGAGCATAGCACAATGATTAAAATAGGAGTTCTAGGCCTTCAAGGGGCAGTAAGAGAGCATGTGAAATCCATTGAGGCTTGTCAGGCAGAAGCCATTATTGTGAAAAAGGTTGAACAACTAGATGAACTAGATGGTTTAATTATTCCTGGTGGTGAAAGCACGACAATGAGAAGGCTAATTGATAAGTACGGCTTCATGGAGCCATTACGTCAATTTGCTCAATCTGGAAAGCCTATGTTTGGGACATGTGCTGGTTTGATTCTTCTTGCAAAAAAGATTGTTGGCTATGATCAACCTCATTTAGGATTGATGGACATTACGGTTGAACGTAATTCATTTGGACGTCAGGTTGATAGCTTTGAAGCTGAACTAATGATTCCGAATGTAGCTGATGATTTTGTGGGAGTATTTATTCGCGCTCCTCATATTGTTGAAGCAGGTGCAAATGTTGAAATTCTAGCAAAGCACAATGATCGAATTGTTGCCGCAAGAGAAGGACAATTTCTAGGATGTTCATTTCATCCAGAGTTAACAGATGACCATCGTATCACAGCTTACTTTGTGAAGATGGTTGAGGAAGCAAAAACGAAAATTATTGCATAACTCTCTTGCAACTTGGGGAAACTTGTAGTAAATTATGAATTACTAAAATCGAAATTATAAATAAGAACGCGCTGACAGGAAATAGTAACATATTATCTTTCTTAAGAGAGTCGATGGCTGGTGAGAATCGATGTGAGAGATATGTGAATCCATCCTTGAGTAAAAAACGGAACAGTCTAATAGGCTAAGTAAGTTTTTTCGGTTAAAAGACCGTTATTCTTTGAGTGGAGGATATCTTTATATCTTCAACTAGGGTGGCAACGCGGGTAACTCTCGTCCCTTTTAGGGATGGGGGTTTTTTTATTTGTAAAAAAATAGAGGAGGTTTTAATAGTGTTAGATGTAAAATTCTTGCGTTCTAATTTTGAAGAGGTTAAAGCTCGATTACAACACCGTGGTGAGGATTTAAGTGACTTAGGTCGATTTGAAGAACTAGATGTACGTAGACGTGAGCTAATTGCTCAAACTGAGGTATTAAAAGGAAGACGTAATGAAGTATCTGCAGAAATCGCTGTATTAAAACGTGAGAAGAAAGATGCAGATCACCTGATTACAGAAATGAGAGAAGTGGGAGATCAAGTAAAAGTCCTTGATACTGAGCTAAAGGAAGTTGAAGAAACACTTGAAACACTTATGCTTTCTATACCAAATATCCCTCATGAAAGTGTTCCTGTAGGTGAGTCTGAGGATGATAATGTTGAAGTGAGAACATGGGGAGAGATTAAGGATTTCTCATTTGAGCCAAAAGCGCATTGGGATATTGCAGATGAGTTGAAAATTCTTGATTTTGAACGTGCTAGTAAAGTAACAGGAAGCCGTTTTGTTTTCTACAGAGGGCTTGGAGCTAGATTAGAGCGAGCATTACTAAATTTCATGATGGACCTGCATGTTGATGAGCATGGGTATATCGAAGTGCTTCCACCGTATATGGTAAATCGTGCAAGTATGACTGGTACAGGACAATTACCGAAGTTTGAAGAGGATGCCTTTAGAATTGAAAGTGAAGACTATTTCTTAATTCCAACAGCAGAAGTTCCAGTGACGAATCTACATCGCGATGAGATTATTGGTGGTGAAGAATTGCCGATTAAGTATGCTGCATTTAGCGCATGTTTCCGTTCTGAAGCGGGATCTGCTGGTCGTGATACTCGAGGACTTATCCGTCAGCATCAATTTAACAAAGTTGAGCTAGTGAAATTTGTTAAGCCAGAGGATTCTTATGACGAGCTAGAGAAACTAACAGCTAATGCTGAAAAGGTTCTTCAATTGCTAAATCTGCCATATCGTGTGCTAAGCATGTGTAGTGCTGATTTAGGATTTACAGCTGCTAAGAAGTACGACATTGAAGTATGGATTCCAAGCTATGGCACATATCGTGAAATCTCTTCTTGCAGTAATTTTGAAGCATTCCAAGCGAGAAGAGCAAATATTCGTTTCCGTCGTGATCCTAAATCAAAACCAGAGCATGTTCATACATTAAATGGTTCTGGATTAGCATTAGGCCGTACAGTAGCTGCTATCCTAGAAAATTATCAGCAAGAAGATGGAACAGTCATTATCCCAGAAGTGCTTCGTCCTTATATGGGGAATAAAGAAGTAATCGGGAAGTAAAGGTCATGGAGAAGTAGTAGAAATAAGTAATCACTACTACTTCTTTCTTTTTTTAAAAAAAGTTTAAGACAAGTGTTGACTTGTTATATTGATATATGATATATTAGTTTTTGTCGAAACGGAGGAATACCCAAGTCCGGCTGAAGGGATCGGTCTTGAAAACCGACAGGGGTGTTAAAGCCCGCGGGGGTTCGAATCCCTCTTCCTCCGCCATAAAATTTCTAATACAGCGCATAAAATATTGGAGATATAGGGCCACTACAGAAATGTAGTGGTTTTTTGCTATTTATAACGGAAATACATAAAAAAAAGGAGCTATCAAGTGATAGTCTCCTTACTTTTTTAATAATTGTGTTTGATGAATGAAATGAGAGATTTTCTCGATGATCGGTTCAACTGATTGCTCATTTTGGACAATATCATATTCATTTATATTTAAACGAAGAACTGGACAGGCATTAAAGCTGTTAATCCACTTTTCATATCGTCCATGCATTTCTTCCCAATACTCAACAGGTGTTTGCTGTTCCATAGGGCGACCACGCTCTTGAATACGATCTAAGATATCATCAAGACTTCCTTCAAGATATATCAATAGGTTTGGGTGAGGGAAGTAAGGAGTCATGACCATTGCATCAAATAGATTTGTGTAAGTTTCGTAATCAACTGCTGTCATGGTTCCTTTTTCATAATGCATTTTAGCAAATATTCCAGTGTCCTCATAGATGGAACGATCCTGTATAAATCCTCCACCATATTCAAAGATTTTCTTTTGTTCCTTAAATCTTTCTGCAAGGAAGTAAATTTGTAAATGAAAGCTCCAACGTTCAAAATCTTTATAGAAAAGATCTAAATATGGATTAGTATCAACTTTCTCAAATGAGGTTCTAAAGCCTAATCCATTAGCGAGTGCTTTGGTCATTGTCGATTTCCCAACACCTACTGTTCCAGCAATCGTAATGACAGCATTACTTGGAATATCATATTTCTGGCGCAAATTCATCTCTTAAACTCCTTTTATGTGCATGTTTTCGTCAATTTTTGATAGGATCATTTGAAGATCGTTTTGGTTTTGAACAAAATCCAGCTCGTCCCCATTAAACCTGATGACAGGAATTGAAGGGAAGTCTCGCTCAAATCTTTCCATAGCAATTTCATAATCTGCTGATAGCTGCATTAAATACCCAGGATCAATTGACTTTTCAATTTCTCTACCACGTAGTTCGATTCGTTGTAATAAGGTATCGAGACTAGCGTGGAGATAGATAATGATATTTGGAACTGGCATATCAGCGGTTAGGATCTGATAGATTTGTAAGTATTTCTGATATTGAGAAGGTTTCAACGTTCTTTCAGCGAAAATAAGGTTCTTTAATATATGGTAGTCAGCTACAACTGGTAGTTTTTTTTGTAGGAACTTTTCATTAATATCCTCAAGCTGTTTGTATCGATTGCAGAGGAAGAACATTTCGGTTTGAAAGCTGTATTCTTCTATATTTTGATAAAATTTACCGAGAAACGGATTTTCATCCACGATTTCTTTTAATAGTGCATATTGAAAATGCTCTGAGATTGCACGTGCAAGTGAAGTCTTTCCAACGCCAATTGGACCTTCAACTGTTATAAAAGGTGTAATGCTCATAGTGTATTCTCCCCTTTTCCGACACCACTCTAAAATAAGACAGATAAATATCATTTTATCACAGAAGGTCGAATAATGGAGAAAATAAAGTCGAAATGTAGGATGAAGATTTAGGTAAAAAAAAGAACCCATCGCTGAGTTCTAATGCTTTACCACATTGAAGTTTTCTGTAATGAGAAGCCAATTCTGTGGGAATGGGAGACCTAGTTTCCAATAGCTAATCCCTCGTAAATCAAGCTCTTTGATCAGGTCAAATTTAACTTGGATGCTTCTAGCGTCCTCAAACCATACTTTATGGCTCTTTCCATCAGCGTCCTGGTAATCAAAATGAGGAGCTTGAGCTGTCGTGTCATATTGGATTGGAACATTATTCTCAGCGGCAATTTCAATCGCTCTTTGAGGACTCACTGCTCGAGCATATTCTCCACCGGCCACATAAGGCAAAGTCCAATCATACCCATATAAATTTTGACCCATCATTATCTTTGAAGAGGGCATCTCTGTAATCGCATATTCAAGCACTTCACGTACAGGTTGAATTGGAGAAACAGCCATTGGTGGTCCGCCACTATATCCCCATTCATATGTCATGATGACGACAAAATCAGCAATTTCACCATGTGCTCGGTAATCATGTGCCTCATACCAACGTCCTGGTTGATCAGCTCTCGTTTTTGGTGCTAAAGCCGTTGACATCAACCAACCTTCATTGGCAAATCTCTGTTTAGCTTTTCGTAAAAAAGTATTGTAGGCCTCTCTATCTTCA
This sequence comes from Litchfieldia stipae, assembly GCF_014837155.1. GTDB lineage: Bacteria > Bacillota > Bacilli > Bacillales > Bacillaceae_L > Litchfieldia. The sequence goes on along the minus strand of NZ_JACYHA010000036.1, from coordinate 5,936 downwards.
GGGCGCAAATATTCCATATCGAAATGAATATCTCTAAAACCGTATTTTCTTGCTGTTGCAACAATGGTATCTAATAATTTTTCTTGAACTGCTTGAACAGTAAGGATAATTCTCCCTAACTCATCGCTGAACTGTCCCTCTTCCAAGTTTGTCACAACCATCATTAAAGTGACGTCTTGTGATTGGGCAATTTCCGGGAAGTTATTAAGAAGTGGTTCCTTTAAAGTGCCGTCACGTTGAATTTGAAAACTAAATGGAGCAAGATATGTTAAATATGGTGCAGCTTCACGTGCGCTGCGTTCAATGGCAGGAGTAACAGTTGTCCCAAGTGGCTCTACATAGGCGTTTATTTCCTTATCAGGCTTTGGACGCTCGGGGATATACAATCTTAATCCAATATTTAGGGGTTGGTTCGCTTGAATTTGATTTACTTGAGCTAGTTGATCCGGATTAATTCCATATCTTCGTGCAATTGTCCAAAGACTCTCTCCGGGTTGAACCCAATGAAAACGACCAATGATTGGAATAACAAGTGCTTGCCCTACAACCAATCGATTAGGATTTGGAAGATCGTTTGCTTCCACTAGATCATTAACCGTCGTATTGTAGGCTCTTGCAATACCAGTTAAGCTTTGACCCGGCCGAATGACATGAATTTGCATGCTGTCTCATCCTCACTTTCATATCACAAAAGTTTCACCTTTCTATTCTTATGAGTGAGGAGAGAAATAGATGTTATTTTTTGAAAATATCCTTTGAAGGATTTATGTCAGCCTTTAATACGTTTTTCATTAACTTTAAAGCAAATTGTTGATCATCTGGATTAACAGATGCGATACAGTCTTGTGGAATAAGCAAATCGTATTCTCTCATATAAGCATCATTCGCTGTGAATAACACACATATATTTCCGGCGATTCCTGTGATGATTAACGATTCAACCTTTAATTGATGTAAGAGGTCATCTAGAGAGGTACCATAAAACGCGGAATGCTTTGGTTTTATAAGAAAGTAATCATCGTTAGTTGGCGATAGCTGACTAATGATAGGTTCACTTAGTTGATTCAAACAGTGGTCTGAAATTTTTTGATAATCAGCCTGCCTTACCTGATAATGATCATTAATGTAAATGACAGGAAGCCCTCTTTGGTTCATTTCATCTTTTAAATGTAAAATTGGTAAGACAATGTCTTGCGTCTTTTTCACAAGGATTGGACCGTGTTTGAATTGAAAATCATTAATCATATCGATGATTAATAAAGCTGTTTTATTTTTAAATGAAGCGGTCATTGATATCTCCTCTTTTTTGCTGAAAATCTGTTAATAGTGTATGGATGTTCTGCTTCGATTATCCGATTTTGAATTTATACTGGCTGTGATATAGTGTTAAAAGATGGAATGGAAGTAAGGAGATTGAAATCATGAGTATGGATGAATTTTTCATGCGAAAAGCAATCGATCAAGCGAAGTTAGCAGAAGAAATAGGAGAAGTTCCGATTGGAGCGGTGATTGTCATAGAAGATCAAATCATTGCTTCTGCTCATAATTTGCGTGAAACAGAGCAAAGGTCGGTGGCCCATGCTGAAATATTAGCGATCGATCAGGCGTGTAAAAATACAGGGTCATGGAGACTAGAGAATGCAACACTTTATGTAACACTGGAGCCTTGTCCTATGTGTGCTGGGGCAATTATGTTATCTAGAATAAAACGAGTCGTTTTTGGGGCAACAGATCCTAAAGGTGGATGTGCTGGTACGCTGATGAATCTTCTGCAGGAAGACCGATTTAACCATCAATCAGAAGTTATAGCAGGAGTGCTAGAAAACGAGTGTGGTGAAATGCTAAGTCAGTTTTTCCGTCAGCTACGACAACAAAAAAAGAAACATAAGAAATGAAACGAGTTATGCATTTTCCAAATAATAGACAACTCTTAGACATTGCAATTCAAATGAAAACAAGTTATACTTGTATTTGCCGTGCTAAGCGGGGAGGTAGCGGTGCCCTGTACTCGCAATCCGCTCTAGCGAGGCCGAATCCCTTCTTAGAGGGTAGTCTACTGTAGGGTCAGCCCCAAGTAAGTGGTGTTGACGTCTGGGTCCTACGCAATGGGAACCCATGAACCCTGTCAGGTCCGGAAGGAAGCAGCAGTAAGTGGACTCTCCCATGTGCCGTAGGGTTGCCTGGACCGAGCTAACTGCTTGGGTAACGCTTATGGTAGCTATTCGAAAGAAGGTGCACGGCATCTTACTTAATGATTACAAACCCATTCTGATGAGTGGGTTTTTTTCATATCATCCAAAAGTGAAATAATCGTTTTTGAAAAGATGGATATACATACTGTATAATATATAAGATAGGTACAAGTAGGGAGGGCAATTACATGGCATATCAAGCATTATATCGTGTTTTCCGGCCACAATCATTTCAGGATGTTGTTGGACAGGAGCATATAACCAAAACACTGCAGAATGCCCTACTTCAGGAGAAGTTCTCGCATGCTTACTTATTTTCTGGGCCAAGAGGTACAGGGAAAACAAGTGCAGCGAAAATATTAGCAAAAGCAGTGAATTGTGAGCGAGCACCAGTTGCTGAGCCATGTAACGAGTGTCCGTCCTGTCTAGGTATTACGGATGGTTCGATTTCAGATGTATTAGAAATTGATGCTGCATCAAATAATGGTGTTGATGAAATTCGTGATATCAGAGATAAGGTTAAGTATGCTCCAAGTTCAGTCAGATATAAGGTTTATATTGTGGATGAAGTACACATGCTATCGATCGGTGCCTTTAATGCATTATTAAAAACATTGGAAGAGCCTCCAAGACATGTCATCTTCTTATTAGCAACAACGGAGCCTCATAAGATTCCTTTAACGATTATTTCAAGATGTCAACGCTTTGACTTCAGAAGAATCACTGCACAATCAATTGTTGGACGGATGAAGACCATTATTGAAGAACAACAGGTAAGCGTATCTGATGAAGCGCTTCAAGTTGTGGCAAGAGCAGCAGATGGTGGAATGCGTGATGCGCTAAGCTTGTTAGATCAAGTTATTTCCTTTAGTGAAGGTGAAGTTAGTCTAGAGGATGTTCTAACCATTACCGGCTCAGTCTCACACCGGTTTTTAACAACCATTGTAACAGCTATTAACCAACAGGATGTCCATACAGCATTAAAGTCACTAGATCAAATGATGGAGAATGGAAAGGACCCTGTTCGATTCTTAGAGGATTTAATCTTTTACTATCGAGACATGTTATTATTCCAAACAGCTCCACAGCTTGAGGAAGTTATGCAGCGGCAAGCGATTGATGATGAATTTGAATCTCTAGCAAGTAGTACAAGTCGTGAAGGTATTTATGAAATCATCGAAATCCTTAATCATTCACAACAAGAAATGAAGTGGACCAATCATCCACGAATTTTCTTAGAGATGGCACTTGTGAAATTATGTCAGCTAGGTAGAACGAATACAAGTCAAGAATCATCAGCAGAGGTTAATACTTTACTCTCACGAATCAATCACCTAGAAACTGAACTAAAGGATTTGAAGAGTAAGGGGATTACAGTTAATCAAGAAGCGGGAACTGGATCGACAACGGAAAAAAGACCTCAAAAGGTTTTACGAAGTGGATACAAAACACCTGTCGGAAGGATTAATGAAATTTTAAAGCAAGCAACAAGACCAAACCTAGAGGTGATTAAATCACGCTGGGGAGAAATGCTCGATCAGTTAAGAAAGCAAAATAAAGTTTCACACGCAGCTCTATTAACGGATAGCGAACCAGTTGCAGCAGGAGAACATTCATTTGTTCTTAAATTCAAATATGAAATCCACTGTAAGATGGTTGCTGAAAACAATAACAACGTCCGTGACAATCTTGAGAATATTTTATATGATATTACAGGTAAACGGTTTGAGATGATAGGTGTCCCTGAGGATGAATGGGGAAATATCAGAGAAGAGTTTTTACGTGAGCAAAGACATACAAATCAGGACAATGCAAAGGAAGAGGAAGAAGATCCACTGATTGCAGAAGCGATGAAAATTGTAGGTACAGAGCTCATTGAAATAAAAGAATAATAAATTAAATGGAGGTCATGAATATGATGCGTGGCGGCGGAAATATGCAAAAAATGATGAAACAAATGCAAAAAATGCAAAAGGATATGGCAAAGGCTCAAGAAGAGCTTGCTTTAAAAACAGTTGAAGGAACTGCTGGTGGTGGCATGGTCACTGTTATTGCTAACGGTCAAAAGGAAATCATTGATGTAAAAATCAAAGAGGAAGTTGTAGATCCAGAAGATATTGAAATGTTACAAGATCTTGTGCTAGCAGCTACAAATGATGCTTTGAAGAAAATGGAAGACTTAACAAATGAAACAATGGGGCAATTTACTAAGGGAATGAATTTACCCTTCTAAATCCTAAGTTTCAACCATACTATGGTTTTTAGGAGGAAATTGATACTATATGCATTATCCTGAACCAATATCGAAGCTCATTGATAGCTTTATGAAGTTGCCAGGGATTGGCCCTAAAACAGCCGTTCGCTTGGCTTTTTTTGTTCTAAGTATGAAAGAAGATGTTGTATTAGATTTTGCTAAAGCATTAGTAAATGCAAAGAGAAACCTTACTTATTGCTCTACTTGTGGTCATATTACGGATCAGGATCCGTGTTATATTTGTGAGGACGAGCGTCGTGACAAAACAATCATATGTGTCCTTCAAGATCCAAAAGATGTCATCGCAATGGAAAAAATGAAGGAATACAATGGTTTATACCATGTACTACACGGTGCAATTTCCCCAATGGATGGAATTGGTCCGGAGGATATAAAAATACCTGAATTGTTAAAAAGACTTCAGGATGACACGGTACAAGAGCTTATTTTAGCAACGAATCCAAACATAGAAGGTGAAGCAACTGCTATGTATATCTCGCGCCTATTAAAACCTACAGGGATAAGGGTTACAAGAATTGCCCATGGACTACCTGTAGGGGGAGATTTAGAATATGCAGATGAAGTTACTCTCTCAAAGGCGATTCAAGGAAGACGTGAATTGTAATCGAAGGGGGATTCGTGTATGTTCTTTCGAAAAAAAGGAAAACTTCGTAAAGAGATGGATGAAGAACTCTTACGACAGCTCGAGATTCTAAAAGAAGACTGGATGAAGCAAAAAATCTTAATTGAAAAAAGTATAGATCCAGCAGAAGATATTCTAAATGAATTAAAGCTAGCGGAATCTAAATATTTCTTTCTACTAAGAGAAGCGAAACAAAGGAAATTGTTTTTAGGGAAGTCATAAGACTTTCCTTTTTTAGTTCTGTTTTTTTCTCCCCTTCATACATTAGTAGTACAAGTTATTTGAAGGAGTGTGAAAAATGGAACCAATTATCGTGATTTCGATTGTAGGTGTATTAGTACTGCTCTTATTATTAGTGGGTGCACCGATTAAGCCTATTCGTTTAATTGGACAAGGTGTAGTAAAGATTATGATCGGAGCACTATTATTATTCTTCTTAAATGCCTTCGGATCGACTCTTGGATTGCATGTTCCAATAAACTTAGTGACGTCTACTATTTCTGGATTACTTGGTTTACCTGGGTTAGCAGCGCTAGTCGTTATAGAGAGGTTTATTCTATAGAAAACAAGTGGGATCACCCATTTGTTTTTTTGTTTGACAATAATTTAGGAGTGTGATAAATTATATTTCGGTCGTCAGAGGCCAAACAAATCTTAAAAAACTTTTTAAAAAAATATATTGACCTAATATAAGTTGATATGATATATTATTTAAGTCGCCTCGACGAGACGACGAAAAAGTTCTTTGAAAACTGAACACAATAAACAAGCGTCAACGTTTTATCAAGTAACAAATTATTGAGCAATCAATACTCTTTTTGGAGAGTTTGATCCTGGCTCAGGATGA
>NZ_JACYHA010000035.1 GCF_014837155.1 Litchfieldia stipae | reverse complement strand
TTTGGCGAAGAGGTCACACCCGTTCCCATACCGAACACGGAAGTTAAGCTCTTCAGCGCCGATGGTAGTTGGGGGACTCCCCCTGTGAGAGTAGGACGTCGCTAGGCAAGACAAAAGATCAGTTCCTTTTGGAGCTGATCTTTTTTGTGTTTTAGATTATTGTTTTTTAGCATATTAAAGGACGAAATAAGAGCAAAGCCAGATTGAAGTGTCCTGTTGGGGTATTTAATAGGACAAATCAAGAGCAAAGAACAAGAGAATTGTCCTGTTGGTGTATCCAATGGTACAAAGTAAGAGCAAAAAACGAAAGAACTGTCTTGTTGGAGCACCCAATAGGACAAAACAAGAGCGAATCCCGAGCGAACTGTTCTGTTGGAGCATCCAATAGGACAAAGCAAGAGCAAAGAACAAGCAAACTGTCTTGTTGGAATACCCAATAGGACAAAAAAGGAGCAAATCCTGAGCAGATTGTCTTGTTGGAGCTCCCAATAGGACAAAACAGGAGTAAATCCAAGCGAACTGTTCTGTTGTAGCATCCAATGAGACAAAAAAGATTAGAAAACAAGCGAAATGTTCAGTTGGGGCATCCAATAAGACAAAACAGGAGCAAATCCCGAGCGATTTATTCTATTAGGGCATTCAATAAGACAAAAAAGGAGCAAAACCCGAGCGAACTGTTCTATTGGAGCATCCAATAGACAAAACCAAAAAAACTAAATGCCTCTTCTTCGATTAAAAGAGGCATTTAGCTAATCTAATTCTTCGTTATTATCGGTGTCTTAAAGTCCCACTACGATTGTTGTTAAATCGATCTTGGTTATTGTTATCCATGATTCGATTCGTGTTGTTACGATTATCCCCATCTGGATCCATCATTTCAGTTAATGGTCCTTCGTGATCATCTATTTCATAAGTGTTTCCATTTTGTAATGGACGAGCATTGTAATCATTTGTATTTTGTCTTAACATTCTTGGGTTATCTACGTTTTGAGTCCCAACATTGTTATTGTTGTCGTTAGCTCCACATCCAACTAATCCAGTTACCAATAATGCTGAAACCGATAAAGCAACTAGTCCTTTTTTCAATGTGAAAACCTCCCCTTTTGTTTGAGCATCTAATATCAATTAAACGCTCATATATAGAATGGCTTTAGTGATCAAGTTTTAATCTGACAGTTATCGGAAATGTACAAGACGAAATTTTAAAAAATCAAACAATTTATTGACCATTTAAATGTTAAGTCATATACTAATATTCAAATGAACGTTTGAATATATAGGGGTGGCCAAGTTGAAGAATGATGATGTATGTGAGGTTCCTTTTTCGGATGAGGAAAAAGTGAATCGTTTAAAATTGGAAGTTTTTAATCAAAACACTTTAGAGGTTTCGAAAATATTTAAGGCGCTGTCAGATGATACTAGAATCAAAATTGCTTATGCTTTAACAATTGAACCGGAATTATGTGTATGTGATGTTGCGAATATTGTTGGTAGTACGACTGCAACAGCTTCGCATCATTTACGACTCTTACGTAATATGGGGTTAGCAAAGTACAGAAAAGAAGGTAAGATGGTATTTTATTCATTAAATGATGAGCATGTGCGGCAATTAATACAAATTGCTTTCACTCACCAAGAGGAGGTGAAGCAACGTGGATAAGGCAGTGGCTAAAGCCGTTTACCGTGTTCAAGGGCTTTCTTGAGCAGGCTGTGCGAAAACATTCGAGAAGAATGTGGAACACCTGGATGGTGTACAAAATGCTAATGTAAACTTTGGAGCATCCAAAATCACGGTTTATGGTGATGCATCCATTAAAGAATTAGAAAAAGCTGGTGCGTTTGAAAAGCTAAAAATAATTCCTGAGAATGAACGTTTTGAAGAGAAAAAGGAGACATTTTTCAAAAAGCATTCAAATGTATTTATTTCGGCCGTTTTTTTAGCAGTAGGATGGAGTCTAGGTGAAGTGCTTGGAGAAGGATCGCTTTGGTCAACGCTAGGGTATCTCCTATCAATTGTCATTGGTGGCTACCGATTATTTCATACAGGTATCACGAACCTAGTTAGACTTAGATTTGATATGAAAACGTTGATGACTGTTGCGATCATTGGTGCTGCTTTTATTGGTGAATGGGGAGAGGGAGCAGCTGTCGTCATCCTATTTGCGATTAGTGAAGTGCTTGAATCCTATTCAATGGAAAAGGCAAGACAGTCCATTCGTTCCTTAATGGATATCGCACCAAAAGAAGCGTTGGTCAGAAGAGGTTCTAGAGAGTTGATGGTGTTAGTAGAGGATATTCAAATCGGGGACATTATGATTGTAAAGCCAGGTGGAAAGCTTGCGATGGATGGAGTCGTTGTGAAAGGATATTCAACCGTTAATCAAGCAGCGATTACAGGGGAATCGGTTCCAGTAAACAAAGCTTTGGGTGATGAGGTTTTTGCTGGTACGCTTAATGAAGAAGGGTTACTTGAAGTGCGTGTAACAAAGCATTCAGATGACACGACGATTGCTAAGATCATTCATTTAGTGGAGGAAGCTCAAGCAGAACGAGCACCATCACAAGCGTTTGTTGATCGATTTGCAAAATACTACACACCGATAATTATGTTAGTGGCTTTAGGAGTTGCGGTTATTCCGCCACTATTCCTTCAAGCAGATTGGAATGAGTGGATTTATCAAGGATTAGCAGTCTTAGTGGTTGGGTGTCCTTGTGCATTAGTTATTTCGACGCCAGTTTCGATTGTCACAGCGATTGGGAATGCAGCAAGAAATGGTGTCTTAATCAAGGGTGGCATTCATTTAGAGGAAGCTGGTTCCTTAAAAGCGATTGCGTTTGATAAGACAGGGACTTTAACTAAAGGGCAGCCGACGATGACTGATTTCAAGGTTCTGAACCAACAGGATTCGAATGAGGTTCTAACGATTGTGGCTGCATTAGAGAGTAAGTCACAGCATCCGCTAGCAGCAGCGATTACGAAGAGAGCAGAAGCCCAGAAGTTGACGTATGAAACACTTGAGATTGAAGATTTTTCATCGATTACTGGGAAAGGGATTCAAGGAAAAGTGAATCAACAGATGTACTATGTTGGGAGTCCGGGTTTATTCTATCAAATGAACCACAAGCTTATTAACAGTGATCTTGAAGCGCAAATTACGGCTCTTCAAAATGAGGGGCAAACGGTCATGCTTGCAGGAACGGATTATGAAATGATTGCTCTGCTGACTGTCGCTGACGAGGTAAGAGATAGCAGCATGAATGTCATTAAGAGGCTGCACCAGTTAGGAATTAAGAAAACGATTATGTTGACAGGAGATAATAAGGGGACTGCTTCAGCTATTGGCAAGCATGTGGGTGTGACTAATATACATGCTGAGCTATTGCCTCAGGATAAGCTTGCTTTTATTAAACAGTTAAGAGAAAAGTATGACAAGGTTGGAATGGTTGGGGATGGAGTCAATGATGCCCCAGCACTTGCCGCTGCAACTGTCGGAATTGCCATGGGAGGCGCTGGTACAGACACGGCTCTTGAAACGGCAGACATTGCGTTAATGGGAGATGATCTACGCAAGCTTCCCTTCACAGTCAAGCTTAGTCGAAAGGCGCTCGCCATTATTAAACAGAACATCACCTTTTCAATTGGGATTAAACTAGTAGCTTTACTATTAGTGATTCCTGGTTGGCTAACGTTATGGATAGCGATTTTTGCTGATATGGGGGCAACCTTGCTAGTAACACTTAATGGGCTGCGATTATTACGTGTAAAAGATAAAGATTAATTTATTGAAGGAGTTCACCAAAGGTGGCTCCTTTTTCTATAAAAATAAAACCTGCGGAACAATATCAGTCCCACTTCAGGTGCCAGACATCAAGAATATTTGTCCATATTAGACTTTTAAGATTCTGTTTCTTTGATGTATAATATAGAAGTGATTAATGCATTGTCTCCAGGTGACCAACGTGGAGCTTATAAATAATTATTTAACGTTATACATTTATAAAAGGATTGATTTACAGCTTGTTTTAGAATAAACGGCGTAGATTCAGACTAGAAAGAGAGTGTTCATAATGGGTCGTAAGTGGAATAATATTAAGGAAAAGAAAGCGTCAAAGGATGCAAATACAAGTCGTATTTATGCTAAGTTTGGTCGTGAAATTTATGTAGTTGCAAAGCAAGGGGAACCAAATCCTGAAGCAAATCAGGCATTAAAGGTAGTGCTTGAGCGTGCGAAGACATATAATGTGCCAAAAGCAATTATTGATCGTGCGATTGAAAAGGCAAAGGGTGGTTCAGAGGAAACATATGATGAGCTTCGCTATGAAGGCTTTGGTCCAAGTGGATCAATGATTATTGTTGATGCCCTTACAAACAATGTTAACCGTACAGCTTCAGATGTGAGAGCAGCATTTGGGAAAAATGGTGGAAACATGGGTGTAAGTGGATCTGTTGCTTATATGTTTGACGCGACAGCTGTTATTGGAATTGAAGGAAAAAGTGCTGATGAAGTTCTTGAGATTCTAATGGAAGCAGATGTTGATGCGCGTGACATTATTGAAGAAGAAGAGTCAGTGATTATCTATGCTGAACCTGATCAATTCCATGCGGTACAAGCTGCACTTAAGGATGCTGGAATTACTGAATTTACGGTGGCTGAGTTGACAATGCTTGCACAGAATGATGTTGAGCTTGCAGCTGATGCACAAGCACAATTTGAAAAGCTAATTGATGCCCTTGAGGACTTAGATGACGTTCAACAGGTTTATCATAATGTTGATTTAGGTGAGTAATTGATGATTAGATGCTAAGGGTACGATTTCCCTGGCATCTTTTTTTGTTTCATTATTATTTGAAACCTGTAAATGCATCTATCCGTATCAGTAATATCAAGATTTTTCCATTTGATTAGAATATTGAAAGGAAGATGATTATGGAGAAAAAGGGTTGTATGAAATGCGGAGGAACAAGTGCTGGGACAAAGGAAATAGCGACAACAGGAACAGGCTTATCGAAAATGTTTGATATTCAACACAATCGATTTACAGTGGTCTATTGTAAGAAATGTGGCTACTCGGAGTTATACAACCAAGAGACATCAACAACGTCAAACGTACTTGATTTATTCTTTGGATGATTATTTTAACAGGAGCTACCTAATTTTTTGGTGGCTCTTTGTCATTTTTTTCAAAAAGGAAAATAAACATGGTATGAAATAGAGTCATTCATTTGACGGTGAGAATTTAAGTAAGATAAGATATTACTATTATAGTAGTTGAAAGGGGTGAGTGAGTTGGGAAGTTGTATCGATACGGTGGATTAGTCACAGTGAAAGGTAGTTCTAAACGTATACATGATCAGTATCACCCAATGAGGCTTACTGTACCCTTTCGAAAACGGAGACTATTGATCACTATAAGTTTAGAAGCCTCATGTTAAAAATTAATAATAGTGAAAGTGAATCATCTTTTACTTAAAATTACAGGAGGTGGATTCCTTCGTCGTAGCTTTACGACAAGGAGCCTATTTGGAAACTTTTAATTTAATTATGGTAGCTATTTTAATTGCGTTAACTGCGTTTTTCGTTGCATCTGAGTTTGCAATTGTGAAGATTCGTAGTACAAGAATTGATCAACTAGTTGCAGAAGGAAACGTTCATGCAATGGCGGCCAAAAAGGTCATCTCTAATCTTGATGAGTATCTTTCAGCTTGTCAATTAGGGATAACTGTTACAGCGTTAGGGTTTGGTTGGTTAGGAAAACCAACAGTCGAGGACTTGATCCATCCACTATTATCAACACTTCATTTATCTGATTCAGTGATAAATGTTACAGCGTTTATTATTGCATTTACAGCGGTTACATTTCTCCATGTAGTAGTGGGGGAGTTAGCACCTAAGACAGTGGCTATTCAAAAAGCAGAGCTGGTCACATTAATATTTGCTAGACCTTTAATTCTTTTTTATAAGATCATGTATCCTTTTATCAAAACGCTAAATGGATCTGCACAATTAATTACAAGAATGTTTGGATTAAAAAGAGTGTCAGAGCATGATGTGGCCCATTCTGAGGATGAATTAAGAATGATTATGTCTGAAAGCTATAAAAATGGTGAAATTAATATAACAGAATATAACTACGTCAATAACATCTTTCAATTTGATAATCGAATTGCAAAAGAGATTATGGTGCCAAGGACAGAATTTATTGCTTTTGACAGGTCAGACACAATAAAGACCTGTATCGATTTAGCAGTAATAGAAAATTACACTAGATACCCTGTAACTGACGGTGATAAGGACAATATCATAGGAATGGTTAATATGAAAGAAGTATTAACTGATTATGTTAAAGGGATTGATGTCAGTCAATCCATTGAAATTTACATTCGTCCTATTATTCAAGTGATCGAGTCATCACCTGTTCAAAGCTTACTATTAAAGATGCAAAAAGAACGTGTTCATATGGCGATATTGTTAGATGAATATGGGGGAACGGCAGGACTTGTAACTGTTGAGGATATTCTCGAAGAAATTGTGGGAGAAATCCGTGATGAATTTGATGATGATGAAGTACCTGAAATTAAGAAAATTAATGATCACAAACTAGTCGTTGATGGTAAGGTCTTACTTGATGAAATAAATGAACTTTTAGGATTAAATATAGATGACCGGGATGTAGATACAATTGGTGGTTGGATTTTAACCGAAAAAATTGATGCGAAACAAGGGGATATATTGCATCTTGAGAACTATCAGTTCAGGATTCTTGATATGGAAGGTTACCATATTAAGTATTTGGAAATTTTAAAAGGAATCAAAGAAGATAATATTGCTTAATTACAAAAGCTGCTCAAAGATAGTCGGTACACGACTCTAGAGCAGCTTTTTCTATATATCATAAGATTGGAAGAATGTTGTTGATTGTGAATGGAAGCGCTTTAAAATGAGGGGGATTCCATCTATCATGCTAAAAACCACTAGATGGATTAAGTCGGTTAGTTTTTTACATGGCTGAGGCCAATTGCTTCTTTGTGGTAAGAATTCAATAATCGATCAAGCTCTTGACTTGATTTAATTGTTTCTTCACTTAATAAGCCTTTTTCAATACCAACTGTAATCATTTCCATTCGTTTGTTGTGTATTTGATAGAGAAGAATCTTGGCATCCAATTTTTATCCCTCACCCTATTGAGATTTAAAAGAGTAGCTTGTACATTTATCGTAGTAATAGTATTATGACGAAAATATTACGAAATTAAAACACATTCAACAAACAATGTCAAAACAAAACAGATTTCGACAGCAACGTGTTTTAGTGGTATATTTTTTAAGGTTGTTTACTATATATTAAGTAGATTATTTTTAAAATTTAAAAAATATTAAATATTATTTCATTTTAAGAAGGCTTACTTTATAATAAAAAAATCTGTTAGGACAGAGGAGGAAATTGTTTGGAAAAAATTATTGAACAAATTAATGGAGTAATCTGGGGCCCAGGTCTTATCTATTTATGTTTAGGAGTTGGATTATATTTTACAATCGCTACTCGATTTCTTCAAATTAGGCATATGAAGGATATTGGAAAGCTTATGTTCCAAAAAAATAGTTCGTCTGAGGGGATTTCTTCATTTCAGGCACTAACGATGGCATTGTCTGGAAGAGTAGGGACCGGTAATATTGCTGGGGTTGCTACTGCAATTGCTGCGGGTGGACCAGGTGCAGTGTTCTGGATGTGGCTCATTGCTTTCTTAGGAGCAGGCTCTGCATTTATAGAGGCAGCGTTAGGTCAAGTATATAAGACGAAACAAGATGGACAATTTCGTGGTGGCCCAGCTTACTACATAGAAAAAGGGTTAAATATTAAATGGTATGCTGTGTTGTTTGCTGTCGTAACGGTGATTGCAACTGGGGCGTTGCTTCCAGGCGTACAAGCAAACAGTATTGCAACAAGTATTGATAATGCGTTTGGGATCCCACCTTGGGTGACAGCTAGTATTATTGTACTGTTTTTAGCAATTATCATTCTTGGTGGAGTGAAACGTATTGCTCGTGTGGCTGAATTTGTTGTACCTTTTATGGCGATTGGTTATATTTTAGTTGCTTTTATTATCATTGGATTGAATATCTCTCAGCTACCAGAAATTATCTCGTTGATTTTCTCAAGTGCATTTGGTGCCAATGCTGCTTTTGGAGGGATATTAGGAGCGGCAATTTCATGGGGAGTGAAGCGTGGCATCTATTCAAACGAAGCAGGTCAAGGAACGGCTCCTCACGCAGCGGCTGCTGCAAATGTGTCGCATCCTGCAAAGCAAGGTATTGTGCAGGCATTCTCGGTCTATATTGATACTTTATTTATCTGTTCGGCGACTGCATTTATGATTCTTATCACAGGAATGTATAATGTTGCTCCAGATGGGCAAGAACCAATAGTGACAAACCTTGCTGATATGAAGCCAGGTCCAGGGTATACGCAAGAAGCGATTGAATCGACATTACCTGGTTTTGGGGCACCGTTCGTTGCGATTGCCTTACTATTCTTCGCATTTACAACAATCATGGCTTACTATTATATGGCTGAAACTAATTTAGCGTATATAAATGGAAAAGTAAAACGGATATGGTCAGAATATCTACTGAAGTTCGTGCTTTTAGGAATGGTATTCTACGGAAGTGTAAAAACAGCGGATCTGGCATGGGGTCTTGGAGATATTGGGGTAGGAAGTATGGCATGGTTAAACATCATTGCGATTGTCTTACTCACAAAACCAGCTCTTAAGATTCTAAAAGACTATGAAGCTCAGAAGAAAGCTGGAAAGGATCCAGTCTTTGACCCAATCAAGGCGGGAATTACGAATGCTGAGTTCTGGGAGAAGGAATATCAGTATGAAGGTCCAGAAGCACTAAAGGATGGAGTAACAAAAACGAACAAATCAGTGAAAAAGAACTAATTTAAAGAAGAGCTTGTGTCAAAATCCTCGTTAATCTGAGTATTTAGGCACAAGCTTTTTCTATTTCCGAACGATTTATCAAAATATTTCAATAAAAATAAAACTTTCTGATATTTTCTATTGTCAATTAACATAACATCTTATATAATAACTATTAACAAAAGATGTTAGAAAAGCTAACATTTAAAAAAGGGGAGAAAAAAATGGATCCAATATTTTTAATGAATAATTTGTGGGTAACAATTGCTGGTGTTTTGGTATTGTTCATGCTTGGAGGATTTATTCTACTAGAGGCTGGTTCAACTAGAATGAAGAACGCTGGACATATCGCCGGTAAGACAGTATTTACAGCTGGGTTAGGAAGCTTAGTATTCTGGGCAGTTGGTTATGGACTTATTTATGGTGAAGGTAATAGTTTCATAGGTTTTTCTAATTTCTTCTATGGAGATTTCTCAACAATGGGAGACGGCTTAGCTGGATCAGTTGATTTCTTCTTCCAACTAGCTTTCGCCTTAATCGCGTTAACAATCGCATTTGGTGGTTTTGCAGAGCGTGCTAAATTATCTGCATATGTCATTTTTGCAATCTTATTTTCTATTCTGGTTTATCCGGTTGTTGCGCATTGGATTTGGGGTGGAGGCTGGATCTCAGATCATGGGAAGCAGGATTTCGCTGGTTCTACGGTTGTTCACTTAACAGGTGCAATGGCTGCATTAGCAGCAACAATGATCTTGAAGCCGCGTATTGGTAAATACAGCAAAGACGGTACGTCAAATGATCTTGCTGGACATAACCAAGTATACACTGCGCTTGGTGTTTTGATTCTATGGATTGGTTGGTTTGGATTTAATGCCGGTAGTACGTTTGGTGTAGAAGATGCATTCTTCGGTTATGTTGCATTAAACACACAATTAGCGGCTGGCGCTGGTGCGGTTGCTGCAATGTTCATCGTATGGGCAATGACTGGTAAGGCAGATATTCCGACAACGCTTAATGGTGCACTAGCTGGTCTAGTTGCAATCACTGCATCTTGTGCATTCGTAGCTCCTTGGGCAGCTGTAGTAATTGGTTTAGTTGGTGGTTTAATTGTATACTTCAGCATGAAGTTCTTTGATAAAGCGAAAATTGATGATCCAATCTTTGCCTTATCTGTCCATGGTGCTGCAGGGATTTGGGGTACATTGTCAACAGGATTCTTTGCTACTCAAGAATTAGCTGAATTAAATGGAGGAGCTGCTGGATTGTTCTACGGCGGTGGTTTCCATCAATTAGGCGTTCAATTAATGGGTGTAGTGAGCTCAGGTGTATATGCATTCGTTGTTTCATTCATCATTCTTAAGGTAATGAGCATGGTAATGGGAGGCATTAGAGTATCGGAAGAAGAAGAGATTATTGGACTTGACTTAAGTGAGCATGGTAGTTATGGTTATCCTGAAAACATGCCTCAAAATACTGAAAACACAGGTGCATAATCGATTGTGATTTCGAAAATGGTGATTTGAACATGACGACTAACTTAAGCTTATTAAGAAAATGGAGAGAAGAAACTATTGCTACAGTAGGTAGCGATTATCAAAAACTAAATACCTTCCATGATGAGTTAATAAGGAAAGCATTTCTTATCGCTATTGAAAAAGTAAAAAGTGTGCAGGGGGACCCTCCTGCTCACTTTGCTTTTTTTTTAATGGGAAGCTCAGGGCGAGGTGAACAATCCGTTTGGAGTGACCAGGATCATGGAATGATTTTTGATGGGTCAGAGAAATGTAATTCATATTTTTTAGCTCTGGGTGAGGAAGTTTCTACAATTATGTCAGAGCTAGGCTACGCGTATTGTGATGGAAAGGTGATGTCATCTAATCCGCTTTGGTGCAAATCAAAGCAGCAATGGCAAAAGCAAATCGAGGATTGGTTAGACGAACAAAGCTGGGAATCAATCCGTCATTTCACTACATTTTTTGATTCGCGTGTCTTGATTGGTGATCAACAGCTATTGCTTGAACTTAAGGAGTATGTTTTCTTAAGGTTGGAAAGGGATCATGGTCTTTATCAGAGGTTTGTTGAAAATGTCAGTCATTTGAAAAAAGGTATTGGGTTATTTGGTCAACTATTAACGACTGACCATGGGGAAGAGGCTGGAACAATTAACATGAAGGAAAAGGTGTTTTTTCTATATGTTAATTCATTACGTATCCTTGCATTGAAAGAAGGATTAACCGTTGCTTCGACAATCTCTAGATTTAACAATTTGCCGGATTCATATGAAACCATAAAAGGCTATAAAAAAGATTTTGTGGATTTATTACAATTTCGCTTAGCTTTTCAAAAGGATTCGAAATCATACGAGAATGTTCATCTCTTGAAGATTAGTCGACTGACGAAACAAGAGAAGCAAGAGTTGAAGAGAATCATGAAAAATGGGTATAAGCTTTTTGCTGATACTAGGGCAATTATTGAAAAGGGTGTTCAAAATGGGGATTAATAATATGGTTCAATTTGTTAAGCAATTGTCTGGTAGAATGACTCCGAATATGTACGCATCTGTTGCGAGTCGCACAGACGCAGCTAGTATCGCTTATTTAAGACAATTACAGAGAGAGTTGAAAAGAGAGGATGTGCTTGATGTTCCTTTTTCAGAATTGAAGGTTGTTGTCTTTGATTTAGAAACAACAGGGTTTGATCCTTATAAGGGCGATCGTATTCTTTCAATTGGTGCTGTAAAAGTACAGGGCGGCAAGATGTGTGAGGGTGAAACTTATTATTCATTGATTCAATTTAATGGTGAGATATCCGAAGAAATATCACATTTAACGGGAATCACAAAGGAAGCATTAATGGATGCACCACCAGTTGAGGTCGTTCTGAAGGAGTTTTACGAATTTGTTAACGGAGATACTCTGATTGCTCATCATGCAAACCATGAACGTAAATTTATGGATCATATTACATGGTCAATTATGAGAAGGAATTTTCAACATCGGATCATTGATACGTCATTTCTAACAAAAATTGTGGAACCTGAAAAGAACCTAATTTCTCTTAGTGAGTGTTGCGCACATTTTGATATCCAAATTGAACAACGACATCATGCGTTGCACGATGCCATTGCGACTGCCCAGTTGTGGACGAAGAATCTAACAGCGATCCAAGCTCTTGGTTTTGGTAATCTTAAGGAAGTCTACGCCCATTTAGCAACTAATAGAAGATAACTAGTTTAAGAGCCACTTTCAATAGAGGCTTATTTTTTTGTTAGTTACTTTAATAAATTCTTTACCATTAACAGATGAGGAATCCCGTCCTCGATAAAAATATCCGAAGCAGCCTCGTATCCTAGCTTCCTGTAAAAACCTGCAGCATGCTCTTGGCCGTGAAGTTTCACCTTGGATACCCCTTTGTTCTTAGCGATGTCCTCAAGTGCGGTAATCACTATTTTTCCTAATCCGAACTTACGGTAGTCAGGTAATATGCAGATGCGCTCTAATTTACCGACTCCATCTACATATCGAATTCTACCAGTTCCAGCGGCCTCGTCATTATATTCGACTAAAACGTGAGAACATTGATGATTTAATTGGTCAAACTCATCAAATTCAAGTTCTAATGGAATTTCTTGTTCTTCAACAAATACTCGTTTTCTAATAAAAAATGCTTTTTCTAAATCAGTTTCTGTTGTAATTATTTTTGAAGTCATACCACTTGTTCCTTTCTTGATTAATAGTACAAGTATAGTCGTTTAATGGATGAAAGTGAAATATTCTAACATTTTCAGGTGAATGAGCTAGTTATTTATAGTATATTTGGAATATATTGAAAAAAAGGAGGGGGAACATGGGGTGGATTCGTCATTTCACAGTTAGTAACGATATAAAAATTCTACTATTGCTAAATTCGATTGTCTTTATTTCTTCTGTATTCGGACGTTATACGGTACTTGCTTTCCTGTCATCTTTGATTTTCCTCTTTTTGCTTTTTAATCATTTATATTTAAAGTACATTGGTAGAATGTTGGAGTTTGAGGTTGATAAGTCAAAAATCAAGCTTTTCCAGGGAGATTATGAGGAAATCACTTTAACGTTAAGACAAAATAGCAGATTACCAATTCTTAATGCAAATCTTAGAGTAAGCTATGACACCGCGATTGAAATGGAGGGTGGAAAGGACGTATTTAATTCTGAACAAAGTTTGTTAATGGTTCCTTTCTCTGTAGGTGGTCGCCAGTCTTTCGAGGTGAAGCTTCCTTTTACTGGGGTAAGGAGAGGTGTGACGAGGATTAGACGTGTGGAAATATTAATTTTTCCTTTCTTCGGGTTCGGAACTCTGCATTTAGAAAATAAGGAAGATGTTGAATTTGAAGTCATTGTGTACCCAAGGGAACTTAGTGTTGCGCGCTTAGATAAAATTGTCTCAAAAAACACTGGGAATTTTCGCACTAATCATTCGTATTTTGAAGACACCACTGCCATTATTGGTGCAAGAGAGTATGTGTCTTCTGATTCATTTAATCGAATTCATTGGAAGGCGACAGCTAGGACAAGCGCACTTCAGACTAAGGTGTTTGAACAAGTGATTGAATATTCCTGGACAATTATTGTAGATATTCGTGAGGATGAATTAGAGGAGTCTTTAAGTGGGGTGCGTTATCTACTTGAGTACGCGACAAGCAGGAATATCCCATTTGAGTTATTTATCAATGTAAGAATGATGGGGAGAATTCCGTATTTACATCTTTCAATGGGAAGTGGCAAAGTTCATTTGCAGAAAGCCTTGGAGGTATTAGCGAGAGTAGATAAAAGGAGTGTGACAATTCCATTCCATCAACTGTTGTATTTAGCGGGGCGTAATCATCAGCTATCCCCTTTTGTAATCCTAGTTGGTCAATTACAAGATCATGACCATATGCTTTTGAATGGGTTAGCACGTAATGGAGCAGTGGTGTATCAACTGTTAAATCAAGGAGGTACGCTGTATCTAGCGAATGGTTTCAAGCAAAGGGTGGTGAATGAACATGCCATCTAGTTCAATATTTAGTAAATCATATCGTTATTTACTTGAAATTGTGTTTCTCTATTTGCTTTTATTTATTTACTATATTCCACAGAAGGTATATCCACCAGTGCTTCCTTTTGTTTTTATTGCGGTGATTGGTGGGGGTCTATTCGCATATGTATTATCAAAAATGAGGATGAATACACCATATATCTTCATTATGCTATTTATCCCGGTAATCGCATTTTTTGCTACTTTTTTTGAGTATCCCTTATCCGTTGGTTTAGTTGTTTCAAGTGTAGTGTGCTGGAGAGTGGTCGTGAATTATCAAAAAGAATCGTCATATTCAGAGGTTGCCCTGCTTAGCTTCACGCTTAGTACAGGATTTATTTTATACTTAGGTAGTGTTGGTAGTCAGTATCTTTATAAAGAAATGATTATCTATGTGGTGATAGGGCAGGTTCTACTTTTGATGGTTGGAAAAACGATGTCAAGTCTGCTATCGAGTTCAGTGATGACTGAAAAAAAGCAGGTTAAGAAGTTTGGCGCCAGCATTTTGAATTTAGTAGTTGGTCTTGTTGCATTGGCTGCAGTCGTATCAGTTATTGTGCCTATTGTGATAAAAAGTGCATTAACATTCTTAATTAGTGCATTCGCGTTCATTCTACAGCCACTCTTTTATCCGATTTTTGCATTGCTTGGTCTTCTTCGATTTCCGGAAATTGATCCAGCTGTACAAGAAGCGGGATTGGCAGATGGGGAAGATCAACTGGGGTATGAAGGAACTGCAGAAGTAATAGATCCGACGTTTTTGATGATTATTTTTCTCATTCTAGTTGCTGTCCTTATGTTGTTTTTAGCAAAAAGAAAATTCAAGGTAGAAGGGTATGAAGTAGTTGTTCAGAAGAATTTCATGTCGTCGTTCATCGATGTAGCTGCTACGAATAATCCATTTCGTAAAGAAGCGAGAGTGGCTCCACAAGAGAAAATTCGTAGGCTCGTTCTTGAATTAGAGCTACTTGCTGCTAGAAAAGGTAAGGGGAGAATGACTTATGAAACAGTAGTTGAATGGTTAACTCGTCAAGGTTTCCTAGAACCAGGACTCGTCGAAGCGTATGAGAAAGTAAGGTATGGTGAGGAAGAGTTAACAGAGGCAGAAACAATCGAGTGTGAAAAAATAGCGAAGCAGCTTAAGTTGAATTTAAGAGCATTGAAGAAAATGAAGGTTAAGAAAGAGGAGTAGTTCATACTCTTCTTTTTTAATGTGCACAATCAAAGTGCTAAAAACTGTATATGATGTAAATATGTTTTTAACTTTTTTGTTGAAAAGCGAAAGTGAGCAGACAATAATAAAGAAAATGCGATACAGATTAGTAACGGTTAATTTGAAAGTTGTGATATCTTATAGAGGATAAATTCCTATGTGTAAAATGGAGGCATCAGGTTTTGATAAATGAAAAAGTAGTATCTTTATTAAAAGAAAAAATAGAAGTGATAGAGAATGATGGGAAGTCAATTTATTTAGTGGGTCCCATTCAATTACCGGTTAATCTTGATGGTGAAACAACGATATTCAAGTGGTATTGTTGGTTGCATTGCGAGGACATAGAAGGAGACGTTTGTAATGATGGTTCTTATAATATAGAACGTATTATTGGGAAATTAGCTTCTTCCAATTTAGCAGAAATGCAGCAGTCTAGTGTCCTTGTATATGGAGATTTCGAGCAATCAGAAGAGACACTTATTCGAATGCACAGTATTTGTCATACTGGAGATATCTTTGGAAGCAAGAGGTGTGACTGTGGATACCAATTGAAGTCTGCGATGAAGATGATTGCAGCACAAGGTTCAGGAGCACTCTTTTATTTAGCTAACCATGAGGGTAGAGGGATTGGCTTATTTAGCAAAGCACTGGCATATATCCTCCAAGAGGAAGGCTTTGACACAGTTGAAGCCAATTTAAATCTAGGTTTCGTGGATGATGCGAGAAGTTATGAAGATGCGATCTTAGTTCTTAAGACGCTTCGATCTAAACCGGTAACTCTGATTACTAATAACCCACGCAAACTAGACGCTCTGCAGCAATCGGGTGCAAATGTTAGCGGTCGTATCCCATTATGGGGTGATTTTTCTGAGTATAATGAAAAATATTTAGAAACGAAGATCGTCCGCTCTGGACACTTTAGAGGAGAGGTTCCGAATGAGTAGTCATGAGTTTTACATGGAGCTTGCCTTGAAAAATGCACAATCAATGAAAGGACAAACAGACCCCAATCCACTAGTTGGCTCTGTCATTGTCAATAACAATGCAATCGTTGGAATTGGTGCTCATCTCAAAGCAGGTGAACCACATGCTGAGATTCATGCATTGAGGATGGCGGGTGAGAAGGCTGTTGGAGGCACTATATACGTGACACTTGAGCCTTGTTCACATCACGGGAGAACTGGTCCGTGTGCGGAAGCGATTGTAAAAGCAGGGATTAAAAAGGTCGTAGTGGCAACACTTGACCCTAATCCGCTCGTATCAGGAAATGGAATAAAGATCTTAGAGGATGCAGGCTTAGAGGTAATTGTCGGCATTTGTGAAGAAAAATCTCGGGAAATGAATGAGGTTTTTAATAAATATATCGTTCAAAAAATCCCGTTTGTGACGATGAAAGCAGCAACAACATTAGATGGGAAAATTGCTGCGCATACATCAGATAGTAAATGGATTACATCTCAAGAAGCTAGACAAGATGTGCATCAAATAAGAAATGAGCACAGAGCAATTTTAGTTGGTGTTAATACAGTAATCAAAGATAATCCAGAGTTAACCACAAGGATTATGAATGGAAGAAACCCAATCAGAGTCATCTTAGATTCAACTTTAAGAATTCCACTTGATTCAAAGGTTGTAACAGATCAATTGGCGGAGACATGGGTGTTTACGAGCGAAAATCATTCACATGATAAAAAGCGGGAGTTAGAACGACACGGTGTTCGAGTTTTTATTACGGCTAGCAAAGAACGAGTGGATATAAGGGAGGTCCTCACATTATTAGGTGAAAATGGAGTCCCATCCCTAATGGTTGAAGGCGGGGGTGAAGTGAACGGTGCCTTTATCACACAGAAGCTTGTTGATAAGCTTGTGGTTTACATTGCCCCAAAACTGATTGGTGGAAAGAATGCACCTACTTTTTTAGAAGGAACTGGTTTTGATAAAATGAGTGAAGCTGTTGAGTTCTCTGATTTAAACGTGGAGAAGATTGGACCTGATTTTAAATTTACTGGTTATCTAAAATAGTAAGAGTGACCTTACTTCTATATTAGAGGTAAGGTTTTTTTGTTTTATTCAACTGTTTATAGTAGTAAAAATTTCAATAAAACAAGTAGGATACAACATATTCGTCAAGGATATTCTATCATTGTTAGCGAGTTCTAATTGGAAGGAGGACGTTAACAATGGCAAAAATAATGGGTGTACATGAAACATTAGAGGTTCACGAGCTTCTAACGTTTAAGAACATTTGCTTAACAAAGTCTCAAACAATGAGCGGATTAGCTCAAGACCAAGCTTTAAAGGATATATTAACTCAGGATGTCACAGCTACTAAGCAACATATCCAACAATTACAAGGCTTCTTATCATAATACAATGGAGGTGTCTTAGAGCATGGCTTCTATGATGCAAAATATGGCAGGTATGGGTGCGATGACAGATCAGGTAATTGCGACAGATTTATTAATGTCAGCAAAATCAGGGATAAAAAATATTGCAACAGCCATCACTGAATCATCTACCCCTGAAGTGAGGGCGGCATTACAACAACAATTTAATGACGCTGTTCGCTTACACGAACAAATTTCGAATTATATGATGAGTAATGGGTACTATCATCCCCAAAATATCCAGGAACAATTGAACGTTGATCTTACTGCATCTCAAACAGCGCTTAATCTAACGAATCAACAACAGTGATCCAATGAATACAGCAGCATCTCTTAGAGGTGCTGTTCTACATAAAATTACCAGTTTTTATAAGGTGTTATGTTGTCCATTTATGGAATCATATAACATGATAAAGGAGGATGAATTATGTCAAAAAATAATCCGCAAAAATCCAATGAACTAGCAGGTAGATACTATCAAGTAGATGATTACCAAAATCAGGATGAATTAGCTTCTGGGCTTGCAATGACCCATGAACAGGTAAGTGATTCGTATATGGAAGGTGAAATTAAGGCAGTCATTGATGATGTGAATGGGAAAAATATCGAGGTTCCAAGAGAGGGCTATGAGCAAGAATAAGTGTTAATGATGGTGTGGGTGGCTATAACCCTCACCTTTTCTACGACTCTTGATATAAAGGAAGGAAAAAAATGAAAGAGAAAAAGAGTCAAAATCAATCAAAGGGTTCGATGAAGTGGTGGCAGCTTTCGCTTTTTGGTGTAGGGTGTACGATTGGGACTGGATTCTTTCTGGGCTCTAGTATTGCGATTACCAAAAGTGGTCCTGCTGTCTTGCTATTATTTATATTAGCAGCAATAGGTACTTATTTTGTTTTTGACGCGTTGGCTAAGATGACGGCATCAGACCCTCAAAAAGGGGCTTTCCGTACATATGCAAAAAAAGCCTTTGGTCATTGGGCGGGATTCAGTATTGGATGGGTTTACTGGGCATCTGAAATGTTAATCATGGGAAGTCAGTTAACAGCCTTATCCATTTTTTCTCAGTTTTGGTTCCCTTCAGTACCGTTATGGATATTCGCTTGTGTGTATGCTGTGTTAGGAATTATCGTTTTATTAATAGGGATTAAGTGGTTAAATCGCATTGAAGGTTTTTTAGCAGTGATAAAGATAGCAGCTATACTAATGTTTATCATTATTGCTGGAGCTGGTTTACTTGGTGCATTCGGTGGGTCGACTGATGTAAATATGCCAACAACAATGAGTGAGTTTTTTCCAAGGCCATTTTTAGGTTTATGGTCAGCATTAATCTTTGCCTTCTATGCCTTTGGTGGAATTGAAATCATGGGATTAATGGCTACCCAACTGAAAAATCCGAATGAGGCCCCTAAGGCTGGTAAAATCATGATATTGCTATTAACAATTATCTATGTTGCCTCAATTGGCTTAGCAGTCATTATGGTCTCGTGGGATTCATTTAATACTGAGAAAAGTCCATTCGTAACCGCATTGAAAAATTACGATTTACCTTTTATTCCACACTTATTCAATTCTGCCCTCATAATCGCAGGTTTTTCAACGATGGCAGCTGCTTTGTTTGGTGTAACAAGCATCTTAGTAAATCTGTCTGAGGATGGAGATGCACCACGTTTCTTCTCGAAAAAAGGGAAACTAAAAATTCCTCTCCCTGCGTTAGGATTAACGACAGCGGGTCTAGTGACCTCAATCGTCTTATCCTTGCTCATGCCAGACTCGATTTATGAATATATAACAACTGGTGCAGGATTGATGCTTTTGTATAACTGGGCATTCATCTTAATGTCAGCTAATCGTAATCTCAAACCGGGCTTTCTTGATCGAATGAAATATTATACCGGATTGCTCCTTATCTTATTAGCAGTGACAGGAACCATCCTAACTAAAGAGAGTAGGCCAGGTTTCTTTATAAGCTTAGGATTCATTGTTATTATAGGAAGCATTGCGTGGAAAATGAATTCTAAGTGGAAAAAAGACGATAACAATACAAAGTCTACTAGCTTATTTAAAAAACTTGAAAAGTCATAAAAAACCTTCGATCCTAATAAGGAATCGAAGGTGCACTTGTTTAAAAGCTGAGTAGCAGCTTAATGCCTTGAATCCCAAAGTATATTCCAAAGCCAATGAGAGAAAGCCCAGAAAGAAAGGAAATAAGGATCAGTAGTCTTGTTGTTAAAAGCTTTCGGAAGCTACTTGCTACTGTTGCCATCACAACATCCCAAACAAGTAAACCGATAAAGATAGCTGCACTATATAATATAAGTTCAGATTTCTCATAAATAGATGCTGTTTTTGCTAAGACAGAACCAAATATCCCTAACCAGAAGAGGATTGTTAAAGGATTTGTGAGTGACATTAAAAATCCAGAAAGAAAAGCCCTAAATGGATGTTCATGCTGATCACGATTTTTTCTAGATTGGATTTGTCCAGCGCTAAAAAGACTCTCTATTCCAGTATAGATGAGAACAAAAGCACCAAATAACCAAAGAAACGTTTTAATCATCGGAGTATCAATAAATTGAACAACTCCAAAGTAGACAATCAGCATGTAAATGCCGTCAGCGACAACAGCACCAACCCCTACCAGCCATGCGTGTAGAAAACCGTTTTTTATCCCTCTGTCAATTTGTGCAGCGTTAACTGGACCGATTGGTGCAGCTAAAGATAGACCTAATAAAATATAACTGAAAAAAACACTCAATTTCTACACCCCTTTGAATAGTAAAAAGAACTTGTCTACAAATACTATTCAGGAGTGCTTGCTTGTACTACAAATTTTTAAAATATAAGAGAAGGGAGTTTTTTTAGTTGAACTCGGAAGTTTATAAAAATATGAAGGAATCAGTGGAGCACACGAGGCAAGCAGTCATTAAGGCTCAAAGCTCTCATGATGCAGAGGCTCATCAACAGGCTCAATATCAGCTATCCTTATCGAAGCAATGGTTAAGGGAGATTGAAGAGTATGGTGAATTAGAAGAGATAGCTGCTGAGATTCATCGAATAAAAGAGGACATCAAACATTTGTCAGAAGCTTATGAGTCTATAAGGGCATACTAAAGAGATTGTACCCAAGAAATGTCGTGATACACTTGGGACAATCTCTGTTTTGATTATTTATTTTTCTTCTTTTGTTTTTGGTTATTATCTTGTTGAAACGCGCTTTCTGTTTCATGATCCTTTTTAATTTGTTCGATACTGCTATTTGTAATTCCGTCTTTCTTCATATGTATCACCACCTTTTGACTATAGTATTTTGTCTAAAAATGGATAGCTTATTCACATATATTTAATTTTAAGGTTGTTTTCATTTAGAGTGAGTTGATTCTAGCAACCTTAATACACTTTGTTAGAAAAATGCTTTTATTTATTTTGTGAAATAAAGTTTGACTTCTACGAAATTTGTATGGTAAGATGTGTTTCTGCGATTGAGGAGCAAACATGCTTCTACCTAAAACTTCGCAGAAGTTGACAGTGGTTAATGAATATGATAAGATATATCTTGTCGCTTTAATTAGTAAAGTTAACAACCTAGTAAACTTATTGTTTTTAAAAAAGTGGTTGACACAGAAAGTAATTTGATGATATGATGTTAAAGTTGTTTTTTTAAACAAGTTCTTTGAAAACTGAACACAATAAACAAGCGTCAACGTTTTATCCAGTAACAAACTATTGAGCAATCAATACTCTTTTTGGAGAGTTTGATCCTGGCTCAGGATGAACGCTGGCGGCGTGCCTAATACATGCAAGTCGAGCGGATCTTAGGGAGCT
>NZ_JACYHA010000034.1 GCF_014837155.1 Litchfieldia stipae | reverse complement strand
GGGTTACCACCTGACTAATCCATTATAAAGGACTTTTTCTTTGCACAAAATAATAATATTGAACATTTTGAGTATTTTTAATAGTGAATTTAAATTAATGCAACACTAGTGTAACAATTTATACAAAAATAAACATAATATAGGAGTGTTATAGGATGGAACAAATCACTTTAAATGTAAAAGGTATGTCATGTGGTCACTGTGTAAAAGCTGTAGAAACTAGTGTTGGAGAACTAACTGGCGTGAACTCAGTAGCAGTTAATTTAAACGAAGGTAAAGTCGATGTATCATTTGATGCAGCAGCTGTATCTGTAGATAAAATCAAAGAAACAATCGATGACCAAGGTTATGATGTAGAATAATATTGAATTCGTTCGTGCTACCAATGTTAGCACGAATTATTTTAAAATCAAATATACCCCTATATAGTATGTTTGGAGGGTTCTAGAGATGGGTAGTCTAAAAGAAACGAGTTTGCAAATAACCGGAATGACCTGTGCAGCATGTGCAAACAGGATTGAAAAAGGCTTAAAAAAAATCGAAGGTGTGGAAGAAGCATCTGTAAATCTAGCACTTGAAAAATCCTTGATCAAATATGATGCTGATAAGACATCCTTTGAAGCATTTGAGAGTAAGATTGAATCATTAGGGTTTGGGGTAGTTTTAGAGAAAAAAGAACTTTCAATCACTGGGATGACCTGTGCAGCTTGTTCAACTAGAATTGAAAAAGGCATAAATAAGATGGATGGTGTCACAAATGCAACAGTTAATCTTGCTTTGGAATCCGCAACAGTTGAATACAATCCAGCAGTTCTATCTGTTGCAGATGTGATTACAAAGGTAGATAAACTAGGTTATGGTGCAAAGATTAAGAGTGAAAATAGAGAAGAAGCTTCTGATCAGCGTGCAAAAGAGGTAGAAACGCAGACTGGGAAATTTATTTTCTCACTCATTTTATCTTTACCACTACTATGGGCGATGGTGGGTCACTTTACGTTTACTCAGTTTATTTATGTACCTGATTTGTTCATGAATCCATGGGTACAGATGGCACTCGCTACACCTGTTCAGTTTTATATTGGAAAACAATTTTATGTTGGGGCTTATAAGGCGTTACGAAATGGTAGTGCAAATATGGATGTGCTTGTAGCATTAGGAACATCAGCAGCCTACTTTTATAGTGTTTATTTATCAATAGCTTCCATTGGTTCAAATGCTCATATGGTTGAACTTTATTATGAAACAAGTGCAATATTAATTACTTTAATTATTTTAGGGAAGTTATTTGAGGCAAGAGCAAAAGGTCGTTCATCTGAAGCGATAAAAAAACTCATGAACCTTCAAGCAAAGAACGCCACAGTATTGCGAGATGGTGTAGAACTTAGTGTGCCACTTGAAGAAGTACAGGTAGCTGATATCATCTATGTGAAGCCAGGTGAAAAAGTACCTGTAGACGGAGTGATTATTGAAGGGAAATCTGCGATTGATGAATCGATGTTAACTGGTGAAAGTGTTCCAGTAGATAAAGCGATAGGAGATGCGGTCATTGGTGCAACAATTAATAAAAATGGATTTCTGAAATTAAAAGCAACAAAGGTTGGCCGTGATACCGCATTAGCGCAAATTATTAAAGTTGTAGAAGAAGCCCAAGGGTCAAAGGCTCCAATTCAACGACTTGCAGATCAAATCTCAGGAATCTTTGTTCCAATCGTTGTTGGAATTGCGATTGTTACCTTTTTAGTATGGTTTTTCGTAGCGAGTCCTGGAGACTTTGCAAGTGCACTAGAAAAAATGATTGCGGTACTAGTGATTGCATGTCCATGTGCCTTAGGTCTTGCCACACCAACCTCGATTATGGCGGGATCAGGCCGTGCTGCAGAATTTGGGATCTTATTTAAAGGTGGAGAGCATCTGGAAATGACACACCGAATAACAACGGTGATTCTTGACAAAACTGGTACGGTAACAAATGGTAAACCTGTTTTAACTGATATTCTTATTAAAGATAAAGAAAATGAAACAGAACTGTTACGCTTGATAGGTGCAGCGGAAAAACAATCTGAGCACCCTTTAGCTCAATCAATTGTGTTAGGATTGAAGGAAAAAGGAATTGAATTTCCTGAGGTCATGTCCTTTGAAGCAATTCCAGGGTATGGAGTTAAAGCAACAGTGAATGATAGAGTATTGTTGATTGGAACAAGGAAATTAATGTTCCAACATCATATCGACATTGAGGAAGGATTACTGGTGATGGAAGGCCTTGAGAATGAAGGGAAAACAGCGATGCTTGTTGCTGTTGATAGCGAATATGCAGGTTTAGTTGCGGTTGCGGATACCATCAAAGAGACCTCTCGTGAGGCAGTTACTCGCCTGAAGGAATTAGGCATAGAAGTCGTCATGATCACTGGAGATAATCAACGAACTGCTCATGCGATTGCCAAACAAGCAGGGATTGATGAGGTTGTAGCCGAAGTACTTCCTGAAGGGAAAGCAGAAGCAGTCCTTGCATTGCAAAAGCAAGGAAAAAAAGTGGCAATGGTTGGTGATGGAATCAATGACGCCCCAGCTCTAGCAACGGCTGATATCGGTATGGCGATTGGTACTGGAACAGACGTTGCGATGGAGGCTGCCGATATTACGTTGATCAGAGGGGACCTAAATAGTATTGCAGATGCCATCTTTATGAGTAAGAAGACGATTCGTAATATTAGACAAAATCTATTCTGGGCATTTGCCTATAATACATTAGGGATTCCAGTTGCAGCATTAGGCTTCCTTGCCCCTTGGCTGGCTGGAGCTGCCATGGCATTCAGCTCAGTCTCAGTCGTCCTAAACGCCTTACGACTACAAAAAGTGAAATTATAACAAGCGGGACAAAACCAGTCCCACGAGTGGTGCCAGGCACCGGAAGTGGGACGGAGAAGGTCCCGGAGCAATATCAGTACTCGAAACAAACCATGATTACTGAAAGGAGAGGGATCATGAAAAAGTGGATCACATCAGCAATCTTATATCTGGTTATCATTATTGCTGTCTACCATATTTACGGTCTAATTGAATCTACCAATCAAGAAGCATCAGAGAATACAAGTGACCATGCATCTCATGAACACGGAGCAGGTGAGGATGATTCGCATGGTGCCCATCACAGTGGAGATAGTGATGTAAAAGCAGAAGTAAGGGTATCGGGAAAGGGGCTAAATATTTACTTAATTGATAAATCAGGAAATCCGGTTGAAGAGCTAGAAGTCAATCATGAGAAGCTCCTGCATTTAATCATTGTAGATGAACATCTAGATCAGTACTTACATCTCCATCCGGATCAAATTGATGTTGGTGTGTTTCAAACAAACCAACAGCTACCAGATGGAAACTATACAGCATTTGTAGATATTATACCAACGGGTCAATCATATTCGGTAGAACCTATTCGCTTTACAATCGGCGAAGATGAAGCCCATCATGCTCATGACAGTCTCGAGCCGGACAAGGAGTTAACAAAAGTCGTAAATAAGCAAGAGGCAACACTTGAGATGAGTTCAACTAAGGCTGGTGAACCTGTGACTTTGGAATTCTCACTTCCAGGAGCCGATTTGGAGCCTTATTTAGGGGCAATGGGGCATGTTGTGATTCTTGATGAAAATGCGGAGAATTATTTACATGTCCACCCGACGAATTATGAGGAAACCACATTTGAAACAACGTTTGATCAGCCTGGCATTTATAAAATTTGGGCAGAATTTCAAATTGCTGGAGAAGTACTTGTTTTTCCATATATTGTAGAGATTCATTAAATTGATAATCTGATCTCATATTAACAAAAGCCTGGATTATGTCCAGGCTTTTGTTGTACAGAGCCTATGAATAGTAATTTTATCCACTCAGGCTTGTGACGTAAGAGGATGTTTTACTTGTAACGGAAAATGATTCGTTCCATGTTCTCTAACAAACAAAACATCGTCCCCGTGATAAATGGTCTTTTCAGCATAAACCCCATCATAATCTGGCGTATAATGAAAGACGACTTTATTCGTATCTTCGTCTGCTATAGTTGAAAGAATTTCATTTATATCAATTTCTTTTTCTGAAATAATATCAAAAACATCCAATTGATGATGATTCTTTTTGAAAATCACAATTGCGTCCTCACACTCTAGATAATACAGATCATGTCTAAACACATACATACAATGGAACATGACAATACTATCGGTATTTTCCGTTCCAAACACCTTCGAAACAGGGATTCTATTAGTTACGTACTGATAGATAAAAGTAAGATCCTCATCATGATCACAGTTGAGTTTGCGAATAGCAGCATGACCTGATTTACTTGGTATCAAATCAATTGAATATTGATACTCATCTACTGACTTAAATCCAAACTTAGGATAAAAGTCTAGCACAGACTCATTTGCGAATAAGTAGATAAAATCATACTTGTCCTCATATTCATCTAGCACTTTATTCATTAATCTAGCAGAAAGTCCTTTGTTTCTGTACTCCGGATGCGTCATAACCGTTCCAATTTGTAATGCCTTCTTTTTCTCCCCGTTTATCACAAAGATTAATTCGTTAACGGAAACATTTGCGACGACTTGTTCTTCGTCTATAAATGAAAATGGAATATAACGGTTGTTCCAATACCCCTTTTGATACCAGGATTCAAAGTTGATTCCAAACACCTTTGTAGCAAGCTCATTGAAGCTATTTCGATAGTTCTCAATATGTTTGTAGTCTTTTATAAATTGCAATTTTTTCAACGTTATTCTCCTTTTAGATAGCCAAGCGATTGTAGTAGCTTGTATCTTTTTACAGCAAGGATCCCTTGCCAATATCGTCTTGCAATGGCAAACTCCGCCGGATAGTCGTTCCAGCTCCAAGAGATATCCCAAACCCCATCATCTGATAATTGTTCCTTATAATATTCTAAGTTCTGCTCAATTAAATCACCGAAAATGCTAGAAAGAGAATCTTCAGGGCTCGTAATGAAATCGAGAGGAAGTGCCTTATAGCCTGATGACCAGTTAGAAATATCTCGATCCACACACAGTTCAGCAAGGGAGATGATTTTGTCAGAAACTACTTGGAATGATTGATTAATGATTGAATTAAATTGTTCCTCGTTTGGCTGAATGATTTTGATGAATTGTTGATAGTTATTGATTTCATGCATATTCATTTCATCAGCACTCATTAAGCGTTTGACTGCCTTCTCAATTGAATTCCAACCTACCAGGGCTGACTCACTTTGTTCAGCTGACCAATGTACAAGAAATGCTGCCAATTCAACACTTGGATTAAACATCCAAAATGACTGAACACCCTCTTGCCAATGCCAATGAGGAGCATGCGGATAATCATTATTCTCAGGTAGTACAGAAGGCCACAATCCGGTTTTCTTATCGTTTGTTTGGGTCAAATACTGAATCATTGCTTTCACGATTTTATCGTTGCTATCCGCACCTATTTCGATTAAAATCTGTCCAGCGGCCCATGTCGCCATCGGTGATGAAGCCGGCGACCAAAAATCAGGCTCAAGCCCATGACCAAAACCTCCATCCTTGTTTTGAAACGCAGATAAGTATTGAATCACTTTATCACGTGAAGCCCCTTCAAAAAAATACTCCCACCGAGCAACCTCTAATGGCCGGGCGTTTCTTTTCATCCAATCACTTGCAATCATAAATGTGTTAGTAGATATACTCATTTCACTGATCCTCCTGAAAATCTTGTTAAGAAGGAATTCGATAAATACTGTGTATTTCCTTTATCCTTAATGATATTTGGTACCTGATGTTGTAAGGGGAGATTAATATATTGAGAAAAGTAGATTTTTAGATGGGGAGTGCTTTTGTTGAATCAAGCAGTCCTTTCGTTGGAATATGGCAAGGGTTCGTTGGATTGCGCTCTATTTTCGTTGAATAAAAGAGTATGTAACATCCAAGAAGGTCCATTCGTTGAATCAAGCAGTCCTTTCGTTGGATTATGGCTAAGGTTCGTTGGATTATCCTCTATTTTCGTTGAATGAAAGAGTATGTAACATCCAAGAAGGTCCATTCGTTGAATCAAGCAGTCCTTTCGTGGGAATATGGCTAAGGTTCGTTGGATTATCCTCTATTTTCGTTGAATGAAAGAATAGATGTCATCCAAGAAGGTCCATTCGTTGAATCAAGCAGTCCTTTCGTTGGATTATGGCAAGGATTCGTTGAATTACGCTCTATTTTCGTTGAATGAAAGAATAGATGTCATCCAAGAAGGTCCATTCGTTGAATCAAGCAGTCCTTTCGTGGGAATATGGGTAAGGTTCGTTGGATTAGGCTCTATTTTCGTTGAATGAAAGGGTATGTAACATCCAAGAAGGTCCATTCGTTGAATCAAGCAGTCCTTTCGTGGGAATATGGGTAAGGTTCGTTGGATTATCCTCTATTTTCGTTGAATAAAAGAATAGATGTCATCCAAGAAAGTCCATTCGTTGAATCAAGCAGTCCTTTCGTTGGAATATGGCTAAGGTTCGTCGGATTGAACTCTATTTTC
Source organism: Litchfieldia stipae (assembly GCF_014837155.1). GTDB lineage: Bacteria > Bacillota > Bacilli > Bacillales > Bacillaceae_L > Litchfieldia. The sequence goes on along the minus strand of NZ_JACYHA010000034.1, from coordinate 14,954 downwards.
GTTGAATAAAAGAGTATGTAACATCCAAGAAGGTCCATTCGTTGAATCAAGCAGTCCTTTCGTGGGAATATGGCTAAGGTTCGTTGGATTACCCTCTATTTTCGTTGAATGAAAGAATAGATGTCACCCAAGAAGGTCCATTCGTTGAATCATACAGCCCTTTCGTTGGATTATGGCAAGAGTTCGTCGGATTGCACTCTATTTTCGTTGAATAAAAGAGTATGTAACATCCAAGAAGGTCCATTCGTTGAATCAAGCAGCCCTTTCGTTGGATTATGGCAAGTGTTCGTTGGATTGCGCTCTATTTTCGTTGAATAAATGAGTAGTATCAACAAAAAAATCAATATATCTCCACCTATCTCCCTGACAGTTTTTCTCCCACTTATCTCACAATTCTCAAATAATCTATAGGTTCTCACCTCATTTTCTGATAAAATACGCTTAGATAATTAAATTTCACTTCGAATAGTGTAATGAACGAATAAAAGAATTCACAACAACTATGCAAATGGAGAAGATGGATGAAACCGATTCGTGTATTAATACTTATGTTAGCAATGGCTTTATTACTACCCAGTCATTCTTTTGCTCAACTAGAACTTGTTGAGGGGCCAGAGATTCAGAGTGAGACGGCGATCCTCATTGATGCGACAAGTGGGGCAGTTCTATTTGATCAAAAGAGTCATGAAAAAATGTATCCGGCGAGTATAACGAAAATCGTAACTGCTATTCTTGCTATTGAATCAAACAGATTAGATGAAATCGTGACTGTTAGTAAGAGGGCTAGAGAAGTGGACGGGACTCGTGTTTATTTGGAAGAAGGGGAACAGGTTCCACTAATGAAGCTTGTACAAGGGCTGATGATTAATTCAGGAAATGATGCTGGTGTGGCGATTGCCGAGCATCTTGCTGGAAGCGTCGAGGCATTTGCTGAACAAATGAATGACTTTGCCACAAAAAAAATCGGGGTCAAGGATACCCATTTTGAAAATCCACATGGATTATTTGGTGAGGAACATTATAGTACCGCCTATGACTTTGCGATGATTACAAAATACGCCATCACTAATCCGACCTTTAGAGAAATTATGGGGACAAGCGAGTTCCCATGGAAGGGTGAGAGCTGGGATACGACGATTTTTAATCACCATTGGATGCTTAGGGAATGGCCATATGAAGGAGTCATTGGTGGGAAGAACGGATATATTGATCAGTCAGGTCATACGCTGGTGACAGCAGCATCAAGGGAAAACTTAACCCTGATCGCAGTTGTATTAAAGGCGACAACTAAACGAATGATGTACAATGACACTGAAAAACTATTTGATTTTGGCTTTGCCAATTTTGAGACAGGTGAAGTGACTGCTCCGCAAGAATTTACCGATGACAATCAAGTGAAATATCAACTAGAGGACCCGATTTATTATACGAAAAAAATTGGCGAGACCGTTGATTTATCAGTAGATACTTCAGGAGAACTCTCAATTATTGGGGAAGACGAACGTCTAATTTCAGCCCAACAGCTCTTTAATCCATTAGACAACATTGATAAATCCAAAATAGTAGAGGGAACCAAGCCTCTAGGCAAGGAATATGCTACTAATGGCGTTCAACCAACGAATAAAACATATGTGATTATTTCAATTGTAGTGTTCTTATTCGTCGCTTTTATCTATTTACGTAGAAGGAAAAGGAGACGAAGGGCTCGAATGTACCGCTAACAGTGAAACAGAAAAAAACGTTTGGACATCATACATGCTCCAAACGTTTTTTCGTTATGACTGACCTATTAAATCTTGTTCAACAACATGGTTAGTTGATTCTTCCTCAAGATGGGCTGGATACCCCAAATTAAATGTATCAATATCAACAATATATCTTGGTCGGCGCTTTGTTTCTTTATAAATTTTTCCGATATATTCACCGATAAATCCGATGGCAATGAGCTGAAGACCACCAATTAACCAAATTGAAGTGATCAGAGATGTCCAACCGGTTGTTGTATTTCCAGTTAACTTTAACCCGATAAAATAACTGCCAAACATCATGCTTACAAAAAAGGAAACAAATCCGATTAAAGAAACAAATCGAATCGGGGTGACACTAAAAGAGGTAATCCCATCTAAGGCAAACGAGAGCATTTTCTTAAGTGGATATTTTGTTTCCCCTGCCATTCGTTCCTTCCGGTTGTAATATACATTGGTTGATTTGAAGCCAATCAATGGAACGATGCCGCGAAGGAATAAATTAATCTCATGAAATTGTTCAAGCTCATGAACGGCACGCTTGCTTAATAGTCGAAAATCAGCGTGATTATATACCATGTTCACTCCCATTAACTTCATTAATTTATAAAATCCCTGTGCAGTGTGCTTTTTGAAAAAAGTATCAGTCTTCCGCTCATTCCGAACCCCTAGTACGACCTCATAACCTTCATTATACTTCTTGATAAACTCCCGAATCACTAAGATATCATCTTGGAGATCGGCATCAATTGAAACGAGACAATCTGATTGTTTTTTAGCAGAAAATAACCCTGCCAACAAAGCCTGCTGATGACCAACATTGGTTGAAAGCTTCAACCCCTTCACCCGTTGGTCATGTAATCCATAGTGATAAATGCTATTCCATGTTTCATCTCGACTACCATCATCAACAAACAATAATTTACTTTGTATTGATATTAGCTTTTCTTGAACCAATTCATCTAGGCATTTTAGTAATTGCTTGATCGTATCAGGAAGAACTTGTTCTTCGTTATAACAAGGAACGACTATCGTAAGTATCGGTTCTGACATGATCTATGGACCTCCTAAAGGTTGTCTGTCAATCTTCGTTGAATTTATAAATCGACTCGGTATAAATAGATTTTCCAAGCGGATTCCCGTGAGTCAAAGGTTTTTTCCAATGTGAGATGATTGTCCTTCTCATTTTTAATCGGTAAGGCAGAAAAAATGTAACGTCCCCCCATCTCATGAAAAGCATGAGTATTGAGTTTTATTTGCTCAATTGTTTTTTTTGAATTCTTTTTAAACATATAATGCTTGCCTATTTCATCTATAAAGAGATAACAACGCCCGCCCCATTCATCAAAGTACTGCTTCAATTTCTTATTTCCCTCAAGCTCATGCTCAATGATTCTTCTGAATTGATACTTATAGGTGAGGGGGTAGAAATTATTGTAAGTATCAAGGGTGTAGAATCCATTAAATTGGGCAATCGCAGGATGAATCCCGATGCTAGCCACGCGATAAGTTTCTTGTGGCTGCCCTATATAATCGGCCATTTCGCGAAATTGTTCCTCTGCATAGAACTCCTTGAATGAGGGCTTTTTATGATAGAGGATTTCTTCATTAAAACCGATCAATACGAGAAGCTGAGCAATAATTAAGAACATACAAGTACGCTTCCAAATGATTCCTGCTCTCACAAGAATGTTAATCGACAAAGCAAACAAAAGATAGATGATCATTGGACGCAGGAAATGATAGCGCGCAAAATTAAAGGTATCTAAGAAATGAAACCGCTCTGTCAGTGGAACCCATCCTTTATAGAACCAAAATGCATACCAAGCAGATAAGACGAAATTTATGATATGCAGCACGATAAAAGTTTTTTCTTCACGCCATCCTTTGTTCGCAATCACAGGAAACAATGCAAGCAGTGTTGTTGGTAAAATGAACAGTCCATGAACTGTCATCACATGGGTATGCCCAAGTATGTAGTTTTTAAATGTGAGACGAAGTGAATGGAATAAGGTTAAGCGGGCGTGGAAGTATTCATCACGACTATTAGGGACATGGTCAAATAAAAAGGAGTAGACCAGTCGATAGTCGACTAATAAAAACACCGATGTCATAAAGACGATGGCAAAGAAAAAGCGCAGGTTCCATCCTTTCCCTCGTATAACATCACTCAACCAGAAGAATCCCATCGCACTAAGAAAGAAAAAGAAGCCTAAGACGATGCTTGCATACAACGGAATAAGTGCTAATGTAATCCAATTGATTGCAGAGCGTTCACCCTGTCGAATGTTTAAAAATGCCCATAAGGCGAGAGGCATTCCTAAAGTGCTTAGCATTCCTGACGGCCAAAAAGGGGTAAGGGCAAAGGTTAAGGACACGCCAACTCGAACCCAACCTAAATTCTCACTTCTAATAAAATGTTTTCGTAAAAGTAAATACATACCTAGAAAGGCAAAAAAACGAGTGATAAGCTGGCTCAATCCATAAGCAATCATGGGAGGGAAGAGGAGATTGAGTAAGACAATTCCACTAAATTCTGTTCCATATGCATTACGAGAAAGGTGACCATTTATCACTTGTGGAATGCTTGCTTTAACTGACCCAAATACTTGTCCACTTTCCTTTAACACCTTGTACCAGGCTAGATTTGAATCAAGATTATCATGTACCCGAATATGTGCATTCTCACCAAGGATGAAATAGGGTGAGACGAATATGAAAATAAAAATAATGGCGGAAAAGAATAGTTTTCGTTCAATCTGATTGATTTGTGGTTGTGTTAGATCATTCAATGAAATGAACTCCTCCAATCATGATCCCTAATTTTGAAATATTAACAAGGTAATGATATTTTCACCACAAATGAAAAATTTATGTCAATAAAAGGTGCCAGGCACCACCGCGGGACTAAACTGCTCCCACATTGGGTGCCAGGCACCAATTTTCAATTTAAGGGCACCAGCTAAGTGGGCACCATCTTATTTCATTTGAGATGTGATGGTTCTTTCAAGGGTTAGAGGCAGCTTCTAATGCAGCTGAAACATTGATCAGACCTTCCCCAAAGTATTGGTCATGCCCTTTTGGCCCCAAATCAATGGAGGTGCTTTTGATAATGTCCATCACCTCGATGTTCTTTAATTCAGGCTGAACGGATTTAATCAGTCCAGCTAATGCTGCAACATGTGGGGTAGCCATCGAAGTACCGGATAGTGCAGCATATTGACTTTCTAAATAAGTACTTGGAATATGGACTCCTGGTGCAGTGATATCAACATAATCACCATAATTAGAAAACGAAGCTTTGTTCCCTTGGTAATCAACAGCCGACACACTTAATACCTCTGGATAAGCAGCAGGATAGCTTGGGTGATTGGAATTATCATTTCCTGAAGCTGCAATCACAATGACATCATGGTCATATGCATACTTAATAGCATCATGAAGCAAATCTGAATCCCGGTAATTTCCTAAGCTCATGTTAATGATATCTGCTCCATTATCAGTCGCCCACTTAATCCCATTGGCAATATCAAATGAGGAACCATAGCCCTCGTTACCCATTACTTTTACTGGCATTATGGGATTAAACCAAGTAATTCCAGCCACACCTTCCTCATTATTCGTGACGGAAGCAATAATTCCCGCGACATGTGTTCCATGTCCATTATCATCTTCTGGTTTATTAGTATCAGCGACAATATTGTAGCCTTTTGTTAAGCGTCCAACGAGGTCTGGATGATCTAAGTCAACACCGGTGTCCAGCACGGCGATGCGAATATCCTCCGCCCCTCGGCTAATTCCCCAACCTGATTCAGCCTGAATCATTGGCAAATTCCATTGGTATCGCTTATATAGAGCATCATTTGGCCCATTAAGAAATGTACGTTTGTCTTCATTTGGAATCAAGATGAAATTAGGTTCCACAATTTCAACATCAGCTCTCTTGGAAAAAAAGGACTGAAGCTCTTCTGTTGATAAGGAATTTGACTTGAAGATGTAGGAAGAATCAAATTTCTTTAATAGCTTCCCATCAATCTCTTCAATGATAGAAGATAATTCTTCTTCAGAAGGAATCTGACCATTTTTAAAATCAACAACAACCTGATGTTTTATATAATGACTTTTTTCGGTCGCATTATGAAGAATAATGGACATATTGTCACTCGTATTAAGCTCGTCCTTCGTCTCTTCATAGAGCTGAATCGAGTCAACATCCATTATTTTCGCTTGACTATGGTCCTGTAGACTTGGATTTTCATTAATAATCGTAGGCGAGTCAGATTGGAAGCTATCCTGATCGAACTGGTTTGTCCGATCATTATGATCCAGTCGAACTCTACTACTTTCAAAGGTAGCATCATTGTCATTATCAATTCGGTTCATAAATGGAAGAAGGACAACAAGTAAAAGGCCAAGCACGATGGCAATACTGCGTCCATATTGTTTATTTTTATTCATGAAAGGTTCACCTCGTGTCATGGATTTTGTACCTATGCTTTAGTATTTATCCATCACTCGTGATTCATGCTTAAGTTTATGATCTGAAGAAATAATGAAGTAATCATCCATAAAGGCACGAACACTATGTTTTTAAAGGAGATTTCAGCTTTTTTAGTTAAAAAACAATCTTTCTAGAAACTAAATGCATATTTACCAATCATTTCAACAAAAACTAGTGTATGGAAATCTTGAACCTGTACGTTCAAAGAAAGAGTGGGACATCATGTTGAACTTCTTTAAGAGCAAAGAAAAGAAGCCGAAATTAATGGAAGAAATCATAGCAGCATTTGATAAATCAAGCGATTTTCTATCCTATCAATCGACAGAGGCTGTTAGTCCTTATTGGATTTGTTATCAAACCTCTTTAGTGGATTCAAAAAAACTTCATCAATATATATTGCCGTATCTACAATACCATCCATCAACATCAATAAAAGATATACAAAAAGTGATTCCCATTGAGAAGGTGACTATTACTGACAAGGTGGATGAGATTAAAGAAAAACTATTAACTGGACATGTGATGATCCAATTAACAAAACATGATCGTTATTGTGCCTTAATACGAGCTGAATTACATGAGACAAGAAAAGTAAGCGTTCCAGAAGTAGAGTTTAGTGTTCTAGGTCCAAAGGAAGCGTTTGTTGAATCACTAGATATAAATTTAAATCTGATTCGAAAACGTCTCCCGATAGAGCAACTAAGAGAGAAAGAAGTAAAGGTAGGGAAATTATCGAAAACGAGGATTGCTGTATTATATGTGGACCATATTGTGAATAAGGAAAATGTCCAAACAGTCTTACAACGTTTAACAGACCTTGAGTTTGACCATATCAATGATAGTTCATATATAAATCAAATGATTGCAGATGATCATTTTTCTCCATTCCCACAATTATTGAGTACGGAAAGACCTGATCGTGTCGTTTCAACATTAGTTGAAGGTAAGGTGGCAATCATTGTTGATGGGTCGCCACAAGCCTTAATTGGACCAACAACATTAGTTGAGTTTTTCTCATCGTTTGAGGACTATTATTTAAATTGGTATATTGCTACTTTTTTTAGATTGGTCCGTTTTTTTGCTGTAACCTTCTCAATTCTAGTCACCCCCCTTTATGTTGCTGTGCTTAGCTATCATTATGAATTAATACCAGAGGATTTAATGAGCACACTTGTAACCTCTAGAAGAGAAGTGCCATTGCCACCAATATTAGAAGCATTATTTTTAGAATTAACGATTGAGCTATTAAGGGAAGCTGGAGCAAGACTACCGTCTAAGGTTGGCCAGACAATTGGTATCGTTGGAGGGCTTGTAATTGGGACGGCCTCTGTTGAAGCTGGACTAACTAGTAATGTGTTATTGATCATTGTTGCATTAGCCGCATTAGCTTCATTTACAACGCCAATTTATAGTATAGGTAACACCATTCGATTGATTCGGTTTCCATTCTTGTTATTTGCTGATTTATGGGGATTGCTAGGGATTGTTTTTTGCTTTTCTATCCTATTAACACATTTACTTCATTTAACCTCAATTGGACGCCCATTTTTGGCACCGATTTATCCTTTACGATTAAATGATTTGAAGGATTCTATTGTTCGATTCCCTTATAGCAATTTGTCTAAGCGCCCTAAATTTGTTCAATCGGGTAATAGAGAACGATTTGATCAAAATAAGGCAACCGAAAAACATGATATTGATGAATAGGAATGTGGCAAGGAGCTTGAGAGCTTATGATAAAAGATCGATTTAAGATATCACCATACTTAGTATTTTTCATCATTTCTACGAATCAGCTTGGAATTGGTGCACTTGGGTTCCAACGGGTGATTTCAAAAGCTGCTGGCCATGATAGCTGGATGGCAATTATATTAGCTGGCTTAAGTGTTCATGTGATCTTATTCATGATGTACCGGATGCTAGAAGCGTCAGAAGGGGATATTATCAGCATTCATTCTAGAACATTTGGCAAATGGGTTGGAACTGTCATGAGTATGATATTCCTCATTTATCTATTGGCACAAAGTACGGTTGTCATTCGGACCTTTCTTGAGGTTATCCAGGTATGGGTATTTCCAGAGATGAACATCTGGATTTTTACGATATATTTGCTTTTATTAGTCACATATATCATTTTTGGAGGATTTCGAGTCATTACTGGAATTTGCTTCTTCAGCATTGTTCTACCGGCCTACTTATTTTTGACTATTGTATTTCCTTTAGAGTTTGCGAATTTCCGTAACCTCTTACCTATACTTGATCATTCTGCTCTTGAGATTGCTCAAGCAACTAAGGGAATGTCACTCAGTATAATTGGTTTTGAAATTTTGCTTGTTATTTATCCTTTTATTATGAATCCGAAGAAATCAAAGAAATGGGCTCATCTAGGCGTGGTATATACAACACTGATTTATTTGATTCTAGGGGTTACCGCACTGATGTATTTTAGCATGGTGCAATTAGACAAGCAGATTTGGGCAACCATCTCCATGTGGAAAATCGTTGAAATGCCAATTGTAGAGCGGTTTGAGTATATTGGAATTGCTTCATGGATGTTTATTATATTGCCAAATATTTGTTTAAGTCTGTGGGGCTCCAGTCGCCTTATTAAGAGAATATTTCATATTAGGCAAAAATACTCCATTTGGATATTATGTGTCATTGTCCTTGTTACCTCAGGCATGCTAACGAATAGAACTGAAATAAACATGCTTCTTAATTATTATAGCAAAGTAGGGTTATATCTAATTTATCTATATATTCCTTGCTTATATTTTCTTTCAATGATTGTCAATAAAGTGAGGGTGAGACAATGAAGAATCTAATCATTTTCATATGTGTATTTATTCTCTTGGTATTTACCTATACTTTTGGCAGAGTCGACAAAGAAATACTTGATGATGTCAATGTAGCAAGTGCGATTGGAATTGACAAAGTGGAAGGGAAAACGATTAAAGGAACAGCAATTATACCAGTATTCCAGGCAGATAAAAGCATAGGTAATGAGAACTTTGTTGAAGAATCTACTTTGGCTAAGGAAGTGATTAATAAGCTGCAAAATAAATCAGCCGATCCTATGGTAACTGGAGGTATTAAGGTTGCCCTTTATAGTGAGGAGATTGCAAGAGAGGGGATCAATGATTATGCAGATGCTCTTCAAAGAGATGCAAGTATAGGATCAAAGGTTTTTCTGGGGATTGTGGATGGTCAAACAGAGGATTTATTAAAAGAGACTCTCGGTAATCGCGGAACTGGTTATTATTTACGAACTTTAATTGAGCATAATATGGAAATACGAGATTTACCTGATATGAACTTACATCTATATATGTTCCGCAATAATGCGATGGGAATGGACCCATATCTTCCATATTTAAGAAAGACAGGAAACAAGGCGCAAATCATTGGATTGGCGATTTTTAAAGGGGATAAGATGGTCGATGTTATTGACCCAGTAAATCTTTTTTTCTTCAAGGCACTCGTGCAAAACTTTAGTGAAGGAACACATACCTTACATTTAAAAGACGCTAATGAAGATGCATCTATTATGCGGATCGTATCAACCAGACATATCAATGTAGAAGAAAGAAACGGCCAACCACAAGTGACATTTAATATCTATTTACAAGGAATTTTAAGTGAATATTCCGGAGAGAAGACAACACCAGCCGTTGTAGAGGAAATTGTTTCGGGATTGGAGAAAGAAATAATAGATCGTTCTGAAAAGATGTTAAAGAAATTTCAAGAATTGAATACAGATCCCGTTGGTCTAGGCTATATTGCCAAAAGGTCAAAGCTCCGTTTTGATGAGGAGCAATGGAAAAATGTGTATCAACATATTGATATTAAGGTTACCTCAAAAGTTGATTTAATCGAGACTGGTGTAATTGAATGACTATTGGTACAATTTAGTGAAAGGCTAAGAATTAAGAAATGATGACACATAATGATAAAGGAATGGGGAAATGCTTTTTATTATTGTCTTGTTGTTTATTGTTGTACCAATGACGGTTTTTTTGCATGAGGTGGGTCATGGACTAGTTGCAAGAGTGATGAAGATTGATGGGGTAGAAGTAGTGATTGGCACTGGTCCGATGCTTGTGAGCTTTCAATTTGGAGGTATTCACTTTCAATTTCATGCAATTTATTTTTTCGGTGCCTATACAACCAACTTATCTGCGCATGAAGTCAGTGAGTGGCAGCGTGGATTGATCTCTTTAGGGGGGCCATTGGTTAATGTAGGAGTTGCGATTTTAGCTTATCTGTTACTTGATATGAATCACATGATTAGTGAATTATTCGTTCTGTTTAATGTTTGGGTTGGCCTCGTTAACCTCATACCATATAAGCTACTAAAGAGAGAATCTGACGGTCTGATTTTTATTAAATCAATGTATAAAGAAATTAGATTAATTAAAACAAAATAAGAGGTGTAAAAGGTGAAGTATTTTATTATTACAGGGACTTCTCGAGGTTTAGGCAAAGCTCTAACTGAGCAGCTGATACAAGAGGATAATACGATTTTTTGTATTTCAAGACGTCAAAATAATGAATTAAAGAATTTGGCTGCAAAAGAGGGCGTCAATTTATATTACTTTTCTTGTGATCTGCAAAAAGTAGAAGAAACAGAACGCGTGATGGAAAAGATTTTCACAACAATTGATTTCACTAATGCAGAGGGGATTTATTTAATTAATAATGCGGGAATGGTTGAGCCGATTCAACCAATTGGAAAAACAGGTTCATCAGACATTGCCATGAATATTGAAGTAAATCTGATTGCACCGATGATCTTATCAACAAGCTTTATTCGTTATACAGCTGAAATAAATACAATGAAAATGATTGTTAATATTTCATCTGGTGCAGCAAATCGTCCTATTTATGGATGGGCTACATACTGTAGTTCAAAAGCGGGTCTTGATATGTTTACGAAAACAGTTGCCTTTGAACAAGATAGTGAAGAAAGTCCCGTCACCGTCATATCATTTTCCCCGGGAGTCATGGATACAGACATGCAGGCTTCGATTCGACAGTCTGATGAGAGTGATTTCAAGGATGTTGAGAAATTTAAAGAGTATCATGAATCAGGTCAATTACGTGCACCAGAAACAGTATCACACGCTTTACTACAATTAATTCTTAATGGAACACCCGAAAATGGTCGAGTCTATCATATCACCGAATTAGTGTAATTCGGTAAGCTTGGGGAATAAAAATACATAGTTTGCTAGAAAAGTGGGGAGGAAATAAGATGAAACCAATCAAAATTGGAGTAATAGGCTTGGGAGCTATTGGGGACCGATTAATCAAATCATACATAGAACATCCACAAATAGAGGTAGCTGCTGTATGTGATACCTTATCAGAAAGACTAGATACTATGGTTGAAAAGCTAGAAGGGGCTAAAGGCTTCACAGATTATAAACATATGCTTGAGGAAGTTGAATTAGATGTCGTTTATATAGCTGTTCCACCTAAGTTCCACCATCATATTGCTTTAGACGTAATTGAAAAGGGAATCCATATTCTATGTGAAAAACCACTCGCTAATTCAATTGAAGAAGCGAAGGAAATGATGGACAAGGCGGATGAAAAAGGTATTATTCAAGCAATGAATTTCCCATTGAACTATAGCCCAGGGGCAAATACATTCAAGAAGTTAATAGAGAACGGTTATGTAGGAAAGCTTAGAAGACTAGAGTTGAATATGCATTTTCCACAATGGCCAAGATTCTGGCAGCAAAATGACTGGGTAGCAAGTAGGGAGCAAGGTGGATTTGTGTTAGAGGTTGGTGTTCATTTCATCCAACAAGCACAGCGAATCTTTGGGAAGATTAAACCAATTCAAAGTCAATTAGAGCTTCCAACAGATCCATCAAAGTCAGAAATCGGTATCTTTGCTCAGCTTGAGCTTGAGGATAACATTCCATTTATTATTAATGGACTTAGTGATATTGCTGGAGATGAACGAATTTCCTTCACTGCTTATGGTACAGAAGGAACATTATCCTTACTTAATTGGTCAGCTCTTGAAGGTGGAAAGCTTGGAGAGTCAATTCAGCCAATTGAAGCAACAGAGGAATCAAAAAGCTTGTTATCAAATGTAGTTCAGGCGCTAAATGGTGAGAAGGCTGAATTATATGATTTCAAGGCAGGTTATGAAGCGCAAATTGTCTTAGAAAAGCTAAGATTAAAGGAGTAAATAAATAGGATGGATCAAAAGTTAAAAGAACAATTTGATGGGTTATTAGAGAAATATACTGAGCTTATGGTGGGGGAAAGCAATCCAGAATTAATCCAGAAGGTGCAAATGTGGGCACTTTACTCTCATATTGCGAAATCGATGCCACCACTGGCAAAGCATTGGAATGAAACCTATCCAGATGCTAAAGATGGGATGAAAGAAATCATCGCTGAGATAAAAGTGCTAAATGAGGAGCATCGTGCAAATAAATAGAATCAATTAAGAGGGTGGTAATCGTTTTCACGAAACCACCCTCTTTTTCATAGGCTGTTACTGTAACATATGGTCGTGAGTTGGAAATTGTGTAGTTGTGTAATTGTAAAACTGTTGATGCTTTTGCTCGACTTTTTGTGCGTCCTCAGCCTCAAGCTTATACCAGCCATTCTTATACATGAGGTTAAACAATTGACGCTGGCAGTCCTGTGTTTCATTGAAGATTTGACGAATATCCTGATAAAGAGCTTCATGGCTCATTTCATTAAGTGCTGTACAGTAGGAATCAGTCAGATACTTTTCTGTACTCAGCATGTCATTTAAAAAGTCACGATCATTCATAGATGGTGTCTTAGGAATCGTCGTTTTTGGATTCTTAATCATATTTGATTGAGATTGTTGATTTTGTTGCATTGTCATCCTCCTAGTAGCGATTATTGTTGTTGCTGTTGTTGTGATTGAGATGGTTGTTTTGAAGCATCTAAATGTCCTAAGATTGTACGATAATGACGTTCATGCATTTCGCAAGCCTGCTTCATGGCTTGAGAGATTTCTGATATTTCACATTGGCTTTCGTAAAAGTGAGCCTTTTTGAGCGCCAATAAGTTCCAAGACATCATATCCGTTAAATAAAGTAAATCCTTTGATGAGAGAACAGCTGGCGGTTCTGATTGAATCGGTTGCTGGTTCTGCTTCATTGTATTAGGTATAATTTGTTGATTTTGTTGGTTTTGTTGCTGTTGACCTTGCATAGAAACCCTCCTATGTAATCTTATTCTTTGGCTGTATTCATCATAAAAATAGCCCGCAGTCTGAATACACTCCGCGTCCTGCGGGGTGGCCACTGATCCCACGGGAGTCTCCGTGCATTCTGCCTGCTTGAACATCACTTTCAAATAAAACAACAATCTTAATTAAGAAAACAGCCAATACTTTAATATCGTTCCAAAAGTGTCGGTGAACTATTCTAGCTACCTTTGACAATATAGGTGATATATCGACATTTTTTTCTCCAGCTAATATTCAAGAGGCATAAATGGTGATAAAATGAGGGTATTATCCAACAAAATATAAGTCTTAATGTGAATTGGAGGCTTCACCATGGAACAAGTTATGAGAAATTTCTTTCTATTTTTATCAAAAAATAAACCGCTTACAAAGGTTGCCAAAAAATATGGATTAAGATTTGGTGCAGCACGATTTGTCGCAGGCGAAACGATTGAACTAGCAGTTGAATCAATTAAGGAATTAAATAAAAAGAATTTATCGGTTACACTTGATTATTTAGGGGAGTTCGTGGATAACGAAAAGGAAGCAAATGAAATGGCTGACCATTCGATTAAAGCAATCGAAGCTATCGGTAAAGGTCAGTTAAATGCTCAGCTTTCGTTGAAAATGACGTCCATGGGTCTTGATATCTCAGACGAAGTCGTCATGAATAATATGAAACGTATTTTATCTGCTGCGAAAAAGCACAATGTCTTCGTCACAATTGATATGGAGGATTATTCACGTTGCCAAAAGACACTTGATATTTTCAAAGAGTTGAAAAAAGAGTTTGATAATGTTGGAACAGTCATTCAAGCCTATCTGTACCGTACAGTAAAGGACATAGAAGATCTAAATAAATATCATCCTAACCTCAGATTAGTTAAAGGGGCGTACAAAGAGTCACCAGATGTGGCCTTTCCTGAGAAGAAAGATGTCGATGAAAATTTCAAAAAAATCATAAAAATGCATTTATTGAATGGGAATTTCACTGCTGTGGCAACCCATGATGATGCGATTATTGAGTATACAAAGGAACTTGTGAAGGAATATCAGATTAGTAAGGATCAATTTGAATTTCAAATGCTATATGGTATTCGGCCCGAAAGACAAGAGCAGCTAGCAAATGAAGGATACGGCATGAGAGTCTATGTACCATTCGGAAATGATTGGTATGGTTACTTCATGAGACGACTTGCAGAACGCCCAGCCAATGTGGCATTTGTTCTAAAAGGTGTCATAAAGAAATAAGTAAGAGAAGCCCCTCTGTTGGGTTATGACTAACCTCGTATAAAATGTTGCTTTCAAAGTAGCAGCCTGAATACACTCCGCGTCCTGTGGGGTGAACGGTGAGCCTCCTCGTCGCTTTGCTGAGGCCACTGAAAAACTATCGTTTTTTGATAACTTTAATTTCCAAAGAAAAAAACAAGCCTTTTTTTCTCAAATAAGATCAAAAAGGCTTGTTTTAAAGGGGGAATTC
>NZ_JACYHA010000033.1 GCF_014837155.1 Litchfieldia stipae | reverse complement strand
GAATTCCCCCTTTAAAACAAGCCTTTTTGATCTTATTTGAGAAAAAAAGGCTTGTTTTTTTCTTTGGAAATTAAAGTTATCAAAAAACGATAGTTTTTCAGTGGCCTCAGCGAAGTGACGAGGAGGCTCACCGGGCACCCCACAGGACGCGGAGTGTATTCAGGCTGCGGGTTTATATCCACCATTCCTTAAATGAATTGCCTCACATAATAAAATACCCAGACACTATAAAAACAAGTAGTGGCTGGGCATTGTTTATGGTTATTTTTTCTTTTTTTCTTGAAGTGGTTCGATAATGACTTTTTGAATCAGCAGGTGCAGGACGGAGATGATGATAGAGGCTAGCATCGCTGTTCCAAAGCCTTCAATCACAAACGAATCTCCCATAATCCCCTGAGTGATCATTAACGTAATCGCGTTGATCACGAATAAAAACAAACCAAGGGTTAACACTGTTACTGGCAAGGTTAAAATGATTAAAATCGGCCTCACGATCACATTCAATATTGATAAGATGAAACTTGCGATCAGTGCTGCTGTAATACTTTCTAAATGAAACGTATCAATATAACCTGCCACAACAATAAGGATGATGCTGTTTACTACGAGACTTGCAATCCACCTCATTAGCGAATAACATCCGTATCATTTGGTACAACAAATATCCACACTAAGTAAACTAAAAGGAATGTACCAAAGCTAAAAATTAAACCGAGTACGAAGATCACTCGCAGTAATGAGGCATCTATACCTAAATAATCTGAAAGCCCTCCGATCACGCCGCCTAACATTCGATTGGATCGGGAGCGAGTTAAACGTTTCAAATGAATTCCTCCTTAAAGTGGCTTTATATGAACAGAGCCTGTTTTCGTTTCTGCAAAAACATGCAGCTTCTTTTCCTTCCCTTGATTTGTTTTGAAGCGTAAATATTTCTGAACCACTTCGTTCTTTTCTTTTACAATATTCATATTTGGAATCGCACAATCAAATCCACCTAGGTTTGATTTCAATTCACCTTCTATGTCTCTTGCTGTTGACGTAAGAATGTCAATATTCCCAGCAGTGGTTTTCACTTCTAGCGTATGACATTTCTCACCAGGTAACTCACAAATAATATTTCCATTAAAGCTTTGAATATCTAGCTTCTCATATTCCCCATCGACTCGAATCGTTCCATTAATGGTTTCAACCTCACATGCCTGACTTTGGCTATCCTTCAAATTGATATGTCCATTTGCTGTTTCTAACTCCATATCTGTTGCTGATAGCTTCCCGAATGTAATTGACCCATTGGCTGATTTCGCTTTTAATGAGGCTACTTGTAAATTCTCCCCACTGATTGGTCCATTGAACATTCTCATCTTAACCTGTTCAAATTGAACGCTAGGCACATAAATTTTCGCATTCACCTTCATTTGCTTCTTTTGAACTGAGAATTTCAGCTTATTCCCCTCAATCGAGAATAAACATTCTTGTAAAAATGCTTCTCTTGCACTTTCTACTGTTTCTACCTTATAGACTTTTGCCGTACATTCCACACGAACATCATTTTCACTCCATGGAATAAGTTCAATGCTTCCATTTGCAACATCCAGCTCTAAATTTCGCACAGATACATCTGAATGTTGGAAAATATGATTCATTTCAATCCCTGGACCAAAATTAAAATCTAAATCTAAGTCCTTAATTTTCTTCACTGCTGAATCAAGGAAATCGGTCAGCTTTGATTTGACAGACGATTGCTTATAATAATGTGTTTTATATTCATCTTGTGTTTGTTGTTGTTCTTCATAATCAACCATTGTTGATAGCTCATGAGCCATCTGTTCAGGTTCATTCGTTGTCCCTTTTTTCTGATCTTCTAATGCTTCTAATAATGTAAGTGCCTCATTTGCTGATAGGTTTCCTTCTTCAACAAGCTTCAAAATTCGTTTGCGTTCTTCAATCATTTTTCATTCTCCTCTCACATTTTAAAAAATTGTTATATTAGCACTTTAATTCCTTTTACTACATTCCAAATGACAACGATGATATTTACAAGACCAAACAACAAAGCGACACCAATAAATCCAAATTCTAAATGCCCTGTTTGGCTAAAGCTAAAGAACATAATAATAAATAATGGAATCGTAAGTAATGGAATCAAATGAGATAAAAAAGCTTTCTTTGCATGATTCTTTACTTCTCTCTCTGGAACGATAAAATAAACGGCAATCGGAAAAATAAACCCTGCAAAAAATACACTAAAATAGCATAATGATGAAATCAACCTATTCGTATCCACTCAATCACTCCTTATACCTACATATACGTAAAAACAAGACTTATGGTTTCACTTCGGTTTTAGAGTTTTATCGATTTCTACTCTCAGTTTTTTTAAACAAACGTTTATTTAAAAAATCTAACCCCTTGATACACCTGGAATCTGAAGCTAAACAAACGTTTGATTAAACTTTTCACCCTCTTCTTATGTACTCATTATATCGAAATCATCCGTCTAGGAAATCGACCACCAGAATGATTTTCAACTACGCCTCAAGTCTTAGTCTTATACAAAAAGGACTGCCCCACCTTAAGCCTTTTAGCTTTAAGTTTGAACAGTCCTTTTAAAGGAACACTTATGTTTGGTTTGCGAGAATGAATTCAAGATCCTCGATGATTTCATTTACAGTAGCATATTCTTGGTCTAATTGGAGCATTTTCCTTATACATCTTTTGAGCTCGGGGCTTATTGTTAATTCTTCTTCCCAGCTTCGTTCCTTCCTTGAAGTAACCTGATAGCTAGAATATAAAAGAAATAGAATAAAGTTCCCTAAAGCATAAAAATCACTTTTTACAGAGGGCTCTCTATATAACCTTTTTGCAAGAGATGTAGGAACCTTTGAAATTAGGTCCCCCTCATCGGCAAAAATGGCCAAACCAAAATCGATGATGATGATCTGATCTCCATGAAATAAGATATTGGGTAAACGTAAATCTCTATGAACGATGTTCCTGTGATGTAAATGCTCTACTACTCTAAGCACCTTTAACAGAATTTGAATGCTTTCAACCTCACTATATTCATTTCCTTCATACATAACAAGCTCTTCAAAATTCTTTCCTGCTTTATGTTCCATCACAAGATAATATTTTTGATCAACTTGAAAGTAATCAACTAATGCTGGAGTGTTCGAGAGGTTTAAACTCTTTAACATTCGTGCTTCTCTTACAAGTAGTTCTTTATTTTGTGCTCTTTTACGATTTCTAAGCTGTTTTACAATCACGGACTCACCCCTAAGCTCGTCCGTTGCTTCATAAACCAAACCATAACTACCTTTTCCGATATATTGTTTGATTTGATAACGATTGTTAAGGGTGAATCCGTTGTTAAGTGGTATTTCTAGCCACTCGCTGACCTTACGAAATAGCATCGATTAGCTGCTACTATAGGATCTGCTGAAGAACCCACTTGATTTATACTTTTTCTTATAATATTTATGTCCATATTTAGACGGGTGCCCGTAATGCTTGTGTCTTTTTCCACGGCTACTTGAGTAATAGCGGCGTTGAGACTTACTGTTCATTAGGCTTTTTAAGATATTTTTCAGCATGGTCTTTCCTCATTTCCACGTTTTAGCTTTTTTGTATAGGCTGTTTTCGTATATATTGTTGCTTTTGATACCGCAGTCGGAATACACTTCGCGTCCTGCGGGTGACCAGGGAGTCTACGTGTATTCCGACTGCTAAAGATTCCATATCCAGTGTTTTGATCATATAAACAATAAATTCAAATAAAACCGCCTTGTTTTACTATCGCTTCTTTTTCTTCAATCAAGTCTTTCATTCTCTTTCGATCGCGTTCCAAGATTGGTTTTAAGTAGGTGCCTGTGTGTGATGCTTTTACTTTCACGACCTCTTCTGGTGTACCTGCTGCAACAATTTGACCACCCTTGTCTCCACCTTCTGGTCCAAGGTCGATGAGGTGATCGGCTGCTTTAATGACATCTAAATTATGTTCAATTACTAGCACTGTATCACCATTATCTACAAGACGTTGTAACACCTTAAGTAGTCGAGAAATATCATCAACATGAAGTCCAGTTGTTGGCTCATCTAGAATATATAATGACTTACCAGTTGATCTTCTGTGAAGCTCTGAGGCTAGTTTTACACGCTGTGCTTCTCCTCCAGAAAGAGTTGTCGCAGGTTGTCCAAGAGTAATATAACCTAAGCCTACATCTAAAATCGTTTGTAGCTTTCGACTAATCTTAGGAATGTTTTCAAAGAATGAGACCGCATGCTCGACTGTCATCCCTAAAATATCTGAGATGTTTTTGTCTTTATATTTCACTTCAAGCGTTTCACGATTGTATCGCTTTCCATGACATACTTCACACGGAACATAGACATCCGGTAAAAAGTGCATTTCAATTTTTATGATTCCATCTCCACGACAGGCCTCACAGCGGCCACCTTTCACATTAAAGCTGAAACGGCCTTTTTTATAGCCACGTACCTTTGCTTCATTCGTTGCTGCAAACACATCGCGAATATCATCGAATACTCCTGTATATGTGGCAGGATTAGATCTAGGTGTTCGTCCGATTGGTGATTGATCGATATCAATGACCTTTTCTAAATGCTCGATTCCCTTCACTTCTTTATGGGAGCCTGGTTTACTTTTTGCCTTGTGTAGCTTTTGCGCTAATGCTTTATGTAAGATCCCATTTATCAATGTACTTTTCCCTGACCCTGAGACTCCGGTAACAGCAATAAAGATACCCAATGGAATTTTGACAGAGACATTTTTAAGATTATTTTCATTTGCTCCCTTTATTTCAATGAAACGTCCATCTGGCTGACGTCGTTCAATTGGAAGTGGAATGAACTTTTTCCCAGATAGATACTGTCCTGTTAATGAATTTTCATCTGCCATCACTTCTGTGGGTGTTCCAGCTGAAACGACCATTCCACCATGGACGCCCGCACCAGGACCGATATCCAGTAAATAGTCTGCAGCCATCATCGTATCTTCATCATGTTCAACGACAATTAATGTATTTCCAATATCACGCATCTTTTGAAGAGTTGCAATCAGTCGATCATTATCACGTTGATGAAGTCCAATGGAAGGCTCATCAAGGATATAGAGGACACCGGTTAAGCGAGAACCAATTTGTGTCGCTAAACGTATTCGTTGTGCCTCCCCACCTGACAATGTACCAGCTGCACGACTTAAGGTTAAATAATCTAGACCTACGTTGACCAAGAATCCAAGACGTTCCTTAATTTCTCGGAAAATCATATTAGCAATCTTCATTTCTTTTTCCGTTAATTCAATCGAAGTAAAGAAATCAAGTGCTTCATTGATTGATAAAGCCGTTAAATGACCGATATGCTTTCCAGAAATTAAAACTGCTAGAGTTTCCTTCTTTAATCGATTCCCTTTACAAGTCGGGCAAGCTTGTTCTGCCATGTATTTTTCCATTTGTTCACGGATATAGTCTGAGCTTGTTTCTTTGTAACGTCTTTCTACATTTGAAATAACACCTTCGAAGATGATGAAATTTTCACGCACCTGGCCAAAATCATTTTCATAGCGGAAATAGATTTGCTCGCTATCACTTCCGTATAAAATTTTGTCCATTAAATGCTTCGGAATATCTTTAACTGGCATGCTCATATCAATTCCATAATGGTCACAGACTGCTTCAAGTAATTGTGGATAATATTGAGAGCTAGTTGGCTCCCATGGAACAATCGCATGCTCCTTCAATGATAAGTCCCAGTTTGGTATGACTAGCTCTTCGTCTACTTCTAACTTTGAACCAAGACCATCACAATCAGGGCATGCACCAAATGGACTGTTGAATGAGAACATTCTTGGCTCAAGCTCACCAATTGAGAAGCCACAATGAGGGCAGGCATGTAATTCACTGAAAAGGAGCTCCTCTTCGCCCATGACATCGATGACGACCTTTCCTTGACCAAGCTTAAGTGCAGCTTCTAAGGAATCTGCTAAACGTGATGCTACACCATCCTTGACAACAATTCGGTCAATGACAACTTCAAGATTATGTTTTTTATTCTTTTCTAATTCAATATCCTCTGAAAGCTCTCGCATTTCCCCATTTACACGAATACGGACATAGCCTTGCTTCTTTATGTCTTCAAGCACCTTCACATGTGTTCCCTTCCGACCAGAGACAACAGGTGCTAGCACTTGTAGCTTTGTTCGTTCAGGGTACTCAAGAATTCGGTCGACCATTTGCTCGATTGTTTGCGAGGTGATCTCGATTTTATGAATTGGACATGTTGGACGCCCTACTCTAGCAAATAACAGACGCAAGTAATCATAAACTTCAGTCACTGTTCCAACGGTTGAACGTGGATTACGACTTGTTGTTTTTTGGTCAATTGAGATGGCTGGAGAAAGGCCTTCAATTGCATCGACATCAGGCTTATCCATTTGTCCAAGAAATTGTCTTGCATAGGCAGAAAGTGATTCAACATATCTTCGTTGCCCTTCAGCATAGATGGTATCAAACGCAAGGGATGACTTTCCTGAGCCAGATAGTCCAGTCAGAACTACTAGCTTGTCTCTAGGAATTGTCACATCAATATTCTTTAAATTATGTGCTCGAGCACCTTTGACGATAATCCGTTCCATTGCCATTCTTTTGTCATCCTTCCGCTTTTAACTCTAAAATTAAATCTCTTAGTTCTGCTGCACGTTCAAAGTTTAGCGCCTTCGCTGACTCTTTCATTTCAAGTTCCATTTCAGCAATGACTTTTTCACGTTCTTTCTTCGTTAAGCCAGTAAGCTTTGGTGCTGCTTCATAATCCTCCACATCTTCAGCAGCATGTGTTGCACGAATAATGTCACGAATGCCCTTTTGAATGGTTTGTGGGGTAATTCCATGCACCCGGTTGTACTCTTCTTGAGTTGCTCGGCGACGCTTCGTTTCATTAATTGCTATTTCCATCGATTTTGTGATTTTGTCAGCATACATAATGACTTGTCCGTTGGCATTACGTGCCGCACGTCCGATGGTTTGAATAAGTGATCGTTCAGATCGGAGGAAGCCTTCTTTATCTGCATCCAAAATCGCCACAAGTGACACTTCGGGAATATCAAGACCTTCTCTTAATAAGTTAATTCCGATGAGAACGTCATATTTACCAATTCTTAAGTCTCTTATAATCTCAATTCGTTCTAAGGTTTTTATTTCAGAATGAAGATAATTAACCTTAATACCAATATCCTTTAGATAATTGGTCAAATCCTCAGACATTTTTTTCGTTAAGGTGGTGATTAAGACACGTTCGTTCTTCTCCACTCTTGCTTGTATTTCACCAATTAGGTCATCAATTTGACCTTGAATTGGTCGTACATCAATCGGAGGATCTAACAATCCAGTTGGACGAATGATCTGCTCAACGACCTCTGGTGTACGTTCAAGCTCATATGGTCCTGGTGTTGCTGAAACATAGACAATTTGGTTAATATGCTTCTCAAATTCTTCAAACCGAAGTGGTCTATTATCCATCGCAGAAGGAAGTCTGAATCCATGATCAACAAGGACCTGCTTCCGAGCTTGGTCACCATTAAACATTCCACGGATTTGCGGAATCGTTACATGCGACTCATCGATAACAATTAAGAAATCCTTTGGAAAGAAGTCCATTAAAGTATATGGAGTGACGCCAGCCTCTCTTAATGTAAGATGACGAGAATAGTTTTCGATTCCTGAGCAGAAGCCCATTTCTCTCATCATTTCTAAATCATAATTTGTACGTTGTTCTAATCGCTGTGCTTCTAGTAACTTTCCTTTATCTCGTAGCTCTTCAAGTCTTTCTTCAAGCTCCGCTTCAATATTTTTCAGAGCGACCTGCACCTTTTCCTCACGAGTTACGAAGTGGGAAGCTGGGTAAATGGCTACATGCTCTCGTTCACCGATGATCTCACCTGTTAACGCATCAATTTCACGTATCCGGTCAATTTCATCACCGAAGAATTCAACACGAATACAATGTTCATCTCTTGATGCTGGGAAAATCTCGACAACATCTCCACGAACTCTAAATGTCCCACGACGGAAATCAATATCATTTCGCTCGTATTGAACATCGACAAGTTTATGTAGAAGTTGATTACGTTCAAGCTCCATTCCGACTCGTAACGAAACGACTAATTCCTTATATTCCTCCGGAGATCCTAAACCATAGATACACGATACACTTGCAATAATAATGACATCTCTTCGTTCAAAAAGAGAAGAGGTTGCCGAGTGACGTAACTTGTCTATTTCATCGTTAACACTAGAGTCCTTTTCGATGAAGGTATCAGATTGTGGAACATAAGCTTCTGGCTGATAGTAATCATAGTAGCTGACGAAATATTCGACTGCATTATTTGGGAAGAATTCTTTGAATTCACTATATAGTTGTCCTGCTAATGTTTTGTTATGGGCGATGATGAGTGTTGGACGGTTAATTTCTTTGATAACGTTTGAAATCGTGAAGGTTTTCCCTGTACCTGTTGCACCTAAAAGAGTTTGATGTTTTTTTCCTTGCTTGATGCCTTCTAGTAATTGTTCAATTGCTCGTGGCTGATCTCCCTGTGGTGAATATTTTGAGACTAACTCAAATTGTTCGCTCACATCCAAGCCTCCATTCAAGAATTAATATGTATGTAAAATCGGTGTAGAATTTAATATCTATGGGACATTTTCTTAGTAGATATTGTCCATTATTGCCTGATTTGGACGGTTATTAACAAAGCTTTGGCTATATTTCTATCTAGATTATTGTGATGGTAACCGGAGCCTGAATACCTAAACATCTATTAGTAAACATATTGTACCACAATTATACATGATATCTCCAAAAATACGAACTGGTGTTTTGTTATTTTTTTGATAGCTGTTTATTTATAAATTTTTGCTATTAAAGCCGCAGCCTGAATACACTCCGCGTCCTGTGGGGACTCACGTATCCCACGGGAGTCTTGAGTGTATTCAGACTGCTAGAAATCTCACTTGTAATAATTCAAATTAAAAACAACAAACTTTAAGAAAACAGCCTTTTAGCAAGAAAAGAAGACTCCTGAATAAGAGCCTTCGTTTCTATGTTTATACGCTTTTGCTTTCGAGCTCGACTGGTGCTTCTTCTTGGTATCCTTCTTTCCCATGTTTAGGTAGGACGATGGTGAAGAATAGACCGACTGCGAAAATGCAGGAAGATACTAGTATGAATAGTCCTTCGATCGTCAATGACTTCTGGAAGGTGACCATGATCACCCCTAGTGTAATAGATTGTGAGAGCATCATAATCGGATTAATCCAGCCTTGTACACGCCCCATCATTTTTGGATCAACAATCCTTGGAAGCCAGCCGCCGATCGCAATATTTAAGATTGGTAGGCTTAATCCAATTGCAACATTGAGGGCAAGAAACATAAAGACAGTGGTAGCAAATCCTGTTACACCAATAAATATCGCTGATAAGAATAAACCAATAATAAGCATTTGATATAATTTGATTTTCTTAGCAATGATTGATGCAAGAATACTCCCTATCATGACAGAACTTCCGAAGACAATCCCCATATAGATGAGGACCTGCTCATATGTTTCTGGAGCAATTTTGTATTTTAATATGTAGGTAGGCATGACAGATAGGCCACCGTTAACAATTCCAAAGACGAAAAATCCAATGATTAAATAGACTAATATTTTTTTATTAAGAATATACTTGAGGCCTTCTTTAAAGTCACCAAAAATTGAGCTAACCGTAATGTCTCTCCAATGGATTTTCCCATTTGGAAGTCGAATTTCTTCACTCATCTTACATGCAAGGATTAATAGTCCACTAAGCAAGTAAGTCACGCTATCAAAGATTATTGCTCCTTGAATCCCAAAGTTCCAATAAATGAAAATCCCAATGGCATTTCCAAATAACATGAATAGACTGCTTGTCATTTGGTTTAATCCAGCTGCAACTGTGTATTCATCCTTCGTTAAAATCCCTTGAATGATTGAGCTTTGAGCAGGATGGAAAAATTTCGACACCGCGCTACGAAGAAACAGTAGCAAAAAGATCAGTGGCATCCAATCAATATAAATAGCCGCTATCAGACCTACCGATAGGAGGACACAAATGAAATCACTATACGCCGCAACCTTCTGCCTGTCCATCCGATCAGCAAATACACCTACAAGAAAAAAGACAAATAAAGTGGGTAATGAATACATGAGTTCAGCCATGGTAGCATAAAAGGGTTGGTCTGAGAAACGATTTAATAGATATAGCATAAACGCGGATATTCCAATAATGCTCCCCATTTGGGATGTGAACGAAGAAAAAAACAGTAAAGTGTAATTGCGATTTTTAAAGATCGTCATAATGTCCTTCATTTCTAGTCTCCTACTCTTTTCAACTGATTAAAGAATGCCTGCGTTTTATGTATGAATTATTACTTCAATCACAATATTATAATTTTACTCTATTTTCAGATTATTGCACGCGTTTTATGACCATTTAAATTACATTTCCGACTTTTATACTAAGGTTTCTACTAATTACGACATCTTTCGGCAATATGCATGTGAGGATTTGAACGACAAAAAACGCCTAACTTCTTTGTTAGACGTTTCCTGATATGCTACATAGATTAAATGTTGATACTTGTCACGAGCTAGCCCTTAAACTTCCGGACCATTCGACGTGAATATAAAAATCCTGCAGTTAATGATAGTAAATCGAGTACATTAATAATCGACGTATGTGTATAGCCCTTATAAATTGACGCAACTAATAGCGCAATCGTCAAGCCTGTTCCAACATAGTGATTGTACGTTACTCTTGTAAATAAAATAACCAATAAACACGGTAGTATTAGTGCTAAGATGATCTTGGTCAGCATCTAATACCTCCTCTCACCTTACCCTTACGCAGGACAAGTTACGTCCCACTTACGGTGCCAGGCACCGCTTATGGAGGTAGTTTTTTCTTTATACACTCTTATAATCGTTTGTTTCTAGTAGGTCAATTAGTTCAATGTCTTTATTTTTGTCAGTGAAGTAGCGTAGCGTGAATTCATTTTCAAATAGGACTGCGTAACGGTCATAGCGATCACGTACAAGTAAGCTACGTGAATCGAATAAACGGCTGTCTACGTCCTTGTTGCCAATCCATCTTGGAATTCGGCTTCCAATTGATGTAAATTCAACTGAAACATTGTATTCAGCTTGTAGACGGTATTCGAATACTTCGAATTGTAGTTGACCGACTGCACCAAGGATGACTTCATCATTAGACTCCTGTCTAAATAATTGAATTGCCCCCTCTTGTACCAGCTGTTCAATTCCTTTACGGAAGGACTTGGATTTCATGACGTTCTTCACACGTACTTTACGGAACATTTCTGGTGGGAAGACCGGTAGCTCCTGATAAGAGATGGATTCCTTTCCTGCCGTTAACGTGTCACCGATTTGGTATACATTTGGATCATAAATACCAATGATATCTCCCGGATATGCTTCATCAACCGTCTCACGACTTGCAGCCATAAACTGCTGTGTTTGATTCAATTTGATTGATTTGTTCGTACGACTGACATTAACACTCATTCCACGCTCAAATTTACCAGAACACACACGTAAAAAGGCGATTCGGTCACGGTGAGCTGGATTCATATTTGCTTGGATTTTGAAGATATAGCCTGAAAACTCCTCATGCTCTGGTGGAATTAATCCCTGATTTGTTTTACGAGGCTTTGGCTGTGAAGCAAATTGTAGGAACGTATCAAAGAAGGTACGGATTCCAAAGTTCGCAAGTGCACTCCCGAAGAATACAGGCGTTAATTCGCCATTAATGACTCTCTCTGGGTCAAATTCATTTCCCGCTTCATCAAGTAGCATCAACTCATCTTGGGTGCTTTCATAGATCGGATTATCAGTGATTTCCTGATGATTTCCTTTCTCGAGCTCTTCAAGAGGAATGATGTCTTCCTGCTCATCTCCTCTAAAATGAACAAACTGATCTTGGTAGCGATCAATGATACCAAGAAATCTTTTGCCCATTCCAACCGGCCAATTCATTGGGTATGATTCAATTCCTAATACCTCTTCAATTTCAGATAAAAGTTCTAGTGGGTCTTTTCCTTCACGATCTAATTTATTGATAAACGTGAAAATAGGAATACCTCTCATACGACAAACTTTAAATAGTTTGATCGTTTGTGGCTCTACCCCTTTTGTTGAATCGATAATCATGACAACACTATCAACCGCAGTTAATGTACGGTAAGTGTCTTCACTGAAGTCTTCATGTCCAGGAGTATCTAGAATATTTACGTAAAATTGATGATATGGGAAACTCATTACACTGGATGTAACAGAAATTCCACGTTGTTTTTCGATTTCCATCCAATCTGAAGCCGCATATTTCCCTGACTTCTTCCCTTTAACTGTTCCTGCTTCTCTAATAATATTCCCGAACAACAAGAGCTTTTCTGTCATTGTCGTTTTCCCAGCATCGGGATGGGAGATAATTGCAAATGTACGTCTTTTATGCGCTTCCTCAATATAACTCATATATTCTGATTTCCTCACTCTCTATCTACAAAAAATGAAACCATATGTCTTTTAAATAGGTGATTTATGCACTTTTTACTTTTATATACCGAAAGAAATATATCATATTCAACCCAATTCTACAATGTGAAGCTTTATCCATCATGATACATAGGTCCTTAAAAAAGATACATATTCCTGAAATGTTCCGAGCAAATTCATCTCAAATTGACATTTCTGCTCGTCCTTTATACTATTTTCGAATAATTTTTCATATATTAATTAAAAGTATAATAACGAACAGGTATTTTTCACACTGCGATGTCCTCCATTCGTTCCTCAATTTATGTTACCACCGATAGGATACCGATATTAGTCAACTGAAGTCGAATCATTCTTCTCACAAAAGAATTTTCCTACTGAAAAAAATAAGGGGGGATTGCTTCTGGCGCTTAAGGTTGTTTGCTCCAAATGTAAAGGTTTTGGGAAAATCCCATTGCTTTGGTTCCGTCGGAATTGTAGTAGCTGTGGGGGAACTGGAAAGCAGGATGGTTTTTCAGCCAATCGTCTTCTTAACCGTTAGTCGTGGTGGACGGGATGAGCACTTCTCGTCCCTGGCTCACATACGTCCTGCGCATTCAACGGTTTCATGAAGACTTTTTGCATCTTGCTCTTAAGCTGAATTTTATGAGATTTTTCAAATAAGGGAAGGATTTTCGGCTATTTGCTGAATCGAGTTCATTTCAGGGAAAATAAGGGACCATTTTTCCGTTACCCTGTCCACCCCCCCTCATTTCCACTTTTTTTGAGTAAATAAGCGGAAATTCTTCCTCTATTTAAGCCGTTATTAATGATCATTTTCAAATAAGGGAAAATTATCCCGTTATTGGTTGAATCAATCTCTTTCCAAAAGGGTATTTCTTCCGATTAACCCTTCCAAACTCCCTCTATAGTTATTTCACAAACCAAACCTTCGTAATGCAGTCATCATTTGTTTCATACATCGCAATCGCTTCTACCTCTACACCATTGGCACGACCTGTTACATATTCATGGTCAATCACAATATTCCCTTTTACCAATCTTGCCTTCAGCTCAGCATGCTGGTTTGGGTTATTTTGAAATAGCGTTTGATACCTTTCACGAAACGCTTCCTTCCCTGACAGAGTAACTTCATTTGATGGAAAATCCATCACGATAATATCCTCACTGTATTGGGCAACAAATTCTTCGATATTCTGAGCATTATACGCATCAAGCTGTTTTTGAGCTAATTCAGCAGCACGACTCATCTTACATTCCTCCTTTGATTCTTACAGTTCTGATAATACCTGTATTTCTGTATATCCTTATTCGATCGCTAGACTTAATGCCGTTTCGTTATGATAGCTAGAAATAGTAGGTTCTGCACCTTGTTCACTTCAAAAAAAGAGAGGAGCCTCCCTCTCTTCAAAATTCTCATGCATGAGCAACCTGAACATCCTTTAATAATGGCAAACTAATTTCCACTGTTGTACCAATACCTACTTCACTATCTATCTTCATTGTTCCTTGATGACTCTCAATAATACTCTGACAAACCATCATACCTAGACCTGTTCCTTTTTCCTTTGTTGTGAAGAATGGTTGTCCAATTTTTCTTAATATGTCTGCAGGAATCCCTGCACCTTGATCGATGAAGGAGACCGAAATTTGTTTCCCCTCATTCTTTACCTTGATAGTCAATTGACCACCATCTGGCATAGCTTCTATCGCATTTTTTAATATATTCACAAACACTTGCTTTATTTTATTCTCGACTCCTAATGTGAAATATGAGAAGTCATCTGTTTTTTCATGTAAGATTGTGACCCCATGCAAATTCGCCTCAGCCTTCATAAGAACAACAATGGTATCCAAAAGCTGATCAACATTCACTTCAATAAATTCTATGTTATTTGGTTTCGCCAATAATAACAGTTCACTTACAATCGTATTAATCCGATCGATTTCTTCAATCATTATCGGTACATACTCATTGTCTGCATTCCCTGTGAATTTAAGAAGTTGGGTGAATCCGCGTAGACTTGTCAATGGATTTCTGATTTCATGGGCTATCCCAGCAGCTAACTCCCCGACTACAGTTAGCTTCTCAGATTCCTTTAGAAATTCTCTACTATGTTTTAACTCTGTAATATCTTTTATCACTATATGTAATGAAGGGATTCCCCCGTACATGAAAGGAATACAATTGATTTGTCCAAAGACGATTTCTCCATCTAAGCGAACAAATCTGGCTTCCACATTATGCATTCGTTGCTCATGCATACCCATATCTAATGTTTCACGGACTCGCTCATAATCGTCCTTATGGATCCAATATTCTAACGAGCTTTTCGTAGAATCTAGTTGGTCAACTCCTAAAAGCTTCAAGCCCGTTTGATTAATAAACATCCACTTTTTTGAAGGAATCTGTTTGATAATAATCGCATCAGGCGAACCTTCTACAAGGTGTCGATACTTTTCTTCACTCTCATAGAGCTGCTGCCACAAATCCTTCTGCAAAGAAATATCCTGCGCAACTCCATATACACCAATCACCTTGCCATCAATAATAATCGGAATCGCAGTCGCCTGAATACTGATGATATGGCCATCTTTATGTACAACCTGTAATTCATCATGGTGAGGAGATCCTTTAAGGGAAATTCCAAAAATGTTTTGAGCTTTCCCATGATCCTTTTCGTTAATTACTTTTATGTAATTCATTCCTAGTAATTCTTCTCTGCTTCGGCCTGATAGATTCACACAGCCTTCATTCACTGACACAAATCGCCCCTCTAAATCTACCGAAAACACAGCATCAGGGTGATTTTCAAATAAAGATTTATAGCGTTCTTCACTCTCTTTGATGAGCTGGACCATTTGTTGCTTTTCCTTTACCTCTTTTTCTAGTTCCTTATGGCTTGCACTCAATTCCTCTGTCCGCTTTTCAACTAACTCTTCTAATTGATCTAGCTGCAGCTTCCGTTCGGTAATATCTCGAATTGAGCATACATATACCAACCCTTGATCAACTTCTGCTGAGCAAATTTGAAAGTCAACCGGGAAGGAGGTTGAATCACTTCGTTCGCCTGTTGACTCTATCAATTTAGCTTGTTGTACCTCCTCTAAGCTCTCTGTACGAAAGTAGGGAAGGATTGTGGACAGATGCTCATGTACAAGCTTATTTTCCGGATAACCAAACATTTCTGTGCCAGCAGGATTGACTGTTAATATTTGTCCAGCCTTATCTAACGTAATTAACGTATCAATGGACGCATCAGTGATGGCTCTCGCTAAGGCTTCGCTACGTTGTAGCTTATGATGCGCTCGCTTAAGCTGTTTTGAATGCTCAAGGATGAGGTTATTTTGTTGTTTGATTTGCTGCTGACTTAAATAGATATTTACAAATCCTTCGACTTTACTCTTTAACACAAGTGGCGGAAAAGGCTTAAAGACATAATCGATTGCTCCGACAGAATAGCCATTCATCACATGCTCCTGTGTCTGACTCAGAGCTGTAATAAAGATGATAGGAATATCCTTAGACTTTTCACGTGCACGAATTAATCTAGCCGTTTCAAAGCCATCGATCCCAGGCATTTGGACATCTAAAAGAATGACAGCAAAACTCTCTTTAAGAACCCACTTAAGGGCCTCTTCCCCTGAAGTCGCCAAAATGAGGTTATAATTACTAGATTCTAGAACAGCTTGTAATGCTAATAGATTTTCTTTTCGATCATCAACCATTAGAATATTTACCGTTTGATTTTGCATATCTACCTCGCCCTTAGTCAATTATTTTTTCTGTATAGTTTCTCGGACTTATCTATAATTGTATATAGAGGATCAAACTTGGTATAAGAAAGTGATTCACGATTGCCTAATCCTAAAAAACCAGACGGCACTAAGCTTTCATAAATAAGCTGATGGACCCGTTCTTGTAAATCACGATCAAAGTAAATCATCACATTCCTACAAATGATTACATGAAACTCGTTAAATGAACTATCTGTGACTAAATTATGCTGTGCAAATGTGATCGCATGCGTAATTTCATCTTTTAGACAAACATCATATAAATCTGCTGTATAATACTCTGAGAATTCCCGTGTACCACCTGAGGCCATGTAGTTACTTGTATAGGACTTCATCTGATGAATGGGAATCCGCCCACTTTTAGCTTTTTCTAAAATCTTGTCATTCATATCTGTCGCATAAATTCGCGACTTATCAAGCAGTCCCTCTTCATGGAGAAGAATCGCCATTGAAAACGCCTCTTCTCCACTTGAACACCCAGCATGCCAGATTCGAATGGAAGGGAGTTCTTTCAATAGCGGAACAATATTTGACCGAAACGATTTAAAAAATCTTGGGTCTCGAAACATTTCAGTTACATTGATGGAAAAGTCACCAAGGAGCTTTTCCATCATCACTGGGTCATGCAACACTTGATTTAATAATTGAGTGACCGTCTCTAGTTTTTCAAGCTTGATTCGATGCCAAATTCTTCTCCTTATAGAGGATAGATTATAATTTCGATAATCGAATCCGTAATATTGGTAGATCCCGTTCAATAATAACTCGATTTCTACCTTTTCAAGGTCACTACAATTCTCATTATCTAGTTTTTCCAATCCATGGTCATTTAAGTCATTCATTTTTTTCACCTATTTGTGTAACCAGACCTTCAACAATGACAATAGCTGTTCAAGATTGACTGGTTTGCTAATATAATCTGATGCCCCTGCATCAATACATTTCTGGCGATCATATTTCATCGCCTTTGCCGTAAGTGCAATAATTGGAATCGATTGAAACATCTCCATATGGCGGATATGCTGCATTGCTTCATAGCCATCCATCTCTGGCATCATAATATCCATTAGAATAATATCAACGTCCGGATGCTCTGGTAACATTGTGATGGCTTCCTTCCCATTCTCAGAGAAGATGACATTCATCCCATTCAATTCCAATGCACTAGTTAAAGCAAAAATATTTCTCATATCGTCATCAACGACTAAAACCTTCTTCCCAACTAAACCATCTTCAATAATTGGAGGCTGTGGTTGTTCCACCTGAAGTTGTGACGTCTCTAATGTGATCGCAACCTCGGTTTCAGAATCATCGTCCTTTTGTTCCATCATTTCCTGCGCATTGATAGGTAGGAAGAATGTGAAGGTACTTCCTACTCCTTCAGTGCTTTCTAAAGAAATTGATCCACCAAGAAGTTCAGCTAATTCCTTTGATATTGATAATCCTAATCCAGTTCCACCAAACTTACGACTTGTTGTTCCATCCGCTTGTCGGAACGCTTCAAAAATCAGCTCTTGCTTATCCTTTGGTATCCCTAAACCGGTATCTGTCACAGAGAAGGCAAGATATTCCTCTTGCCTTAGGCTATCCTTAGATAGCATGCTAGTTTTTGCAATCTCAAGCATGACTTTCCCTTCTTCAGTGAACTTAAAGGCATTGGATAATAAATTCTTCAGAATTTGGCTAATGCGCTGTTCATCTGTATAGATAATTGCAGGAATATCATCTGCTACCTTAATTTCAAATTCAATTCCCTTCGTCCTTGAAATCGGTAAGAATTGTCGCTCTGCCACAGAGAGGATATCGTCAAGAACGACCTCTGATTGAACCATATCCACTTTGCCAGATTCAATTTTTGATAAGTCTAAGATATCGTTTATCAATCGGAGTAAATCATTTCCTGATGTGAAAATGGTTGAAGCATACTCCACCTGTTTTTCACTTAAATTCCCACTCTTATTTTCATAGAGCATTTGCGCTAAGATAATTAAACTATTTAATGGTGTACGAAGCTCATGAGACATATTCGCAAGAAATTCAGATTTATATCTTGAGCCTAGTAGAACCTCTTTGTTTTTCTCCTCTAAATCTAGTTTATATTTCTCTAGTTCTTTTGTTTTTTGCTCTGAATTGCGGTATTGTGCTTCAAGCTCGTCATTCATCGTACGTAGCTCTTCCTGCTGCATTTGTAATTCCTCTGATTGTGTTTGAAGCTCTTCATTTAATGTTTGTGACTCTTCCAGCAATTTCTTCACTTGGATTAGTTTTTCAATTCGGTTAATAATGACACCTAATTGATGAGAAGCTTCGATAATTAAATCGCGCTCCACTTCAGAAAACGTGTTGATTGTGGCTAGCTCAATCACTGCAAGCACCTCGTCTTCTAAAGCACTTGGTACAATCATGATGGTTGAAGGCTTTGTATCGCCTAGACCTGATGAAATTTTTACATAATCATCAGGGATATCTTGCAAAATCATGGCCTCTTTATCAGCCGCAGCTTGTCCGACAAGGCCTTGTCCTATTCGAATGACGTCATTATTCTGATTTAATGTGTCGCTATAAGCATAAGCAGCTAATTTAGTGAAATAATCACCTTGTGGATCATGATTCCTAATATAGATAACCCCATGTTTAGCTTGAACAATTTTTGAAAGCTCATTGATGTATTGTTGTCCTAAGACTTCAATTTCAGTGATACCCTGTGTCAAATTGGAAAGCTCGGTTGTCTTTGTCTTAAGCCAATGCTGCTCCTCTATGTCTTCTAAGTATTCTCGTTCAGTTCGCTCATGCTCCTCTAGTGCAGAGGCCATTTCGTTATAGACGGTGGCAATTTCTCCGATTTCATCCTTCGTAATGATATCAACCCGCGGAAACTCTTCTGCTTGATAGTCGATGCTGCTCATCACATTTTTCACTCGATTTAATCTAGCTGCGATTCCACGTACAACTAAGATCATAATAGCTATACCAAGAATAATTCCAATAATTGATGCGATCACAACTGATTTAACACCATTATTATATTGGTTAGCTGTTGCTTCCGACGTTTCTTCCATAATCTGTTCTTGGATGAAAATTAGTTCATCTAAAACAACAAATATATCCTCCCGCTTTGATTGTGCTTCGAGAATCCTCATGTCGAGGTGATTTGTCAGCTCAGGGTCATTTACTAAGAAGCGGTCCACAATGGTTTTATAGTTAATAAGCTCCTTCTGCAATTCCGTGAAGACCTCGACTGCCCGCTCTATTTGCAACATTTGTTCTAAGTCATTCACTTCACGAATGACCATTTCGTATGATTGATTTATTTGGGCAATATTTTCTGCATTAGGTGATACCTGATCATTGAGCGTGATTTGATCAATCTCACGTCCAATCACACCTACTTCGGTTCGGATATGGTTTAATAGTTTTATTTTTTCATAACGGTCTTCGACGATGTGATCTAATTGTCGTTGTTGCGTAGATAATAGACTTAGTGCAACTGAAAGCACGATCAGCATCACAACCATGACAACCCCAAAACCAATATTTAGTCTGGTTTTAAAATTCATGACGTATTAATCACCTCTTAAATTATTAGTTTTTGTTATATGTAATACTCAGGTGAATTATATGAATGTTTCGACTACTAGTCGCATATATTGGTTGTTTATCAGTTCATTTTGCAATAATATACATCCACCTGCACACACTATACAGTTTAGCATTTTCAACATCATTATAGTAAGGAAATGCCTAAAAAAGCCCAAATTTCATGGAGAAATTTGGGCTTTCATAGCAATAAATGAGGATTATTTAGTTAATGTGTCTGTTAATACTGGCACAATTTGTTTTTTACGAGAAACAACGCCTTTTAGAATCGCGCGATTGTTCACTAATTTCACATCGTATGCTTTCTCAACAGCTGCTGATTGACTTCCGAGCGCAATCGCAACCGAATCATTATTTAAGATGTCAGTAACAACAAGTAGGAATAAGTCTAAGGACTTCTCAGTAATGACCTCAGTTAATGCCTGCTCTACTTCTGCTTGACGAGAAAGAACATCGTTCACATCAACCGCATTTACTTGTGCGATTTCAACCTTATGGTCGCCCATTTGGAATTCCTTCGCATCAATGCTGATTAATTGAGCAACAGTCTTATCACTTAAGTCCGCGCCAGCCTTTAACATTTCTAAACCATAGCTTTCTGCATCCACACCAGCAATTTCAGCTAGTTCACGAGCAGCTGCTACATCTTCCTCTGTGCATGTTGGAGATTTAAATAAAAGGGAATCAGAAATAATCGCTGAAAGCATAAGACCTGCAATCTCTTTCTTAACCGCAATTCCTTTTTCTTTGAAAATCTTTAGTAAAATCGTTGCTGTACAGCCAACTGGTTCAGCACGATAGTATAAAGGATCACTTGTTTCAAAATTAGCAATACGGTGATGATCGATAACTTCTAATACACGAACTTGGTCAATATCTGTAGCACTTTGCTGGCGTTCATTATGATCAACTAGGATAACACTCTTTGCTTCAGTTGCAACCGTCTCAACAAGTCGGGGTACCTCTGCACCAAAGTGAGTTAGCGCATAGCTTGTTTCACCATTAATTTCTCCTAAACGAACTGGCTCCACATTTAATCCAAGCTCTTTCTTCAAGTCAGCATATGCGATTGCTGAACAAATCGTATCCGTATCAGGATTTTTATGTCCAAAAACAAGAATCTTCTCCATAATTCCGCTCCCTTAATGTTCAATTTAATTGAATTCTCAACCCATAGTATTCGTATAGGGAATGAATCCATACCACCCATTATTCTACCATAAACTCACAACAGGAAAAAAGCCAAAAAGGACGAAAACCCCTCTTGGCTAAAATTTTGTTGCCTTCTTGAAAATTTAGTTACTACAAACTAGAGAGAATATGGGTAGAAGCCACCTTATTAATCTAAAGCAACTTCATCCTTAATAAAGCTCTTCAAAAACTCCATATCCTGCTTCACATGGTCATTGCCAATCAAGTTTTCAATATCAATAAGAATCACCAATCGATTCTCAAGTGTTGCAACACCTTTTACAAACGTTTGCTGATCCACTGTAAATGAAGGCTGCTGGATACTTTCACTAGAGATTTCTAACACCTCATTGGCCTCATCCACAACAATTCCCATCGATTTATCCTGAGCATCAATCAAAATAATTCTTGTTTGATCCGTATTCTCCGTCGCACTACTTGAAAGAAGGATACGTAAATCAAACAAAGGCAACACCTTTCCGCGAATATTCGTTACCCCAATCAACGCAGGGCTCGTATTTGGAATGGCTGTCACTTCCTGCATACGCTCTATCGATTGTACCTGATGAATATCTATTGCATATTCTTCCTTGGCAATTTTAAAAATAATCATTCTTGAATTCATTGTACTCATTCCGGGTCACCATCCATTTTCATCTTCGTTTCAGTCATTTATATCAACATGATTTCATGCATCTTTCCTTTGATTATATCATTATCTATATCGACAAAGAATACGAGTTTTTTTAGAGATTATTACTAAAATAGACAAAAAATGACGAAGTCGGTAGTTAAAGTACTCATTCTAAAAGGCAGTTTTCTCAAAGTTTGTTGTTGTTTTGAGATGAAAAATTGAGAATGAGATTTCTAGCAGCCTGAATACACGGGGGACTCCCGTGGGATGTGTGTGTCCCCACAGGACGCGGAGTGTATTCAGGCTGCAGGTATTACAAGCAACAATCTATACGAAAACAACCTTCTAAAAATAATTTCTCACAAATCGTAATCTTTACTATTTACAAAGCATAAATATTTATGTAAAGTATAAATCGTAACGATTTCGCTTTGAACCATATTACTGTACATAGGTACTAGTAGTCATATCTAATAAGATCATTTATTTTTTTACCCGGTTCCCTTACGCACTAATCTATAAAACTATGAACAAGGAGATGTTTTTGTAATGAAATTAAAAGCTATATTATTTGTATTCATTCTTGCCTTATCTACATTTCTTGCTGGCTGTTCTAATGGTACTTCTGGAGACGCAGAAGCAGAAGAAAGTAACAAGAAAGATACACTCACTGTATACACTACAATTTTTCCACTTGAGAATTTTGCAAGTTTAATAGGTGGAGATAAAGTTGAAGTAAAAAGCGTTTATCCACCAAATATTGATGCTCACACCTATGAGCCTACAGTCAAAACAATGGTAGACATCGCAAGTGCCGATCTATTTATTTACACAGGGGCTGGAATCGAGGGCTTTGCTGATAAAGCAGAAGAAACATTAAAGAATGAACAAGTGAAAATCGTGAAAGCTGCCGAAGGTGTAGAATTGTTAACAGGTACACATGACCATAATCACGAGCATATTGAAGGTGAAGATGAGCATGACCATGAGCACGAGCATGCTGAAGGTGAAGATGAGCATGACCATGAGCACGAGCATGCTGAAGGTGAAGATGAGCATGACCATGAGCACGAACACGCTGAAGGTGAAGAAGAACATAACCATGATCACGAACACGCTGAAGGTGAAGAAGAACATAACCATGAGCACGAGCATGCTGAAGGTGAAGAAGAACATAGCCATGAGCACGAAGACGGCGAAGAGCACCACCACCACGGGGATTATGATCCTCACGTCTGGCTTGATCCGATCAGATCAATTGAACTAGCTGAAAATATTAAGAATGCATTCATTGAAATCTCACCTGATGATAAAGACTTCTTTGAAGCTAATTTCAATGATTTGAAAGAAAGACTAGAAGCATTAGATCAAACATTCTCAGACACAGTCAATCAAGCATCATCAAAAGAAATCCTAGTATCCCATGCTGCATATGGCTATTGGGTAGACCGATATGGAATCGAGCAAATTTCGATATCAGGGCTCTCTACTACACAGGAGCCTTCTCAACAGCAGTTAACGAATATTATTGAACTATCAAAAGAACATCAGATTAAATACCTCATTTTTGATCAAAATGTTTCATCAAAAGTTGCGGAAGTAATCCGAGTTGAACTTGGTGCAGAACCACTGACTCTGCACAACTTAGAATCTGTATCTGAGGAAGATATTGAAGCCAATCAAGATTACTTTACACTCATGGAGAAAAACATCGAGACATTACGTACGGCATTGAATGGAAAATAGTAAAAAGACTGTTTTCGGATAAATTGTTGCTTATAAAGCCGCAGCCTGAATACACTCCGCGTCCTGCTGGGTGACCGGTGAGCCTCCTCGTCGCCGGGGTCTCACTTTGGCCACATATCCTGCGGGAGTCTCCGTGTATTCAGCCTGCTATATATCTCATTTCAATTTATAAATGTCAAAAACACCACAAAAAAAGATTGCCATCTTTCTATCTAAAGAGATAGATAGTGGCAATCTTTTTTATTGTCACCAAAAGAACATCCCAATCATTTTTGCGAAATCTTATAATCTATTTGTAAAAAAGGAAGACCAAATATTCTCATCTTATGATGTGCCAAGAGATACCCGGCCTTCTCCTCTGTAATTAAGAATCTCTCAGATAAAGGTAGCTTAACAACTGCTTCTCCTACTGCTAAATAAATACCCGCGTCACTATCACCTTCACTAGAAAGAATCAACTTCTCATGACTTGTATCAAGCTGTAAGATACCCATCATTGTAGAATAAGGCAGTGGAAGCGCGATATTCATATATGTCCTACCTTCTGTTTCATGCTGGGAATAAATCGCTACAAATACGGTCTGACCATTCACCTTTCGAACCCAGGCTCTGGGGTTCCTTCTGCCATCCTGCATCTGATCAACCGTACGAATGTCACAAGTCATTTCCGTCCACTTACGTGAAATTGGCAAATTCAATTGCTGAATATGTGAACTGATCAATTTGTAGATTAGGGCTAACGGTTTAAACCAAGTTGCCCATTTAACTGCAGCAAATAGTTGATACTGATCTGTATGCTCATAAAAGTGAACAATCGTTTTTGGTAAACCCTTTATATCCACAAAATCGTTAAGATTATCCACTAATCCAGGATGATGTGTACCAGATCCCTTTAATTTACCTCGTATTTTACTCACGGGAAAATCCCAGATAGCCTGCTTTGTTTTAGGTGGATGAATCATCCAGCCAAGTACACCAATCATTCCAAAAATAAGGCAATTAAATACACCATGGAACATCAACATAAAGTCGATCGTCACCCCCATTACTCCAAAGGCACTATTGGTTGCATAGAGTAATGAAAAAAGGATGGTGACACCGAGCGAGCAAAATGAAAGTCGTACCAGCACTCCCTGCAACTTCGTATAAAAATGCGTTTTACAAACAAGTACAATAACCGTATAAATGGAAATGATGTATAAGATCACTGACAAAAATTCAAGGAGTGGCCAAAATGTGATTCCAATCGCAACAAGCATTGGCGCTGACAGAATCATAGGAACCACGAGACGATATCCTGCAGAATGGTGAATACGTCCCAAAAAACCAACAAAAATAGGTAATAAAAACGCAGAGTAATGAAAATGAATCGCTGTTAACCATGTAATAAGAGGACTAAAACCAGTATCGATTCCAGCGCTATATGCAAAGAACCAGCCTCCTCCCATCAATAAATACATCATTCCTACGTCAATTGAAATTTCCGCCCAATTTGTAAACCCACGTTTTAAAAAACGCTTTAAGCCATGGAAAGCCACAAACAAAGTGAACATAAGATAAATAAGTGCAAGAATTACCTGCCAAGTACTAGAAGGAATTACATGTAACAAAAAAACAGAGAGCATCATAATCCAATAAAAAATGACCTGCTCCCGCTTTACTCCAATTAGCAGCTGAAGAATGATGGGCACGAAAATCAGCTGTGCAGCAGTTAACATGAGCAAATAGGGTTCATCTATTATAAGACTACTCGCGATAAACAAAAAGATCCCCACAAGCGTAATAGGACTAAACAGATGTTTCTTTAAATTCACCTTCATACGTCATCAACCTTCCTACGATACGGTTTCGAATATCCACTCGAATCGTAAATACCTCACGACCTTCGTCATACCCTTCCTCCACAGTCACGACCCCTTCTAACAAACGAGGAATGGGAATCTCCCATTTACCGATCAACATTCTCTGCATACCAGAGCCGATTGTCATCCCTCCTCCGGCTGTCACTGTAAATGCTAAATCAGAGTAAAATAAGCTCGGCTCTCCTAAATAATCCTTTACAACCTTCCGCTCCTCATCAATGGTCATGAACGCATTAAAATGACGTGTCACCTTATCAAAATAAAACGAACGCTCCCAATAAATCTCCGCTTCACCGGTTGGTAATGCACGACAGCTATTTTTAATCGTAAAAGGAATATCAGCCCCACTTTCAGGAAAAAGAAATTTCCATCTAGTGGCTAACTTGAATAATGGCATCAACAGAGCGGGACCAGATTCAATTTGTGTCATCGTTCCTTCTCCAAGAAAAGATTCGCCAATTGGAAGCGTATAACGCTCTTGCAACTTCGGATGCAACCGATAAAAACCTTCCCCTAATAGCTCCTGATAAATGGTCACACTGACTCCCCCTTCCTCGATCGCTTACAGCTTGCCGCCGTTGGTACATCAGCCGCTAATATGTATCCAATGATAGAAAGTACCCACAGACTAGCATTAAAGGTAATCGGATTAAAAGGATGCACTGCGATTGTAGGACTAGCAATCAGCGCCATAACCGTTAATATCGGGAAAACGATCATTTGGATAGCAAATAAGTGTCTCTTTTTACGATAAAACAACCATACAAAACCAAATAACATTTCAAGCACACCAATGATTCCCACCGTTATCAAAGCCAGAGACTCGTCTAAAGAAGTAAGATTTGAAAGCATAGCTACTTCGTCAGAATGCTTAGCCATGAGCTTTGGAACCAATCCCTGATAAAACCAAATAAGAAAAAAGAAGACCGATAGTAAACTAGTCATAAAGAACCGTACATACTGTGCTCGAGGTGATTCTCCTATTTCTATCCAGCGTTTCAGCACATCAAAGCTTAGCGCTGTGGCCCACCCCATCATCGGACGAAAAAAGAAGTCAAGGATTCGTCCAATGAACCCATAACGTACTTGATAATCATATTGAGTAAGAAAAATGATTTCATCTCCTTTAGGGATGTATCTCCAATATCCCTTACCTTCACGAATAGGGGAGATTTTTTGATCAGTACCAAAATGAAGAGAGGACGTTTTAGAACCATCTTTTTTATTTGCTGTACCGACACTCTTCCCCCAACCAGCTACCTTAACCCCAAAGCCTATTTTCGTTTCATATAAAAAAGACTGTGGCTCATCCTCTGATTTTTTCGGTAAATACTCAATCGATGAAAATCGCAAATCCCATTGCTCATGCAATTTGGGCTCTTGAGTCCGGCTCCACACTTCATCGATTGATGACTTAATTGGTAGTTCCACATAAATAGGTTTATTTTTCATAAGAAAGCACCTCCTATAATAAAAATGAGAGACCCTAAACAAGGTCTCTCTTCATACTAATTGGCATTTACACCGCTTCATTACTCCAGTCCTTCTCTTCAGGAACAAAGAGGATGCCTAATTCATGGTGCTGACCTTCATATAGTGCGGCTTGGGCAAAGTTAATTTCACCATTTAAGCCTTTTACCTCAAGCT
Source organism: Litchfieldia stipae (assembly GCF_014837155.1). GTDB lineage: Bacteria > Bacillota > Bacilli > Bacillales > Bacillaceae_L > Litchfieldia. The sequence continues at coordinate 6,048 of NZ_JACYHA010000033.1, read as the reverse complement.
TACAAAACGCACTGTTTTTCTGGATGCTTTGATAAAAGTCTTTTTCGTTGCTCACTTTTAGCCCATTAACCTTTGTGATCACTTCTCCGATTTGCAAGCCCATTTTTGCAGCTGGTGAGTGAGGGATGATCCCAAGAATGAAGATCCCGTCATTTTGCTTTGAATATAGAAATGGCTTTGTGTCGTCCATGATTTTATATTGGAAATTAATGACTTCTCTAGCGATCATCGCAAAAGCCACTGCCATGATGGCCACTACAGGATACCACACGCTTGCGACCGATACGGCTGTTAAAAAGACACCTAGCGCAATCGTTCGTTTTCCAATAAAATGAGCGCCCTCTTTTGGTAGCATTCCTTTATAGCTTTGAGAATAACCCACTCCAAATGGAACGAGGAAGAACGAATACGCTTCTCCACCCATCGTGAAGACTGGCCACCACTCGAAGAATACCGCAATGCCTTCTCCAGGTATAAGTAAGAAAAGCGGAACCAGCCAGAGCTTGTCTGACACATGGGACCCGACCTTAAGTCCCCGCTTACTATTAATTAAACGTGGTGAGGTTCCGACATGTCCTTTTTTTACAATCAAGATCCCTTCAACAATTAGCAATAAACTAACAAGCATTGATACAGCTGGTAGGCTCGTTTCTTGTAAATCGGTGAATATTTGTCCGATCCACCCTGATTGCCCCTCTATTTGCGATAATAAGATCATCCCAAAGAAGGATAAGCCAATGACATATGATGGGATGAGAAATCGGACTCTACCTATAGCTCCTAGTAAAATGGTGAAAACAGCAATGAGCACAATGCTACCGAATGGAATCGCAAGCCCCGCGCCTACCATCATCACTGAAAAAATAAGACTCAGGACTAATCCACCTGTCAGTAAACTCTTAAACTCGTGAAAGATATCATAGATTCTTCCATGAAAATCAAAGCGTTCCCGCTTAATTCTTATGTATCCCATTAGAAGGGACATAAACATAAAATAATACAGTAATGGATGAAGGAAAAAACGTCCAATCCCTTTTACTATTTCAACTAGCCACTCAATAACCAAGCTACTCACCACCCTATCCTCGAAAACACATGTAAACGATTCTATTCTATTAATCTTTATTTTACCAAAACTATGAACAAATGACTAATTAGATTTTTTTGGAAATTAATAAATGAGGTCTATTTATGTAGTCCGCAGTCTGAATACACTCCGCGTCCTTTGGGGTGTCTGGTGAGCCTCCTCGTCGCTTGTGCTCCTGTGGGGTCTCACTTTGGCCACGCATCCCGCAGGAGTCTACGTGTATTCAGACTGCTTAGTAATTAAAAAACCTGTCACCTCGTTCCCAATGTAGGAGTGAAGTGACAGGCTTTGGTTATTTATTGAAATAAAATCTTAATCGCTGTTTTTAATTGCAGGTCATTATTCTCATCACGGATATGATTTAGGATTTCACTTTCGATTTTAGCTGCTGTTTCAGCGTCGATTTTTCCAGTTGCCTGTAAGTCGTTAGCTTCTTGGAATGCTTTGACCGCTGTTTCAGTTTCGGCGCTAAAGTAGCCATCTTCTCTACCCGGTTCAAATCCTAAACCTTTCAACATGAGCTGTGCATTTTTTACTTTCTCATTATTCATATCAACAACAAGCTCTTCTTCGACTTGGATTGGATTACTATAGAAATAATCAGGCTGTTTCGCCGGAATGGTTGGCTCGACGCCTTTTTCATGAATCCAATTTCCATCAGGAGTTAACCACTTGTACATCGTTAGTTTAATATTACTTCCATCCTGCATTGGTACCGCTTGTTGAACTGTTCCCTTACCGAATGAGGTATCACCAACAATCTCATACCCACCAGCTTCCTTCAAAGCACCAGCAAGAATTTCTGACGCAGAAGCACTTCCTTCATTGATAAGTACTGTAATTGGATAATCCTTCTTTTGCTCAAGATTTGAGAAGAAGCGTTGTTTATTGCCATCTCGTTGTTCAATCTGAACATATGGTTTTTCCTTCGTGACGAGTTCCTTCAGAATCTGTTCGACGCTATCCAATAATCCCCCTGGATTTCCACGTACATCTAGGATCAGCCCGTCAATTCCACCTTGTTCTAATTCATCAAGCTGAGTTTTGAAATCTGCAGCTGTATTTTCTGCAAAAGAGGTGATTTCAATATACCCTACTTTTTTACCATCATATTCTTTCACTGAAGAATATACGGTTTCAATTGGTATTTCATCTCGAACGACATCAATATTCATGACATTATTTACACCTGGTCGCATAACATCCAATTTAACCGTCGTTCCTTTTTCACCACGAATCTTCAGAACGGCTTCATATAAATCAAGACCCTCTATTGATTCTCCATCTATCTTTATAATCTGATCATTTGGCTTTAATCCCGCTTTTTCTGCAGGTGAATCTTTAAATGGGGCCACAATTGTCACTTTTCCTTCAACCATGCTCACCTCTGCACCGATTCCTTCAAAGCTTGAATCAAGTGATTCGGTAAATTGTGTCGCTGTGTCTTTATCCATATAGACAGAGTAAGGATCGCCAAGCGTATCCATCATACCTTTAATGGCACCCTCGATCAGTTGCTCATCTTCCACTTCTTCCACATATCGCCCTTGGATAAGTTCATAGGCGTTCTGAATTTTGTCAAAATGTTCAATCGAGCTTTCATCCGTTATATTTGTGTTCCCATTAGGTATAAGGCCACTATCACTAGTTTGTTGATCATTGTCTAGGAACTGCATCCCCAAGAATGTCCCTGATGCTCCTAATAATAAGGATAATGCCATGTATAGTGCTACTAACTTTCGACTCAATCTATTCAGCCTCCTCATCTATTGCCCACTCATGTCCACCACAGACACTTTGTAATGAAAAGGCACCACACAGCATTGTGCGATGCCTCTGATATAACTATATGAATTGCTTGTACCGATTATGTAAAAAAACTATTTATTCTTTCATTATAGAATATCCTTCATTAATGTAAAGGAAATATCTTTCTCTCATCTTACCATATTCAACTAACATATGCAGTAGATTAGCAATGGACTGAGGCGACACCAAATGACATTCTTCTTAAATTGCACAGCAATTTTTGATTAATTTTGTTAAAACATGTCATATCCTTAGGACTATAGTTTCAACTTTTCGATAATATTTGATTTTTCAGAAATCTGGTGTTAATATAAAATTAACATAGAATGCTACTGAAATTAATACTCTCTAGTTAAGATGGATGTAAGAGTAAATGTCAACAACTTAGAACAGCTTACTTACAAGGTACCAATGTTCATCGTCAAAGTCTAAAAATTCGCGTACGAATACGGAGGCAAAAAAGATGAAAAAAGGAACAAAGGTTATTTATAATGACAAGACATTTCAAATTTTCCATGTGTATGAAAGTGGCTATTGTGAATTAAAAGAGATTTCAACTTACGTTAACGTGATTTTAGTCCATGAAAAAGAGCTAGTACTATCATAAAATAAGGTTAATCAACCTTTAAATAGTAATAGAACTATATTTTTATTTTTTCTTTCATAGCAATTTCCTTTTACATCAAGCGATATGCTTCTTTTTTTTGCCTAAAAAGAAGCTGTCCGACATCACAGCTTGACGGGACAACTCCTTTCATACTCTACAACATTAACTTCCCACAAACATTTGAACCCATGCACTATGATAGAACCCTACCCCAATTGAGTCATATTCAGGCTTCAAAATATTTGCTCGATGCCCTGGTGAATTCATCCACGCATTCATGACCTCTTGAGGTGTTTTTTGACCCTTGGCAATATTCTCTCCTGCCGTACGATAGCTAACTCCAAACGTCTTTAACATTTGGAATGGCGATCCATAATTCGGACTCGTATGCGAGAAGTAATTCGAATTAATCATGTCTTGAGCTTTTTTATAAGCAACATTTTTGATATCAGCTCGGTGAGTTAATGGCTTTAACCCTGCTTTTGCACGTTCTTGGTTAACCAGCTGTACCACTTGCTCCTCAAATGAGCTTGGCGATGTGGCCGTTGGCTTCAGACGGATAATCTCGCCTACATGCATGTTCGTTGGTACAACGTTTGGATTCAATTCCATTAAACGTCGATAATCCAATCCGTAGCGCTGAGCTATGTACCAAAATGTATCCCCTTGGGACACCTTATAGAACTCAAATGGTGGTTCTTTAAATGTCTTAATTTGCGCATATGGCTGGGATACAACAGGTAAGGCAAACATGATTGCCAACGTAAGAACTAAGATCTTCCTCATCTCTCTAACCTCCCTTCCATGAATTTCAACTACTCCCTTAGTTTGACTTTAACATTGAATTCCATGCATAGAAAAAGGCAAATCCAAAGATTTAGGATTTGCCTTTCGTGCTTATTTAAAAGTTTATATAGTTTCGTGGATCGACTGAATTTGATTTTGAAGCATTCCATGGTCCAACATGCAATTCAAAGTGTAGATGCTTACCAAATGATTGTCCAGTGTTCCCCATATAGCCAACCATTGCACCTTTACCAACATATTGCCCTTCACCAACTGAACGGCTTTCTAAATGGGCATAAACAGTCGTGTAGACTTTGCCATCAATATTATGTGTGATAAACACAACATTTCCGTAACTTGCTGAATAATAAGAACGGAAGACAACCCCATCTGCTGCTGCCACAACTGGTACATTTGGAGCTGCATTGGCAATATCAATACCGGCATGAAGTGTACCCCATCTACCGCCATAATTAGACGAAACTCGACCTGTTGTTGGTCTCATAAAGTTACCACTTGTTACAGCAGGTGCTGGAGTTGTTGAAACATTAGAACCCGAATTTGATCCAGATGTATTTCCAGATTCTTGCTGACGTTTGCGTTCTTCTTCTTGACGCTTACGTTCTGCTTCGATTTCTTTTTGCTTACGATTCCACTCTTCAATCGCTTGTTGAATCGCTCGTTCTTGCGCCGCTAAAAGGCCAGCTTCATCCTCTAATGTAGCAAGATCATCATGCATATGTTCTTCTTCTGTTTTTAACTTAGACATGATTTCATTCTTTTCACTGATTTGGGAATTAAGCTGTTTTTTCATCCCCTCAAGCTGCTGTAGCTGCTCTTCAAGCTGAACAAGCTGATTGTTCACTTCTTTTTCTGTATCCTCTAACAGCTGCTTGTCCTCTTGATGAACTTTAATGATGTCACGATCAGCTTGCACAAAGGAAGAAACAGCACTTACGCGATTAACAAAATCACTAAAGCTTTGTGCACCTAGTAATACATCGATATAACTGATCATCCCACCATTTTCTTGAATGGAACGCATGCGATCCTGGAGCAAGGCATCACGCTTTTCAATGCGCTCCTTTACAACCTCAATTTCTTCTTTTAAACGCTCAATTTCTTCCTTTGTTTCTTTCGTTTGAGCTTCTTTTTCACGGATTTGACCACTTGTTTCAGCAACCGCTAAATCGAGTCGTTTAATATCCTGATTAACCGCCTCTTGCTCCTGCTTGATTTTGTCTAACTCACTTTTCTTCGTTTCAATATCAGATTCAATACCTGACTTTTTATTTTCTATGTCATTCTTTTGATTTTCAAGAGATCGATTTGTTTCTTGTGCGAAAACCGTTGGAATGGTAGGAGTGATTGTACTCCCTGCTGTTACGATGATACCTAGGCTTAGAATGAGAAATCTCCGTTTCAAGTTGTTCCTGTCTCCCTTCTATCTTTACTTCTGTGTGTAAGATGCTTGTCCCCTATGAATCCGTAGGTTTTCTCCTTGGATACGTTTCGTAAGTATGTATTCAAGGAATCTAGCTATCTATTAAATATAAAACTATTTTCTTATAGATTGTTGCTAAGAATCCCGCAGACTGAATACACTCCGCGTCCTGTGGGGTGTCTGGTGAGCCTCCTCGTCGCTAAAGCTGAGGCCACTGAAAAAGTCCTCATAAAAGAGAAACTTAGGTTTTTATTCCTATCTTTCTCTTTTTTAATTTATAATTGATTTAATAAATAGTAGGTGGGTGTCGTCATG
>NZ_JACYHA010000032.1 GCF_014837155.1 Litchfieldia stipae | reverse complement strand
CATCCTGAGCCAGGATCAAACTCTCCAAAAAGAGTATTGATTGCTCAATAGTTTGTTACTTGATAAAACGTTGACGCTTGTTTATTGTGTTCAGTTTTCAAAGAACTTTTTTGAAGCAGAAATATAATATATCATCCTCGAAAGTTATTGTCAAATATTTTTTTAAAATAGTTTTGACTGTTACTTTCCTTGATTGATGAATAGTCTATCTCGCTTTCAACTTTTGCTATCATACCATTCAAACTTCATAGAAGTCAACCAATTATCCATTGGAAATACTATGTAATTATTAATTCCCTACTTTTTAGTTTCAACTAATGCATATTAACCGTTATTTAAGAAATCATAAAAAAGCTAAAATAATATGGAGAGGTGGTACGAATGAGAAGATTAAAAACGATCCTTGCTGTCTTGATTACTTTATTCGTGATGACTTCTTCACCATTGACTAGCTATGCTATTTCAGCAAAAGGAGCGGTTTTACTTGAGCAGCACTCTGGAAGAGTATTATATGAAAAGAATGCTCATACACAGATGAGAATCGCTAGTATTACGAAAATCATGACCGCAATTCTTGCAATTGAATCAGGAAAGCTAAAAGATACAGTCACAATAAGTAACAAAGCAGCTGGTACTGAAGGTTCCTCACTATATCTTGTAGCAGGAGAAAAAGTAATGCTAGAGGATTTAGTATATGGGTTAATGCTCCGCTCAGGAAATGATTCGGCAGTAGCAATTGCTGAGCATGTTGCTGGAAATCTAGACTCCTTTGTTTCAATGATGAACAAAAAAGCAAAAGAGATAGGAATGAAAAATACTGTATTCGCGAATCCACATGGTTTAGATGATCATGAAAATCATTATTCCACAGCTTATGATATGGCCCTCTTAACACGCTATGCCATGAAAAATGATGAATACGCGAAAATAGCAGGAACTAAATCTTATACTGCTAAATCTCTCAGCAAACACGGAACAGTCACATGGAAAAATAAAAATCGCTTACTTACTCAGCTTTATCCTTACTGTACTGGAGGAAAAACCGGTTATACAAAAAGAGCCAAACGTACACTTGTTACAACAGCAGAGAAAGATAACCTTCAATTAATCGCAGTCACAATCAATGACCGAAATGACTGGAACGATCACAAAAGCCTCTATAACCAAGCCTTTAACAGCTATAAATTAGTTAACATTTTGGAAAAAAATGAACTCCCTAATCTTTTGGATGATGTGTACACTGACAACTTATTTATAAAAAAAGATTTCAAATATCCTTTAAAGAAAGATGAAATTAAAAACATAGCACTAAAAGTAATTCCATATAATAAGAAGAAAAGCGAAAAAGACCAACTTGAAGTTGGTGCAATAGATATCTATATGAAAGATGAACAAATAGGAAGTGTCCCTCTCTATAGTAATAAAATAAAAACGTCTCAGCCTAAAAAACATTGGTGGGATAAATTCAAAAAAGTATTTTAACAAAACGAATGACGACCTTCATATCATCCCTATGAAGGTCTATTTTGTTTCTCTTCTCACATTTAAAATATTTATTTAGTTTAATTAGCATAATTCTCAATGTAAAACATATAAATGAGACTATCATTAGATATAGACAAGAGGTGAATTAGTCATATACATACTATTTTTATGAAAATTACTATTCTAATAGTAGCTAAATCGTTATAAATCTCTAGTGTTATCAACACATTCTATTAATTTCAGATATTATTAATTAGTATTTCTTTATAATTATTATAAATAAGTATTGATTTTTAAGAGAATTATATTATAATATAAACATGCTTAATAAATAATTTTAAGAGGTGACTTAATTGACGAACGAAAAGAAAACCCTAACTACTAGTTTTGGTGCTCCTGTAGGAGACAATCAAAATTCAATTACAGCAGGCCATCGTGGCCCTACATTAATTCAAGATGTTCATTTACTAGAGAAACTTGCTCATTTTAATCGCGAACGTGTGCCTGAGCGTGTTGTTCATGCTAAAGGTGCTGGAGCGCATGGATATTTCGAAGTGACAAATGATCTTTCTAAATATACAAAAGCAAAAGTATTCAATGGTGTTGGAAAGCGCACTCCACTATTCATTCGTTTCTCAACAGTAGCCGGTGAAAATGGATCTTCTGATACTGTTCGCGACCCACGTGGATTCGCTGTTAAATTCTACACTGAAGAAGGAAACTACGATATCGTTGGTAACAATACACCAGTATTCTTTATCCGTGATGCGATTAAGTTCCCTGACTTTATCCATACACAAAAGCGTCATCCACAAACTCATTTAAAAAACCCTAACGCGGTATGGGATTTCTGGTCACTATCTCCAGAATCACTTCACCAAGTGACAATTCTGATGTCAGATCGTGGTATTCCTGCAACATTAAGACATATGCACGGATTTGGTAGTCATACATTTAAATGGGTAAATGAAGAAGGCGAAGCAGTTTGGGTGAAATACCACTTCAAAACTGAGCAAGGTGTAAAAAACCTTGACCCAGCAGTTGCAGCCAAAATTGCTGGTGAAAACCCTGATTACCATACAGAAGATTTATTCAATGCAATTGAAAATGGCGATTTCCCTAAATGGAAGCTTTATGTTCAAATCATGCCATTAGAAGATGCTAATACCTACCGCTTCGATCCCTTTGATGTAACAAAGGTTTGGTCACAAAAAGACTATCCGCTAATTGAAGTTGGAGAAATGGTACTTAACCGTAATCCTGAAAACTATTTTGCTGAGGTTGAGCAAGCAACATTCTCACCTGGTACTCTTGTTCCTGGTGTTGAAGTATCACCTGACAAAATGCTGCAAGGTCGCTTATTTGCATATGCGGATGCACACCGTTACCGTGTAGGTGCAAATCATCAAGCGCTACCTATCAATCGTCCACATGTTGAGGTAAATAACTACCAACGTGATGGTCAAATGAGATTTGATAATAATGGTGGGGGTTCCGTCTATTATGAGCCAAATAGCTTAGGTGGCCCAACAGAAGCTTCAGAACATAAAACAACAGGTTTCCCTGTAACAGGCGTAGCTGAAAGTGTTGCCTATGATCACGACGATCACTATACTCAAGCTGGAGACCTATATCGCCTAATGAGCGAAGAAGAACGCTCTCGCCTTGTTTCAACCATCGTTGGTGCAATGGAACCTGTTGAAAGTGATGAAATTAAATTACGCCAAATTGGGCACTTCTACAAAGCAGATCCTGAATACGGTCAACGTGTCGCTGAAGGACTAGGGTTATCTGTACCTGAAGAAGTAAAGTAACAAACACATCAAGCCGTCCTGAATGGGACGGCTTTTTTGTATGCATTTTTAAGCGAATGACCTGAGTTATTTCTAAATATCCAAAGAAATAGGTCACTGTAACCCATCTATTTACATATACTTATATAAATTTTAATTTTTTCAACGTTCACAAAAGAAAAATCTTCTAAAGAAGAAAGGGTTAGTCCTATGATATTGACATATGTAGCCATTGCCGTTGCTCTATTCTTTGCGATGAACATCGGTGCTAGTGGCACTGCTGCTTCAATGGGGGCTCCGTACGGTTCTGGTGCTATAAAAAATAAACGTCTGGCTTTAATTTTGGTCGCTATATCTGCTTTTCTGGGTGCAGTTCTTGGTGGAGGAGAAGTTGTAAAGACAATTGGTTCGGGAATTATCCCTTCTGATATATTAACAGTAAACGTTGTTGTCATTATTTTAGTCGGGGCAACCTTCACTCTTTTTCTATCAAATTTAATTGGTATTCCACTTTCAACAAGTGAAGTAACAGTGGGATCTATTGTGGGAGTTGGGGCTGCTTATCATGCAGTATATACAAGCAAATTAATCATCATTATATCCTTTTGGGTAATTATTCCGATTGCTTCCTTTTTAATCACATATATCTTCGGAAAAATCATTAACTATATGGAAAAGAAATGGCCACATCTAAAAGGACAAGGCAGATGGGCAAAATGGTTATCACTCCTCCTAGTACTAGGCGGTTGTTTTGAAGCTTTCTCTGCTGGGATGAATAATGTAGCAAATTCGATTGGTCCATTAGTTGGAGCCGGCATTTTATCAACAAGTTCTGGAATCTTGTTTGGAGCCATTTTCACATCAATTGGTGCCATTGTTTTAGGTAGCAAAGTATTAGAAACGAATGGAAAAAAAATCACAAAGCTCTCCCTCTTACAAGGAAGTGCTGTATCATTTACTGGAGGAGGATTGGTCGTTATCGCCTCTGTATTCGGCCTACCTATTCCCCTTACACAAGTAACGACCTGTGGAATCCTAGGAGTCGGAACAGCCAAGAACGGTTTAAAAGTATTACAAAAAAACGTAATCAAACGAATCGCGATGGTTTGGGTAATCTCACCATTAGCATCCTTAGTCGTCTCCTATGCACTAATCAACCTGTTTACCAAACATAATCTGTACAACATCCTAGTTGTCTTAAGCACATTAATCACCACTCTAGGGACAATTTATCTACTAAAGCTTGTAAAAAAAGAAAAACGGACACTGAACGATGATAAAGCATGATTAAACGGAGAAAGAGCACTCAAAAAAAGTGCTCTTCCTCCGTTTTTTAATACCTATTCAAAGCTAGTTATCATCTCTTCCATCATTTGTTTATCCATTGGGCCAATCATCTTTTTCACAATGATTCCGTTCGAATCAATAAACAAGCTCGTTGGGATGGTAAAAACACGATAGGCTTCACCAACCTCACCGTTTTGATCAAGTAAAATCGGAAAAGATAATTTGTACTCTTTCACAAATGCATCAACAGCATCCTTTTGCCTCTCTGCATTGGTCAGGTTCACCGCAAGGATTTCTACATTGCCTCCCTTTTGGTCCTCATAAAAAGATTGCATATGTGGCATTTCAGATTTACAAGGTGGACACCATGATGCCCAAAAATTCAAAATAACTTTCTTCCCCCTCAAATCAGATAGTTTTAATTGCCCTCCCCCTACCTGCTCTAATTCAAAATCAGGGGCTTGATTTCCTTCCTGAATCCCAACCTGTACCTGACTTCCAACAGGAATATCATTTGAAGCACTTATCCTCGTATCTGCATAAAATCCCGATCCAATCAATCCAACAAGTCCTAAAACCATAACTAGATTTCTTAACATACTTTTGTCACCCTTCCATTAAGATTCATGAATCATTCGATAAACCTTCGAAATGTTCTCTTTAAATTTCTCGACATGAACAAATCTGGCTTCTCGAATGAGCTCCTTCCCATCTAAAAACAATATTAAGACCGGTACTGTAAAAACAGACAATTGTCCGGCAATTTCCTCGACTCTTTCAGTATTCACATATCCTAAGTTCACCAGTGGAAAATTGGTTTCAAATAAGTCTTTGATCTGTGGAAGTAGTGCATGACAAACACTACAATTTGTTCTAGAAATGTACAGAAAGTTAAAATCACTTGCCCCAATAAACTCTTCAACTTCCTCTAACATTGTCAATTCCTTCAAAACCAAGCACCTCAACTCTTATTCAAGAAAATAATAGTAGTAGCATTTTCTAAATCCCACTAGACTATCCACAAATCATACACGAAGACTCCTGAGATCTTATTAATCAATTTTTTTTGATTTAATGATTGACTTTAGAAAAATATGGATATATGATTAATTCATCAAGAAATTTTGATTTATAGTGCTTCTTGATTTCTGTTATCACCATGTCAACCATCTCTGGCTTCATTTTTTATCTTATCTAAAATCATTTTATAAGGAGTGGAATAGGATGTTTACATTTTTCAAAAAGGATTCAAAACCATCAGATTGCTGTAAGATTACAATTGAGGAAGTAAAGGAAGAATGCTGCACAACTGACGAGAAAGAATGCTGTGAAGAAACACTAAACAGTTGCTGCTAAGTTGAAAATAGTGGGAGGTAATCTTCATCTACTCCCACTTTTCAAGATAAATAGTTGCTTTCCTTGTGATAAAATGTCACTCTAATAGAGACTCTACATATTAAAAAGAAATAGTGGTGACGAAAATGATTGAAGTAAAAACTTCTACCCTCTCAGACGGAGAATTTAATAGAGGTGTATTTGCAACACAAGATATCAAAAAAGGGCAGCTAATTCATGAAGCACCTGTGATTGCATACCCTAATGAACAACATGTCCATATTGAAAAAACATTGCTTGCTGATTATGCGTTCGAATATGGAATAAACCATACAGCTATGCTTCTTGGATATGGCATGTTATTTAACCATTCATACGAGCCGAATGCAACATATGATATTAACTTTGATAACCATACATTTGATTTCTTTGCCTACAAAGATATTAAAGCTGGTGAAGAAATTCTCATTAACTACAATGGCGAAGTAGACATTGATGACCCACTTTGGTTCAATATGGATGAAGAAACTAAGTAAGCAATCAATTTGCAGAAGTAAATTTACTGGCGGGCTTCTTTATAGTCATTGATGAGGATAAGAGGAAAAATTCCGCTTATTAGAAAAAATGATGATAAAAATGCAAAAATAGAGGAAAAATTTCCCCCTATTCACTCGAAAAAGGTGAAATTGGGGGATTTTTCACTACATAAGCGAAAAATCTTCCCTTATTTGCCTCAAAATGAACTCCATCACACCAATAACCGAAAATCCTTCCCTTATCCACACTCAACATAAACCATCACACCTAATTCCCCACTATCAAAATAACTCCCTAACTAAAAATACCAAACAAAACCACAAAATAGATCACCATTGTCAAGATACCAATAGGAACACCAAACTTTGCCCATTCTTTACTTGTAATCTCCAACTTACCCGCAGCAATAATATTAGGAATATTTCCTGGGATTAAGATCCCCCCACTAATCAGTAAGCCTAAGAGAATCGCCTGAATCGTTAACATATCCATTGATGGACTAATTTCTGCGGCAGTTAACGTGGCATTGTCTAACACAGCAGAGATTATATTTAACCAATAGAGGATGGATGGATTTAAGCCAATGAAATATGTATTAATTAATGGCTCGAACCCTTCACCTAAGAACGTCAAGCCCATGACAAAAAAGTAAATCTTCAATGCTCGAACAAGAATTTCTTCATACCCTTCAGGCGCTTGCTTTTTAGCCAGACTCCCTTTTGTTTCAGGCTTTCTAACTAAAAATGCTGCCAATGCTGCAAATAGACAGATTCCTATTAGAATTTCTGAACCAAGTAATCTCATTAAAAAAGTAAAATCCTGATCTAATTTACTGATTGCAATCGTCGAAAGTGGTTCACCTATTGGTGTTAGCGCCGCCCCTAGTCCGATTGAGAAACAAGCCAATACAACAAATCTCACCTCTGATTTACGATCTAATTGCAAGGAGGATACGATCAACACAAGAACAAGTGCCGCAATAATCGCAGTAATCAAGCTTGAGACAAGTCCTAATAAAATAACCGTGCTCGCAATAAAGAACTTATAAGGAACCCGCCTACTTACGCCTGTGATCATCTTTTCCAAAGGATGGTGGAACCATTTGAATAATAATCCTGCAACTAATACTGCGACCGTAATTTTTATAGGGTCTGTTGCTGCTACAACAAATAAAGAACCACTAAAAACATCACTTAACAATGCAGCGGTAATCCCCATCACAAATAGAAAGATTTCTAGATTACGTTCTATTTTTTTTACAACCAAAGGTAAAAATAGAACAAACATAAAAATAATCAGTAAACCTATAACCATTTCAAACCCGCTCCATATTCATATAGTTTCCCTCTTAATAAAAGGGCTTTTATATGTATATGTAAACAAAAGGACAAACTTGACTCTTAGTTCAAACAAGTCGACTTCCAAATGATTGTTGTTACAAATATATAGATGACAACTATATTAAAATCTAACATTGTCACATAATTTACTTATAAGTTACACTATAATTATAGAATTCTTTCATTAATAGGAACTATGGTAGCGCAAATCAAATGAGGAGTGGATGGCTTTGACTTTAAAAATCGGAATGGTAGGCACAGGTTACTTCAGTAAACTGCACTGTGGGATTTTAACAACATTCAAGGAAGTTCAATTGACAGCTGTTTGTGGAACAAGTAAAGAGAAGGCAACTATTTTTGCAAGCGAATACAACAATGTATCAGGCTACGATAATCTAACTGAAATGCTAGACGCTGAACAGCTAGATGCTGTCTACATTTGTGTCCCACCAATGGCACATGGAGAAATCGAACTTGAATTAGTCAAAAGAAACATTCCTTTTTTTGTTGAGAAACCTTTAGGGGCAGACTTATTAACCCCCTCTACCATTTTAAAGGAATTAGAGAGGAAAACCTTGATTACTTCTGTTGGGTACCACTTCCGTTATAAAGAATCCGTTCAAATGTTGAAAGCAACTTTACAAGAACAACAGCTTGGAATGGTGCTAGGTCAATGGTCTGGCGGAATGCCAATGGTGTCTTGGTGGAGAAATCAGGACGGCTCGGGTGGACAATTTATTGAACAAACTACTCATATGGTTGATCTATTACGTTACGTTTGTGGTGAGATTGATGAAGTATTTGCCTATTATGGTAACCAGATTATGCACAAAAAAGTCGATGCTGTCACCGTTTCTGATGTTGGAACAGTAAATATGAAATTAAGTAGTGGAGCTGTTGCTAATATCTCAAATACATGCATACTTCCTAGTGGTGTTGGTAGAACAGGACTAACCTTTTATACAGATCAGGGCATTATCGACTTTGCTCCAGACAAATTGACGATCCAAACTCCAAATGGAAAAGTAGAACATCTTGACAAAAGTAATCCTTACATTATTGAGAATGAGGCATTCATACACGCCCTTTTAACAGGAGACAGCTCTAGAATTCTCTCAAGCTATCAAGATGCTTATAAAACTCAAATTGCAACAGTCGGTGCTCTGTACAGTACAGAAAATGGCACTCCAACTAAATTGCTTTTTTAAACGCGAACGAAATTTTGGTGCCTTTCATCAATATGATGTGAGGCTTATTTATTCTTCTATGATAATAATTTCTCCATCATCATTACATCAACATATTGACCATCTAATACCCCTTGATTTACAAAGACACCAACCTCTCGAAATCCTCTTTTTCTGTATAATCCTTGCCCTAATTGATTAAACGGGAAAGTTGAGAGAACAATCTTATGGAAGTCATTATTTTTCGCAGCATTTTCGATTGCTTGAAGTAATGTGTTCCCAACACCCTTTCCTCTGTACGCTCTTGCTATATACAGAGATAAGTCAGCCACTCCATTATATGCACAACGGCTATTATAAGAATTTAACGAAGCCCAACCAATGACTTCATTATTAAGTTCTGCAACAAATACTTTAAACCGGCCTTGGTGCCTTTCAAACCAATCATTCATAAATGCTTCATCTTTCAATTCCGTTTCCAAAGTAGCAATTCGATCTTCAATTCCTTCATTGTAAATTGTTTTGATCGCTTGTAGATCTTCTAATTCAGCCATACGAATCACTATATCATTCATATTTATCCCTCACTTTAATATCGAACTTTTCTGTCAATTAACTCATTTATACCATTCCCTAACTCAATTAATCAACTATTGCTTCAGTGGCTATTGAGACTTAACTTTGACGGATGATTAAGGATTAAATATAATAATATAGAGATATAGTTAAACAACAAACAATGGTGAACGGTTTACAATATATTACCTATTACAAAGCCACATGTGTAGCATGTAATATCCCCTTCCCCCAAATCCTCTTACATTTCATTTCAAACGATAAATATATTTGAAGATTAAATAGTAGGTGGTGGCTTTAAACCGCAGATACGGCGTGATTTAGCTCTTTATAATTCAGAAAAAAAAGAAAATAATATATATTTGGAGGATTTATGATTAAGAATGAAAAGAAACAATCAGTAAAAGTCATCCCTTTGGGTGGGTTAAGTGAAATCGGAAAGAATATGTATCTAGTTGAGCACGAAGATGAAATTATTATCATTGATGCAGGGATTAAATTCCCTGATAGTGAACTATTTGGAATTGATTATATCATCCCGAATTTTTCGTATTTAGTAGCGAATGCTCATAAGATCAAAGGATTATTTATCACACATGGTCATGAGGATCATATTGGTGGAATCCCATTTCTCCTTAAAGAGATACAGGTTCCTATTTATGCAGGGAAATTAGCGCTTGGTTTTATCAAAAGTAAGCTTGAAGAGCATCATTTACTGAGAGAAGCGACACTACATGAAATTGAGCAAGATGATGTCATTTCTTTTTCAAGCTTGAGCGTGTCATTCTTCCGTACAACTCATAGTATTCCAGACTCATTAGGAATTGTCGTGAATACTGCACTTGGTAATGTCGTACATACAGGAGATTTCAAATTTGATTTCACTCCTATTGGACCAGCTCCTGATTTAATTCGCATGGGTGAAATTGGTAGAAGCGGTGTCCTTTGTCTGTTGTCTGATAGTACAAATAGTGAAGTCCCAGGCTTCTCCATGTCAGAGCGCCATATCGGCAATACTATTCTTGATGTTGTCAAAAAACAAGAGGGCCGAATCATTTTTGCTACATTCGCTTCGAATGTGTATCGACTTCAACAAGTCATTAATGCATCGGTTCTAACCAATCGAAAGGTCTTCATCGCTGGGAGAAGTATGGAAAGAGCGATTACGCTTGGAAGAGAATTAGGGTATATTGAAGCACCTGACTCAACCTTTATTACAGAATTTGAGCTCCGACACCTTCCTGCAGGCGAAGTGACTATTCTTTGTACTGGAAGTCAAGGTGAACCATTTGCTGCTCTATCTAGAATAGCTTCTGGCAGACACCGTCACATTCAAATTATCGATGGAGATACAGTGGTATTCTCATCTTCACCTATCCCTGGAAATGGATTAAGTGTGAATCGTTTAAAGAACCTATTAGCAAAAGCTGGAGCTGAAGTAATTCATCATAAGTTAAATGATATCCATACATCTGGTCATGGTGCTCAAGAAGAATTAAAGCTCATGCTTAGCTTGATGAAGCCAAGATTTTTTGTGCCAATTCATGGTGAATTCAGAATGCAAAAAATGCATCAAACATTAGCGTTGCAATGTGGAATCCCAGAACAAAACACGTATATTCTTGAAAATGGTGATGTCCTCTCGATCACTGAGGGTGCTGAAGTAGCAGCCATTACTGGAAGAGTACCTGCTGCTCCTGTCTATATTGATGGACATGGTATTGGAGACATTGGCCGAAGCGTGCTTAATGAACGAAAAGTCCTTGCTGAACATGGAATGATTTCTGTCTTTCTTTTACGAAAGGACAAGGTTGTGATTGGGAAGCCCCAAATTATATCAAGAGGATTTGTATATGTGAGACAGTCCGAGCAATTAATGGATGACATTCAATCACTAGTTTCTTCTCTTGTACAGGAGCCAATCAGTAGATTTGATTTGGAGAAAAAGATTAGAGAAGCTCTATCAGGCTTCATTTATGAACAAATCAAACGCAATCCACTCATCATTACAAAAATCATTGATTTAAAATAAGATCCTCTATATAATGAATCTTTAAATCAATTAGAAGAGAGTGATGAGAGCAAATGAGAGAAGGAATTAAATTTATCGTTGATATAGTCAATGAATTGCACGATATCCTTATTATTCTCATCAATGATATATTCGGCTTGCAAATGACGGACAAAGATATGCATTTCTGGGTCATGGGCATTATTGGCATTGTGACTTATGCGTTTGTGTTAGGCATTTCTAAATGGCTTGCTAAATTCCGTTTTGGGATTCAGCTTATCGCATTCTTTTATACATTAACATTCATGTTTGTATTAGTGTTTGCAATTGAAATCCAGCAGGCAATTACCAATCGTGGGAATATGGATTTCTGGGATGCAGTGATAGGTTTATGGGGATATATTGTTTTATTCCTTGTCTATGCTGGAATCGTAGGTATCATTATTTTAGGAAGAGTTATTCTTAAGAATATGAATAAAGGTAAGAAGACAAACAAGACAACACGGTTTTAAATACAAAAAAAGGAACAGATTTGTCCTAATTGACAAATTTGTTCCTTCTTTTTTTAGCTTTTGGATGCCATTAGGTCTGTTTTGACCTTCCAAACACTTTCACTTAAAACCACTAAATAGTGCTCAGGATTTAACTTTCTTAAGTATTCTTCCCAGAACAGATCTAGTTGAGAATTGTGGAATGCTCTTATTTCATCTAAGGTTGGGAGCTCGTATACTTGCTCACCATTTTGAAAAATTGGCTGTAGGATTTCTACTGCTTCAAACTCTGTTACTGTTTTTTGGATATAAGTGTGGATGGGATTAAACATGTTTAATTGCTTAGCTTCCTTCACTTTCTCCTCTGGAAAAGCAATATAATCCCCAATCGCTTTGTTGGTACGTTTATTAATAATTCGGTATACGGTTTTAAATCCAGGCGTTGTTACTTTCTCAGGGTTAGCAGATATTTTGATAACTGGTGCATATGTGTCATCATCCTTACGTGCAACAAGCTTATACACACCACCAAGAGAAGGATTATCAGCTGCAGTAATTAACTGAGTCCCAACACCCCATGAATCAATCCGAGCTCCTTGGAATTTCAAATCAAGAATTACATGTTCATCTAAGTCATTACTTGCAATAATTGAAACGTAGTCTAATCCAGCTTGATCCAGCATCTTTCTTGCTTTCTTGGATAAGTAGGCAAGATCCCCACTATCAAGTCGAATTCCTTTTAAGCGATAACCTTTTTCCTCTAATTCCTTCCCTACTTTAATAGCATTGGGAAGTCCCGATTTCAACGTATCATATGTATCCACCAAGAGAACCGTCTTATCTGGGAATACATTTGCATACGCTCGAAACGCCTCTAGCTCACTTTCAAAGTCCATCACCCAAGAATGGGCATGTGTTCCGATCGAAGGGATACCAAATCGCTTCCCTGATTCCATATTACTAGTGCCGTCAAATCCAGCAATATAAGCAGCCCTAGATCCCCAAATCGCCGCATCTGCCTCTTGTGCTCTTCTCGTTCCAAATTCAAAGAACATATCATCTTGGGCAACATGCTTAATTCTTGAAGCCTTCGTCGCAATTAAGGTTTGATAATTCATAAAGTTTAATAAAGCCGTCTCAATTAATTGAGCTTCAAAAATTCGCGCCTCTACTCTAATGATTGGTTCATTTGGAAAAATAATTGCCCCTTCTGCCACCGAATAAATGTTTCCTGTGAATTTCATTTCTCTAAGTTCATTTAAGAAACCTTCATCATAATTTTCAGGTTGATTCTTCAAATATAGAATATCCTCTTCTGAAAAACGTAAGGCATTAATATAGTGAATAATCCTTTCAAGACCTGCAAAAACAGAATAGCCATTTTGAAACGGATTCTTGCGGAAATATGCATCAAATACACGAATGTTATTATGTCGATTCATCTTCCAATGTGCGTAAATCATATTTATTTGATATTTATCAGTATGTAATGTGAGATTCTGAAGATCCATTAACTGGAACCCTCCTTCTATATTAAGAGCTAGTCCTATCTATTTTAACAGAGCCGATGAATCAAAAAAAGAGAAGGCGTTTTCCGCCTCCTACCTCGTTATCTAATGTGACATCCCTTCCGTCCTTAAGAGAGCAAGTCCTATTGTTAATAGGAGCATAACGACTAAGCTAAAGGTATCTCTTTTTTGCCAGCTTAATTGGCGGAAGGATGATCTTCTTACACTTGATTGATAACCTCTTACCTCCATTACATTTGCTAATTCCTCCGCACGACTAAGTGAACTTGCAAATAACGGCAAAAATAAGGGTACTAAGGTTTTCATTTGTTTGACAAGTGAGCCTTCACCAAATTCAGATCCTCTTGCCCGCTGTGCATCCATGACCTTCTGCGTCTCATCTAGTAAAGTTGGAATGAACCTTAATGAAATCGATAGCATCAGAGATAAGTCTGCTACAGGGATTTTGAGGTATGTGAGTGGGCGTAATAACGAATTGATTCCATCTGTTAAATCGATTGGTTTCGTTGTAAGAGTTACAACCGTTGATACAAATATTATCATAACAAAACGACAAAAGACATAAAAACCATTTACGAGACCAAATTCAGAGATCGTAATCGGCCCCCAGTCAATATAAATATTTCCACCTGCAGTAAACAAAATCTGTAGAAAAACGGTAAATAAGATGAGCCAAATTAAGGGACGAACTCCACGAAGATAGACTTTAAGCTTCACTCCCGATAAACACATCATGAGGAAAGTAAATACCCAGAGCAATAAATACGTCTGCCAATTATTTGCGAGAAACAGAACAAAAATAAAATAGATGGCAGCTACTAATTTTCCCCTTGGATCAAGATAATGGATAATCGATTCTCCTGGAAAATAGCGTCCTAATATTAACTTATTCATGCAAGCCCCGCCTCAATAAGGGTATCAGCAAGTTCTTCTACCGTTAAGCACACCTGTGGCAATTGAATTCCAGTTCGATGCTCAATTTTAAGCTGTAAACGGCGAGCCTCCGGTACGTCTAAGTGCAGTTTATCTAATAATGCTAAATTAGCAAACACTTCCCTCATTTGATCATGGATGACGACTTTTCCATTCTCCATGACAACTACATCATCAGCAAATAAAGCAACATCATCCATATCATGTGTTACTAAGATTGTTGTCATCCCTCTTTTGCGATGTAGCTCTGAAATAATTGTTAATATTTCTTTCTTCCCCCTCGGATCTAGTCCTGCTCCAGGCTCATCTAACACTAGTATATCTGGCTCCATTGCTAAGATCCCTGCAATGGCTACTCGTCTTTTTTGCCCACCTGAAAGTGAAAAAGGAGATTTCGTTAGAATTTGTGGATCTAAGCCAACTAACTCTATGACATTTCTTGCCATTTCTTTTGCTTCCTTCAATGGGACTCCGAAATTCAAAGGACCAAAACACAGATCCTTTTCCACCGTTTCAGCAAAAAGCTGCGATTCTGGAAACTGAAAAACCATCCCAACTCTTTTGCGGATTTTTTTTAATGAACGTTTATTTTTTCCTGGCTGTATCACTACATCACCAATTGTTACTTCTCCGGCAGTCGGAATGATTAATCCATTCATGGCTTTCAACAAACTAGATTTACCCGCTCCCGTGTGTCCAATAATAGCTGTGAATGATCCTGATTTCAGAGTCATATTCACCGATTGAAGAACTAGTGGACTCCGAATCGGACCAACCTCGTAATCAGCTGTTACATCCTTAAATATTATTTCCATAACCATTGCACCATTTCGTCTTCTGTCATATAGAAATCCGGAACTCTTCGATTACGTTCCTTCAATTCTCTTCTCAATCGTTCAGTTAAAGGTGGCATTAATTCCAGTTCATAGCTGAACACCTCACTTGGAGATCCACATCTTTCAATTCTACCCGTGTTCAACATGAGCACGCGATCTGAAACAGCCGCTTCATTCATATCATGTGTAATTGATAGAATAGTAAGATTATGGGCCCTTCGTAATTGCTGTAAGGTTTCAAGCAAGTCTCTACGACTCTTTGGGTCAAGCATCACAAACGCTTCATCTAAAACCAAAATAGATGGTCTTAATGCTAGAATTCCTGCAAGTGCCACGCGCTGTTTCTGTCCGCCTGACAGCCTAGATGGATCATGCAAACGAAGTGATGTCAGATTGACTGCTTCTAGCGCCTCGTCTACTCTTTTTTTCATTTCTTGATAAGGCATATTGATATTTTCTAATCCAAAGGCGACATCATCTTGCACCGTTGTTCCAATAAATTGGTTATCTGGATTTTGAAAGACCATCCCAATATGTTGTCTGATATCCCATTTGGATTGTTCATTTAATACATGCCCAGCAATTCGAATTTGTCCTTGCTGCGCATCTACTATTCCAACTAGCAGCCTTGCAAGCGTCGACTTACCTGAGCCGTTATGTCCAACAATCGCAAGCCATTCACCTTTAGCAACCGTAAATGACACATCCGTTAATACGTCAGATTCAACTCGGTGATCATATTTAAATGTAATGGCCTCAACTTCTACAATAGGTGTCACCATCTAGATGCCTCCTTTATTAAACAAATAGTGAAACTACGAGCATGGAAACAATTGATCCATTGACAAGTACTAAATTTTTCACAGCTACATGAAAAGTCTCTGACTTCACTTGCTTTCTATTAAACTTTCTCACCTGATGGTAAACAGGTAAGACTGCTACTAGCGTAAGGAGCATCACCAGTGGCAAAATATTTAAGAAAACAGCTATTAATATACTTGCAAATGAGGCAATGTATAATCCGTCAAAAAGCCACACTGCATACTTTCTTCCAATATAGAATGGCAGCGTAAATCGGTGATTCTTGATATCCTCTTCCAAGTCACAAATATTATTTGCCAGCATCAGATTCGCAATAGTAAAGATACATGGAAGTGAAATAAGGATAATTTCAAGTATTAAGATTAAATCTGCCTCAAACCTTACTAATCTCCCTTCCCAGATAAGTTGCACGATCCCTTGGTCAAAGGCATTCACATAGACTGTCAAGAAGATAATTCCAAAGCCCATCGTTAAGCCTGAGAATACTTCACCAAGTGGCATCCGTGATAACGGAATTGGACCAAAGGTGTAGAAAATACCGATACCAAAGCAAATCATTCCAATGAATAGGACCAACAGATCTGTGCGGACAACGAGCCATAATCCTAAAGCTGTGGCAATGACCAATAAGCTAATAATGGTCGTAATTACAACACTCTCCTTGATTCCTTCTTGTCCTATCACATTATGTTCCTTCCGATATGCCTCACTTGATGCTTTTCGGTAATCCATATAATTGTTAATTGCTGTTGTTGTTAAATCAAATATCAACATCGCAAGAAAAAAGATAAGTGTATTGATTGGTTGAAATGAATCAAATCGATAGATAACAAATAAACAGCCCACCAAAAATGGAAATAAACTCGCTATTTTTGTTCGAATCTCAACTACTTTTAAAAATGTAGAAAACGACATTGCGTAACCCCTCCTTTTTGAAAAAATGGTTATTCTACTATTTCAAATTGTTCATTCACTAATTCAAATTGTTTTTTGATCCCAGAGGTCATAGAGATTTTCTTATCATGACTAATGAAAATGGCCTCTGCGTCTTCAATCTCCTCAATGAACGCCATCCCATCTTCTATCCCCTTCGAGAAAACCGAAGTAGAAAGTGCATCACCATCCATCGATTTATCACTAATAATTGTTACTCCCGCAATATCATTCGAATATGGATAGCCATCCTTAGGATTCAAGATGTGATGATACTTTACACCATCCACTTCTAGGTAACGCTCATATACTCCTGAAGTAACAACCGATATGTTAGATTCAGCAATCCTACCAACTATCTCACCCCTTGGTGAAAAAGGATCTTGAATTCCTATGGTCCAGTCCTTGCCACTTGTGTTTTTCCCCATCACATAGACATTTCCCCCTAGATCTATAATTGCTGTTTCTACCTGATTTTCCTTTAATACAGCAAGTACTTCATCTGTGATATAGCCTTTAGCAATAGCACCTAAATCTAATTTCATTCCACTTTGCTTCAAGAAGACGGTTTGGTTGTCTTCATTTAATTCAATGTCTTCATATTGGATTAGTGACAATACCTCTTGGATTTCAGATTCATCAGGCTTTTTCGCATCTGAATAACCAATATGCCATAGACTAGTTAATGGTCCCACCGAGATATCAAACGTTCCATCAGCGATCTGACTATACTGCTTTCCTGACTCAATCAGCTTATAGAGGTCCTCAGACACTTTCACTGGCTCAATACCTGCCATCTTATTAATCCTTGTAACCTCAGATTCATCTTCATTCTCTTCATTCATTGTTATTTGTCTCGCTAACTCTTCAATTCGATGAAAGACAGGCTCTAGCACAGCTTCTTTTCCTTCATCATAGATTTTGACTGTCACTACTGTCCCCATTAAGAAAGCTGTTTGCTTATAAGGTGTGCTGATTGTTTTAGAGCCCTTCGATTGGCTACAGCCAGCTATGATAAAAAAAGTTACTATTACTATCACTACTAAGCTTTTAATTTTCATCTGATTCAAACCTTTCTATGTTGTGAATGTTTTCACAAGTGATTTCACACTTAATACCATTGCCTCTATTTATATATTTCTAAATACTTTTGGCTAAATTTTAACAGGTTATTACTAAAGATACTGTGAAAAAGATATGAACATTGAATCGCGAAACGTTTTTGTTACTATTCAGTGAACACTATAGACAGTTCCTAAAAGCCGCTGTACGATATAGTGGATTGTTCATCTATTCACAAATTAAATATTGGAAACAAGTATACAAAGGGAGTGAACACAAATGGCAGAGAAGAACATTGTCATCATTGGTGCAGGTTATGCCGGTGTCCATGCTGCAAAGAAGCTAGCTAAAAAATATAAACGCGACGAATCAGTCTCAATTACATTAATTGATCGTCATTCTTATCATACAATGATGACTGAATTACACGAGGTAGCTGCTCACAGAGTTGAGCCAGACGCTATTCAATTTGATTTAAGACGCTTATTCAATCGAACAAAGGTTAAATTAGTGACAGACAATGTCACACATGTTGATCATGATAAACAATGTGTGACAACAGAACATGGATCTTTCCCATATGATTATTTGATTTTAGGTATGGGTGGTGAGCCTAACGATTTCGGTACTCCTGGTGTTGGTGAACATGCCTTTACTCTGTGGTCATGGGAAGATGCAGTCAAGCTACGCGAACATATTGAAAAAACAGTTCAACGTGCAGCACGTGTTCATGATGATGAAACAAGACGTGCAATGCTTACCTTCACAGTCTGTGGTTCTGGTTTTACCGGGATTGAAATGGTTGGTGAATTAGTTGAATGGAAAGCAAGATTAGCGAAAAATAACAAATTAGATGAATCAGACATTACCTTATATGTCATCGAAGCAGCTCCTACGATTCTAAATATGTTAGGACGCAAGGACGCTGACAAAGCTGAATCCTATTTAGTCAAAAAAGGCGTCAAAATTCTAAAGAGCTCTCCTATTGTTGAGGTTAAGTCAGATTCAATCATCTTAAAATCAGGAGGTGAGATTCCAACTCATACACTGATTTGGACGGCAGGTGTTCAAGCTAACTCAGATACAAAGGATTATGGCATGTCATCAGGCCGTGCTGGTCGATTAAAGGTTAACGAATTTATGGAAGCTGAAGGGCTAGAAAATGTCTACGTTATTGGTGACTTAGCCTATTTCGAAGAAGAACCAGGAAAGCCTCAACCTCAAATTGTTGAAGCGGCTGAACAAACAGGAATGACTGCAGCAAAAAGCATTATCGCTGAGATTAGCGGTGGAGAAAAAGAACCATTCAAAGGAAAGTACCATGGTGTCATGGTTTCCATCGGAGCAAGATATGGTGTAGCTGATTTAAGTGGGATTCATTTAAGTGGTTGGTTTGCAAACTTCGTGAAGCATATGGTTAATTTATATTATTTCTTTGGAATCAGAAGCGGCTATTATATGTTCCAATATGTGATGCACGAATTTTTCCATACGAAAGATAAGCGTAACATTTTCAGAGGCTTCCCAACTCGCTATGGTAATGTCCTTTGGAGCTTACCATTACGTATTTTCGTAGCAGGCTTTTGGATTGTCGAGGGCTGTGCGAAGCTCTGGGGTGAGGAGACCTGGAAGGAAGCTACTTCAAGCTTCTCAAATGTCAAAAACTTATTCAACGGTCTTGGTGAAGATTCTTGGTTATTAGCAAATAGTGTCAAAATGCCATTCGAATGGTTACAGGCTACAACGAGTGGAGCTAGTGAAGTAGCCGCAGAAGGTGCAGAATATGCTACACCTATTTTGAGCAGTATGTGGGGTTGGTTCCAATGGATCATGGAAATCATGCTTCCAACACCTGAGGTTGCCATCTTCATGCAAAAAGCAATGGTATTCATTGAATTAGGAATCGGTCTAGCCATCTTAGGTGGATTGTTCACTTGGTTAGCTAGCTTGGCAAGTGCTGGATTCTTAGTGATGTTCACCCTAACGGCTATGCTTGGTTGGGACAAAGTTTGGGCATTACCAGCTTCCATTGCATTAATGAACGGATCTGGTCGTTCAATCGGTTTAGACTATTGGGTTGTACCTTTCCTACAAAAAACAGCTGGTGACTGGTGGTATGGAAAAGAACGCGCTATCTACAAAGATTTTGACCAAGTTGCAGCAAAGCCTCATTCTGGATCAAAGGACATGAGTGCTTAATACTTCTTAATGACTTGCAGGTATTTGGTGATAAGCGGAAGATATTGTTTTTTCCGCTTATCTCACCAAGTATGTATTAAAAAAAGTAAAGGAGAAAAAAGACATAAAGAGTT
Source organism: Litchfieldia stipae (assembly GCF_014837155.1). Taxonomy (GTDB): domain Bacteria; phylum Bacillota; class Bacilli; order Bacillales; family Bacillaceae_L; genus Litchfieldia. The sequence continues at coordinate 12,732 of NZ_JACYHA010000032.1, read as the reverse complement.
ATTTCAAAACACATAAACTCAGGGATGTCATGATAACACTTAGACTCGTCCTCCTTTCTTTTTTGCCCTTTGCTATTTTCACCTCTCAAAATTAATAGATTGGAAGATTGCGATATGACAAAAAATCAGCGTCTTGTTTATATTGCATTATTAGCAGCCCAAGCTGTCATTATTAGCATTCTAGAACGGGCAATCCCCTTTCCCTTTGCCATTGCTCCTGGAGCAAAAATCGGTTTAGCAAACATTATCACATGTATGGCTCTATATACACTTTCGACTAAAGATGCAGCAAAAGTAGTTGCCGTGCGTCTTATTCTAACAACTCTATTAGGTGGAACCATCTCATCCTTTATGTACAGTGCATCTGGTGCTGTTCTTAGCTTCATTGGGATGTGGGCAGTGAAGAAATTGGGGCCCTCAAGAGTTAGCTTAATTGGTGTAAGTACCACTGGAGCGATATTGCATAATGTGGGGCAATTAACCATTGCAAGTTGGATTGCTCAAACTTGGACCGTTCTTCTCTACTTACCTGTTTTATCAGTTGTAGGGATCCTATCAGGAATTGCCATTGGACTTGTAGCCAATTATCTACTGACCCATGTTGAAAAGTTACATTACTATAGAGATTTACGTGAAATGAATCACATGAATATAGTCAATTATGAAAGAGGTTAGCCAAATGCATAAAATGTGGAATGCCTATCCCGAATTAAAAGTAGACCTATCAATGGTTTTGAATTTAATAGAATCTCATATCAGAGTTCGAGATAAAACCGTAGAATCAACAATCAAAGAATTAATTCATTCTGGTGGAAAGCTACTTCGCCCGGCGTACTCCTTATTATGTGCGCAAATTGGGCCAACCAGAGAAAAAGAAAAAGCGATTGCTGTTGCTGCTGCGTTAGAAAGCTTGCATATGGCCACACTTGTCCATGATGATGTTATTGACCAATCTGATACGCGTCATGGTCTTAAAACAATCCAAACAAAGCATGGAAATAACTTTGCCATTTATTCTGGTGATTATTTATTCTGTGTATGCTTCACCTTACTCTCTCGTTATGCAACATCATTAGCACATTTAGAATTCAACTCTCGCAGTATGGAGAAAATCCTGAGTGGTGAATTGGATCAATTGAATTCCCGCTTTCAAACAAATGTCAGTGTTAAAAATTATTTATCACGTATCTCTGGCAAAACAGCAAGACTATTTGCGGTCAGCTGTTATTCTGGTGCGATTGAAAGTGAAGCTTCTCACTACGAGGCAATGAGAGCCTGGAATATGGGACATTACATTGGAATGGCCTTTCAAATTATGGATGATATATTAGATTTCAATAGTAATTTGAAGACACTAGGAAAGCCAATCATGGCAGATATTCGACAAGGCATCTATACATTGCCTTTAATCTACTGCATTCAAGAGAACCGAGAAGCTTTCTTGCCTCTATTGAATAAGAAAGATCAATTAACTGATGAGGATATGGTTGTGATTAAAGACCTTATCACTGAGTATCAAGGCATTGAGAAAGCGCAGAAATTAGCTGAAAGATACACTCAAAAAGCGATAGAAGAGATCAAAAAGCTACCTGATGGAGCATATAAAGAAACACTATTTGAACTAACCAGTAACCTGTTACAGCGTACGGCTTAGTTATAGATTTGAGGCTGACTCTGCAAGTGAGTGATAACACTTACTTTAGAGGCTGCCTCTTTTTGTTTGGAGGTGGCATATTTATTTCAACCAAATCGGAGCGGATTCCAACGAACTAGAGCTATATTCCAACGAAAGTAAAGACGAATTCAGCGAAGGGCCTTCCCTCGGATCAACATATTCATTATTTCAACCAAATCGGAGCGGATTCCAACGAACTTGTGCTATATTCCAACGAAAGTGTCGCTGAATTCAACGAAGGGCCTTCCCTCGGATCAACATATTCATTATTTCAACCAAATCGGAGCAGATTCCAACGAACTTGTGCTATATTCCAACGAAAGTGTCGCTGAATTCAACGAAGGCCCTTCCCTCGGATCAACATATTCATTATTTCAACTAAATCGATGCAGATTCCAACGAACTAGAGCGATATTCCAACGAACTAGGGCTATATTCCAACGAAAGTGAAGCCGAATTCAACGAAGGGCACTTCCTGAATCCAACTTATTCATTATTTCAACCAAATCGGAGCGGATTCCAACGAACTTGTGCTATATTCCAACGAAAGTGTCGCTGAATTCAACGAAGGGCCTTCCCTCGGATCAACATATTCATTATTTCAACCAAATCGAAGCAGATTCCAACGAACTAGAGCGATATTCCAACGAAAGTGAAGACGAATTCAACGAAGGGCATTCCCACGGATCAACATATTCATTATTTCAACCAAATCGAAGCAGATTCCAACGAAAACCCTCTATCACCTAGTTTAAGTGTCTACAAAAAAACAGCCAGCCGATAGATCGACTAACTGTCTTAATACCTTCTTCTATTTATTGAACTTCAGCAGCTCCAGTTACTTCACCATTCATTTGAGCTGATGCTTTGTACTCTTCATTTGCAAAGTATACATTTCCATCAATAGTTGCTGTTTCATGAACCTGGAAACCATTTGCTTCTACGTATACATCACCTTTAACAGTTCCACCTTGAATGTTCAAGTTCTCACTTTTCACTGTTAATTTAGGTACTGTTAGAGTAAATGATGCAGTAATGTTATGATCCGCATCTTGAGTGTATAATCCAATCTTACGATAAATATCTCCATCTGCTTGATCCTTATTTCTGAATTCACCAGCTACAACTACATCTTGTTCTATTGTTAAATCACCTAATGTTGCAATAATCCATGTTCCATTTTCACTGACTGCATTAACGAACGCTGCTGCATCATTTACAAGTGAAGCAGTTGTAACTACATCTGTACCACCAGCTACTTCTGTTGCACCTGTTACATTACCATCAATTGTTGCTGACGCTTTGAACTCATCATTTGCAAAATAGACATTTCCATCTACTGTTGCTGTTTCATGAACTTTGAATCCATTTGCTTCAACATAGACATCACCTTTTACAGTTCCACCTTGGATATTTAAGTTCTCACTTTTTACTGTTAATTTAGGAACTGTCAGAGTAAATGATGCAGTGATATTATGATCATCATCTTGTGTATACAGACCAATTTTTCGATAAATATCTCCGTCTGCTTTGTCTTTGTCTCTGAACTCTCCAGCTACTACAACTTCTTCGTCTACCGTTAAATCACCTAATGTAGCGATGATCCAAGTTCCATTTTCACTTACTGCATTTACAAATGCAGATGCTTCATTAACAAGTGATGCTGTTGTTACAACATCTGAACCTGTTTGAGTTTCTGTTGATTCCTTTTTGTCACTAGTAGCTGGCTCATCCTGGCCGCAAGCTGCTAATAACCCAATAAGCAATGCTGATGATAATAAAATCTTTAATTTCATAGTTGTGTCCCCCTAAAATTATATGTGATAGTTTTCACAAATAAATTTTATCATAAGACATATAGGGAATCTGTGGATATATTGTGAATTAATGAGCAATTAACCAATCAAAAAAAGACGCCAACACTTAATGTTAAACGTCTCTCTCGTCTCTTAGAAAGTTTGTGCTAAATCCTTCGCGCGTGCAATGGCATTAGCTTTGATTTCTTCAGCCTTGTCGGGCATTGCAGCATGACCTTCAATAAATAGACCTTCAAATGATGGTACGCCATAGAATTGCATCATGATTTCAAGATAACGATGACCCATCTCCATTGCTGCAGCAGGACCTTCTGAATAAATACCGCCACGAGCCTGGATATGTAAGGCTTTCTTATCAGTTAATAGACCTACTGGACCTTGTTCAGTATATTTGAATGTCTTTCCTGCTACTGAAACAGCATCAAGATATGCCTTCATTACTGGAGGGAATGAGAAATTCCAGAATGGTGTAACGAATACAAATTTATCAGCATTGATAAATTGTTCACATAGCTCATTCATACGCCCAACCTTTGCTTTTTCATCTGCAGTCAGTTGGTCGAAATCTGTCCCTGTGCGCAATTTGCCCCATCCACTAAATACATCAACATCGATTTGAGGTACATCCTCTTTATATAAATCTAGATGAACAATTTCGTCTCCAGAATTTACTTGCTTGTAAGTCTCAATAAATTCTTTCGCTACTGCCATACTGTATGATGCTGTATCATCATGTGGGTGAGCAGTGATATATAATACTCTTGCCATTTGTACATACTTCCTTTCTCTTGCTCTTGAATTTGACACTATAGTTTTTGAATAATAACTATAAGCTATACATTATCTCGAATTAATATATTATTAATCCGAGTTTTCTATATTAGTACGGATTCTCGCGATTAGCAAATCTTTTGCTCATAAAAAAAGACCAATCCCGTTAAGAGATTAGTCATTATCTATTATTCAGCTTGTTCAACACTCATTGGATTTCCACTAATTACTTTTCTCATTTCATCTGTTAGAACAAATGGTTCATTATTTTTCATATCATGATCGGAAGTAAGATCGTTTTGAACACTTCCATCAAAATGTAACGGTTTACCCTCCATATGTACTATTCACCTCCAGTGACAATTAGTATTATCTCCCTAATTTTACTATTTATATAGTAAAAATGTAACCGTTTTTTTGAAAATAATGACATAATTACAAAAAATGTAAGGGTTATTATTTTACTTTAACTCCTTTAAGAAATATTCCCCGTCAATATACCATTGATTCATATGACTATCTCTTCTGGCTATAAAATTCATCTCTTTTTTTACTTTTCGACCATGCTTCTTCGCATATTTCACTTGAACTGGAATCTCCACTAACACAAGTTCATTAAGATCTTCGACAGGTAAAAGCGGCATATGTATAATCTCAAGGGATCGTAAATCTTTAATCAACGTACGTATGAGTCGATCGTTTTCACTAGTCCCCACAGAAAGTTCTAATAATCTTTTATCCTCCATATTAATTCCAGTTGCAAAGATCGTAATCAGCTCATACGGATCAACCGTCTCTACATATTCATCAAGCTTGCCACCGGCTTTTAGAATCATTAAATGATGGGTAGCGTCCAACTTCCTTGTTCGATGAGTCGTACTTCCAAAAAAATGAATACAAAAGTGTCCTGGGAATCCATTTTGGAGAGCACCACCACCATGAGGCATGCCATGCATGGAAGCAGCAATCAATTGATCCCCTGCAACGACAATAATGGCTCGTCTGTTCCAGCTCCATTTCCCATTATAAATTTTCTTCATCACTTGCGTATCTTTCCTAGTTAAAGGTTGGACATCTGCATGCTGACTTCCCGCTCGTCTCTGTACTTTAAAGTACATACCCGTTTCTACATCTATAACTGTAAATTTTGCCCCTTTAGGAATAACCCCATCTACTTGCTGCCAAGGTAAGATCTCGAGTGTAAAACTAATCGGGCTATCCTCATCCTCATAGTTCCGATCATTTGCAGCAGTTGTTTTGATTGGTAGGATTAATAGGAAAATAACAAATAACAATAGCTTCTGGTTTAAATTGATCATGTCACACCTCTTTCGCTTATTTTTATCTCCTTTTCGGCAGGAAATAGATACAAAATACTGGAAATCTTAAATCTTGGTGTCCTTGACGTTTTTTTAATAACCCTGTTATTCTTATTCCATTGTACTGGGGATTCTTCTAATAGTTGGAGGTTTTGTTTTGAATGGAATCTTAAATCACTTTAAAAAAATAACTTACAAGCAAATGCTGTTGTACGTTTTACTGGCCCTATGTTTTGCAGCTTCTATTATGTTTGTAAACCATAATTACTCGTTTTATGAAAGACCAGTTGCAAAAGTCATTGACACTGAAATTGTACATACGGAAGAAATGGTTGATATCTACGAGAATCAGGATGAGCTGTACATCCAAAACATAGTAGCTGAAATGAAAAATGGAGAAGACAAAGGGAAGCTTATTCATTTAACGAATGAGTATTCATTGTCTGGGGCTTACGATTATGAATTTAAAGCTGGCAATGACCTATTTGTTGCAATTGATACAACCACAGAAGAAAATGGGGACTTAACAGGAGACATTATTGACGTAAAGAGAGATAAACATGTGATATTAATCAGCTGGATTTTTATCGTTATTTTACTCGTTGTTGGGAAGAAACAAGGCTTATTTTCGATCATTAGTTTAGTCGTAAATGCTGCGTTGTTATCCTATGCATTAGACCTGTATTTACAGAATTCCTCGATTAGCCTTGTCTTAATTTGCTGTATAAGTGTCATTATCTTTACCGTTCTTTCTTTATTACTTGTAAATGGTTTTAATGAAAAAACATATGCAGCAATTGTCGCAACCCTATTAGGTACCTTTACTTCGCTGGCCATTGCCTATCTTGTTATTTGGGTCACAGCAGAAAATGGCCTGAGGTATGAGGAGATGCAGTTTATTACACGTCCCTATCAAATGGTGTTCATGGCTGGCCTTATTGTTGGGTCTCTAGGAGCCGTGATGGACATAGGCATCACGATGTCTTCTTCTATTTTCAGCTTATATGAGAAGAATAATCAGATTTCTGTGAAGGCTCTCCAGAAGTCAGGAATGGAAATAGGAAAAGACATCATGGGGACGATGACAAACATTTTATTTTTTGTCTATATTAGTGGCTCAATTCCAGTGCTATTACTTTATTTAAAAAATGGATCACCACTTGGTTTTACTTTCTCAATGAACCTGTCACTTGAATTGGCACGGGCTCTAGCTGGTGGAATCGGAATCGTGTTAACCATTCCAATTGGGCTGTATGTATCTATTTTTTTCATTAATCGAAAGAGGGCAAACATATGAATGTTCTAGTGCTGCTTGCAGCGATTTTATGTGTATTGATGATTCTGATTGGTGGAAGAAAAGGGGCACGCTCATTTATTGCTTTATTCCTAAACTTCGGTGTTCTCTTTTTTACAATCATGATCATGTTAGATCCAAATGCTAATACAATGATCTTGACGTTAGTGGCATGTACAATTATTAGCTGTATCAATTTGTTTTACATTAATGGTGTGAATAAAAAAACAGGGATAGCCTTTATTTCAACAATCATCACAACAGGGATCTTACTACTCTTTATTGTGGTTGTAACAGATCGCTCAATGATTCAAGGATTTGGTGAAGAAGAAATTGAGGAACTAGGGATGTTTTCTCTTTTTATCGGACTCGATTTTGTGAAAATCGCAACGGCTGTCATTATCATGAGTACAATCGGGGCGATTATTGATATTGCCATTTCGATTTCGTCACCGATGCAAGAAATATATAATCACAATCCAACCATAAGTAGAAAAGACTTATTCAATGCTGGCCTGAGTATAGGTAGAGATATTCTCTCGACAAGCACGAACACCTTATTTTTTGCCTTCTTTGGTGGCTATCTAGCCTTACTCATTTGGTTCAAGGATTTGTCCTATTCCCTTGGAGAAATGATGAATTCAAAGATTTTCAGTGCTGAAATGATCACCATCCTTTGTGCTGGAATTGGTGTAACTATGGTGATTCCGATTGCTTCATGGATTACGGCATTTTTTCTAGTAAAAACAAAAGTATAACAAAAGGCTGCCCTGAATGTCCGAAATGATCATTCTGAGCAGCCTTTTCCTTATTCTCCTGTTTCCTTAAAACGTTGAATTCTTTCGCCAATTTCATCACGAACTCGCTCAAAGAACGCCCATTTTTCTTGTTCTGTACCTTCTGCTTTTGCAGGGTCATCAAATCCCCAATGGACACGATGTACATGTGGTGGTGTCACTGGACAATGGTCAGCAGCATGTCCACAAAGAGTAACGACTAAGTCAGCGTTATTTAAGATTTCTGGGTCAATCGTGTCAGATGTTTGAGTTGAAATATCAATTCCAACTTCATTCATCGCTTTCACTGCATTTGGATTTAAGCCATGTGCTTCTAGACCCGCACTCTTCACATCCCACTCAGCTCCTAAGTGCTTCTTTGCCCACCCTTCTGCCATTTGGCTTCTGCATGAATTTCCAGTACATAAAAAGTAAATTGTTTTCTTAGACATATCTCATTTCTCCTTTAATGTTTTATTTAATGAATAATAAGTAACCAAATATATAATCCAACTAATGTGATAAATAACGTTGGAATGGTTAAGATGATTCCAACCTTAAAATAAGTCCCCCACGAGATTTTGACTCCTTTTAGTGATAAAACATGGAGCCATAGTAAGGTTGCCAGAGAACCGATTGGTGTAATCTTAGGACCTAAATCTGAACCAATGACATTCGCATAAATCAGTGCTTCACGAACCACTCCACTTGTATCCGTTTCTGCGATGGCTAGGGCATCAATCATCACGGTTGGCATGTTATTCATCACAGACGAAAGAATAGCAGCGATGAAGCCCATCCCAATTGTTGCAGCAAATAAGCCATGATCAGCTGTTGCTTGAATCAAATCGGCTAACACATTGGTTAACCCTACATTCCTTAATCCATAAACGACTACATACATCCCAATCGAGAAGAAGACAATCGCCCAAGGTGCCCCTTTTATGACAGTTGTTGTATTTACAGCCTTGCTTCCTCTTGCCATTAGTAAAAAGAAGATCGCTACAATTCCAGCAATGATAGAGACTGGAACACCGATAAATTCACTTGCAAAATAACCAATCAATAGAATCGCAAGAACATACCAAGATAAGCGGAACATCTTTGCGTCACGAATCGCATCGACAGGCTTCTTAAGATCAGTTAGCTCGTACTGCTTCGGTAGACTCTTTCGGAAATATAAATATAAAACCAAAATACTTGCTCCTAATGAGAAGAAGTTCGGGATAATCATTCTTGAGGCAAATTCCACAAATCCAATTCCAAAGAAATCAGCAGATACAATATTGACAAGATTACTTACCACTAATGGCAATGATGTTGTATCGGCAATAAATCCACTCGCCATAATAAATGGAAAAACCATCTTCTCATTGAAATTCAAATTTCGCACCATCGCTAGAACAATCGGAGTTAGAATTAATGCTGCTCCGTCATTTGCGAAGAAAGCAGCCACTAATGCTCCAAGAATAGCGACATACACAAACATCCGAACGCCATTTCCCTTTGCAGCTCTTGCCATATGTAGTGCCGCCCATTCAAAGAACCCAATTTCATCTAAAATCAAAGAAATAATAATAATCGCAATAAATGCCAATGTTGCGTTCCAAACAATCGATGTGACGTCAATTACATCACCAAAATCAACCACTCCCACTAGTAATGCCAGAATCGCCCCACCACAAGCAGACCATCCGATGGACAAACCCTTAGGCTGCCAAATCACTAGCACAAGTGTAAGTAAAAAAATCAATGATGCTAAAATAACTAAAGACAATCCATAAACCCCCTATTAATCACATGAAATACGTAATCCCTGTTCTTCCAGTTCTCTCAATTTGAAATCTTGGTTTGGAAGATGCTGCAGTAAATCTTGAATCATCTGATAGTATTCACTTTCTTTATTTAGTGAATAGATAATCCACTGTCCTCTCCTCGTTTCACCTACAACTCCTGCATCCTTCAATTTACGTAAATGTTGACTAATCGCAGGCTGACTTGTTTTAAAAATAGCAACAAATTCACAGACACAATAATCATGGGAGTCTAGCATTTTGATCATGGTTAACCGTGTTTTATCACCTAATAACTTTAAGATTGTTGCTGCATTTTCTATCTCAAGAGTTGAAAGTTGCATGAATACACCTCCTCATATATATCACTATATAATAATGTGCTTATATAATTGTTTTTGGCTGTTTTCTCAAAGTTTGTTGTTGTTTTGAGATGAATTATTGAGAATGAGATTTCAAGCAGACTGAATACACTCAAGACTCCCGTGGGATTCGTGTGTCCCCACAGGACGCGGAGTGTATTCAGGCTGTGGGTATTAAAAGCAACAATCTATACGAAAACAGCCTTGTTTTTAATTGTTAGGATGTTTTATTCACTAAGAAAAATAAGGAACAGACTGCACATTAACATATAACCAATGACTTATATAATAAAATACTTATTTACAAATTTCAAATGATAACTCCCTTTTCATTTTTAACCTCCGAATCCTGACTACACTCCGTAACAAGTGGGGTTTACTGTAAACAATTAGAGTGTAGTCCCAATGGTAGATCAACCTATTCTTATTTTTCATTCTAGGTTTGTTGAGTTGTAGGATGTTTTATTTGATTTTTCTTATCACTAGTCTTCCAACAATGAATGAAGTATAGAATCACAAACGCACTAAAAGTATAAACAACTAAATAGGCCATAGCAGAAAATCCAATATTCCATCCATTTTGGTATGTAAACACATGAAACTTTACTGAAACCCACTCTATGAAGGTGGTTATTCCACTCCAACAGATGATTAATATAACAATGACTCTTCTAGTGTTCCATTTATAAATAATATATGAAAAGAAATAGCCATAGATGGGATAATTCACACCGTAAATGAATACATCAAAAATCTCTAATTTTGGTGAATCCATAATTTGATAGAAATCAAAAGGATAATCCACTCCAATTAGGACATCTGCGGTCAATCCAAGAACTGAAAAATATAAAAAAATGGACAAGGACATCAATCGTGGCATCAATTTAGGTACTTTTATCACCAAGATAAGTAATGATATCATTGTAATAAGAACGAAATATTCGTTCATGTCAAAATCCGATGGGAGTTTAAACATGTGAATCCTCCCTTTTGGATTGATTATTAACAAAATGATAAAACACAATGGATGCCGTAATAACAACAGACCAAAGCAGGAATGAGAACCAACTATTCCAATCCTTGTATTTGAAGACACCCGCCTTTTCAACTAAGTGCTCTACAAGCATTGAAATTATAATAGCGACAAATGAAAAAAGCACTTTCATTACTATTGAAGATATCTTGTACATGTTAATATAGAGTAGAATAGCAATCGGCAATAGGATATTTTGCAACATAATTAAAGATAGAAATGGATCTAACCTCATTTGTTTTTCGATTAATTCCAAATTCGTAATAATCGCATTAACAAGAATGCCTGGAAATAAGATATTGAAGAACCACATGGGGATAATCTTCGTCCTTGGTATAGAATTCATTTTGTAAAATCCAGTAAGCAAGATAATAAAAATCAGAGTAAAAGAAAAAGTAAGCAACTTCTCACCTAATTTCAACTATTTGTAAGCAATATGTAGTATTCCAAAAGGCATCAGATTTATAGGTAAATTAATTAAAATAATGTATATTTTTTCAAGTTACTTGTGCATGGTATTTGTTAGACTCCATTTATAGTCATAAATTTCTTTTGGATATAAATGAACTTTTGAGCTATAATTGGAGGAGAATTTTAGGAAACGATGTATCTCTTTTGTAGGGGGCATCTAAAAAAAGATAAAGTGGTGGATTCGATGGATAATGAAGTAATTAAGTTTATTAGAATGAATTATAATATGACTCAACGTGAATTTGCCAAGGTCTTAAATTGTAGCTTCTCACTCATTGCTTTAGTCGAGGTAGGAAAAAGAAGAGTCACCGAGAATCTTGAGAACAAGGTGAAAAGCACCTTTAACCTTGATGAGAAACAGTTAGAATCAATCATCCTAGCAATCAAAGAGTCTAGTAAAGGATTTCAACAATATTTATAATCTCGACAACAATAAAGCGATCTCCTTTTGTACAGGAGATCGCTCTTTTTATAGGGAAGTTCTATTCACCGAGAGTTTCGATATGATTTGAACCATCCTTGTATGTGTAATTGATACTATATTCTTTTCCTAACTCGATATTGGAGCAGAACGCAGTGGCTTCTTCTTTTTCACTAGAATAATATCTATAATGCGCATTTGTATATTCATCATAGATCTCACAATAGAATGAATCATCAGCACTTGATACATTTGTATAGTTGGCTACAATCGTTTTTTCACCAGCACTCACAGGGTATAACACATTTGCTGACATAACAGCAACAAATATCACCACTCCACTTATGATGGCAATGCTTCCTCTTTTTTGATTTGACCTACTAAATAAAGTAAAGATACCAAACCCTAACAAACCGAACGCCACAGCATATAATACTAAACTGGCAAAATAAAGATAGCCCACTATTCATCTCCCCCCTAATCAAAACTCAAACCTTCCAACTAATTGGTAACAATTGATTGTAACTTCAACTTAATTGCATCAATACTTGTATACAAAATATATGTGTCAGACTTTGTTTTAATCACAACTCGATCAGCGGTTCCATAAGGCAATCCAATCCGGATAGCATCCTTTACTTGACCACCGTATGTATCGTCTTCAGTTATCTCTACAATCTCGGAGATTGGTATTTCGATTTTTGATAATTGCCATTTTATGATGACTTTATCTTCTACCTTTTCAACACTAACTTCAAACATAGTTATCCCTCCGTAAAAATGACATTCTATTATGATATACGGAAATAATTGGATAAAGTTTCATTTTTTCGAAACCTCCTCTTAACAATTTTCGTATATATATAAAGGAGCATTCCTGTTAGAAGGGTTTTCGGGGACTTGAACAAAAAGAGCCCTCTTGGTATGATGCGGGGTGTCAAATCGTCGACGAAATGACCCCTAATTTGTAACCAAGGAGGACTCCATAATGGATTTTAAA
>NZ_JACYHA010000031.1 GCF_014837155.1 Litchfieldia stipae | reverse complement strand
GGAATTCCCCCTTTAAAACAAGCCTTTTTGATCTTATTTGAGAAAAAAAGGCTTGTTTTTTTCTTTGGAAATTAAAGTTATCAAAAAACGATAGTTTTTCAGTGGCCTCGCTAAAGCTCCTGCGGGGTCTCACTTTGGCCACGCATCCCACGGGAGTCTCCGTGCATTCAGTCTGCTAGGGCTTGCAATATTAATACCACTAGTACTTTTATAATTAGACTTTCAAAAACTTCCGTACGGACATTAAGCTTCCCCAGACACCGATGAATGCGCCGATTGCTAGTAACAAGCCTGTTACTTGGAAAGCAAATGGGTTAAATGATAGAAGGGTTAGGAATGTGCCTTCTAATCTTGGTTGAATTAAATCATATACATAGTTATAGGTTCCTAGAATTAATCCAATTGGTAGGATCGAACCTAATATACCTATAAACATGCCTTCTAGGAAAAATGGCCAACGGATAAACGCATTCGTTGCTCCAACAAGCTTCATGATTTCGATTTCTCTTCTTCTTGCAACAATGGTAATTTTTATTGTATTAGAAATGAGGAACATCGCGGTAAACAAGAGACCAACAATTAACCCGATCCCAATATTTCGTGACATTTTCACAGCTGCAAATATCTTCTCAATTTCCCCTTGTCCATATTTCACTTTCGCTGCATATGAGAAGGTTTCAATTTCATCAGCTACCTTCATAATGTCACTAGGATTCTTTGTTTTGATGATATACACATCGTGAAGTGGATTATTTTGTTCAAATAACTCAAATATCTTTCCTTCTTCACCAAAGCTCTTGATCATATTTGACAGTTCATCTTCCTTAGAAGAGTACTCAATGGTTGCTACTTGTGGAATTTTTTCAATTTCCTTGTACAATGTTTCTTGATCATCAGCTGTTGCTGCTAAATCAATATGAACGCGAATACGAACATCCTCTTCAATCGAGGTAGCCATACTATTCAAGTTCATCATGATGACAATAAAGACACCTACAAGTAATAATGTCACTGTCACTGCACTGACTGAGGCAAATGTCATCCAGCCGTTTCTACTTAAATTCTTTACACTTTCACGGAAATGCCTGATGAGTGTACTAGATTTCATAGCCATACTCACCCCTTGCTTCATCACGTGCAATTTTCCCACTTTCAATGGCAATGACACGCTTCTTAATTTTGTTAACTATTTCACGGTTATGTGTAGCCATGACTATCGTTGTACCACGATTATTAATTTCTTCAAAGATATTCATAATTTCCCATGAGGTCTCAGGATCTAAGTTTCCTGTAGGCTCATCGGCAATCATCAATCCTGGAGAGTTCACAATGGAACGTGCAATTGACACACGCTGCTGCTCCCCACCTGATAATTCATCTGGTAGAAAACGTGCCTTGTGCTTCAAACGAACTAAATCTAGCACATCCATTACTCGTTTCTTAATATTACGTGGATTCTCTTCAATAACCTCAAGAGCAAATGCTACATTTTCAAACACAGTTAATTTTGGTAATAATTTGAAATCCTGAAAAACAACGCCAATATTACGACGTAAATAAGGAACTTTTTTCTCTTTTAGCTTGGTTAAATCAATTCCATTAATCTGAATACTACCTGAAGTAGGCTTCTCTTCTCGATACATCATTTTTATAAAAGTAGACTTTCCGGCTCCACTTGGCCCTACAACATAGACAAATTCGCCTTGTTTAATCTTGATATTAATCCCATTAACAGCGAGAACACCGTTTGGATATTTCTTGATTACATCCTTCATTTCTATCATTTATAATCACCTAAAATAGTATTTTTCGTTCTTTACCTCTAACTATAACACGAATTCATGCAGATTTTGTCGATAGATACATAATTTAATAAAGTAACAGACCTTATCCGTCACTTTCTACATTATAACATCATAATTCGGCAAAATAAGACCCAAAAATATTACATTTTCATTTCACCTAGATATCTGTTGTTATCTAGGCATTTCGCGGTCGTTTGTTTATTTCTGGAAGCTAGTTTTAGCATAAAAAAAGCACCGAGTTTTAGCCCGATGCTTTTCTTATATAAATCGATAATAGACTGTTATTGAATAAATTATTGCTTTTAAAGCCCGCAGCCTGAATACACTCCGCGTCCTGCGGGGTGACCGGTGAGCCTTCTCGTGCCTGCGGGGTCTCACTTTGCCCACGCATCCCGCGGGTGTCTCCATGTATTCAGGCTGCTAGACATTCAACAAAAATGTATTTATGTATAATACAATACCTTTTTAGATATCCACAGAAGTTTATTTCTTTTCAGCTAGCCATTTAGCTACGGCTTCGACTTCTGCTCCAACGATCATTTTCCCACGCATCATGCCTTTTCCTGTTTCAATGATTGATTCAATTTCTTCTTGAGTGTATACAGAACCGATTTTATCTAAAGCTGGTCCTACACCACCGCTTAAATCCTGTCCATGGCATGAACCACAGTTTTGTCGAAACACTTTTTCAGCATTTACCGTTGTTGCATCACCAGCGGTTTCATCATTTCCCCCACAGGCTGCTAAAACAAGCACAAGTCCCACAAGTAAACCTAGTAATTTCCGTTTCACTAGTTATTCCCCCTTTAGAGATATTTTCCAAGCTTCATTATAACCTATTTACGGTCTTTTAAAACCTTCACCTAATACCTCTGCCGCATCCATAACAACGACAAATGCAGAGGAATCAATCCTTTTCACTAATTGTTTCAATTTTGTGAACTCTGTTTGGTCGACAACACACATCAATATTGGGCGCTCATCATCGGTATACCCACCAAAGGCTGATAGCTTTGTGACACCACGATCGATTTCATGAATAATTCCTGCTCGTACTTTTTCCTGTTCGTTCGTGATAATCATCGCCATCTTCGAATTCCCGATACCAATCTGCACAAGGTCAATTGTTTTACTAGTCACAAATAAACCAATGAGTGCATAAAGACCTCTTTCAATATCAAAAACAATGGCTGCAGAGATCACAATTAACCCATCAATTAATAGAACACATCGTCCTAACGTGAACCCTGTATATTTATTAATAATTTGGGCTGCCAAATCAGTACCACCTGTTGAACCCTTTCCTCTAAAAACAATGCCTAATCCAAGACCAACACCTATACCACCAAAGATTGCTCCTAACAATGGATCTGTTGTCGCTGGCTGAAAATCACGCGACAAGAATACTACAAATGGGAGAAAAATCGTTCCTACTAAAGTTTTTGCCCCAAATTGCATCCCAAGTAGGATAATCCCTGCGATAAACAGTGGGATATTAAAAGCCCATTGAACAAAGGCTGGCTCCCATCCTAGTACATTAAATAAGATGATACTAATTCCACTAACTCCCCCAGAAGCCACTTGATTTGGTAATAAAAATACATTAAACGCAAGTGCAACAAACGCTGAACCGACTAATATATGTAAATACTCGCTCACAATCGTAAGTAGTGGATGCTTTTCTTTCTGACGTCTTCTCTTGTTCATGTTATCCTCCTAATTCCGGTAATCCATTATAACCTTTGAGAGTATAGCACGGGTCACAGAACAAGTAAACGCCAGTGTTATAACGTGTTAAAGCAACAAAATGTCTCTTTTTTAGTATTTGTAAATATGGAAAAAGTATTTGTAAGTTGATCATTTTATCTATAAAAAAATCAGGTGCCATTTCACACCTGATTTTACCGTTTGGCTATTTTCGTATAAACTGTTGCTTTTTAAAGCCGCAGCAGGAATATACTTACTCCACGTCCTGCGGGGTGACTGGCTCCTGTGGGGTCTCACTTTAGCCACTCATCCCACGGGAGTCTCCGTCTAATCCTGCTGCTAATACTTCATTTTTAAATTAATTAAATCCAAAAACAACAAACTTTGTGAAAACATCCTACCGTTTATATCATTTGTTAGTTCTCTTTATGAAGGCTAATTAAGCGATTTGCTGCATCATCTGTTTCTTTGATAGATGTAACAAGATGTGCATGCTGTTGATTTTGCGAATCAATCGAAGCAGCTATTTCTTCTAATGAAGCTGAGCTTTCTTCGATGACTGCTGCAAACTCACTAACTGATGTTTCGATCATTTGAGAAGAGCTGCTTAGATCTGTTGTCATCTGCTCGAACTCTTTTACAGTTGATGTTAATTTCGCAACCGTCGCATTGATCAACGAGAATACTTCTAACGTATCATTTGTCATCGCAACACTTTCAGTCATTTTCACACCATTATCATTCATTTGCTCTTGCGTTACAATGGTTCGTTCATTGACTGCTAGTAGGTTTTCAGAAATTTGATTTGCTGTAGCCGAAGTTGACTCAGAAAGCTTTCGAATTTCATTGGCAACAACGGCAAAGCCTTTCCCACTTTCTCCAGCTCTTGCCGCTTCAATGGATGCATTTAGCGCTAGAAGATTCGTTTGAGATGCGATATTTTGAATGGAATCAGCAAATTGATTCGTTTCATTGATTTTACTAACTAATTCATTCATAGTTGCTGACATATCTTGTATCGATTTCTGAAACTCATCATTCTTTTCTAATAAGGCTTCAATCGTTCTAGAACCATTTGTTGAAGCTGTTGACGTTTCATCTGTTTGCTTATCTAAGCTTTCGGCAGCTTGAACGAGCTTGTTCACGATGTTATTTAAGTTTTCAACAGACTCTGTGATTGTCGAGGCTGATTCACTTTGAGATTGCACCCCTGAAGAAATCTCTGAAACCGCGGCAGTCATTTCATTAAAGGAATGCATTTGCACTTCACTTTGCTTTCGAATGGAGGTCAAATTCGTACTAATTGTTGCTGTATTTTCAAGAATATGATTTGCTTGATCTTTTTGCGTTGCTAGCATTGTTTCTGTTTGAACTTGTAGATGTCGAATGTCATCGTTCATTTTTTTAATGACAAAGCTTTGGAAAAATAACGTAACAACAACTAATAAGAATAAGAGATAATAAATGACAATAGTATTTACATCAAGATTCAATGATTCAGTATTCTTCAAAAAGAAAACAGCACTTAGAATAAAGCCACCGACTACACCAACTGTGAGGACCGCACGCATATTATAGATGGCAATTGATGTCAGTATAAAGAATGGCAACACCATCATCGTGATTGAACCAGATGTATTCATAATCACATATAAAATAACGGTCATTCCAACCGCAGCAATATACGGGGTAAATGCAATCGCTTTGTTTAATTTAATTAACGTTGCAAGAATGGCAAGAAAGACGATCCCCCCAACTCCAATGGTGATAATTAATGCCAATGGTTGTTTAATAAGTAGTTCAACAAAAACGGTTAAAATAACTGAAATCAAAGAAATGATGAAAAGCAGTTTGTTCTTTCGGACAATGTCTGCATTCTTTAACTCTAAATAATTCGTATTCTCCATTTATTCCACTCCTACATTCTATGATGCTTTCTTTCTATTTTACAAGAATTACAAGAAATTTGAAAGATTTGGTCGAACAATGTTATGACATTTTTATTTCCATATTTATATATCGGTTGGGTGGAGTATTGATTTTAGAGGATAAATTTTACAAATAAGGTAATCACACTGAATAAGATGGCTCCGTTCTCACCAAAAATTCACAAATAGTTTTCTTATCCGTGTGATATACTTACGATAATAAATTGTGCGTGGAGAGGATGATTAAGATGGAAGAAACCTTAAAACTAATTCTCACCGAAATGAAAGATTTAAAAAAGGGTATGACTGGGTTACAAGAAGATGTTTCAGGATTAAAAGTTGATGTTTCTATTTTGAAAAATGATGTTTCTACTTTAAAATACGATGTTGCTGGATTAAAAGATGATGTTTCTGAATTAAAAGAAGGTCAAGACAGAATTGAATCAAAGCTTGAAGGACTTTCATCTGAATTACGTAGTAATTTCAAATTTACTAACGGTAAAATAGATGAACATCGTAATGTTTTTGGAATTGTATCAGAAGATATTAAAGGTGTGAAAGTAGATATTGAATATCTTAGTTCAAAAACTGGTATTCACGATACCGAACTCAATAATATAATGAGCAAACTAAGAGGCTAGGTTTAGATAGCTGTTTAGCGCATGTAAAAAAGCAAGTGAAATCACTTGCTTTTTTGATACACATTTATGCTTATAATTTCGAACGCAGGTAGGCGTCAATAAATGGATCTAGGTCACCGTCCATCACACTTTGTGTGTTACCAACCTCGGTGTTGGTACGGTGGTCTTTTACCATGGAGTATGGGTGGAAGACGTATGAACGGATTTGGCTTCCCCAGCCGATATCCTTCTGCTCACCACGTATCTCATCTAATTGTGATTGCTGCTCTTCAATTTTTAGCTGATAAAGCTTTGCTTGAAGCATTTTCATGGCGCGTTCGCGGTTTTTTATTTGGGAACGTTCTGTTTGACACGTAACAACTGTATTCGTTGGTAAATGGGTGATACGAACAGCTGAGTCCGTTGTATTGATATGCTGTCCACCCGCTCCACTTGCACGGTACGTATCGATTTTCAGATCCTCTGTACGGATATCTATTTCAATCTCATCATTAAATTCAGGCATGACTTCGCAAGACACAAACGATGTATGGCGACGACCTGATGAATCAAACGGAGAGATACGAACTAGTCGATGTACGCCTTTTTCAGCTTTCAAATACCCATAAGCATTATGACCTTTGATTAAAAGTGTTACACTTTTAATCCCCGCTTCGTCACCTGGTAGATAGTCTAGTGTTTCTACTTTAAAGCCTTTTCGCTCAGCCCAACGAGTGTACATACGAAGGAGCATTGAACCCCAATCCTGTGACTCTGTTCCACCAGCACCTGGGTGAAGCTCTAGAATGGCATTGTTTTTATCATATGGTTCGCTTAATAGTAGCTGTAATTCAAAATCGTTCATGTGTTTCACGAGTGCTTTGATTTCATGAACAAGGTCTGCTTGCATTTCTTCATCAGGCTCTTCTTTTAATAAGTCATGAGTCAATTCAAGGTTTTCATATGAATCACTTAGCTCATTAAATTGATTGACTGATTCTTTTAGCGCGTTGACCTCATTGATCACAGCTTGTGCTGCGTTTTGATCATTCCAGAAGTCCGGCATTGACATGACTTCATCAAGTTCATTGATACGAGCTTGCTTCGCCTCTAAGTCAAAGAGACCCCCTAAATGCCGCTAATCTCTTAGCTGTTTTATCAAGCTCTTGTTTAATTTCTACTAATTCCAAATTGATTCACCTCATTATAATAATAAAGCTGCTTTCATATAGATTGTTACTTTTAAACCCGCAGCATGAATACACTCCGCGTCCGGCGGGTGGCCCAGTGAGCCTCCTCGTCGCTATGCTCCTGCGGGGTCTCACTCAGGTCACTGTTCCCGCAGGAGTCTACGGTATTCATGCTGCTAGAATTCTCTACAAATATTGAGAAAACAGCCATTAATCACGAATAGGTCTTATTCGCCTAAAAAGGTGAGAGCAGTCTCTCACCTTTCCTTTAGACGACCTATTATTTTCCACAGCATTGCTTATATTTTTTGCCACTTCCACAAATACATGGGTCATTTCGACCGATGTTGATTGCTTTTGTGACAGGTTTTTTCTTTGGCTTTTCGTCGCCTTCTTTTGGATGGACAGCCTGCTGACCCTTTGCAACCTCTTGGCGCTCAAGGTTGTTACGAATTTGTGCTTTCATTATATATTTTGCAACTTCTTCTTCAATTGATGCAACCATATTTTCAAACATCGCGAAGCCTTCCATTTGGTATTCGCGTAATGGATCTGTTTGGCCATATGCACGTAAATGAATTCCTTGACGTAGATTATCCATTTGGTCAATGTGATCCATCCACTTGCTATCAACTGCACGAAGAACGATAACTTTTTCAAATTCACGCATTTGCTCTGGAGTAAGCTCTACTTCCTTCTCATCATAACGCTCTTTCACCTTATTGAAAATGACCTCAACCATTTCTTCTGGTTCTTTTCCTTTAAGGTCACGCTCGACGATATCTCCTTCAGAAAGGATATTCGCGTTCACATAGTCAATGATTCCTTTAAGATTCCACTCTTCAGGAAGCTCTGTCCCTGGAGTATATAATTCAACATTACGAGTAATGGAAGACTTAATCATTTTTTCTACTACATCACGTAGGTTGTCAGAATCAATGACCTCATAACGTTGACTATAGATAATCTCACGTTGTTGACGTAGAACATCGTCATATTGAAGAAGCTGTTTACGAGCATCAAAGTTGTTACCCTCAACACGTTTTTGCGCTGATTCAACGGCTCTTGATACCATTTTACTCTGAATTGGCTGGTCATCATCCATACCAAGACGCTCCATCATTGACTTCATGTTATCAGAACCGAAACGACGCATTAATTCATCTTCCATTGAAAGATAGAATTGCGTAACCCCTGGATCTCCTTGACGACCAGAACGTCCACGAAGCTGGTTATCAATACGACGAGATTCATGACGTTCTGTACCAATTACAGCCAGACCGCCAGCCTCCACTACGCCTTCTCCAAGCTTGATATCTGTACCACGTCCTGCCATGTTTGTTGCGATGGTTACCGCTCCACGTTGACCGGCATTTTCAATGATTTCAGCCTCACGCTCATGATTCTTCGCATTCAAGATATGATGCTTAATTCCTTTTTTCGTTAAGAATTTTGAAATTAATTCAGACGTTTCAATCGCAACTGTTCCTACAAGAACTGGTTGGCCGTTCGCATGACGAGCAGCGATATCCTCTGCAACCGCACGGAATTTACCCTCGATTGATTTATAGATTAAATCAGGGCGATCATCACGGGCAATCGGACGATTTGTTGGAATCACGACAACATTCATATTATAAATGTTACGGAATTCTTCTTCCTCAGTCTTAGCTGTACCAGTCATCCCTGCAAGCTTTTCATACATACGGAAATAGTTCTGGAATGTGATTGTTGCAAGGGTCATACTTTCATTTTGAATTTCTAAGCCCTCTTTTGCTTCAATCGCTTGGTGAAGCCCGTCACTATAACGACGTCCCTTCATTAAACGACCAGT
Source organism: Litchfieldia stipae (assembly GCF_014837155.1). Lineage (GTDB taxonomy): Bacteria > Bacillota > Bacilli > Bacillales > Bacillaceae_L > Litchfieldia. The sequence goes on along the minus strand of NZ_JACYHA010000031.1, from coordinate 25,716 downwards.
GAAGGAGTCAACAATTACGACTTCGCCTTCTTCAACAACATAATCAACATCCTTATGCATGCTTGAATGAGCCTTCAACGCTTGATTGATATGGTGGATTAATGCCACATGAGAAATATCAAACAGATTTTCAATGCCAAAAGCCTTCTCAGCTCGTGAGATTCCCTCTTCTGTTAATTGAACACTCTTTGTTTTTTCATCATATGTGTAATCCTCTTCTTGCTTTAATGTACGAACAAAGCCATTTGCTTGAATATAAAGTGATGTTGATTTCTGCGCTGTTCCCGAAATAATCAATGGTGTTCTTGCTTCATCAATTAAAATCGAGTCAACCTCATCGATGACTGCATAATGAAGTGGACGTTGAACCATTTGTTCACGGTATAGAACCATGTTGTCACGCAGGTAATCAAATCCAAATTCATTATTCGTACCATATGTAATATCAGCACGATACGCTTCAATTTTTTCCTCACGAGAAAGCCCATTTAGGTTCAAACCAACACTTAGTCCTAAAAATTCGTATAACTGTCCCATCTCATGTGCGTCACGACTTGCTAGGTATTCGTTGACTGTGATGACGTGAACACCTTTTCCAGTAATCGCATTTAAGTATACAGGCATGGTTGAGGTTAAGGTTTTCCCTTCCCCTGTCTTCATCTCAGAGATATTCCCTTCATGAAGAGCCACACCACCCATTAATTGAACAGGGTAAGGATGTAAGCCAAGCACACGCTTTGCAGCTTCACGAACAACTGCGAATGCTTCAACTAGCATATCATCAAGCGTTTCGCCTTTTTCATAGCGAGCTTTGAATTCATCAGTCTTCGCACGTAGCTGATCATCTGATAAGCCTTCCGTTTGCGAGCGGATCGCTTCAATCTTGTCAGCTAACGTTTCCAATCTTTTTATTTGGCGTTTATTAGAATCAAATACTTTGTTTAAAAGTCCAAGCATTAAAAACGCTCCTCTGTCGTATATTTCAATTATTAAACTGATTCCGTATATATTGTTTGTTCATTCGCAGCCTGAATACACTCCGCGTCCTGCGTGGTGACTGGTGAGCCTCCTCGTCGCAAGCTTCTGCGGGGTCTCACTTTGGCCACTAATCCCGCGGGAGTCTACGTGTTTTCAGTCTGCTAGACCTCATTTTTTTATGGATGTCTTATAAACAACAAACTTTGTGAAAACAGTCATTTTTTAATTAATTTTATTAATATTAACCATTTTATCACTAATCTCTCATGGGGTAAAATTTTTATAAAATCTACGCCTTATGTGGGACATCATTTGACCCACTTGTGGTGCCTGGCACCAATTATGAGACTAGATTTGTCCAGCTTTGGTGGAAGGCACCTCAGACAGTTTGGCGTTCTATTAATGTGACATTGATTTGTTCGTGAGATTGCTCGGTACGGTTGATGGCTTGTAGAAACAGCTTTCTTCCGATTTCTACTAATGGGATTTCAAGGGTTGTGATGTGCATGATTTTGGCGATGGGTTGGTTATCAAACCCTATGATAGCAAGGTCATCAGGGATGGATATTCCCTTTTCATGTGCATAGGTAATAATCCCAGCAGCAAGGATGTCACTTGTTACTAGCAATGCAGTTGGTGGTTTCTCCATCCTTGTTAATTGCTCGACCACCTTTACCCCGTCCTCAAATTGAAGACATTGATCAAATATGTAATTTGGATTGAATGGTTCATTCATCTTTTTCAGAAAATCATGATACGCATTGGCTCTCTGTCTACTGCTTGTCCCTGATTTTCGTCCAATCGTATATCCTATTCTTTGATGCCCCTTTGTATGTAAATAATCTAAAGCATTGCTAAAGGTTTCATAATGGTCAATGAATGTTGACGATACACTCCGTCCTCTTGAATCTTCACAAAGAACAATTGGCCCATATTGAATATACTCATCAATGACTTCCCAGCTACAGCTCCTTGAGCCAATGATGACCGCATCTAGTTGCTTGTGCTGCAACATCCGCAATGCTTCGATTTCTCTATTCTCTTCATAATTTGTTTGAAATAGTACTAGCTTGTAATTGTTCTTCACCGCTTCATTTGCCATCCCTTCAACGAGCAAGCCGAAATAAGGATGATTTGTGTACGGAATCACCACCCCAATCAGGAATGTTTCCCCTTTACTCAAATGAACGGCATTTAGATTTCGTTGATAATTCGTTTCTTCAATTGCTCGAATCACGGCTTTCCTTTTCTCTTCACTCACGTATGGATGTTGATTTAATACGCGGGAAACGGTTGTCACTGATACTCCCGCTTTCTTTGCGATATCCTTAATATTTGCCATTTCTTGAAACTCCTTCATGAAAAATCAAATTTATGCTTGATATGAAATGCGTTTCATCATTTACAATCATCTTGAACATATCCAAAAGGCTAAAGGAGTGGGTCATATGGTTGTTTTGATAGGTCTTGTATGCATCATTTTGTTATGCGGTTCTGTTCTGATTCTAGCATCATTTCCAATTGCACAATATCAAAAAGATCACCCTGTAAAAAATACCACAACGAAAAAAACAAAAGACTATTACAGCCTTTTATTTGATGTTTATTAAAAAAAGTGCAAGGGGCTCGTCCGATGTCCCTGGAGCTAGATACCAAACGAAGTACATTGCTAACAATATGTAAAACACAGTAAAGGACTTGAGCATACACTCAAGTCCTCCAGTTTTGTTATTAGTTTGGTTCGATGATTCCGTAGCGGCCATCGTTTCGGCGGTACACAACATTGGTTGTATTTGTTTCAGCATTTGTATAAACGAAGAAGCTGTGGCCAAGCATGTTCATTTGTAGAATCGCCTCTTCACTATCCATCGGCTTCAAATTAAAACGCTTTGTACGGACTAATTCAAACTCATCTGTATCAAGCTCAGGCTCTTTAACAGCTGTTTTGCTATCGCCATTTGAGAATAATGAATGGATTGAGCCTTGCTCACGTAATTTACGATTTACTTTTGTTTTATGTTTACGAATTTGTCGTTCAAGCTTATCCACGACTAAATCAATGGCAGCATACATATCTTCATGAGATTCCTCAGCTCTTAGCACTAATTGAGTCATTGGAATTGTAACCTCTATTTTTCGTTGCTTGTCATTATACACTTTTAAATTCACATGAACATTTGCATCGGGAGTACCGTCAAAATAGCGTTCTAACTTACTTAGCTTCTTCTCAACATACTCTCGTAATGCTGGAGTTACCTCAATGTTTTCACCGCGGACGTTGTATTTCATACATGAACTCCTCCTTTTCATTCGACCAATCTTTTGAATTAGTCAAAACCATGCATTGCCTCTTGATTGATTAAATTAACCAAGAGCAGTAGCCAAGTAGTGAATGAAGATTGCTCACTTTATTTTTGACTATGACTACTAATTCTACAATACCCGCCTTAATTCCTTCTTAAACCACAAAATAATTGTTACAAGATTGTGACAATTAATAAAGTCATGGGTTTAACCAAATTAATTACTCTCATATAAGTATATCAATGAGGAAGCGTTTTTATTGGTAGTATTTTAGAAAGTTTTTCAACAATTTCAACTTTTACTTTAAGCTTCAATCAGTGTAAAATAGGAATATAGTCCTGTATAACTCTTACAAAATAAAAAAACTTTTGTTAATAAGTTACAAAGTTTACGAAATATGCCGATATAATAAATAGAATTATCAACCCATTACAATGCAAGTATTGGAGAGCATTTTTTATGATGACAAATAGCTTCGAAATTTCATTTGAACTAGTTGGACAAACATTAGGACAAGATATCTATTCTGATCAAGGGATATTACTGCTAAAAAAAGGAACAGCCCTTACAGAAACTCATATTGTTCTTTTGCATAACTATAAATTTGGAACAAAAATCGAGATTGAAGATTACAGGGATAATAACAAATTAATTAATACTATACAAAAGCTTTATGATGAAAACTTAGCTGAGATAAAAAGTCTATTTCAACACATTAATTTGAATAACAGTCCACCGATTAAAGAACTTATAACTGCCTATCAGCCCCTCATTGATCAGGCTCTTGATCATAGTGACTCGATTAATTATTTGCACGGAATAAAATCATATGATGAGTATACGTATCGGCACAGCATTAATGTGGGAATGATCAGTGCGGTGATCGGGAAATTATTAGGCCGCACAGAGCAAGAAATATCATTACTTGGTAAGATGGGGCTCTTACACGACATTGGTAAAACTATGGTGAACCCAGATATCATTAATAAGCCAGGGAAACTCACTCAACATGAATGGAAAGAAATCACTAAACATACGATTTACGGATATCAAATCCTTAAAAAAGTAGAGGACATTGACCTTCATATTCCAGCCGCAGCTCTTCTCCACCACGAACGAATTGATGGAAGTGGATATCCGAATAAGGTGAAAGAAAAGGATATCCCTTTTCTTGTCCAAATTCTTTCAGTTGCTGATACGTTTGATGCAATCTCATCTGATCGAGTGTATCAAGCAAGAAAACCTGATTTCGTCGGAATCAATATTCTAGTTGAGGAAGCACGTAACAACAAACTAAATCCTGCTGTCGTCTTTCCTTTCGTCAAATATCTAATGAGACAATACCTACGTAAGGAAGTCATTTTGAACACAGGTGACCATGGCGAAATTATCTTTATTCATGATGATGAACCTCATCAACCTTTAATCATAAAGGGCGATGAGTATATCGATTTACGAAAAAATCGCGAAATAAAGCTTAGCGATGTCGTTAGGTGATTTAGGGACGGTTCTTACACTTCTTTCGAAGCGAAGAACCCTCCTCTTTTAGTTTACTTTACGAAATCAATGAACTGATCAGTAAAATCTTGCGATACAGTATAGATTGTATGAGTGTCTTCACCCCACATTAACGTAGTTCTTTCCCCACTTTCACCAATCCACAAATAATAACGATAAGTATCTTCATTTGCATCGACAATCTCTAGATGATATTCTGGATTTGCCATATTCACTATCCCCTCTTCTTTTACAGCACTTGATAATAAGTGTGTAAACGTTTCGAGGACTTCCTCTTCTTCAAAAACAGTAATGTCGCTCTCTCCTATCTTTTTAATACTGACCTTTGTAATTGTCGCTTCAGATGTTATTTTTGTAGCTGCTTCTGAATGTATTTCAGAGTTTAGTTTTCCCATGCTAGTCGAGGGCTCAAAGTCAGATTGACAACCCACTAATATTTAAAATGAAGCTATAGAAAAAAATATATTTCTCATCATGTGTATGCTCCAGTCGTTTTTTTTCAATTAGACGAAAATGAACATTCAAAGTTGCAAAATAAAAAGACGGTTCTTGCGCTTCGTTAAAAAAGAAGCGCAAGAACCGTCCCCAATTATTTCTTTCGATCAAAGAACATGCCGTCCCCATTTGATACTGATTGATAAGGGTTGGTATATTTGTTATTTGATTCTTTTGTTTTGTTTAGTTGATTGATATCGAGCTGGATTTGAGACTTCATCGTTTTCAGTTTCTCATTAATCAGCTTCTGAGCTTCAATCATTGCTCTACCTAGGCGCATTTCTTCATCTGTGTATGGAGGTTTTAGTTGCTCCATGATCAATTCGCGTGCCTCTAAGTGTTTTTCGATTTGAACAATATGATCATCACGTTCTTGTTTTGGCACAGATTTCTCTAGTAGTTCTACCAGCTGCTTTGTGACCTTATAGAGCGCTTGAACACTCACTATGCTCTGCCACCCTGCATTGGCTTCGCTTGTTTATTTATCTGGATTGCTTCCTTCCAGGTGTTACGGAAGTCAACAACATATCCTTCTACTTCTTTAAGAATCTCTAAGTCATTCTTCAAATTTGCATCCATAAGGCGGCGATTCATGTAATCATACATACTCATCAAGCTTTTAGAGATTTCGATATCCATATTTAAAGTGACCATGAATTCTCTGATGATATTTTGTGCTTTTTGGATGTTCGTGTTGCGTTCTTCAATATTGCCTTCTTCGATTGCTTTTCCTGCAAGATGAATGAATTTTAAGCAGCCATTATAAAGCATTAGTGTCAATTCACCAGGTGAAGCGGTAGTAGCTGCATTGGTTTGATATTGTTGGTACGGATTGCTAATTGCCATGTTGCTCATTCACTCCTTTTATTTACATGCCAGTGCCGAACTGCTGCATGAGATATGAATATTGATTATTCGATTGTTGTAACGCTTTTTCCATCGCCGTGAACTGCTTCCAATAGCGGTCCTCGATTTGAATTAATCTTCTCTCAAAGCTTGATATCTGATTGTTAATATTGTTTAGATTTCGACCAATCGCGAAATTACCATTTGTTGAAGTTGCCTTACCAGCCTTCGCATCAATATTAGCCATCGTATCCTTCAGAGTGGATCTCAGTCTTCGAGCTAACCCCTGGTCACTAGAAGTCGCGCCATCCTTTTGAAAAAGCTCATATACACCATTAGGATTACTAGAAATAGCTTCTCTCAGCTTTGTTTCATCAATCACTAGCTTCCCTTTATCTAGGTAATTTGATGAGGTTGTAATTCCAATTTGAGATAACGCATTAAAACTAGACGTACCTGCAACAGTTGTATACAAGGACGTTCTCATTTTTTCAAGACTGCTAGATAATGCTTGGTCTCTGTATAGAGTTCCTTTTTTAGCCTGTTCTTCCCATTGCTCAATTTGTTTCTCAGATAGTGCTTCTTTTTCTTCGTCTGTTAAAGGCTTATAGCTTCTGTTAGGGCCTTCTGAAACTTTTGAGTTAACAGATGCAATAAGTTCATTGTACTTGTCAACAAACGTTTTAATCGTGTTAAAAATGGTATCTGTATCAGTTGTTGAAGAAAACGTGACACCACTAAATGCCTGCGGATCTGAGCCTGGAATTTCAGTCGTTTGTTTTAGCGAGTATTCATAGCCGTTGATTCTAAATGTGTTGGTACTTCTTGAAGTAAGAAGTCCGTTGTACTCAAAGCTCGCATTTTTTCCAAGTGAGCCCACATTATTACTTGCTGCTTCGATATTATTGCTATCTAGCTTCAATGTATTAGTAAAGAAATCACCAACTAATGCAATTTCAGGGTTATCTGTTCCATCAAGGGCAGCATCCCCTGTGTTTTTTGCCGTAATCGAGATTTTCCCTGTCATTTCATCGTAAAAAGCTGAAACACCGAACTGACTATTGATCTTCGTTAAAACAGAGTCCAGCGTATCATCACCAGTGATTTTGATCGCTTTCACATCAGCTTCATTCTGTAACTTTCCATCTGTACCAATCGCTAAGACTTTGATTTCTTCACCAATTGGTGCCTCTGTTCCAAAGAGTTCACTGAATTTTTTTGTCGGATCAATTCCAACACTTTCCTTTGAATGCATTGTTGCCGCACTTGCAAGCTCACGAACCTTAATCGTTGCTGCAATATCATTTGTTGAATTCACATTTTTAACCGTTACTGCACTAGAATTTGAACTAGTAACCGTCTTTGCTGTGAATGAAGCTTGTCTAGCAATTCCGTTAAAAATAAGTTGATCAAATTCTAACAGCTTAGCATTTAATTCCCGAAAGTCATTTCGTTGCCATTCAAGGTATTGTCTTTGTTGCTGAAGCTTATTTAATGGCATACGTTCGGCTTTCATTAAATCCTTGACCATTTGGTCCGTATCCATACCACTGGCTAATCCACCAATTCTCATATTCATGCTCTCACCGCCTAAATCTTTTTATCTACCACGAGCCCGACGAACTCTGTCATCGCTGCATATATATCTAGCATCTTTTTTGAAGGGATTTCTTTCACTACTTCTTGTGTTACATCATCGACTATCGTCACGTAATACTCCTGAAGTTCTTCATGTAACTCAAACTTGAGGGCTGTATGACTAGATTCCAATATTTTGTTCATGTTATTCACAATGTCTTCCATATCAGTCTTTGACACTGGTTTATTAGAAACCGCTGGTTGTGCCTGAACCTGGCTCAAAAATTCTCTAGCAATATCTGTTGTTTTATTTGTAAAATCTCTTTGCTGCTCCACTCTTGGATTGATTCCTTGACCTGATATTTGATTGACCGACATGTTGTTTCCTCCCGATAACATGATTTCTAGTAGTTATATCGGTAAGAATTGAAGATATTTTCACTGTTTTTGTGATTATTTTAGGTATTAACTGCAAAAAAAAGAACAACCACACTTGGCTGCTCTATTGTTTGATTAATGAAATTCCGTCCGTAGTAGTTTCTCAAGCGCATCTGCCTTACATTTCAATTCCTGGAGCTGGCGATTAAGGCGACTCATTTCTGAGGAGGATAGCACATGTTCTGAAACATATTCAGCAATACACTTCATTTCAAATAGCTTTTCTTCTATTTTTTCTAAAATAAGATCTTGCTGCTTACACCATTCTAGCTGTTCTTCTAGGAATTGTTTTAGTTGCACATCTTCATTGTTCAATTAGATACCTCCTAAATGAAGAGAGAATTCATTACCATTTACTGATGAGTCTTTGTTTATTCTTAATAGATATGATACAATAACACAGAACAAATGTTCTGTTTAAAGGAGGGAAAATTAAGAAATGGATCACTTTGATCAATTAACAAATATACAAAAAAATATATTAATCGCTAGTATTATGGGCGATGGTGAAATAACCAAAATCTATAAAGGAAGCAGAAGAAAAAACAATAGCTATAGAGAACACTTTGGCATGGGACAAATTAAATATCGAGAATGGAAAATGTCTTTAATTCCCGACTTATTTTATATCACTGCCAAAAGTAACACCCTTCGAACCCGATCTCTTCCACTCTTCACAGAACTGTACCCTTACTTTTACAATAAAGAAGGGAGAAAACAACTACCAATTGATTTACTAAAATATATTAATTCTCCAATGTTTCTGGCAATTATTTATATGGATGATGGGACTCTTTCTATCTCAAAAAGGCATAATCATCTAAAAAAGAGCATCTACTTAACTCCAAATATTAATTTATACCTACAAAATTACACCTATGATGAACTTCAAATTTTAAAATCTCATATCTTCCAAGTATTTGGTATATCCTTTTCACTAAATAAACGCAAAGATGGATTTGGCCATATTCTTAGATTAACTTCCACAAAGGATACTTACTCATATTTAAATATAATTACTGAGTATGTTAGGACTTGTCCTAGCATGTATTATAAAACAAACTGGACTTGGAGACTTAAAGAAGAATCCATAATCTTAATTAATCAACATCCTACATATCAAGTAATAGCATCTCATTATGATCGCCATAAAAATTATACTGACTCAGATATTCAACAATTAATCTCAATGAAAAATAGTGGTATGAAAGATAAAGAGATTGCACTTGCTCTAAATCGTTCCTACTGGTCAATTGTATATAAATTAAAAGAAATAAGAAAAGATGGTCTTCTATAAACGAAGACCATCTTATTTTTAAAATTAACGAAGAAGTTGAAGAACTCCTTGTGGTTGTTGGTTCGCTTGCTTTGCGACTGTCTCTTTCGATGACAGAATAGACTATATCTTCACCCTAATTTTCTAGGGGCTGGGCACTTCGAACAGTTATTTTTACTGCCCTACGAGATTCATAGTCATAGCTTGTGCCTTAGACCGTGTTCTCTAGTCGTTGAACCTTCTCCAGAGTTTCCTCACAGGAGCTTGGCTGCTGATTATCCATTGTTCTATCCTCATCATTTTCAGACCCTCACGCATACCGTTTCCAGTTACGTTGTGGTAGATGAAGCTTTAGGAAGTTCCAGCAATTCACCCAGTTATCCTCTAGCTCGTTACCAAACTAGACGCCCTTTAATCATTATCTCAAGAGTTGTAGAACTCCTTGAGGCATTTGATTAGATTGAGCCAACATTGCTTGTGCTGCTTGAGAAAGAATAGAATTCTTAGTTTGAGTCATCATTTCTTTCGCCATGTCAACGTCACGGATACGAGATTCCGCAGCAGTTAGATTTTCAGAAGATGTGTTCAAGTTGTTAATTGTGTGTTCTAAACGATTTTGGAATGCACCAAGTTTAGAACGTTCACTTGATACAGTTTCAATAGCTTTGTTAATAGTTTCGATAGCAGCTGAAGCGCTAGAATGTGTCGATACATCTAATGCAGCTTCTTTTGTAGTATTATCTGTGCCATCTGTTACTGCGTTTGTAGCGGTGAAACCTGCATCACCAGCTTTACCTGTAATTCCTAGAGCTTCTGAACGCATGTCAGCAATTGAGATAGACATACTTTGTCCTTTGTTTGCTCCAACTTGGAAAGTAGCTTCAAAATCTTTCTTTATAGCACCATCTTTAATTTCTAGTTTTGCGTTTGGACCAGTTTCAGTAGAAGTTACTGTTAGAACACCAGCTGCTCCATCTGTAATTTCAACTCCAGAAATCTTATCACCAATTTGGTCAGCGACTGCTTTAGTAAATGCATCTTGAATTGCATTAGTGTCTGCTGATTTATCTATTGCAGCTCCACTAGCTGCTGCAACTGCATCCAATGCTTTACTAATATCTACACCTAACGCGTCGCCTTTATATGCTCCATCATTTACATTGTAGAACTCTACTTTTGTTCCGTTAATTTCAAAGCCTTTACCCACTAAATCAGTAAGTGCTGTTGCAGAAGCTGCTTTATCTACTGCATTACCTGCAGTATTCTCTTTTACGATACTTCCAAAATCAACATTTGTAGTTGCTGCTGTATTTGTAGTTGTACCTACTCCAGCAGTAGCTGTAAATGCAATTGCTCCTGTTTCTGTTGGAAGTGAGATACTTCCTTTAGAACCAGCAAAGTCTTTTCCACTTACTGCTGCAATAGTTACAGTATCACCAGATACATTAGCAGTAAATTGTCCTTTTAATGTTTCATTATTAGAAATGAAATCGTTTAGAGCTGTATTGATTTTGCTTGCTGTAGCTTCTAATAGAGCTTGAGCTTCGGCAGCATCTGCAGCGGCAGTTTCGGCAGGTGTTGGAGAACCTGGAGTTGCAACCGGAGAAGCAGCTGCAGCTGCAGTACCTGCAGCAGTTATATCAGCTGCATCATCTGAACTAATTTCAAAACTAAACTTTTCCCCACCAATATCAAATGAAACAGTGCTACCAGCTGTTGCAGCAGTTGTTATTTCAATTGTAGCAGTTGCTTGTGTATGATTAGTATTCCCAGCTGCAGTAGCACTTTCTACGATACCAGTTTTCGCCAAATCAATTCCACCATCACCTTTTAAAAGGCCTTGTGTATTGAATTCAGTTGTGTTACCGATACGGTTAATTTCTGAAGAAAGTTGGTTAATTTCCTTTTGAATTTCTTCACGGTCTACTCCGACGTTTGTATCGTTAGCTGCTTGAGTAGCTAGTTCACGCATACGTTGTAAGATATCATGCGTTTCGTTTAATGCACCTTCAGCAGTTTGGATCATTGAGATACCATCTTGTGAGTTTTTAGATGCTTGGTCTAATCCACGAATTTGTCCACGCATTTTTTCAGAGATTGCTAGACCAGCTGCATCGTCTCCAGCACGGTTAATTCTGAGACCTGAAGATAATTTTTCCATAGACTTTGATTGTGCATTTGATGCACTGTTTAATTGGCGGTGTGTGTTAAGAGCCGCGATATTGTGATTAATTCTCATTTTAATATTTCCTCCTTGAAATTGGGTTGTTTTTTTCATTCCACATCCTTGTGGAACGTTTATAACAAATGGCCTCTAAGCCGGCCGCCTTATTAACCATTTGCTTTACATACTATATATCGGAGTGCTATTAAATTAGTTTAATAGTTTTTGAAAGTTTTTTTAGGATTTTTTAAGAAAATATTTTAATAGATAAAATAGGAGAAGTTGAGAAACTACACTTAGCAGGATGAATACACGGAGACTCCCGTGGGATGCGTGATCAAAAGTGAGACCCCGCGCGGAGTGTATTCAGCCTGCGGGTTTTCAATGCTACTCTTTTATAACAAAAAAACAACCCCAACAATTGTCAGGGCTTCAATTTCATTTTCGCATTTAATTGTGTCAACAAATCTAATGAGGCGTTCGTTGCCTGATTGTTTTCATCCTGAATCGATAAATAAATTTCCTTACGATGAATCTCTACATTCTTCGGTGCGTTAATACCAAGCTTAATCTGATCACCACTAATCGATAGGACGGTGATTTCAATGTTGTCTCCAATTTGAATGGATTCATTCTTTTTCCTCGTTAATACAAGCATGATTCACCCTCCTATCTTACCTTTTCTTGAACTAGCTGATGTCTGGTTGTATACACAGTGTCATTTAATATGAATTGTCTTCCTAATCGCTTCGTTACATTTAATACAATCGGTGCCTGCAAGTTACATGTGGTTTTTTCGAACGGATCTTGCAAAGTTAAAATGGAATAGATCGCTACATCTTGTTCGCTTTCTATTTTTAACTCATCAACGACATGGTCTGGTAGTTCAATATCATAGTCCGTAAAAAAGATGAATGGATTTGTTAAGGCAAATCCTAATTCAGGTGACTTGACGGATTGCAAAATTTGAAAGACACTGTCCTCTGTAAATGGTAATAAGACAAAAGATGTTTCATCAATAAATCCTGGAATGCCATGTTCAAATGTAAATATTTCTTTTTCCTCAATTGTTACTTGTCCATGATATTTCGTTTCGATATTCATATCCCCACAACCTTACTCACTATATTTCTTGTTCATAGTTTATCCCAACATGCTTCAAATTAGCAAAATCTACCTTAAGAGATTCTTTTTGAACTAATTCAACGTCAACTTTTCCAGGAGTGTAGTCAATCGTAGGTTTATTTGTTTGAACATCAATCATCGGTTTATTTACCTTCCAATCAATATTCACCTTACTTGGTTCATAACTCGTTTTCACGCTAAAATGAGACGGGATCCAACCAATATTGAATTCCTTCAATGGCTTTTGGCTGTTGACCTTAGAATGTTGGGGAATAGGGTTTCCACCTTGTTCGATTTTCATGAGGTCCATGCCCTCTTGAGCTCTTCGTGCAATTCCTGCCATGACATCACTTCTGCCTTTATCTGCTTCTTCACGCGTTCTTCGAAACATGCTCTTCAAGTCCATATCTGCCCATGCTTCGGTTTGATCAATGGTTAGCCTTGACGGAGTTGTTTCAATATGTAAATCTGGTTTCGGCTGCTGAATCGAAACATCTGCTTGCTTTTGTTCAATATTTAACGCGGCAGGAGTTCGATTCAATTGAATTTTTGCATATTGAGACTCTAGGCGTATTTGTGGAAAATTCATTTTCTCATGCCTCCTATCAAAAAAAGCTATCAAAATAGATAGCTCTTTTACCGTATGACTGTTTTCACAGTTTTCAATTTCAATACAGAATAGTATATGAAATTCCTAGCAGACTGAATACACGGAGGCTCACCGGACACCCGCAGGACGCGGAGTGTATTCAGACTGCGGGTTTTAAAGCGACATTCTGTACAAACAGACTATCTTAAAAAGTCCAATAATGACGGTTGAATAATTCTTGAGCCGACTCCTAGTGCTGCACGATGCACACTTTCCTGTGTCGTTAAGTCGATGATGACTTTTTCTAACTCTGCATCTTCATTGTCAGAAATGATCTGTGTCGCAATGATGGATTGCATGCTTAATCTGTCATCGATTAATTCAACTCGGTTGTATCTTGCACCAAGATCCGCACGGACTGATGTGACATTTGCCGCATGAGCATCTAATGATGTTAAGAAGCTTGAAATATCTCCACTACCATCATTTAAAGCACTCACCAAGTTGTCTAGTTCAGTGAAGATATCATTTTCACCGTTACCCTGAAACAACTGAACTCCGTCTACATTTGTATTTAGCTTAACACCTTTTGATACGTCGATTAGTACCTGATTGCTATTTGCAGGTAGTGTTTTTGGTGGAGTTGCTTTTAAGTCAATCGGTGCCTCCGTTGTATTCGTACCGTTAAAGATATATTTATTTCCGATTTTCGTATTGGCGATGTTAGCAATATGATCTTTGATTTGACCAATTTCGGCTGAAATACTTTTTAAATCATCCGGGTTGTTTGATCCATTACTTGCTTGAACGGTTAATTCTCTAACACGTTGCAAAGCACTTGTCATATCTCCAAGAGCAGAATCACTAGACTCCATCCAGCTGTATACCTCTGATAAATTACGTTGGTATTGCTCGATTTCGGTGAGGTCTGTACGGTATCTCATTCCTTTAATCGCAACTACTGGGTCATCGGAGGGCTTGGTGATTTTTTTGCCTGTTGCTAATTGATCCTGTAGCTTACCCATATTTGAGTAGCTATTGCTTAGGTTTTTCATCATATTATTTGTTAGCATTGATTGTGTTACGCGCATTTATTCATCCCCTACCTTCCGACAACGCCCATACGATTAATGATCGTATCTAGCATTTCATCTATTACTGTTAAATTACGAGCAGATGCATTGTAGGCATGCTGAAATTTAATCATGTTTGTCATTTCTTCGTCGAGTGATACGCCACTCACTGATTGACGATTCATTTCAACTGAATCTCTTAGTACTCCTGAGTTTTGCTTCAATCTTGTTGCTTCCTGTGAATCTACGGCCATTTTACCAATCGCAGATTCATAGAATGCTTGAATCGTTCCAGCAGTGATTGGATACGGTGAACCATCAGCAGTAGTTACTGCAGCGAAGTTCGTGTTCTTTACTTCTGCTAGATTTAAACTATTTTGTCCGTTTCCTGCTTCGTTATATTGAGTAGATGCTGCAATGTTATTTAAATTTTGGATATCATCAGATAAGCCAATTCGAAGCGCTGCACCTTTATAATCGGTTCCAAGGTCAGCAAAGAATTGCTTGCCTGAGACACTTGCATCAGTTGAGCTTGCAAGTGTATATCCTTCAGAGTGAACCGCATTGAATTGTGTCGCAAATGAGTAAGCGATTTGATCAAGCTGATCTAGCATTTCAGGGTATAAGCCTTTGACTTCGCCACCTTCTACATACCCAAATGTATTGATTAAGCCTTTTAAGCTTCCTGTGTCCTTCAGCTCGATTGCTACTCCATCGATTGACACGCCATCAATTGGATCCGTTGGTACGCCTGTCCCTGCTTCAGTTGGTGAAACCGATAAGGTCTTTGCTTCTTTCCCACTTACTAGTGAAACAGCATTTCCATTTTTATCAACGATCGATACATTGACCATACCTTCAGCAATAGAAAGTGCATTTCCACCACTTTTTACCGTATCTGTTTTGATTTCTGCATAGGAAGAGAGCTGGTCTAATAGACGGTCACGCTCATCATATAAATCATTTGGCAAGTAACCATGTGGTTCAATTTCAGCGATTTGCTCATTAATTTTGGAGATTTGCGTTGCGATTGAGTTAATCGCTTTGACGGAAACATTGATTTCATTTCCGATATCATCTTTCACTGCATTTAGCGAGTTCGATAGATATTGGAAGGTTTCAGTTACGGCTAACCCACGCTGTCTCACTACCGAACGTGCACCAGCATCCTCTGGGTTAACAGCTAAGTCCTGTAATGATTGCCAAAAGCGGTCCATCGTTTTTGCAAGTCCACTTTCAGATGGTTCATTCATGACCTGTTCCATCTTATCTAAGCCTGTTGCACGAGAGTTCCAGTATCCTAGTTTACTATTTTCACCACGATATTGAACATCTAGGAAGCTTTCTTTTACACGTTGAATCGAACCTGCTTCAACACCTGTACCCATTTGTCCCGCTGTCTTTGCTTGATTCAAAGAAGCATTCGGATATGGAGTTGTAGCTGTGAAATTAACTCGCTGACGCGTATAACCTTCTGTATTTGCATTTGAGATATTGTGTCCAGTTGTGTATAGTGCATTCTGTTGTGCGACCATCCCACGACGCGCGACTTCTAGTCCTGAAAATGTAGACATGTTGTTATTCCTCCATTCCTTCTATGCTTGTGAATCAAACATTGAGCGTCTTTGTGTATTTTGTTCCTTTGGAGCATTTAATGGATTACCATAATTAAGCTCCTTAGGTTTAGGTAAAATCGTATCAAGGGTCATGTTGACGACCTGTAACGATTGTGAGGTTAATTGTTGATTTAATTCATTTTGAGCTTTAAGTTCATTGATTTTGTCAACGAATTCCTGCTGAAGCTGTGTTAAGGTTGTTCGTTCTGGTTCATTTGTTTTTTCAATATAACTTGTTAAAGTTTGCTCTTGATGACGAATACCAAGGCGGTGAAACTCTTGGTTCATGAGCTCTATACGTTCATTTTCTAATTGACGGATGGCTAGGATGTACTTTTGTTCTTCCTTGAGATGTTCATCAAGAGACGGAATGTCACCGGTCTTTAATATTTCTGTTTTCTTGATTGCAAGCTGATGAAGTGCAGCGTGTAATGTATATAGCTTCTTTAACAGCTCAATCATCTTTGTTGTTGACATGCGTTTCCCTCCTAAACAATCCGTCAATTACTTATGCTTCGAAATAATAATTAAGGATGCTTTTTGCTACTTTATCAGCATCTACTTTATAAGTCCCATTTTGAACCTGTTGCTTAAGTGCTTCTACTTTTTCTTGCCGTGCAACTGTTACAGCAGACGTTTCTTGAAGTTGCTTTGCAGCGGAAGAAATTTCGACTTTATCAGTTTTAACCGTTTTTTCAGTTGAAGCCAATTTGTTTATTTGCTTTTTATAAGGATTAATTCCTGTTAAATTGGTTTGATTAATTTTCATGATTTCTTCCTCACTTTCCTACCGAACTCGTACCTATCCATTATATCGGATGGTTTCACGAATTGTTTAACGGTTCGTGTAAAAAGTTCGTTGCGTTTTGTTCATTTCACTTAGCTTGCGCTTGTGCTCATCTTCACGCTCAAGCTGTGAGATCTGTTTGCGAAGTCCGCCCGTGCAATCGCCACAAAGCTTTCCTTCTCGTATTAATGTGCCACATTTGCTACAAGGATATCCGATATTTGGAAACTGAGCAACCTGAAGCTTCCCAATTCGGATAAATCGGTAAATCAATTCCTCTTCTACCCCAGTTGCTTCAACTACTTCAGGGATGGTAGCTGTGCGATTTTCTCTCTTTCGAATGAATTCATACACCGTTTTGAAGTGTATTTCTTCTTTTTTATAACAAGTCTCGCAAACCTCTCTGATCGTATTTCTCACAAAAACAGCCCCACAATTAGGGCAATTTGCTAATTCTGACATACTTATTTCTCCTCTTTGTTCATCTTACCTCTTATATCGGATTGATTTGCGATTTTTTTAACAGAAACTTATGATCTCACTAATGTTAATGAAGAAACAGATGTTGCATTTGCAGTTAAAAGGACTTCGGCTGCGTGTCTAAGTGTGGAGCCTGTGGTGTAAATATCGTCGATTAGTAAAATATGGGTCCCTTTTAAATCGTTTCCTTCTTTAAGACTGAAGACATTTTCTGCATGAATTCGGTGTTCACGCGATTTTTTTGATTGTTTTTCATGATGGACTCTTGTTAATAGTTCTTGTGGTTTACCTAGGAACTCCGCGAAAATTTGTGCTTGGTTGAAACCACGTTCATATAATCGTTCCTGGCTTAATGGGATTGGAACTAATATAAATGAGGAAGAAAAATTCGATTTATAAGCTTTGATGAAGTCTTTTTTAAACACGGTAGCAAGCTTGTGATCCCCTCTGAATTTGTATTGAGACAAGACTTGCTTTAGCCAATCATTATAGCGGTATACTGATCGATTGCTTGTGAGGGTGTGTACCCACTTCGGGTCTTCAAGCCAGCGAACACAGTCATAACATTGATCTCCGTGAATATATTCCTTAGCCAGATCGTCGAGGGGCCGACCACAAGTTTGACAGATCGTGCCTTCTATTCTTTCAAAGGATTCCCTACATTGTGAGCAAATATTGTTTGGCTCACCGATTAAAAACAAGGTCCCCCATCTTTCATCTGTAAATGGTTCAAAACAAATTAAGCATTTCGTCAACGTTTATCACTCTCCAATAGTTTACGTTCATAGCCTTCCTGATTCATCCGCTCGATATGTCGTTTAGCGGCCAACATACCTGACGTTTTACCATAATGAAAAAAGTGAATGTCACCTGTAGTGTAGCTTGCACTTCGACCAACACGACCACTGATTTGGACAAGTGCACTTTCAGTAAAAATGGAATCCTCTGCGCCAAGAACAGCGACATCAATATTTGGGACGGTGACACCGCGTTCTAGTATGGTGGTAGTGATTAGAATGGGAATCTCTCCTCCTCTAAATGCTGCTACTTTTTCCTTGCGTTCGGGATCTTCTGAGTACACGGCTTCAATTCGTGGGTCAAATGCTTTTAGTACTGGTACTAGCTCAGTTGCTTCTTTGATATGGGGTACGAATAAGAATGCTTGTTTTTTACTTGTTAAATGCTGATTAATCCATTGATTGATGATTGGTGGAATTCGTTTTTTCTGAAGAAGCTTTCGCCAATTGCCACACCATTTAAACACAGGGACTGGTAATGGACGCTTATGGTATCTTGCTGGAATTGTAATTGCTTGGCGTTTGCCCTTTTTCACCTCGCGTTGCCAGTTCAAGCTTGGGGTGGCGGATAGAAAGATCGTACTTGCACATGGTTTTTTCGCTTGAAGGACGGCATATTCAAGCATTGGCTCTGAAGAATATGGGAAGGCATCGACTTCATCAATGATCATCACATCAAAGGCTTGATAAAATCGAAGCAGCTGGTGGGTCGTTGACAATGTTAAGGGAGCAAATTTCTCACGGTCCTCACTTCCACCATATAGGGCAATGACGTCAATGTTCGGGAAAGCTGCTTTCATCCGTGGCAGTAGCTCGATGACAACATCGGTTCTTGGTGTGGCGAGACACACCCTTTTTCCTGACAGGATGGCTGCTTCGATTCCATGAAATAGCACTTCTGTTTTGCCTGCGCCACATACGGCCCAAACAAGGATTTCTTGTTGTTCATGGATCGCTTGAACTACCTTATCTGAAGCTATGCGTTGGGCTTCAGATAAGGTACCCGACCATTCTAGAACTTGGTTTGTAGGAGTGATTTGGATTTCTGGGCCGATCCAAGAAAGCATTGGCGTACATTGGCTAACCCTTCCCATCGTTATGCATTTGCGACAATAGAAGCAGTCGGTTTTGCAGCGAGCACATGGGAATGAGGCAAATAGAAACGGATCTTCATTTCCACAGCGGTAGCAGTGAAGATGAGTACCATGGGTGAGTCCAGGTCGATAGCTGATATAGCCATGTTGATAATGCTCTTGGATGGTTTCGATTGGGAAGGGAATTTCGTCTAGAAGGAGTTGTTTTCCTTGTAGATAGGCTTGAAGCTCACGTGCGAAGTGAAAGGTAGGATTAAGGTTAGTGGAATGTTCGAGTTCTGGGTAATGACTGATTGGTTTAAGTTGTGAGGAGTGCTCTGGTGAGGTCAGCGGTTCAGGGATGATGATTTCGTTTATTTTTATAAATCTCATTTTACACCTCCTGGTTTTATTTTACTCGAAAAAAAGAGCGCTGCAATCATCTACAGCGCTTGACACATTTATTTCATATACCAGCCTAATCCCATCGCACCTTCACCAAGGTGAGTACCGATGACTGGACCAAAATAGCTAATGTTAAATTCGACATGAGGGTATTTCTCACTCATTTCTGCTAGAAGCTCCTCAGCTTCTTCTAAGCGATTTGCATGAATGATTGATGCCTTCATTGGTTGTCCTTTGCTCGCATCTTCGTCGAAAAGTTCAAACAAACGTTTGACTGCTTTTTTTCGAGTACGGATTTTCTCAAAAGGTACAATCTTTTTATCAACAAAGTGAAGAATCGGTTTCACTTGAAGAAGGCTTCCAACAAAGGCTTGAGCGCCAGATAAACGGCCGCCTCTTTGTAGATTGGTTAAGTCATCAACCATGAAATAAGCTCTGCTTGTTTCTTTGATTTTATTTAGTCGCTCCATGATTTCTTGAGCTGATATTTCCTGCTTGGCCATTTCCGCTGCTTCAAGTGCGTAAAACCCTTGAATCATTGTACTAATTTCAGAATCAAATGCGAATACCTGAACATCTTCAACCATACTGCCAGCAGTGACTGCCCCTTGATAGGTTCCGCTGATTCCACTAGATAAATGAATACTTATTATTGCATCATAGTCTTTTGCTAATTGTTCAAATAGCTCAACAAATTTCCCTACTGGTGGCTGCGAGGTTGTCGGCAGCTCGTCCTGGTCTTTCATTTTCTCATAAAATTGAGTCGCTGATATGTCCAGTTCCTCTGAATACACCTCATCGCCAAAAATTACACTTAGAGGAATCATATGTATATGCAAATCATCTCGTATCTCTTTCGGTATGTAAGCTGTACTATCAGTTACAATTGCCGTCTTCATATCGTTATCCATCCTTATTGAAAAGTTTCTTCGTTTATTTTTCGGGAATTGACTTCACAAATAGCCCACTATATTGTCATTTATGTCTATTCTTTTCATTTTATATGAATATGATTGAAAATGCATCTTTTTGTTCACACATTTTCCTATATTTGGGCAGGGTGGCAAATCCGGGACGGTTCTTACGCTTCTTTACCTACTTTGCTAATAGCAAAACGACATCCAGTTGAGCACCATTACTTTCGTAGTTTAGCCCAATTCCAATCGTCTGATGTTTGTCTTCAAGCTGAATTGCGTTTTCTTCCATTAACACGGGGAAGGTGATATCTGTCTTTAAGGAGAATTTCGTTAAATTCGTTGATAAATTCCCAGCAATCATATTCCCTACCTCACCTGTGAAGGAAGTTAGCATTTCTCCATCAAGTCTCATTCCATATAACATTTCAGCAATCGTTGAGAATGTTTCTCTTTCACCATTTAGAAATAGGTTCCCTTTCAAATCACCAGTAAATTCGACTGAAACACCTAACTCAATGGTCTTTGTGAAATCGATAGCCTGTGATGTATTTACGGTTGGCTGAGCTGGAATGACGCTATTAATGGATTGCATGATTTCATTAATCAGCATTTCATTAGAAGGCTCGAGTGTATTCATATTCATAAGGCTGCATCCTCCCATTCTCATTTAGTATCAATCTCTACCCATTATTGGCTAGGTTATTATTACTATTATAATTGATTTTATATTATTTAACACAGAAAATATTCAAAATTTCGACATTTTATTCATGTGGGTATTTGAACGAGAAAGTAAAATGTATCTCCTTGTTTGATTTACGTGAAGGGAAGTGTAAGAACCGTCCCCAATTTGCCCTAATTTGCCAAAAAAGGACAGGTCATCCGTTTATATTATCGGAAGCCTGTCCTATTTTGTGAAGGTAGTTATGAAGTTTTGTCGTTATCGAACTTCTACCCATCCATTTTTGATGGCCACAACAACCGCTTGTGTACGGTCATTCACGTTCATTTTTTGTAAAATATTACTAACATGGTTTTTAACTGTTTTTTCGCTTATATAGAGTGCGTCACCAACACCACGGTTGCTTTTGCCGTCTGCTAGAAGCTGAAGGACTTCACACTCACGACGAGTTAAAATATGTAATGGTCGACGAATTTCTGTTTCTTGTGTAAGTGCTGCATTTCCATTCCCATGTAAGGCAAGGCGACGATATTCTTTGACTAAATTATGTGTTACCTTTGGATGTAAGTATGAGCCACCTTCTGCTACTACTTTAACAGCTTCAACAAGAGAATCTGCATCCATCTCCTTTAATAAATACCCACTTGCACCGGTTTTTAGGGCATGCGTGACATAGCTTTCATCATCATGAATGGATAGAATGATGACCTTTGTTTCAGGGTTCGCTTCAATTAATTGCTTCGTTGCTTCGATCCCATTGATTGTAGGCATATTGATATCCATAATGACCACATCTGGCTTATATTTCTCAACAAGTCCTAATGCATCTTCCCCGTCATCACCTTCTGCTACTACTTCAAAGCTTGCCTCAAAATCTAAGATCCTCTTTACTCCTTCACGGAATAGTTGGTGATCATCAATTATAATTATATTCGTTTTCATGATCGCGCCTCCCTTATTTCATTCTGACGACTGAAATAATTGTAGTCAATATGTCTTTAGTTTTATTTTCAAAATTGCAAAGGTACTTGAATAATAATGACCGTACCCGCACCTTTTTTTGTTTCAATCTTCAACTGGCCTTCGAGTAATTCTACTCTCTCTCTCATTCCCATAAGCCCAAATGAATTTTGTTTTTTTGCATTTACGTCAAAGCCTTTTCCATTATCCTTAACTATAACAGTTACATTCGTTTTTGCAATTTCAATTTTCACAAGAATCTCCGTAGCATTCGAATGTTTAAGTGCATTCTGTACCCCTTCCTGTACAAGTCTAAAAAGGGCAACCTCATATTTCACAGGTAATCTTTTTTCTACTCCCATATTCGTAAATAAGATTTTTGCACTATTGCTATAGTCTTCGATGGTCTCTAGGTATTTTTTGAGGGTAGGCACTAAACCTAAATCATCAAGCGCCATAGGTCTTAAGTCATAAATAATCCGTCGAACCTCATATAAAGCAGAACGAACCATTATTCGAAGGTCGGCGATGTCTTTGAAGCCTTCCTCTGGTCCACGCTCACGAAACACCTTATCGATTAATTGGGAACGCATCATCACATTAGCTAGCATTTGTGCAGGACCATCATGAATCTCACGTGACAGTCGTTTTCGCTCTTCTTCCTGGGCTTCGATAATCTTTAAGCCAAACTCTTGCTTTTGTTTGGCATTCTCAAGCATTTCACCCATTTGTCTCAAGTCACTGTTTAAATAATTCAGAACAACAGAAATCTGACCTACTAGATGCTCTGCTCGTTCTATCGTTTCTTGGACACCAAGAAGTCGCCTTTCAATATCGTCTCTTCTTTCTCTTAACTGTTTTTCCTTTTGCTGCATGATTGATAACTTCATTTGCAGGTCATGTGCTTTTTCATAAGCACTTCGTATTTGTTCCTCAGAATAATCGTTGAAATTGCCGCTTACCTCAGAGAGCCTATTTCTAGCAAGGCGGGCTTGGACCTCAAGCTTGTCCCCTTCACTAATCACTGCAAGAACCTGCACTTTAATTTCTTTCAGCTCTTCGGCTAACGTTTCAAACTCTTGCCTAGAATGTTCTCCTATTAAAAAAATTTCATCCTTACTATGATCAACGGTATTTATCATTTTTTCGACAATTTTGTCGACTACTTTTGTATCAATCATTCTTTTTGTCGGCATACGTTCACTTCCAGTCCAGAATTGATAGGTAAGTTTCCCTGCTAAAGGGCGATTTCATAAAAAGTTAGTTGATGTACATAAATTATTGAAGATTAAAATTCTAGCAGCATGAATACACGGAGACTCCCGTGGGATGCGTGGCCAGAGTGAGACCCCGCAGGAGCCTGCGACGAGGAGGCTCACCAGACACCCCACAGGACGCGGAGTGTATTCATGCTGCGGCTTTTTAAAAGCAACCATACAAAAACAACCTTACTAAAATACGATATATTTATCTTGAATCCTTCACTATTTTACAATTTATTCTTGTTTATGCAAAAACAAATGATTGATGTAAAAATTATGTCGTTTTATAATAGGGGAATGAGTTCTTTTGTTAATGAAGTTAATATTCCCCATATCATTGGAGGTGTATTTACGAAATGCTTTCTTCCTATTATACCGTAAAAGGCTATGGAGAACATGAAATAAATATACAAAAGTCGCGATTTATCGCTTATGTCAAAAGGGTTTCAACAGAGGCCGAGGCTCAGGGCTTTATTCAAGAAATTAAAAAACAGCATCATAGTGCCAACCACAATTGCTCCGCTTATTTGATTGGTGAGCATGATCAGATTCAAAAAGCAAATGACGATGGTGAACCGAGTGGTACTGCTGGTGTTCCAATTCTAGAAGTGTTAAAAAAGAAGCACTTAAAAGATACGGTTGTTGTCATTACTAGGTACTTTGGTGGCATAAAATTAGGAGCAGGTGGGCTTATTCGCGCATACGGAAAAGCAACCTCTGAAGGTCTACAGGCAACTGGAATAGTAGAACGAAAATTAATGCAAATTGCCCATACAAAAATTGACTATACTTGGCTCGGAAAAGTTGAGAATGAGCTTCGTTCTTCTATTTATGAATTAAAGGAAATTCATTATCTCGAAGATGTCGAAGTAGAAACATATGTCAAAGAAGAAGAAACAGAAGCATTTTCCGAATGGATGACAGAGCTCACGAATGGACAGTGTACCATTCAGCTTGGGGAAAAGGTCTATTTAGAAACAGATATTTAAAATATGGTTACGAGGAGAAATCGAATGGCTATAAATCAAAGACAGGTAATAAAGAAGAAGCGTCGTCGTCGGAGAATTTTGCTTTGGATACTTGTCCCACTACTAGTGCTTGGAACTGGGATTGGCCTATATGCAACGTATTTAGTAAATAAAGCAGCCTCAGCTGCACAAACGTCTCAAGAAGGTCTAGAGCGTGGCGATAAATCAGAAAAAAGAGAACAAGCTGTTAATCCAAAACACGATAACATTTCGATCCTATTTATGGGTGTCGATGATAGTCAAAAGCGTGAGATGGGTAACGCCACAAGAACAGACGCCCTCATTCTTGCGACATTAAATGAGAAAGAAAAATCAATTAAAATGGTAAGCATCCCGCGTGATTCTCTCGTCTATATTCCTTCAATGGATAAAGAGGATAAAATCAATCATGCATACTATAGAGGCACAGAAAGTACGATTCAGACAGTTGAAGAGTTATTTGATATTCCAGTTGATTATTTCGTTAAAATGAATTTCGAAGCTTTCATTGATGTTGTTGAAGCACTTGATGGAATCTATGTTGATGTGCCAATCACTTTTAGTGAAATGGATAGCCGTGACCGTAAAAATGCGATTCAGCTAGAAGAAGGATTCCAATTATTAAATGGTGAAGAAGCTCTTGCCTTAGCAAGAACACGTAAGCTTGATAGTGATATCGAACGCGGAAAGCGTCAGCAGATTATTATGAAGTCGATTATCAGTCGTGCAGCATCTTTACAATCTCTTTCTAAATACGGAAATGTGATTGACGCACTTGGCGATAATATTACAACTAACTTTAAATTCGGTGAATTAATTGCGTTACATGATTATGCTATCTCTGGTGAAAGATTAGGAATTGAAAGCTTCCATCTTAAAGGCTCTGACCTTTGGACACCAACTTATTATTATCAATTAGATCAAGAAAGTGTACAGGAAATTTCAGCTACCCTGCAAGAACACCTTCGCTTAGGCGTATATGGTGAACGAAACGATAGCTCACTTGTAAATAATACGGACGTTGCAGCTGATACAGAAACTGAAACTCCATAAACACTAAAACCGCCCTCCAAAGGCGGTTTTTTTCTATTTAATATTAGAAGAAAAGTGGAAAATACGTTCAGCCTGCCTCGTGCTTCATTGTATATCAAAATATAGAGATCATTTACTTAGCAGGCTGAATACACGGAGACTCCCGTGGGATGCGTGGCCAGAGTGAGACCCCGCAGGAGCTTGCGACGAGTTATCATGAACGAAACTAGCTCCTTACTCGTAAATTCGTAGGTTAATTTGGTAAGAATGTTTAGTGATAGAAACAAACAAAACCAAATCAGAGCTACATTACG
>NZ_JACYHA010000030.1 GCF_014837155.1 Litchfieldia stipae | reverse complement strand
ATATCACTCTAGTTCGTCGGATTCTGATCTATTTTGGTTGAATAAAAAGATAAATTGCATCCATCAAGAGCGTTTCGTTGAATTCCGCCGGACTTTCGTCGGAATATCACTTTAGTTCGTCGGAATCCGCTCTACTTTGGTTGAATTCGTGGATAAAGTCCATATAATTATGTAAAAAGAAATGAGTCATTTTATTCACAATGTTTGACGACCAAGAAAAACATTGAAAAGAGGAATAAAAATGACTCAATTACAGTTTAACCAAGATATAGAAGTTTTAAAACTGAACTTACTCAGAATTTATTTGTAGACTCCAGTCATCAACTATCCTTCAAAGCCAATCTCTTCTTCTCCCACCCTACCTATTGAACTTTCACGCAAGAATCTTTATACTTATGACGGTATATACATCATTAGAAATAAGGAGTGTAACAATTGAGCGTTGCTTCCGACAAAGGAACACCCATTCAACTAAAGTTTGTCACAGAAATAAACGACCAAAGGCAAAAACAAACCGTTGCATTTCAGGCAAATGGTCAATACTACATAAAAGGAAATTCTACATATCTACAATTTATTGAGCCTAATGACCTTGGAGATGTCAAAACCATTGTCAAAATTAAGGAATCAGAGGTATTGATTCTCAGGTCGGGTGCTGTTACAATGAGACAGCTTTTCCGCAAAAGCGAGACAACGAACGGAACCTATCAAAGTCCTGCTGGCAACATGGAAATGCTGACAAACACAAATAATGTGGAATATAAATTTTATAACAAATCCCATAAGGGTCACTTGTTTTTAACCTATACACTTGTCCTACAAGGAGAACCGACAGGACGGTATACAATCACCATCACATTTAAGGAGGAGAAAGAATGAACGTCTTTGATCAAGTAAAAGAACGTTTGAAAGATGAAATAAAAGCATCCGTAATAAAAGCCGGACTTGCCACTGAGGACCAAATACCTGAGGCTGTACTAGAAATTCCAAAGGAAAAAGCACACGGTGATTTCTCAACAAATATGGCAATGCAGCTTGCTCGAATTGCGAAAAAAGCACCAAAGGCAATCGCTGAAGATCTTGTGAATGCATTTGACAAATCGCAAGCATCAATTGAAAAAATTGAAATCGCTGGTCCTGGATTCATCAATTTTTACATGGACAATACATACTTAACAGATTTAATCCCATCGATCCTAAAAGCAGGCACTGCCTATGGTGAAACAAACGTTGGAAATAACCAAAAGGTTCAAGTCGAGTTCGTCTCTGCCAATCCAACAGGTGACCTTCATTTAGGACATGCTCGTGGCGCAGCAGTAGGAGATTCATTGTGTAATATTCTTTCAAAAGCGGGCTATGACGTATCTCGTGAATACTACATTAATGATGCTGGAAATCAAATTAATAACCTTGCATACTCAGTGGAAGCACGTTATATGCAAGCATTAGGCCTAGACAAAGAGATGCCAGCAGATGGCTATCATGGTCAGGACATCATTGGAATTGGAAAGAAGCTAGCTGCGGAATTCGGCGACAAATATGTTCATGTTGCAGAACAAGAGCGCTTCGATTTCTTCCGTGAATATGGTCTGAAATATGAAATGGCGAAATTACAGAAGGATCTAGAAGAATTCCGCGTATCGTTTGATGTGTGGTACTCTGAAACATCCCTTTATCATAATGGGAAAATCGACACAGCCCTTGCAACACTCAAAGAAAAAGGTCATATCTACGAAGAAGATGGAGCAACTTGGTTCCGTTCTACAACGTACGGAGATGACAAAGACCGTGTCTTGAAAAAGCAAGACGGCTCTTACACGTATTTAACGCCTGATATCGCGTATCATCAGGACAAGCTAGAGCGTGGTTTTGAAAAGCTGATTAACATTTGGGGTGCAGACCACCACGGTTACATTCCACGTATGAAAGCAGCGATTCAAGCATTAGGCTATGGCCCAGACACATTAGAAGTAGAGATCATTCAGCTTGTCCATTTATATAAGAATGGCGAGAAAATGAAGATGAGTAAGCGTACAGGGAAAGCTGTAACGATGCGTGACCTAATTGAAGAGGTTGGCTTGGATGCGGTTCGTTACTTCTTCGCAATGCGTAGTGCTGATACTCACATGGACTTCGACCTTGATCTAGCGGTATCAAAATCAAATGAAAACCCAGTGTACTATTCTCAATATGCACATGCTCGTATTTGCAGTATGCTAAGACAAGGGGAAGAGCTTGGGATTGACATAAATGATCAGCTTAACCTTGAACATATTACATCAGAGAAAGAAATTGATTTACTTAAAAAGCTAGGTGAATTCCCAGCAGCTGTTGCAGAAGCTGCAGAAAAGAGAATTCCACATCGTGTCACGAATTACTCATACGATCTAGCTTCAACTCTGCACAGCTTCTACAATGCAGAGAAAGTACTCGATCCAGAAAATCTTGAAAAATCAAAAGCACGCCTAGCATTAATGAAGGCTGTTCAAATCACATTACAAAATGCACTTGCGCTAATTGGTGTATCTGCTCCTGAAAAAATGTAAAAACGAATCAAAAGACCCTCTACTCCCGAGTAGAGGGTCTTTCATTTGGACATAAATAAAAGGAGTGATAGACGTAGGAGGAAATCTAAATGAGAGAAACCATATTAGCCCTATTCACAGGAATCATTGTAGGTTTTATCTTTGCATTATTACGTTTACCCATCCCAGCCCCACCAGCCCTTGCCGGCGTAACTGGGATTGTTGGAGTCTATTTAGGATTTAAGATTTTTACTTGGTTAGCGGTGATTTTTAATAAAGGTGTGTAAACAAAAAAACACCCCCTGGATCGTATTTAGGAAGTTACTAAATCGATTATTCAGGTGGGTGTTTTTTTATAGAAAATCACTCAAGATCTTATTAGATTTTTGTATCTTTATTAGAGTTGTGATATATACTTTATTATATGGTTTCATTTGTTTCGTTTTTTTCTTTTGTTTCAATTTATGGATATGTATAATTGGAGGTGAGGAGAGGTGAGTGAAGATATGAACGCTGAAATTGTAGGTAATCTTTATGATACTATTAAAAATAAAAGTGTTACTAATGAATCTGAGATAAGCGAAGGAGCGAGACGCTACGTCACTATTCTTAGGATGCAAATGGAGCTGGAAAAACAAAAGGAACAGATTTATCTTGAGCTTAATGAATTTGAGAAACAAGAAGCAAGTAAAATTCTTAAAGAAGAGATAAATGGAGAATTTCCTGAGTATCTGCCAGTCCGAGACGTTGCAGAAATCCTTGAAGTAACCCCACAAATGGTTAGAAGATATTGCGCAGATGGACGAGTTGATGCAAGGCAAAGGCTGGAAGGCAGTGGAAAGTGGCTTATTCCAACAGACCAGTTCATCACACATCCTAATTGGAAAAAATACAGTGAGAAAAGGAAAAAGGTCAAAAAACAATCTGACAATATTGCTAGTAAGATGATGAAATATCTTGAAGAAGATGTGGATTAATAAGGAGGAACAATGGGGGACTCAGAGATAAAATCATATTTATTAGATACCAATGGATTTAGATATCTAACCAATCCCAAAGAGGATAAAGGAATTAAGAAAGCTGCAAATACATTTTGGAGGCAGGCAAGTGAGGAAATACAAAATGGAAAGGCTATTTTAGTTATTCCTAAGGAAGTTGCCAGAGAATTAGAAGTTCAGAGTTTTTCACTTCCAGGTGGCGAAAAGCAATATGTCCGTATAGCAGAATTATTGGAAGAAGTTGAAGAAACACTTCCAGATATCTCAACACCTGAAATTGAGCATCAAATAAGAAAAATATCAGCTTATATAGGTGAGGAATTTCGAGAGGTTATAAAAGCAGACCTTGATATTACCAAAGTAAAGTATGGTAGTGTATCAGATATAAGAATCTTTTACTCTGCTTGGCAATATGATTGCGTACTTGTTACTGGTAATGTTAAAGACTTTATTTTATATCCTCTGTTATTTTCTCATGAAGAAGATAGATTATTCGATATTATCACAGGTACATACAAGAAGTATGCAAGAACATCCTACTTAGCAATTACAAATGACCCCGTTTTTTTAGGGATGATGCAAGACTTACAAAGAATAATAGAAAAAGCAGAAAATGAAGTCTAATTGTCCTTGTAGAGTCCCATTGAATCTAAACAATGACTAAGAACCTGTTTATTTATTCTGTTTACCAAGTCATATTTTTCCCTATACATCACCTGAACAAAGTCTGCAATTTCCTGCTTCGTTAAATCTGTTTGATTGCTAAGAAGATGTAAGGGTACATAATGCTCATCATTGTTTAAAGGTGGTTGTAAATAATTCACTCCAAGCAATGGTTTGTAGCCATTTCTCTCAAAAAAACGAGTTCTTTTGATACAATCCTCTTTATCTTTTGGCGAGTGAGCAAGTTCAAGTTTTTCAGTTTCCAAAATGATGGCTCTAGGTGAAGTGTTTCCAGCAGATATGGCATCTATTTTTAATAACTCTTCTATTTTCGCTAATGTCTTTGAGCCTAATCCACTATTTCTTACATGAGGATTAGTTGCTAAATAAACAATAAAACCAAAATTTGCTTCAGCAAAATAGTGACCTGTTGCAAAAGAAACAAGCTGTTCCCCATCATACCCAACCACAAATCGGAAACTATTTGGCTCTCGATTCTTTCCATAATTTAAACTTTCCATAAAAATAGTATGAGGTTCCCTAACCTCAATCGGAAATGCCTGGTCATACAGCTCAAATGCCTTCTCTATATTAATCAAATGATCATAGGTTATTTGTTCCCATCTAACATTCATCTTTGTTACCACCATATTCGTTATATATTTATGAAATTATAGCATTTGATCGAAAATAAATTCAATCAAGGGCGTAACCAGTAGTGGAGTTGGAAAATAACCGGAGAAATTCCTCTTATTTAGAAAATAGTTATTAAATAAGGCCCAAATAGAGGGAAAAATTTCGGCTATTGACTTGAAAAACACGAAAATGAGCGCTTTTTTTATGCATAGCGGAAAAATCTTCCCTTATTTACCTCTGAAAAAACTCAATTTAGCAAATAACCGAAAAATCTCCGCTTATCCCTCCAGCTCGCCTTACTCAAAAATAATTCTAGTCCGTTGACAAATTAGTAAACAAAATTATAAAATGTTTATAAATATATAAACGATAGAGGTGTTTGTTTAAAAATGAACGATGATCTATTTTGGGATGCAACAATTGACGAACTTTCAAATGGTTACCGACAGTTAGAGGATGAGTATGTGTGTTTGATATGTGGTGAAGGGTTTGAAGATGGGATTATCTATCCAATGGATGGCACGTTGTTTGAGGCAAAAAAGGCTGTTAGTAAGCATATACAGGCAAACCATATTTCAGTGTTTGATTTTCTATTAAACCTTGATAAAAAATACACAGGGCTAACAGAACACCAAAAAGAATTGCTTCACTTTTTCAAGGAAGGGTTAAATGATAAGGAAATCGTTAAGGAGTTAAATGGAGGCAGTCCCTCAACGATAAGGAATCATCGATTTAAGCTAAAGGAAAAGGAAAAGCAAGCGAAGGTATTCCTGACATTAATGAACCTCTTGGGTAATACGTCAGATGATAAAAAGGAAGATCGTTTTGTTAGTTTTCATAAGGGGGCAACAATGGTGGATGAACGTTATGCAATCACGGAAGATGAAAAGGAAAAGGTGCTCACAACCTATTTCAAACAAGGGATTGATGGTCCATTGACTACTTTTCCAAGTAAGGAAAAAAGAAAGATTATTGTATTACAAACCATTTTGCTACGATTTGAGAAGAGTAAAAAATACACTGAAAAAGAAGTAAACGATCTATTAAAAGCAATTTACAGTGACTTTGCAACCATCAGAAGATACCTGATTGAATATGGCTTCATGGACCGTAGTAAGGACTGTACTGAATACTGGGTGAAAAATTAAGGCTGTTTTCTCAAAGTTTGTTGTTTTTTGAGGTGAATTAGTTGAGAATAGATTTCTAGCAGACTGAATACACGGAGACTCCCGTGGGACTAGTAGGCTCCCACAGGACGCGGAGTGTATTCAGGCTGCGGTATCAAAAGCAACAATATATACGAAAACAGCCAAAATTAAAATAAAAGAAGAAACTCCTCTTATTAGAAAATGATGATCAAAATCGCCATAAATAGAAGGAGAAATTCCGGCTATTTACTCGAAAAATGCAAAAAGGAGCGATTTTTCAATGGATAGCCGGAAAATCTTCCGTTATTTTCCCCGAAAAAGGCTCAATTCTGCTAATAACCGAAAAATCTCCGCTTATCTCCTTACCCCCACTTCAGCCTCACCTCCTGCACTTTCGCACAGGAGGCTAGGCTCTCACAAAAAATTGGAAACCAACGTAGAAACCTTTTCTTTCCCGCGGTGAAAGAGGCCTCTTTTTTTTAGCTCATCAAATGTCAGCAGAGTGGCATCGGCGAGATCTTTGCGGATTTCACTTTTCACATACTGAATGAATGGTTTGTCATAGATGTAACAGTTGATTTCATGGTTGAGAAAGAAGCTGCGTTTATCGATGTTGGCTGTCCCGATATCACAGATTTTGTCATCAATCAAAAATACCTTTGCGTGATAAAATCCTCTTTCATAGAAGTAGAATTGAATGCCGTTACTCATAAGTGGCTTGAAATAAGGGTAGGCAGCTTCCTTGACCAATGGATGATCACCGATTCGAGGAATGAGTATTTTTACGTTCACCCCACGATGGGACGCATTTTTTAAGGCTTCAACGACTTCCTTGCTCGGGATAAAATATGGAGATCCAAGAATGATTTCATCCTCTGCTAAATTGAGTAAATCGGTGAAATGATGCTGCAGGAAGGCACCATCTGTTGGGACAATCTTCATCTTTTTGGAACCCTCTGGAAGCTCGGGGAAATACTTTGTATTCACGAGTAATTCTTCACCCGTTGTATCATGGAAATCATATAAAAATTGCGTTTGTAAATCATGTACAGCAGGTCCAGATACTTTAAGATGATAATCACGCCAAAATCCGAATTTGGGATCTCGACCAAGGTATTCTTTGCCAACATTAAAGCCACCGACATAGCCAACCTTTCCGTCGATCACAACAATTTTCCGGTGATTTCTTTCGTTTATGGAATACCAAATAAAAGGGAATTTCGGTTTATGACAATAATAAAATTGAACGCCACTTTCCTTCAGCGCTTTTATGCTTTTCTTCGTCATTTTATTCCCACCAATCCAATCCACAAGCAGACGTACTCTTACGCCCTTCTCTGCTCGTTCCATCAAAATGGATAGGAATTCCTGACTGATTGGATCATCCTTCACGATATAAAATAAAAGATGGATATGCTCCGTCGCCTGTCGCAATTCATCAAACAAATCGGTAAAGAGTTCCTCACCTACATTGAACAGAGTGAGTTCTCCCATTCGTTCTGGATATTCTCGCTTTGTTACTGCAGCTAAGTGTCTTTTTCGACCTAATTTAAAGTCAATAAAGAGCCACAAAAATACAAGTAGCAAGAGCACTATGATAGAAAGTGTGATGATCAAAAACGTCCCTCCTGTCTTAGTGGTCTGTATAGTTTGGGTAAAAATGCTTGGAATTATGAGTGGAGATTCAAAATAACGTATTGACTGAATGTTCATTCATTTTTTATAATGGGAATATCAAAACGATTCTGAAATAGGATAGAGATAAGGGGAAAGCAAAGACAAAGAGGGGAGCAGGGGTATGACATTACTAATAATCAATTGGTTGGCGTTCGTTATTGTAACCGCTTACGCATTGTATTTATTCATTTACTTACTCAAAACGAGAACAGCCTATATTAAATTGGGGAAAAAAGTGGAGTTTGACCAAAAGGTAAAAGAACGTCTGAATAATGTTTGGATCAATGTATTCGGTCAGAAAAAATTATTGAAGGATAAGAAAAGTGGTATCATCCATGTGATGTTCTTCTATGGGTTCATTCTTGTTCAATTTGGGGCAATTGATTTTATTTTGAAGGGATTAGTGCCAGGTGCACATCTCCCATTTGGGCCGTTGTACGGAGGCTTCACCTTTTTTCAAGAGCTTGTCACCTTTATGATTTTAATTGCGGTCGGTTGGGCTTTTCACCGTCGTTATATTGAAAAGCTTGTTCGCTTGAAGCGAAACTTCAAATCTGGTTTAGTCTTGCTTTTTATCGGTGGGTTAATGCTGTCCGTATTATTTGGAAATGGAATGGGAATCATTTGGCATGACCATGGCTTAACGGCTTCTGAGCCGATTGCTTCCGGCGTTGCCTTCTTGTTTGGTGGAATCAATGAAACAGCGGCAATTGTTTTATTTTACGTGTCGTGGTGGATTCATTTAGTGCTACTGTTGGCCTTTCTAGTTTATGTTCCACAATCTAAGCACGCCCACTTAATTGCTGGCCCAGTCAATGTTTTTCTAAGTCGTTTGACACCGCCAGGGAAGCTAGAAGCCATTGACTTCGAAGATGAAACACAAGAAACCTTTGGTGTTGGAAAAATTGAAGACTTCAAGCAAACGCAGTTAATCGACCTCTATGCTTGTGTGGAATGTGGACGCTGTACGAATATGTGTCCAGCGACAGGAACTGGGAAATTACTCTCACCAATGGATTTAATCGTGAAGCTTCGCGACCATTTAACGGAAAAAGGAGCGGTTGTGACCTCAAGAACACCGTGGGTTCCAGCAGTTGCCTTCTCGCATACGAAAGGAAATCAGCTAGCTTTAGCATCAAGAGGCAAAGGGCATGAAGAATCTGCGGCTGCTGTAGAAAGTCCATATAACCCAAGCTTAATTGGGGATGTGATTACAGAAGAAGAAATCTGGGCGTGTACGACCTGCCGAAACTGTGAGGATCAATGTCCAGTCATGAACGAGCATGTCGATAAAATTATTGATTTGCGAAGATATTTAGTCCTGACAGAAGGAAAAATGGACGCAGATGCACAACGAGCAATGACTAATATTGAGCGTCAAGGAAATCCATGGGGACTGAACCGCAAAGAAAAAGAAAATTGGCGTGAACTAGACGAAAGTGTCCATATCCCAACGGTAAAGGAAATGAAAAAAGCAGGGGAAGAATTCGAGTATTTATTCTGGGTTGGTTCGATGGGGGCGTTTGATAATCGCAGTCAAAAAATTGCCGGGTCATTTGCCAAGCTAATGAATGAAGCGGGAGTGAAATTTGCGATTCTTGGTAACAAGGAGAAGAATTCTGGAGATACACCGAGACGTCTTGGAAATGAATTTCTATTCCAAGAGCTTGCGACAAACAACATTGCTGAATTTGAAAAGAATGGTGTCACCAAGATTGTTACAATCGATCCACATGCCTATAACACCTTTAAAAATGAGTACCCTGATTTCGGTCTCAAAGCGGAGGTCTATCATCATACGGAACTTCTAGCAAAGCTGGTAGAAGAAGGAAGGCTTGTTCCAACATTTGAAGTCAATGAGACGATTACCTTCCATGATTCCTGTTATTTAGGGCGTTACAATGAAGTATATGAGCAGCCACGCTCGATTTTAAAAGCGATTCCTGGAGTGAAGATCGTTGAAATGGAACGAAATCGTGAAACTGGCATGTGCTGTGGGGCTGGTGGTGGAATGATGTGGATGGAAGAAGACAAAGGCACGCGTGTCAATGTTGCTCGAACGGAGCAAGCCCTGCAGGTGAAGCCAACAGTGATTAGCTCAGGCTGCCCGTACTGCTTAACGATGCTAAGTGATGGAACAAAGGCGAAGGAAGTCGAAGACAAAGTCGGCACATATGATGTTGCGGAGCTATTAGAGAAGTCTGTCCTTGGTCCAAATTAAGAGTTTACTTGATTACTAGTGGAAACACCACTTCTCCCTCTTTTGAAGTGGTGTTGTCCGTTTTGTGACAGAAAAATGAAAATTTTGTGGAATAAAATGAGTGAACGTTCAGTCACGAATATGTTAGAATAGTAAGAACATAGTGAATTATTAAATATGAAGGTTCATGTTGTCATATAGATATGATAAGGCGGTTTTTCTATATATGAAGCCTAGCAGACTGAATGCACGTAGACTCCTGCGGGATTTGTGAGTCCCCGCCGGACGCGGAGTGTATTCAGGCTGCGGGGGTGAAAGCGATGATATATACGAAAACAGCCTATGATAACGAACCTAAATGTAAGCGATTACGAATCTAGGGGGATTTTTTTCATGGGGAAAACAGTGATCTTAGGGGGAGCAAGAACACCGATTGGAAAGCTTGGGGGAAGCTTAAGCTCGTTAACAGCATCAGAGCTTGGAGGAATAGCGATCAAAGAAGCACTTCATCGCACAAAGGTATCTGCACAAGACATCGATGAAGTGATCATCGGTACTGTGTTACAGGGAGGACAAGGACAAATTCCTTCACGACAAGCCGCTCGTCACGCGGGACTACCTTGGGATATTAAGACGGAAACCATCAATAAGGTCTGTGCATCAGGCTTTCGAAGTGTCACATTAGCAGACCAAATTATTCGTTCAGGGGATGAAGAAGTCATTGTAGCTGGTGGCATGGAATCAATGAGTCATGCACCATACCTATTACCAAAAGCACGCTGGGGTCTGCGAATGGGTGATAGCAAGGTGAATGATCTGATGATCCATGATGGATTAACCTGCAGCTTTGAAGGTGTACATATGGGAGAATACGGGAATGGTGTGGCGAAGGAGCTTGAAATCTCACGTCATTCTCAGGATGAATGGGCACTAAGGAGTCATCAGCGAGCAGTAGAGGCCATCGAGTCTGGGAAAATGGTGGAGGAAATCGTCCCAGTTGAGTTAAAAGACCGAAAAGGACATGTGACATACGTAGAGGCGGATGAGTCCCCGCGTAAGGACACATCGATTGATAAATTATCGACGTTAAAACCAGTATTTAATTTTGATGGCACGATTACTGCCGGAAATGCACCGGGAATTAATGATGGTGCCGCAGCTCTTGTGTTAATGAGTGAGGAGCGTGCAGCGGTGGAAGGCAGAGAAGCGCTAGCAACGATTCTTGGTCATGCCGAAATTGCAGTAGAAGCCAAGGATTTTCCGAAGACACCGGGACTAGTGATCAATAAGCTCCTTGAGAAAACAGGAAAGAGTGTAGAAGAAATTGAGTTGTTTGAAATTAATGAAGCTTTTGCCGCTGTAGCACTGGCAAGTATTCAAATTGCTTCCATTGATCCAGAGAAAGTGAATGTAAACGGTGGAGCCGTTGCCTACGGACACCCGATTGGAGCAAGTGGTACGAGAATCATTTTAACATTAGCAGTTGAATTAAAGCGCCGAGGTGGAGGCTTAGGAATCGCTGCAATTTGTAGCGGTGGAGGCCAAGGGGACGCGATCTTAATCGAAGTGAAATAGTTTTTACACGAGGGGGATGAGGATGGGAATTCAACAGGTGATGGTCATTGGTGCCGGTCAAATGGGGTCAGGGATTGCCCAAGTATGTGCAGTCGCAGGATATACGGTGCTCCTTCATGATTCAAACGTAGAAAGCTTACAGAAAGGCTATCAAAAAATCAAACAGAACCTGAAGCGACAGATTGATAAAGGACGTATGTCAATTGAACAGGTTGAGTCCATTTTAGCCAATGTGACGTTAGCTGAAAGGTTAGAACAGGCAAGTCAGGTTGATCTCGTTATTGAAGCCGTTGTGGAAAATATGGACGTGAAAAAACACCTTTTTAAGCAGCTTGAACAAGTAACGAAGGCTGACGCGATTTTAGCATCCAATACATCGTCCTTGCCGATTACTGAAATTGCAGCAGCGACAAATAGTCCAGAACGAGTTATCGGCATGCACTTTATGAATCCGGTGCCGGTGATGAAATTGGTTGAGATTATTAGGGGATTGGCAACGAGTGATGACGTGTATTCGCAGGTTGCAAGGATGACAGAAAAGCTCCAGAAGGTCGGCGTCCGTGTCAATGATTTCCCAGGCTTTGTCTCAAACCGAATTCTGATGCCGATGATTAATGAGGCGATCTTTACCGTGTATGAAGGGGTGGCAACACCTGAGGCGGTCGATGAGGTGATAAAGCTTGGCATGAATCACCCGATGGGACCGTTAACCTTAGCTGACTTCATCGGTCTGGATACCTGTCTATACATTATGGAAACCTTGCACGAGGGCTTTGGTGATGATAAATACCGACCATGTCCTCTGCTGCGTAAATATGTAAGTGCGGGCTGGCTTGGGAAGAAATCAGGCCGTGGTTTTTATGTCTATGAAGGCTGAATGGATTTAGCAAACTTAGAAGAGGCGGTGCAACCTCATGAACCTACATTTTACCGAAGAGCAAGAAATGATGAGGAAGATGGTCCGTGATTTTGCTCAGAAAGAAATCACCCCTTTTGTTGAAAAAATGGAGGCTGGTGAATTTCCAAGGGAGATCCTTACGAAAATGGGGGAGTTGGGGCTCATGGGTATTACCGCTCCTTCCCAGTATGGTGGCGCTGACATGGACTTCACCTCCTATATCATTGCCATTCATGAAATTTCAAAAATCAGTGCAACCGTAGGTGTCATCCTATCCGTTCATACGTCGGTGGGAACCAATCCAATCCTCATGTTTGGAACAGATGAGCAAAAAAAGCGCTATGTTCCAAAGCTAACAAGTGGGGAATTCTTGGCGGCTTTTTGTTTAACCGAACCAAGCTCTGGCTCAGATGCAGCTAGCCTAAAAACTAGGGCAGTCAAACAGGGAGATCATTACCTATTGAATGGAACAAAGGCCTTCATCACCAATGGAGGCGAAGCAGATGTTTATATTGTTTTCGCCCGTACAAACCCTGACATTCCAGGAAGTAAGGGCATTAGTGCGTTTATTGTTGATAAAGGGACAGAAGGTTTTGTCATTGGCAAGGACGAGAAAAAGATGGGGCTGCATGGATCAAGGACAGTCTCTTTAACTTTTGAAAATGCTTTGGTGCCAGCTACGAATCTATTGGGTAGAGAGGGAGAAGGCTTCAAGGTCGCGCTAGCAAACCTAGAGGTCGGCCGAATCGGTATTGCCGCACAAAGCTTAGGAATTGCTGAAGCTGCCCTAGAGCATGCCACTCAATATGCAAAAGAGCGAGTCCAATTCGGGAAGCCAATCGCGAATTTGCAGGGAGTCGGCTTCAAGCTAGCTGATATGGCAACCTCAGTTGAAGCGGCAAAGCTATTAGTCTATCAAGCTGCTTCACTTCGAACCGAAGGAATCCCTTGTGGAAAAGAGGCCTCGATGGCAAAGCTATTTGCTTCATCCACCGCGATGGAGGTGGCAACAGAAGCAATCCAAGTATATGGCGGCTATGGGTATACAAAGGATTACCCAGTGGAACGATTTTTTCGAGATGCAAAGGTTTGTCAAATCTACGAAGGAACAAGTGAAATTCAAAGGCTTGTCATTAGTAAAAGCTTATTGAACTAGGAGAGGCGGGGGAGATTATGCAATTTAAACTCTCAGATGAGCATGAAATGATTCGGAAAATGGTGCGAAGCTTTGCGACAAAAGAGGTGGCACCAACAGCAGCTGAGCGAGATGAAGAAGAACGGTTCGACCGCGAGATTTTTGAAAAAATGGCTGAATTAGGGCTAACTGGAATCCCGTGGCCAGAGGAGTATGGTGGAATTGGCAGTGACTATCTTGCCTATTGTATCGCAGTCGAGGAGCTCTCTAGAGTCTGCGCCTCAACTGGGGTGACTCTATCGGCTCATACTTCCTTAGCTGGCTGGCCGATCTACACATTTGGAACCGAAGAACAGAAGCAGAAATACTTAAGACCAATGGCTGAGGGAACAAAAATCGGTGCCTATGGATTAACGGAGCCTGGCTCTGGCTCTGACGCAGGCGCAATGAAAACAACTGCTGTCTTGGACGGAGATAGCTATGTCTTAAATGGCTCTAAGATTTTTATCACTAATGGAGGCGTGGCGGACATTTATGTGGTGTTTGCCTTAACAGACCCAACCTCCAAGCATAAAGGAACGAGCGCATTCATTATCGAAAGTGACTCTCCGGGCTTTTCTGTCGGGAAAAAAGAAAAGAAGTTAGGGATTCGTTCCTCACCAACAACGGAGATTATTTTTGAAGATTGTCGCGTACCAAAGGAGAATCTCCTAGGTCAAGAGGGAGAAGGATTCAAGATTGCGATGATGACTTTAGATGGAGGGCGAAACGGGATTGCGGCACAAGCCGTTGGGATTGCTCAAGGTGCATTAGACGCTAGCCTTGAGTATTCCAAAGAACGCGTCCAATTCGGCAAACCAATCTCTGCCCAACAAGGCGTTGGCTTCAAGCTCGCAGACATGGCGACATCCATTGAAGCAGCACGTCTATTAACCTATCAAGCAGCATGGCTTGAATCTGCGGGTCTCCCTTATGGGAAAGAATCGGCGATGTCAAAGCTATTCGCTGGTGACACAGCGATGAAGGTCACAACAGAAGCTGTGCAGGTATTTGGTGGCTATGGCTACACAAAGGACTATCCTGTAGAGAGATATATGAGAGATGCAAAAATTACGCAAATTTACGAAGGAACACAGGAAATCCAACGATTGGTCATCTCACGGATGTTGACGAAATAGATGGATCGGGTCAGGAGCCCGTTTTGTTGAATTAATTTCTAGCAGACTGAATACAATTAAGACTCCTGCGGGATGCGTGAGTGGCCGCCGGACGGGGAGTGTATTCAGGCTGCGGCATTAAAAGCAGCAATCCCTTAAAGTAAAGAAAAATGGATGTGATGAAATGTGGCGAAAAGACTTGTTCATGCTTCGGTAAAGGATGAGCGTTTAATCAAAAAGAGGCGTGACCAAATGATTAAAGGGGCTGTCACTCTTTTTAAAGAAAAAGGATTTCACAGAACGACGACAAGAGAAATTGCGCGAGCTGCGGGGTTTAGTATCGGCACGCTCTATGAATATATCAAAAATAAAGAAGATATCCTGTACCTCGTCTGTGACAGTATCTATGACCATGTCACAGAGCGACTAGAAGAAGATATTAATTACCGTACAGGTAATCTTGATAGCCTAAAGGCAGCCATTGCCCATCACTTCAGAGTGATGGATGAAATGCAGGATGAGGTTCTTGTGATGTATCAAGAAGCAAAATCGCTGACAAAAGACGCACTGCCGTATGTGCTGAACAAGGAAAATGAGTTAGCGCGAGTGTTCGAACAAATGATTCGGAGATGTGTGGAAACGGGTGAACTCCATTTAACGGAAACGGAAATTCCACTCATTGCCCACAGCATCATTGTTCAAGGCCAGATGTGGGGGTTTCGTCGCTGGGTTATTCAAAAGCGGTACACGCTTGATCAATATATTGAAATCCAAACGAACCTTATTCTATTTGGTATGACTAAATCGACAAAAATCGAGTAAATTCGGGTGGTGACAGGCACTAATGAAAAATCATCTTCGTTTTGTAACGGCGTCGAGCTTGTTTGATGGGCATGATGCGTCGATTAATATCATGAGACGAATGCTTCAGGCAAGTGGAGCTGAGGTCATTCATTTAGGACATAATCGTTCAGTGGATGAAGTGGTAAAGGCCGCGATTCAAGAGGATGTGCAGGGAATCGCGGTGTCCTCTTATCAAGGAGGACATCTTGAATACTTTAAATACATGTATGATTTGTTGAAGGAAAAAGGGGCAGGTCATATCCGCATCTATGGTGGTGGAGGTGGCGTCATTATCC
Organism: Litchfieldia stipae; assembly: GCF_014837155.1. Classification (GTDB taxonomy): domain Bacteria; phylum Bacillota; class Bacilli; order Bacillales; family Bacillaceae_L; genus Litchfieldia. Next base: position 19,810 of record NZ_JACYHA010000030.1, on the reverse strand, counting down.
CGCGCGAAATAAAGGAACTACATGAATATGGGATTGCGCGGATTTTTTCTCCGGAGGATGGCAGGCAATTGGGACTTCAAGGCATGATTAATCTCATGCTGGAGGAATGTGATAAATCCGTTCAGCATGAAATCACCGATGAAATTGAACGGCTTCAAGCGCAGGATGACCAAGCGGTGGCGAAGCTGATCACGTTAGCTGAGAATCGCGTTGACCTCCCAGAGGAAGTGGCTGCAACAACGGATGCTGTGCTTGACCAAGTGAAGAAGCTTGCTAAGAAAATTCCCGTAATTGGAATGACAGGAACAGGTGGAGCGGGGAAAAGCTCGTTAACAGATGAGTTAATCCGCCGGTTTTTAAATGAGATGCCAACGAAGAGAATTGCGATTCTATCGATTGACCCAACGAAACAGAAGACAGGTGGAGCATTATTAGGAGACCGAATTCGCATGAACGCGATCTTCTCACCGCGAGTATATATGAGGAGTTTGGCGACAAGGCATTCGAAATCGGAGCTGTCCCTCGCAATTAAGGATGCACTTGCTGTGACGAAAGCCGCTAACTTTGACCTGATTATTGTCGAGACGAGCGGAATTGGTCAGGGAGACGCGGAAATAATGGAGGTATGTGACATCGGAGTCTATGTGATGACGAGTGAATTTGGTGCGCCATCACAGCTTGAGAAGATTGATATGATTGACTTTGCCGATGCAATTGTCATTAATAAATTTGAACGTAAGGGATCAGAAGACGCAAAGCGACAGGTTCAAAAGCAGTATCAGCGAAGCCATCTCTTGTTTGATCGGGAACTCGACAGCATGCCTGTCTATGGAACGATTGCAAGTCAATTCAATGACCCTGGAACGAATACATTGTTCGTTGCTTTGGTGAGTATCATCAATGAAAAAATGGGGCTAGACTGGCAAACAAGTCTAGAGAAGACAGCAGATGTTCAAAAGCAAACAGTGATTATCCCGAATGACCGCCGCTTTTACTTGCGAGAAATTGCGGATACGGTGAGAAGCTATCATAAAAAAGCAGAAGAGCAAGTAGCGATTGCTAGGAAGGTATTCCAAATACAGGGCACACTAGAAGCGTTAGAGCAACAAGAGTTTCCAGACGAAGCGAAACAGTCACTATTGAACCTTAAAGCAGACTATGAAAAGAGGTTAACGACTCAATCTAAACGAATTTTAGACATATGGAATGATCTGAAGGAAACGTACGCAAAGGATCAGTTTGTCACGAAAATTCGAGACAAAGAAATTGTAACCGCTTTAAAAACAACGAGTTTATCAGGCTTGTCGATCCCGAAGATTTCCCTCCCTCGTTATGAGGATTTTGGTGAAATATTGCGTTGGGTGTACAAAGAAAATGTACCAGGTTCCTTTCCGTTTACAGCGGGAGTCTTTCCTTTTAAACGAGAAGGAGAGGATCCGAAGCGCCAATTTGCTGGAGAAGGCACACCAGAGCGAACGAATCGCAGGTTTCACTATTTATCAAAGGATGACAAGGCAAAGCGCTTAAGCACCGCGTTTGATTCGGTCACTTTGTATGGCGAAGACCCCGACTATCGCCCCGATATTTACGGAAAGGTCGGAGAGAGTGGAGTCAGCATTTGTACACTCGAGGATATGAAGAAATTATATCGTGGCTTTGACTTATGTGATCCACTGACTTCTGTTTCCATGACGATTAATGGGCCGGCTCCTATCATTCTGGCAATGTTCATGAATACGGCGATTGATCAGCAAGTGGAAAAGGAAGAGCAAACCCTTGGTCGTGCACTGACTACTAAGGAGTTTGAAGAAGTCAAAAAGAGGACGCTAAGACAAGTCAGAGGAACGGTTCAAGCCGATATTTTAAAAGAAGACCAAGGCCAAAATACGTGTATATTCTCCACTGAATTTGCCTTGCGAATGATGGGAGATATTCAGGAGTATTTCATTCATAATCATGTGCGTAACTATTACTCAGTCTCGATTTCGGGGTACCATATTGCAGAAGCGGGTGCCAATCCCATCTCGCAGCTCGCATTTACCTTATCAAATGGCTTCACCTATGTTGAATATTACTTAAGTCGAGGGATGAATATTAATGATTTCGCCCCAAACCTGTCGTTCTTTTTCAGCAATGGGCTTGATCCAGAATACACGGTGATTGGCCGAGTGGCACGGAGAATTTGGGCAACGGTGATGAGAGATAAGTATGGTGCGAACGAGCGAAGTCAAAAGCTGAAATACCATGTGCAAACGTCAGGGCGCTCGCTGCATGCTCAAGAGATTGATTTTAACGATATTCGAACAACGCTTCAGGCCTTAATGGCGCTTCAGGATAATTGCAATTCGCTTCACACGAACGCCTATGATGAAGCAATTACGACGCCGACTGAGGAATCAGTGCGACGAGCGATGGCGATTCAAATGATTATTACAAAAGAACTGGGCCTTTCCAAAAATGAAAATCCACTCCAGGGCTCATTCATTATCGAAGAGTTAACGGACTTGGTCGAGGAAGCGGTCCTTCAAGAGTTTGAACGTATCAATGATCGTGGTGGTGTCCTTGGCGCGATGGAAACCCAATACCAGCGTGGAAAAATTCAAGATGAATCGATGTATTATGAAATGAAGAAGCATACAGGTGAGCTACCAATTATTGGCGTGAACACCTACTTAAATCCAGTTCCTCCATCTGAAGAAGAACTCAATAACATCGAATTAGCAAGATCGACCGTCGAGGAAAAAGAACGTCAGATTCGTCATTTAACCGAATTTAAACAACGAAACAAGCAACAATCCGGAGAGGCATTAGCCAGATTAAAACAAGCCGCCGTCCAAAACGAAAATATTTTTGAACAGCTAATGGAAACAGTAAAAGTCGCAAGCCTCGGCGAAATCACCCATGCTCTATACGAAGTCGGAGGGCAATATCGACGCAATATGTAAGTTGACAAAGGCTCGCACTCTTCGTAGCGAGCTTTTGCTCGGTGCACATTACCCTCATGGTAACTCCGCGCCTCCCAAGGTCTCGCACCTCGACTTCAAGCATTTTCAATCAACCTATGATCTATAAATTTCAATGAACTCACTTAAAAGGGACGATCAATATGGTCCCTTTTAACAATTTTATAAGAATATGTACAATAATGTAGCATAAACTAGATGAATTTGTTTATAATGAATGATATCTGTAATCTAGCTTATAGATTCAGAAGTCTTTATACATAACAAAATTTTCATTTTAAATATCTCAGGTTAGGCTATTATTCTAATAGAGTGAAATTACTAAGCAGACTGAATACACGGAGACTCCCGTGGGATGCGTGGCCAAAGTGAGACCCCGCAGGAGCAACTCAGACGAGGAGGCTCACCAGACACCCCACAGGACGCGGAGTGTATTCAGGCTGCGGTTTTAAAAGCAACATTTTATACTAAAACAGTATTTCTAAAAGAGTGAAAGCATTGAGCAGACTGAATGCAAGTAGGCTCCAGTGGGATTAGTATACAGGCTGCTGAATATAATAACATTCTATATGAAAATAAGCCTAAGTTATGAAAATCGATTTACTTATTGGAAAAGCCTCACTATCTACATAGTAAAGATCGAATTTTTTTATATTGAAAGGGAGTGCCTTGATGGGTTTGGAACAATACTCACCAGAAGAATTAAAAGAAATGTCAATGCTTGAAGTAGCATACCTCGTATTCCAAGGAAAAAGCCAAGCAATCACGTTTAGAGAATTACTTGACGAAGTCGTTGGAATCCTTGAATTAACACCAGAACAAGTCAATGACCGAGTGGCTCAATTCTATACAGATATCAATATCGATGGTCGTTTCATCTGTATCGGTGAAGCTGGATGGGGATTACGTAGCTGGTACCCATACGAGCAAATTGACGAAGAGGTAACAACACCAATTAAGCCGAAGAAGAAAAAGGCGAAGAAGAAAGACGATGATGATCTAGATGCATTAGACTTTGATGAGCTAGATGATGAAGAAGAATTAGAGTATGACGAGCTAGATGAGTTCGAAGACGAAGATGACCTAGATGAAGACGATGTAGAAGATGATGTGGATGATGACTTCGAAGAAGATGATCTAGATGATGATGAAGATCTTGTTGAAGATGACGATGAGTTCGAGCTTGATGAAGACCTTGATGATGAGGAATTGGACGAGGACGAAGAAGAGGAACTGTAAGTCTCATCTTGACTTTTTAAATCAGACTATGTAGAATCATTTTTGGGCTCTATAAAAAGAGTGATGAATGAACATAAATTGTTTCGCTCCCTTACAATTTAGTAAGCGGAGCGTTTTTATTTTTGTAGCAAATAAGGTTGAATGGTCAATTACACCTTCAAATTCGCCGGAAAACAAATCTCCATTAGAAAAATGAGTATTCCGCAAATAAGAATTTATGCCTTCAAATCTAATCTCCGTCAAATCAACAGTGGTTGGCTTTTTTCAATTAGAAAAACCATCAATCACAAATGATTTTCGCTCGAATTGAGCAAACTTTAACTAATACATAGCAAAAGGAAAGGGGAACTACAATGACAAAGTATATTTTTGTTACAGGTGGTGTTGTATCATCACTTGGAAAAGGGATTGTTGCAGCGTCTTTAGGACGTTTATTAAAAAATAGAGGGTTAAACGTAACTATTCAAAAATTTGACCCTTATATTAACGTGGACCCAGGTACGATGAGTCCCTATCAGCATGGGGAAGTATTCGTAACAGATGATGGTGCGGAAACAGACTTAGACCTTGGTCACTATGAGCGTTTTATCGATATTAACCTATCAAAATACAGCAACGTAACAACAGGTAAGATTTACTCTACTGTTTTACGTAAAGAGCGTCGTGGCGATTATCTTGGAGGAACCGTTCAGGTTATTCCACACGTAACAAATGAAATCAAAGAGCGTGTCTTCCGTGCAGGAAGAGAAACAAGCGCTGATGTTGTTATCACTGAAATCGGTGGAACAGTTGGAGACATTGAATCACTTCCATATTTAGAAGCCATTCGCCAAATTAAGAGCGATATCGGTCCTGAAAATGTGATGTATATCCACTGTACCCTAGTTCCTTATATTAAAGCAGCTGGTGAGATGAAAACAAAGCCAACTCAACACAGTGTTAAAGAATTACGTAGCTTAGGGATTCAACCAAATGTGATCGTTGTTCGTACAGAAGCACCTATCTCTCAAGACATGAAAGATAAAATTGCGCTGTTCTGTGACATCAATCAACGTGCCGTGATTGAATCAAGAGATGCAGATACATTGTACTCCATTCCATTAGCACTTCAAGAGCAACATCTTGATCAAATCACTTGTGACCACTTGAAGTTAGACTGTGGCGAGGCTGATATGACGGAGTGGAAAGAGCTTGTAGAGCGTGTAACAAGTCTATCAAAAACAACAAAGATTGCTCTTGTTGGTAAGTATGTTGAATTACAAGATGCTTATATCTCAGTTGTTGAAGCAATGCGCCACGCAGGATATGCATTTGATGCAGATGTAGATATTAAGTGGGTTAATTCTGAGGAAGTAACGAATGAGAATGCTGCTGAGCTTCTATCAGATGTAGATGGTATCTTAGTTCCAGGCGGCTTCGGTGACCGTGGAATCGAAGGGAAAATCACAACAATCCAATATGCTCGTGAAAATAAAATTCCAATGCTTGGTATCTGTCTTGGAATGCAGTTAGCATCAATTGAATTTGCTCGAAATGTAGTAGGACTTGAAGGTGCTCATTCAGCTGAAATCGCACCTGAAACAAAGTACCCAATCATTGATTTATTACCAGAGCAAAAAGACGTTGAAGACCTAGGTGGAACGCTTCGTCTTGGCTTACAACCATGTAAATTAATTGAAGGTACAAAAGCATTTGATGCGTATAAGGATGAAGTGATTTATGAGCGTCATCGTCATCGTTATGAGTTCAATAATCAATTCCGTCAAGAGATGGAAAAGCACGGTTTTGTGTTCTCTGGTACAAGCCCAGACGGCCGACTTGTTGAAATCATTGAGTTGAAGGACCACCCATGGTTTGTGGCTTCTCAATTCCACCCAGAATTCACATCTCGTCCAACAAGACCACAGCCACTATTCCGTGATTTCATTCATGCATCACTTGTGAATTCGGAGAAGCTGTAATATAAAGAATGTGAGGCTACACCTTTTACAAAGGTGTGGTCTTTTTTTGATGGATGGCAGTTATTTTAGATGAACACCCGAACCGAGTGCAAAAGCCGTCGCAAAGTCACTCATAGCAAATGTTTATCAGTGTATCCAGGTGAGTTCAGCAATAACTTTTTTCAAACAAATCAAAATAATATGGTAATCTAATTGTAAAGGGAACATGACAGCGCAAGTCATAAGTGTGAAGGGGGAGATGAAGGTGGGCTACGACATGCACCCGTTAGGTGATCAGGCGGTGTTAATTGAGTTTAGTGAGGAGATGTCTCTTGAGATTCACGAGAGAATTAAACAAGTCTCGGCTTTACTTGAACATAATCAACGTGATTGGTTAATCGAAATCATACCTGCATTCACAACCATCACTGTTATATATGATCCTATTGTCGTTTTTAAAAAGAATAGAGGCTGTTCACCCTTTGAAGTGGTCTGTGACATGCTAGATGAAATGATAAATCGTGTAGAAGTAAAGGAGCCAATGCGATCGAATATCATTGATATTCCTGTCTGTTACGAGGGAGAGCTCGCGCCAGATCTTGAATTTGTTGCAGCTTCAAATAAGTTAACGACACAAGAGGTTATTAAGATACATACGTCAACAGAATACACAGTTTACATGATTGGCTTTGCCCCAGGGTTTCCATATCTAGGAGGGATGTCTGAGAACATTGCAGCTCCGAGAAAAGAGACACCAAGGCTAAAGATTCCAGCTGGATCGGTTGGAATTGCAGGATTGCAAACGGGCATCTATCCATTGGAAACACCAGGTGGGTGGCAGATTATTGGGCGGACACCAATCCCATTGTTTCAACCAACAGAAGACAAACCAAGTCTATTAAGTGCTGGTGATAAAATTAAATTTACACCAATTACATACAAAGAATATCTGGCATGGGGAGTGACGGACTAATGCTTACTTTCATCAAACCAGGTCTTCAAACAACCATTCAGGATTTAGGTAGAATCGGATTTCAAAAGTATGGCGTGATTGTTAGCGGAGCGATGGATTCATTCTCACATCGAATCGCGAACTTACTTGTTGGAAATCCGGAAAATGAAGCAACAGTAGAAATCACAATGATTGGCCCGGTGATTCAGTTTGAGAAGGATACACTTATTGCCCTCTGTGGTGGGGATTTGTCGGCTACCATGAATGGTGCCCCTATTGGAATGTGGCGCCCCATCTATATTCGAGCGGGTTCAGTGCTGAAGTTTGGTAGGCGCAATAAAGGATGTCGCATGTATCTTGCCGTTGCGGGAGGCTTACATGTAAGCGAAGTAATGAGAAGTAAGTCAACCTATATTCGTGCTGAAATTGGAGGTTTCAAGGGGCGAGCCATGCTCAGTGGTGATCGGATTGAAATAGGCGGAGTGAACGAGGCATCTAATAGAATGATTGAAAGCCTCAAGTCTCACATGAAAAATAGCGAATATGTCGAGGCAAGCTGGTCGATTTCACCGAAGCTTTTGCCAGACTATCAGGACAACCCATTGATACGAGTGGTAAAAGGAAGACAGTTTCACTTATTTGAGCACGAAAGCCGAGAAGCATTTTTTCAAGCAAGCTATCAAATCTCTACTCAATCAGATCGCATGGGTTATCGACTGAATGGTCCGAGCTTAAAGCTAACCAATCAAGTCGAAATGCTTTCAGAAGGAGTGACATACGGGACCATCCAAGTCCCTGCCAATGGGCAGCCGATTATCTTAATGGCTGACCATCAAACAACAGGTGGGTATCCCAAAATTGGCCAAATTGCTAGTGTGGACTTACCTGTCATTGCGCAAACGGCTCCCGGTAGCCATGTGAAATTTACTGAAATAGATCACCGGGCAGCAGAACGGTTATATATAGAAAGAGAACAGATGATTGCTGAAATGAAGCAGTCGATCTTAGTTCAGGGGCGACGATAGGGATACATTCGCTAAATTAATTTGCTCTTACCAGAAAGGCAGAGCCTTTCGTTGAATCTTATTTGATTTTCGTTGGATTGTGGCTTAAGTTCGTTGGATTCCACCATGATTTCGTTGAATAAATTGATTTGTTGCAGCCAGGAAGGCCGCTTCCGTTGAATCAAGCATCTCTTTCGTTGGATTAAGGCTCAAGTTCGTTGGATTCCGCCATGATTTGGTTGAATAAATTGATATACTACAGCCAGGGAGGGCCCTTCCGTTGAATCATACCGCATTTTCGTCGGATTAAGGCTCAAGTCCGTTGGATTCCGCCATGATTTGGTTGAATAAATTGATATACTACAGCCAGGGAGGGCCCTTCCGTTGAATCATACCGCATTTTCGTTGGATTGTGGCTCAAGTTCGTTGGATTCGGCCTCGATTTGGTTGAAATAATTGATATGCTTGAGCCATGAAGAGCCATTCGTTGAATTCATCTGTATTTTCGTTGAATTGTGACTCAAGTTCGTTGGAATCGGGTCAGATTTGGTTGAAATAATTGATATGCTTGAGCCATGAAGAGCCATTCGTTGAATTCATCCGTATTTTCGTTGGATTGTGGCTCAAGTTCGTTGGAATCGACCTTGATTTGGTTGAAATAATTAATATGCTTGAGCCATAAAGAGCCATTCGTTGAATTCATCCGCATTTTCGTCGGATTGTGGCTCAAGTTCGTTGGAATCGGCTCAGATTTGGTTGAAATAATTGATATGTTTCAGCCAGGAAGGGCCCTTCCGTTGAATCATACCGCATTTTCGGCGGATTGTGGCTCAAGTTCGTTGGAATCGACCTTGATTTGGTTGAAATAATTGATATGCTACAGCCAAGAAGAGCCTTTCGTTGAATTCATCCGCATTTTCGTTGGATTGTGGCTCAAGTTCGTTGGAATCGACCTTGATTTGGTTGAAATAATTAATATGCTTGAGCCATGAAGGACCCTTTCGTTGAATTCATCAACATTTTCGCCGAAATAAAGCTCAAGTTCGTCGAATTCCAGGCGGACTTGGTCGAATCATCCACATCTGAATTTTAAAATGGAGGGAAACGATATGAATAAAGTTGATTTGAATTGTGATTTAGGTGAAAGCTTTGGGGTCTATCAATTAGGTAGAGATGAAGACATTCTTGATGTAGTCACTTCAGCAAATATAGCTTGTGGTTTTCATGCCGGAGATCCCACCACCATTCGAAAAACGGTCCAATTAGCTCTTGAAAAAAATGTTGCGATTGGTGCGCATCCAGGTCTACCAGATAAAGTTGGCTTTGGCAGACGAAATATGGACATCACTCCTCAAGAAGCATTTGACATGGTTGTTTATCAAATTGGAGCAGTACAAGCCTTTGTTCAAGCGGAAGGAAGCAAGCTTCAGCATGTCAAACCGCATGGAGCTTTATACAATATGGCCGCAAGAAATCAAGCGCTCGCAGAAGCCATTGCCGAAGCTATTTATAAGGTGAATCCGGAACTTATTTTACTAGGCTTATCAGGAAGTGAATTAGTGAAAGCTGGGGACAAACTAGGCTTGCACGTAGCAAGTGAAGTATTTGCGGATCGAACGTATCAGATTGACGGCTCGCTCACTCCAAGAAGTCAGGAAAATGCGCTCATTATTGACGAGGAACAAGCAGTGAGACAGGTCATTCAGATGGCAAAAGAAGGGAGTGTTCTATCTGTTCAAGGACAACTTGTACCAATCAAGGCTGACAGTATCTGTATCCATGGTGATGGAGAACACGCCCTCCAATTTGCTGGGAAAATAAAAGCTGAGCTTATGAAAGAACAAATATCGATCAATAACTTAGCAAATCTCTAATCATTCATATTCCTTCACGATTTCCTTCATTGTAAAAGTAAGGCTATAATAAGCAAATAGAGTTGTCATCATCGATGGGAATCCGTAGCGATTTCCTTCATCATCAGGAATCAACGGCTTAAGAAGCTTACTATCAATATGAACATCGACAAATTGGTGTAGGGAGCGCTCTTGATCTTTTACAAAAGCAGAGATCCCGACTGTTTCGATGCCTTTGTCTGCTAATTCCTCAGCGAGACGAATGGCTTCCTCATCTGTTGAGAATCGAGTGAGGATAATTACGCGATCGCGGTTTGTAAGTTCGACCATTTCCCCATCTACGAATAGTCGTGCGCTAGCGGGAAGAGGTTCTGGACCAGACAGCGCCTCAATCACAATGGCTTCCATTTCACCAAAGCCATGAAGGTAGATGTGACCATCACCTAGAGCAGCTTGGGCAAGCAATCTTGCACCATCTTCAACATGTTCATCTTCTTGGTCAACAATTCGTGTAAATAAACCCTGCAATTGGGTACTAAATATTTTCATCATGTGATTATGTTCTCCTTTTTCCGATTGATTTGATGTTATTATAGCGTGAATGTAAAGAGATTGCGAAAAGTAGGGGAATATGTCGATAAGATTTTCTGAAAAAAGAAGGGAAAAAAGCAAGGGGAATCGAATGTTATACTTTATGTAAAAAACGTGAGATTAAAAATATAGAGGTGTTTAATTTGGAAGAAAAAATATTAATTGTTGATGACCAGTATGGGATTAGAATTTTATTAAATGAAGTGTTTCAAAAGGAAGGGTACACAACCTTCCAAGCAGCTAACGGATTGCAAGCAATTGATATCGTAACAAAGCATTCACCTGACCTCGTCTTACTTGATATGAAGATCCCTGGTATGGACGGTATCGAAATTTTGAAAAAACTAAAAGAAATTGATTCGGACATTCGTGTCATCATTATGACTGCATATGGAGAGCTTGACATGATTCAAGAAGCAAAGGACCTGGGCGCCATCACACACTTTGCGAAACCATTTGACATCGACGAAATTCGAGAAGCTGTGAAAAAGCACATTGTTCCGTTAGAATCAAAATAACAAACATATTTTTCTGCAATAATAACAATCATTCTGAAAATAAGCTCTTATTTAAGGGCTTATTTTTATGTAGCCCCTCCAGACGGACCTCGGAACAATCATAATAAAATGCTTTCATTCGTGTGAGGAAATATACCATCAGAAGAGGTTCGATCGATTGAAGAAAAATGTCGTAAAAATGACATATAAGAAATTTGCTAGAGTAGCAATGATGTAAGCGTTTGTTCGTTTTTGGTGCCGAAGTTTATCTATTGCGGTTTTTACTCTTAATTGATATGCTATAGAATGTTAAAAACAGCTATTTCAAAAAGCTTAGTATAAAGCACATTTTAATAATGGTCTTTGCATCATGTTCTCATACATTTTTTACATATAAATTTTCCCTTTGGGTAAATCTAATGATGATTTAGCTTGATGAATAGTTGTAATACGGTACATTAGGAGGATATTAGGATGCCTTTAGTTTCTATGACAGAAATGCTTCAAAAAGCAAAAGCAGAAGGATATGCAGTAGGACAATTTAATTTAAATAACCTTGAATTCACTCAAGCGATTTTACTAGCAGCACAAGAAGAGAACTCTCCAGTAATTCTTGGAGTTTCAGAGGGTGCAGCACGTTACATGGGCGGATTCAAAACAGTAGTATCTATGGTTAACGGTTTAATGGAAGATTACAAAGTAACTGTTCCAGTGGCAATTCACTTAGATCACGGTTCAAGCTTTGAGTCTTGTGCAAAAGCAATTCATGCTGGTTTCACTTCAGTAATGATCGATGCTTCACATCACCCATTTGATGAAAATGTTGAGACTACTTCTAAAGTAGTTGAGCTTGCACACTTCCACGGAGTATCTGTTGAAGCAGAACTTGGTGTTGTTGGTGGACAAGAAGATGACGTAGTAGCAGAAGGTGTTATCTACGCTGATCCAAAAGAGTGCCAAGAGCTTGTTGAGCGCACAGGAATTGATTGCTTAGCTCCTGCTTTAGGTTCAGTTCACGGTCCTTACAAAGGTGAACCAAACCTAGGATTTGCTGAGATGGAAGAAATCGGGAAAGCTACTGGTCTACCACTTGTTCTTCACGGTGGAACTGGAATCCCAACTCATGACATCAAAAAAGCCATTTCATTCGGAACGGCTAAAATCAATGTAAACACTGAAAACCAAATTGCATCTGCTAAAGCAGTTCGTGAAACATTAGCGGCTTTAACAGAAGAGTATGATCCACGTAAATATCTTGGACCAGCTCGTGAAGCAATTAAAGAAACAGTTAAAGGAAAAATGCGCGAATTCGGATCTTCTGCAAAAGCTTAATTAATCTTTACGATTAATGAAACTTTACCTAAGGTTCAATCGTCATATGCTATAGAAAAGGAAACCGCCACACAAACCAACTGTTTGGCGGTTTTTTTTGCCAACACTTTACTAAATAATCACAATATTTATTTAGTTTATTTTTAGAAAAAACAAGGTATATGTAGCTCCAAGTGGGATAAAGTGGATAAGGAAGATAAGTTATTTTTTCTGTTTTCTAAAAGGTTGTTGATTTAGGCGAAAAAGTGAAATTGAGATTTCTAGCAGAATGAATACACGTAGACTCCTGTGGGATGAGTGACCAAAGTGAGACCCCACAGGAGCTTGCGACGAGGAGGCTCGCCGGGCACCCCACTGGACGCGGAGTGTATTCAGGCTGCGGAATTAAAGGGGAAATAGCCTTATTTTTAGAAACAAAGGACACAAGAACCGTCATAATTGCGAAGGACTATAATACATCCTTGCTGAATTGGAAATGTAGCTGTAAAATGAGAATTAGGCTTTTTTTGGTAAAAAAAAGATTACATGATTTTCTTCATATCGTGTAAACTAAGAAGTAACACTTGTACAGCTATACATATTATAGTTGGTTAAATATTCCATCAACGTGAAGGAAGTAAGTCATCTTCGCTAGAAGGGAGACTAAAATGGAAAAACTGAAAATAGCAGGTGGTTATCCATTAAAAGGTTCTGTTCGTATTAGTGGGGCAAAGAATAGTGCAGTTGCATTAATTCCAGCAACGATACTAGCGGAATCAAGAGTATCAATCGATGGATTGCCGAATATCTCTGATGTACAAATTTTAAGTGATTTAATTGAAGAAATCGGTGGCTCGGTCTCGCTCCATGGAGACGAAATCAGCATTGATCCTTCAAATATTGTTTCAATGCCATTGCCAAGTGGGAAAGTCAAAAAGCTACGCGCTTCTTACTACTTAATGGGTGCAATGCTAGGAAGATTCAAAAAAGCAGTCATTGGTTTGCCAGGTGGTTGTCACCTAGGACCAAGACCAATTGACCAACATATAAAAGGGTTTGAAGCACTAGGTGCTAAAGTAACAAACGAACAAGGTGCGATTTACTTACGCGCTGATGAACTTCGTGGTGCACGAATTTATTTAGACGTTGTGAGTGTTGGTGCAACCATCAATATCATGCTTGCAGCGGTTCGCGCAAAAGGTCAAACGATTATTGAGAATGCAGCAAAAGAACCTGAAATTATCGATGTTGCTACATTACTTACTAGCATGGGTGCAAAAATCAAGGGTGCTGGTACAGATGTGATTCGTATTACTGGTGTGGATCAATTAAATGGTTGTCACCACACAATCATCCCTGACAGAATCGAAGCAGGTACATATATGATTTTGGGAGCAGCAATGGCAAAAGAAGTGATCATTGATAATGTCATTCCATTGCATCTCGAGTCTCTCATAGCGAAGTTTCGTGAAATGGGTATCTCTGTTGAAACAACGGAAGATCAAATATGGATTGCTGGAACCGATAACTTAAAAGCGGTTGATATCAAAACACTCGTCTATCCTGGATTCCCAACAGACCTCCAACAACCTTTCACCTCTTTATTAACAAAGGCAAAAGGGACTGGGGTCGTAACGGATACCATTTATGGCGCTAGATTTAAGCACATCGACGAGCTTAGAAGAATGAATGCACAAATCAAGGTGGAAGGACGTTCTGCGATCGTAACAGGACCAGTTCAACTACAAGGTGCTAAAGTCAAAGCTAGTGACCTACGTGCAGGTGCTTCCTTAGTTGTAGCGGGACTTATGGCGGAAGGTATCACCGAGATTACAGGACTCGAGCACATCGATCGAGGCTACAGCCAATTAGAAGAAAAATTAACTGGCTTAGGTGCAACCATCTGGCGTGAAAAACTAAGTGAAGAAGAAATCGAACAACTTCAAAATTCATGATATACGAAGAAACTGGCTTAGCTTAAGCCAGTTTTTGATTTATTTGAATGGTTGTTTTCTCAAAGTTTGTTGTTGTTTGAGATGAATTATTGAGAATGAGATTTCTAGCAGACTGAATACACTCAAGACTCCCGTAGGATGCGTGAACCCTCACAGGACGCGGAGTGTATTCAGGCTGCGGTATCAAAAGCAACAATATATACGAAAACAGCCATTTGATTTCACTTGCATACTAAATATGTAAATTACACTATGGAAACAATAGTTTCATAGAGTGAAATAAGCAGTCGGAGCGCGATTTTATAAGATTCACATATTTTTACTTTTATCTACTATGAAAATAGGTTACAATATAATAGATTAGGTAGCGCTTACATACTCCCCTTTTAAATAGCTATTGCTTTAAATGACAGAAAAAGGGTAAAATAGAGATGTCTCCGAACACTTAATTCAAAAATCAACTTCAAGAAACCCTTTCACTATCTTCTAAATAGGTCCATCCATATCATTTCTTAAAAACAAACCGAATGAAAGCCAAATAATATCACACTTATAGGCAGTTAAAACTGGATTAATTCTCTGTTTTTAGAAGCAGATATGCGCTTAGGCACTACACTAGTAAACGGTGAACATATCTTTAAGCGGTTTTTTGTGAAAAGTAATGAGACTTTTGTCTCTAATCTAAAGTTGAAACTAGCTCGGAAAGCTAGTAAAAGCTTGAGACCAAGGTATAGCCTTTGTTTCAGTTAAGAGTATTATCAATAATTAAAGAGTGGTGTAACAATGAGTATTACAATATCAAGTCTAGAAAATATGAAGCTAAAAGAGCTTTATGAGCTTGCAAAAGAATTAAAGGTATCATACTACAGTAAGCTATCGAAAAAGGAACTTATTTTTGCCATTTTAAAAGCACGTGCAGAGCAAGACGGACTTCTATTTATGGAAGGTGTATTAGAAATTATTCAGTCTGAAGGCTTCGGCTTTTTGCGACCGATTAACTATTCACCAAGCTCTGAAGACATCTATATTTCTGCCTCTCAAATTAGACGCTTTGATTTAAGAAATGGGGATAAGGTTTCTGGAAAAGTTCGACCTCCGAAAGAAAATGAACGCTACTATGGATTACTTCATGTTGAAGCTGTTAATGGTGAAGATCCAGAAACTGCGAAAGAGCGTGTCCACTTCCCAGGTTTAACACCTTTATACCCTGACCGACAAATCATTTTAGAAACAACACCTACCCAAATTTCTACTCGTATCATGGACTTAATTGCCCCTGTAGGATTTGGTCAACGTGGATTAATCGTTGCGCCACCTAAAGCAGGTAAGACGATGCTCCTAAAAGAAATTGCAAACAGCATTACAACAAATCATCCTGAATCAGAATTGATTGTATTGTTAATCGACGAACGTCCAGAGGAAGTAACCGACATTGAACGTTCAGTAGCTGGTGATGTAGTTAGCTCAACATTTGATGAGGTTCCTGAAAACCATATCAAAGTGGCAGAATTAGTATTAGAGCGCGCAATGCGCCTTGTTGAACACAAAAAAGACGTCATCATTCTTATGGATAGTATTACTCGTCTTGCTAGAGCGTATAACCTAGTGATTCCTCCAAGTGGACGTACATTATCTGGAGGGATTGACCCAGCGGCCTTCCATCGTCCAAAGCGCTTCTTCGGTGCTGCTCGTAATATCGAAGAAGGTGGAAGCTTAACGATTCTTGCGACTGCGCTAGTAGATACAGGTTCACGTATGGATGATGTCATTTATGAAGAGTTCAAAGGAACAGGTAACTTAGAGTTGCATCTTGATCGTTCTCTTGCAGAAAGACGTGTATTCCCAGCGATTGATATTCGTCGTTCTGGAACAAGAAAAGAAGAGCTACTTGTACCTAAGGCACACTTAGACAAGTTATGGGCGATCCGTAAAACAATGTCAGATACGCCTGACTTTGCTGATAAATTTATCCGTAAATTAAAGCAGACAAAATCTAATGCAGAGTTCTTTGAAATCCTAGATGCTGAGAAGAAAAAGCAAGCAGCATCAAACTTAGCAAGAACTCAAAAATAAGAGATCACATTGATCTGAAATTATCTAATTGGAAACTTTAGGATTCAGTTGCAAAACGATAGACGCACTGTTATAATTTCATCATGTGCGTTTCTAGAAAAAGTCTTTTTTAGAAACAACAACTCTGTTTCGAGAAATGATTCAGGGCGGAAGGAGATGAGACGAATGAAAACAGGTATTCATCCAAACTACAAAAAAGTTATGGTGAAATGTGCTTGTGGAAACGAATTTGAAACTGGTTCTGTAAATCAAGAGATACGCGTTGAGGTATGCTCAGAGTGTCATCCATTTTACACAGGACGTCAGAAATTCGCTGATGCAGGTGGACGTGTAGATAAATTCAACAAAAAATACGGTCTTAAGTAAGTTCCGTTTTAACCAAAAGCTAAGCAGTACCATGCTTAATCCATGTACTAAGAGAAAACAGGCGAGTTTAACTTCTCGCCTGTTTTTTAATGTAAGGAGAGAAAGAGGAACGTGGCGCAATTATTCTTTAAATATGGAGCAATGAATAGCGGTAAATCAATCGAGATCATCAAAGTGGCACATAACTATGAAGAACAAAATAAACCCGTACTTATTTTTACATCAGGATTAGATACAAGAGACGAAGTAGGATATGTTTCAAGCCGTATTGGTTTTAAAAGAAAAGCAATTCCAATCTTTGAAGAAACAAACCTTTTTGCAATGGTTTCTGACCATTCACAAAAACCATATTGCATCTTAGTGGATGAGGCACAATTTCTTAAAAAAGAACATGTTCTCCAACTTGCGCGTATTGTTGATGAGTTAAACATACCTGTCATGGGATTCGGATTGAAGAATGACTTTCAAAATGAATTGTTTGAAGGTAGCAAATACTTCCTTCTAT
The DNA here is from genome assembly GCF_014837155.1 of Litchfieldia stipae. Lineage (GTDB taxonomy): Bacteria > Bacillota > Bacilli > Bacillales > Bacillaceae_L > Litchfieldia. The sequence continues at coordinate 2,561 of NZ_JACYHA010000030.1, read as the reverse complement.
ATGCAGATAAGATTGAAGAAATGAAGACCATTTGTTGGTTCTGTGAGAAGAAGGCAATTATGAATTTACGTGTAGATGATGGAAGACCTGTGTACACAGGAGACCAAATCGTTATCGGTGGAAATGATTCATATTATCCTGTTTGCCGAAAGTGTCACCAAAATCCGCCACTAGACTTACCAAAAGAGTAGAGCCTGATTTCAAGGCTTTTTTTTATGTGAAAAAAATGCACTTAACCTCAAATCATAATTCGTTCCTGAGGGGGCACTCTACAGGTAGGAGGTGCATCATGAAAGGACGAATGATTCTTAGTTTACTTACACTATCACTGGTTTTGTCCGGATGTAATGGGAATGCAAATGATCAATACCGTGTTCAAGATGAAGATTATTACACCAATCAAAATCCAAATTTCATTGATTTAACAGAAAATCGACCTGACATTGGTGATGATCAAGATAAGTTCGTAGAAACCATTGAGGAATTTACAGATTACAGACCAGGTTCTGTCTTCGTTAGTGGAGCCAATGCCTATGTGACCGTTCATACAACCGAGTCACTTTCAGAAGAAGAAAAGCAAAAAGAAGAAAAGAAGCTACACAAAACACTTCGCAAAGCCATGCCACGCTACCATATTCGTGTCACTATTCATGATAATGATTGATTACTTTTAAAGACGTCTGAATACACTCTAAGTCTTTGGGCGCAAGTCCTAAGAGGGGTGTATTCAGAGATGAGCTAAACTTTGAACTAAAATACATTTAAAAGGTGTTGTAATCATTGTTCGTTATTTCATCATCCTACTCCATTTGATTATATTATTAACAGCATGCGACCAAAACCTGCTGGATAAAATAAAAGAAGAAGATATAAAAGAGTTGGGATTATCCTACGAGTTTGATAAGTTATATCAAATTGGAATTGAAGGAATTATGTGGGGTGAAGATGACCAGATCATTTTTTATGTTGCGGAGCCTGATGAAAAGACAAGGCAGAAAATTGATAAAGGCTTAATAGAGATTTTCGGTCGAACAATTGACTATCAATTACGTGATAGTAAGGAGTTACATATTGAAGCTGAGAATTAAAAAAGGCTGTTTTCTCAAAGTTTGTTGTTTTTGAGATGAATTAATTGAGAATGAAATTTCTAGTAGCCTGAATACACTCAAAACTCCCTTGGGATGCGTGGATTCCCAAAGGACACGGAGTGTATTCAGGCTGCGGTATATAAGAAAACAGCCTAAAAAAAGAGCCCTCTCTCAAAAGAGGAAGCTCATCATGGTTTTGAGTTTTCTTGCCTTTCTCGGCTTTTGAATGGGCTGATCCAAAACAATTGGCCCATCATTTGGTTGCAGCTTTAATTGCTTATTTTCATTTTCTAACTCATGAACATAAGTCTCCAAAGTCTCAACCCGTTTAAGCAATTCATCAATTTCTCTTCGATGCTGAAGCAATTGATATGAAACAACCTCGCTCGCTTTTTGCTCGATTGCTTTCTCATTTTGCTCCACTCGTTCAAGTAATTTTGAAAATTGTTGCTGTAAGGATTGCTCTGTCTGAGTAGCCATAGCTTGTCTCCTTTTCCCCTTCCTAGGTGGCATAATATCAATCTCACTTTTGGGAATGCCTTGTTTGACTTGATCTCTAATCTGACAAAAAAAGGAGTAATCCGTCTCGTCGAAAACAAAATGTCCGTGCTCGTTCTTTTTGCAGGGAATATCAAAGTACTTGATCCAACGACGGATGGTCTTAGATGAAACACCAACTTTACTTGCAAGTGCAGCCGTATTCATTCCTACCCCTCCTATCCATAGTACATATGATTTCTCTAATGACCTCGCCTTATCCTTTGCACTAGACAAAACTAGTAACAATTCGGCAAAGAAAGAACTAATCCTACATAATAATTAAATGGCTTCGACAAAGATCCTGGCACTATTTCGGGGAAAAGCGATTCGTTGGATTCCGCTCTGATTTCGTTGAATAAATTGATAAGCTACATCCAGGAAGGCGACCTCCGTTGAATCAAGCATCTCTTTCGTTGGATTAAGGCTCAAGTTCGTTGAATTCCACCGTGATTTGGTTGAATAAATTGATTTGTTGCATCCAGGAAGTTCACTTCCGTTGAATCAAGCATCACTTTCGTTGGATTAAGGCTCAAGTTCGTTGGATTCCACCATGATTTGGTTGAATAAATTGATTTGTTGCATCCAGGAAGGCCCTTCCGTTGAATCAAGCATCACTTTCGTTGGATTGAGGCTCAAGTTCGTTGGATTCCACCATGATTTGGTTGAATAAATTGATTTGTTGCATCCAGGAAGTTCACTTCCGTTGAATCAAGCATCACTTTCGTTGGATTAAGGATCAAGTTCGTTGGATTCCACCGTGATTTGGTTGAATAAATTGATTTGCTTCAGCCAGGAAGTTCACTTCTGTTGAATCAAGCCTCACTTTCGTTGGATTAAGGCACAAGTTCGTTGGATTCCGCCATGATTTGGTTGAATTACTTGATTTGCTTCAGCCAGGAAGGCCCCTTCCGTTGAATCAAGCATATCTTTCGT
>NZ_JACYHA010000029.1 GCF_014837155.1 Litchfieldia stipae | reverse complement strand
AAAGTAAAGAAGCAGAAAATAACTGCTCTTATTAGAGTTGCCCAAAAAGAACGTAAATCATAATTTAGAGTGGGAGCCTTGACAGTTTCGTTCATATCAGGAGGCTCACCGGTCACCCCACAGGACGCGGAGTGTATTCAGGCTGCGGTATTAAAAGCAACAATATATACGAAAAACAGCCTTCCTCCATGTATATTTCCATTATTTTAAGTGTATAAAGATGAGGTGAATATATATTTAGGCCTCTCAACTTACGAGAGTCTGTAACAGCGTAAGGGTGCATAGTACTGAAACGTCCCTTTTACGATAGATTGGAGTTGTGTTTATGGAAGAACAAGATAAAATTACAAATCTCGTTTCGACGAAATTAGAGGATAATGTTGCATTCCTAAAGGAAAACCTTGGTGTCGATAAAAGTTTTGATATCATGCATATTGAATTAGAAGAATATGCCGGTAGAAATATGGCGATGTTTGTTGTGGATGGATTAATTAAAGATGACATTCTACATTTATTGCAAAAGTTTTTATTACAACAAGATGCTGAAAGTTTAGATGGGAATACGCTTGATAAGCTAATAAAAAAATACATTCCTTATGTTGAAGTTGAAAAACAAAATGATTTAGACAAAGTTGTCGATGGAGTGTTAGCAGGGCCAACAGCACTTGTTGTGGATGGCATTGACCATGTAATCATGATTGATGCAAGAACTTACCCTGTTAGAGGAATAGAAGAGCCGGACATTGAACGAGTTGTTCGAGGTGCACGTGATGGATATGTAGAAACCATCGTATTTAATACAGCCTTAACACGTAGAAGAGTAAGAGACCGCTCACTTAGGATGGAATATCTACAGGTCGGTCGTCGATCAAAGACAGATATTGTTATTAGTTATATAGAGGACATAGCTGATCCAGAACATATTGAATCAGTTAAAAAAGCTATTACAAAAATTGATACTGATGGCTTACCAATGGGTGAAAAAACAATTGAAGAGTATATCTCGGGACGACATTATAATCCATACCCGGTTGTACGTTACACCGAGAGACCTGACACAGCAGCTGCGCATTTATTTGAAGGACATATTATAATTATGGTAGATGGTTCACCAAGTGTTTTAATTACACCAACAACCTTTTGGCATCATTTACAGCATGCGGAAGAATATAGAAATAAACCCATTGTTGGTGCGTATTTAAGACTTGTCCGATATTTAGCAGTATGGGCATCCATCTTTTTATTACCACTATGGTATTTGTTTGCAACTAACACAGATTTATTACCAGAAGCATTAAAATTCATTGGTCCGAACGAAACAGGACAAGTTCCAATAATATTACAGTTTCTCTTGATTGAGGTTGGTATTGATATGCTGAGAATGGCTGCCATACATACCCCCAATTCCTTAGCGACAGCACTTGGATTAGTTGCAGCCATTATGATTGGTCAAGTAGCGGTGGCCGTTGGGTTGTTCTCAAATGAAGTTGTCTTATATTTATCAATTGCAGCAATTGGAACCTTTGCCACTCCAAGTTATGAAATTAGCTTAGCGAATCGATTGGTTAGAATTGTCTTACTGATTATTACAGCGTGTTTAGGTGTAATTGGTTATGTAGTAGGAGTCGTTCTATTTATTATTATGTTAGCAAGAATGAAATCATTTAATGTCCCATACTTATGGCCATTTATTCCATTTTCATTCCGTGAGTTTATTAGTGTGCTTGTACGTGCACCTATCCCTCTTAAACGGAGGAGACCAAGAATTATCCATCCACAAGATCCTGATAAGTAAAACAAATATGTATTTTAATAAAACAGGTGAATTCTTTGCAAAAAGATCACCTGTTTTTGTACTTATTATGAGATGGATTCCATAATTGACTTAAAAATGGCATAATTTTGTGCAAAGAACACTTGCTAAAGCGCTTTATTTCATCTAATCTAATGATGTGAGCGTTTGAACAGCGAGAAGGTGATCTTTTGAAAACGATGTTAGACATACGAAATATGCTTAAAAAATATGGATCTTTTATTTACACTGGTGATAAAATCGCTGATTTGGAAATGATGGAAATGGAAATACGTGAGCTGTATCAATCACAGCTACTCGAACCTAAGGACTACCAAATGGCATTATTGATCCTGATGCAAGAAATGAAGAAATATAACTAAGAAATACATAATTAAAGGATGTTGAATGAAATGAATGAGAAATGGTTAGTAGGAATTGATCTTGGTGGAACAACAATTAAAATGGCTTTCATCAATCAATATGGAGAATTTATTACTAAGTGGGAAATAGATACGAATAAAGAGACAATTGTCGTTGATATCGCAAAAGCGATTGATATAAAGCTTGATGAATTAAAAGAGACAAAGGCTAAATTAGCTGGGATCGGTATGGGTGCACCAGGACCAGTTAACATGGAAACTGGACTTATATATGAAGCGGTTAATCTCGGTTGGAAGGACTATCAATTAAAGTCACACCTAGAATTAGAGACTGGATTGCCTGCAGTCATTGACAATGATGCTAATATTGCTGCTCTAGGAGAAATGTGGAAGGGAGCAGGTGACGGTTCAAAAGATCTCATTTGTGTCACATTAGGAACAGGTGTCGGTGGTGGAATTATTTCAAATGGTGAAGTTGTTCATGGTGTTAACGGAGCAGGTGGAGAAATAGGTCATATTACAGCCATTCCGGAAGGTGGTTCACCATGCAATTGTGGAAAAACGGGTTGCTTAGAGACAGTTGCCTCTGCTACTGGAATCTCAAGACTGGCTGTACAGGCACTTAAGGACTCTACAGAGGAATCCAGATTACGTGACCTATTTGAACAAAACGGCCAAATGACTTCAAAAATGGTTTTTGATGCGCTAGCAGAAAATGATCCAATCGCAAAAGATGTGGTGGATCAAGTCGCTTTCCATCTTGGTTTTGCGCTTGCGAATTTAGCGAATGGATTAAATCCAGAGAAGATTGTTATTGGTGGCGGAGTGTCAAAAGCAGGGGAGGATTTACTAAACCCAGTACGTGAACAGTTCAAACGATTTGTATTTCCAAGAGTTGGTGCTGGAGCAACATTCACAATTGCTCAATTAGGTAATGATGCAGGAGTTATTGGTGGAGCCTGGATTGCTAAGACAAAATTATAGACTACAACAAAGAGAATTCTGATGAGTTCTCTTTTTTTGCCCATTTTTTTTAATCTAACTGTAATAAAATTTAAAGCTATTACAATTGAAAAATGGATAAAAATGTAATTTAAATTTAATTATCATCAAGAAATTTATTATGGATGAAACCACTTACATAGCTGTTACATAAAGGATTTGGTTATTTTATGTAATATTCTGAGTATTAAAACATTGATTTATTATGAAACTTTCAAGTGACTTGTACGTCTAATATGTGTAATAAATGTAAAAGACTAGTAAACTTCTAGTTATTATGTACAACTACTGAACATTGATTTTATGTAAAAAAAGTATTAATATTATTTGTAGCCTTTTCAATACCCTAAATATGGAAAATGTTTTTTGAGCGGGTTGGAAGAGTCAAGGAGGTTTATTAGATGAATAAATCATCATTTCCAAAATTACAATTTTTATTATTAGCGACAGTTTTTATGTGGATTAAAACGTATATAGTATATAAAACTAGGTTTGATATAAAAATAGAGTCTTGGATGCAAGAATTCATTCTGTTTATCAATCCACTAAGCTTTCTTTTACTGGTTTTTGGTATCTCTTTATTTATGAAAGAAAAGCGAAGAAGCGGCTATATTATCATTGTGTCGTTCTTGTCTTCAGCCATTCTTTTTGCAAATGTCGTTTTTTATCGTTTCTTTAACGACTTTATCACCATTCCAGTATTGCTTCAAACGAAAAACATGGCTGACTTAGGTAGTAGCTTCACAGAGCTATTTAAGTTTAGTGATCTTTTGCTATTCGCAGATGTTCTAATTCTAGTTGCATTGTATTTCTTTAAACCTAATTTAGCAAGAATTGAATCGGTTTCGAGAAAAGAAAGAAGATATTACTATCTTATGGTTGCGGCTTTATTCTTCTTCAATCTAGGCTTATCAGAAACAGAACGTCCACAATTATTAACTCGTACATTTGACCGTGAAATTCTTATTAAGAATATAGGAACCTATAATTATCATATTTACGACATTGTTTTACAGTCAAAGTCTTCGGCACAAAGAGCATTAGCCGATAGCAGTAACTTCGTAGATATTGAAAATTATTTCAATGCTAATTATAAGAAACCGGATGAAGAGATGTTTAATATTGCGAATGGAAAAAATATTATTCTAGTCTCATTAGAATCAACGCAAAGCTTTGTTATCAATGAAACGGTTAATGGAGAAGAAATTACTCCGTTTTTAAATGATTTAATTGAGGATAGCTACTATTACGAGAACTTTTATCATCAAACAGCACAAGGAAAAACCTCTGACTCAGAGTTTATTCTAGATAACTCTCTTTATCCATTAGGAAGAGGAGCTGTTTTCTTTACTCATGGAAGTAATGAATTTACTGCAACACCTGAGATTATTAAAGAATTTGGATACTATTCATCGGTTTTACATGCCAATAATAAGAGCTTCTGGAACCGTGATATTATGTATGAATCTCTAGGCTACGATAAGTTCTTTGATATTGAGAGCTATGAGGTGAATGAAGAGAACTCGGTTGGATGGGGATTGAAGGATAAGGAGTTTTTTGAACAATCTGTGGATTTAATGAAAACTCAGCCTCAACCATTTTATTCAAAGTTAATCACATTAACGAATCATTTTCCTTTTGAATTAGGAGAAGAAGATAAACAAATTGATGAACTTGATACAAGAAGTAAAACATTAAATAGATATATTCCTACAGTTAGATATCAAGATGAAGCAGTTAAACATTTTATTCAAAAATTAAAAGACGAAGGTTTATATGAAAATTCGATTTTAATTTTCTATGGTGATCATTATGGTATATCTGAGAATCATAATGTAGCTATGGGAGAATTTCTTGGAAAAGAAATCACTCCATTTGATTCAGTTCAATTACAGCGTGTACCTTTAATCATTCACATCCCTGGTGTTACAGATGGTGAAAATTCAAAGCTAATCTCAGATGTAGCAGGACAAATCGATCTTAAGCCAACAATTTTACACATGTTGGGCATTAATACAAAGAATGATATTCATTTTGGTACTGATTTATTCTCAGGACAAAAAGTCTCATTCACCGTTCTTCGTGATGGTAGTTTCATAACGGATGATTATGTTTATACAAAATCTACATGTTATGATAAGGAAACTGGTGAAGAAATAGAGGAATCTAACTGTGAACCTTATTTTGATAAGGCTAGTAGGGAATTAGAATACTCTGATCAAATTATCTATGGTGATTTATTACGTTTCTATGAAGGCACAACATATAATGAAGAGTTAGAGAATGCGATTAAATAGGTAGTAGTGAAAATGAGGCTATCCGTTTGGATGCCTCTTTTTTCTTGTATCAATCGTGGCTCTGTACAGTTGTTATAATTTAATTCCTCCTTTCATATTGTAAGAAGAAAGAGATGAAGAGGGGGATGATGATGAAAGTACAAGTTAGATTAGGAGATTCTTTCTGGTATTATAGTCAGATTTATGGTCTGCCATTACAGTTAATCATTGATTCTAACAGAGGATTAAATATACAACAGCTTCAAGTGGGATCTGAGGTTAATATCCCTGGTTTTGTTATACAAACGTATTCTATTAAACGAGGGGATACCTTGTGGAGTCTTGCTAGAAAACAGAATCTGTTACCAGATGCTTTGTTTTTGGTCAATCCAGGGATTAATGCAGAAAACGTACAGATAGGACAAGGGATCCTTCTTCCTACACGAGTGACACGTCCTATTATTCAAACAAAGAAAAATTATGATTATCGTTCACTACAACAAGATCTAAACAGTTTACTGGAAATATATCCATTTCTACGTCAAAGCATCATCGGCCATAGTGTGCTAGGTTCAAGCATTCCAGAGATTCGTATTGGTAGGGGGAGAAAAAAGGTTCATTTAAATGGTTCATTTCATGCAAATGAGTGGATAACGACTGCTATAATCATGAAATTTGTGAATGACTATTTGTTAGCATTAACAAATATGAGTTCAATACGTGGATTTTACGTGGATCCGTTTTACTACGAAAATACACTTTCCATTGTACCTATGTTAAATCCAGATGGAGTGGACCTTGTATTAAATGGTCCACCAGGTGAAGAGCCTCATCGTTCCTCCGTGTTAGAAATAAACAAAGGGAGCCATGATTTTAAAGATTGGAAGGCTAATATAAGAGGAATTGACTTGAATAATCAATTCCCTGCAAATTGGGAAATTGAAAAAGAACGAAAAGAACCGAAATCACCAGCACCAAGGGATTATCCAGGTGAGGCACCATTAACTGAACCTGAAGCCATTGCCATGGTAGAACTTACTAAAAAACGTGACTTTGACCGGGTTTTAGCTTTCCATACACAGGGAAAAGAAATTTATTGGGGATATGAGGGACTAGAGCCACCTGAGGCACAAGTGATAGTGAATGAATTTGCTCGAGTAAGTGGCTATAAGGCAGTTAGGTATATAGATAGTCATGCTGGGTATAAGGATTGGTTTATACAAGAATATAAGCGACCAGGATATACAATTGAGCTAGGAGAAGGAGTTAATCCATTGCCTCTTACACAATTTGATGAAATTTATGAGCAAAGCCTTGGTATCTCCTTGGCCTCAATGTATACGTAACCAATTTCAGGCATCACAAGCGGGCCAAATTATGTCCTAATTGTGGTGCCTGGCACCTTTGATGGGACGAAGAAAATATTCGTAAAAAAACATTTTTTTTGCTTGAAATGAAACATTATTGCCTTCATAATCGTATTATTAGTAAAGAGGTGAATAAAAGTTGATGAGATTGAAAGGGATGTTCGTCTTTTGGATGACATTGTTCATTGTTGGATGTAATCCATCTCATCATCTGTATGAAGTTAGTGAGGTTCCATATGGAAAAGAACGAGAGTTGGAAAAACAATCGATTCCTGTAGAATTTTTTGGAGAGACAAAAGAGATACAGACTCTTGACATGAATGGGGAAGCTTTCAATACAGTTGGTGGGTGGTATGATAATGAAAGCATATTGTACATAACTGATACGGTAGATGATTCAATTATTAATAGGTATCATATTTTTGATGGGAAGAAGGAACAATTCTATTCCACTACTTCACAAATTTTGGCAATTAAGCCAAACCAAGACCACTCTCTATTTTTACTTCATACTTCAAATTCACGAAATAGCGCAGCGTTAGTTGTCATTGATTCAGAAGGCAAAGAGGTGTATTCATGGAATACGGATTCGTATGATCTTGAATATGTATGGAATCCTTATAAAAAGGAGCAATTATTTATTACATCGTTTGAAAAAGATTGGAGTTTTCAAACCTTTCTCATGGATCCACTAGCTGGTAACATTGAACCAACCGATGTGAAGGAACCTTTTGTTCAGTGGTTAGATGCTACAACAGTTGGTTATATGAAGTGGGAAGCGGATGAACCATCAGTAGAGGCACCACTGTTTAGTTATGACTTGCAAACTGGAGAAGAAACTCTTTTAATTGGAAACATTATTTCCTTTTCAACATATCAGGATTTATTACTTACTGTGCAAATACAGAATGAATCTGAATCGTATAGTTTTTATCGCTTTAGTAAGCCAGATTCAAAGGATAAATTATTTGAATATTCGTTTCCATTGTTAACAAATTACTCAAGTTGGTTCATCCCATACCATACGTATATCGAAAGTGATCAACAATTTTTGACATTTCGCCCTTATAGTACTGGTGAATATGATACCTATACTGATTTGTTTGAATTAACCTCTTATTCATTAATCGATGGAAAAGAGACTACCATCTTGCAGGATGTGAACAGTTACCCAATTATCTTTTCAGAAAATGGTGATTTTGGATTATATGGTTACCAGTATGAAATGATCATTGATAAAAGAAATAAAACAGTTAAACAATTAATTAACTACTAAAAGGGGACGATTTAATTGGCTATAGTGGATGTAACAGTCATTCCAATAGGAACAGAAACTCCAAGTGTAAGTAAGTATGTAGCGAATCTTCAAAAGATTTTAGCGGGATATAAAGAAGCAGGGAAAATTGAATATAAATTAACACCTATGAATACGATTATTGAAGGTGAGTTATCAACACTTTTTGAGGTCATCCAAGCAATTCATGAAGCTCCATTTTCTCAAGGAATTCAAAGAGTTGCTACAAACATAAGAATTGACGATCGTCGTGATAAAAAAGTGAAAATGGAAGATAAGCTTGCAAGTGTTCAGGCAAAACTATGAAAAAAAAGCTGACTTTATAAAGTCAGCTTTTTTTTAGTGAGCAACTGGAAGACCATGATGTATGAATGTCATGACTGAGAACCAGCCGAATACAACAATTGCTCCAAATGAAAACATCAATCCTAATATGTTTTTATCACGCAATGAACCAATTAATCCAAAAACACCAAGAATTGCTACTAGTGCAAAGATAATGACAGTACCCATTATGAGAAGCCCCCTTTATAACGAAAGTCAAATCTTATTTATATTTTTCCCATAAATGAGAAAATACAACATATGTAATGTGTTAATATTTCAATATTTATTTTAATCGTTTTCAGTCCATTTGTCGAGGTCAAAAAATGAAACTTCAACTTCATAAGCATGGGCAAATCGTTCGATTAATTCCTGTTGATCTGAATCTACGAAATAATGCGGTATATGATCAATTGTTTCAGTAGCAAGTAGGCATTCCTCTATTTGATATAGTGCCATTTCTATTTCTATCTTGTTTCCTTCTTCAAAAGTGAAACAACTAACTGAATCTAATAGAAGAAAATGATTTCCTTCTAAGATTAAACCATAGTCCTCAAATAAGTCAGTTAATATTGGATGTTGTAAATAGATAAGCTTGTGAAATTCTTCAAATTTATCTTTACTTATGAAAAAATCTTGAATCTTTTCCGCATCCATATTTGATTCAGTCACAATCATGAAGTCTTCATAAAAAACCTTTAAGTTCATTGTTTCTAAAAAAATGAGTTCATCCTCTTCTAGTAATTCATTCAGCTCAATTCCATATTTCACTTTCATTGTCTTTGCTCCTTCTAATGGTTTCTCCTTTTTCCTCGCCTATTATTAGTGTAAAATATAAGGTAAATAACCGCAATGGAGGAAATACAATGAAATGGCAACGAATCCCTTTAGGACCTTTGCAAACAAATGCTTACTTACTTTCTAACAATCATAAAGAATGTGTGATCTTTGATCCTGGTGGGGATGGTGATCGTTTAATTTCGATGATCCAAAAGCAACAATTAAAGCCATTAGCTGTCTTACTAACACATGCACACTTTGATCATATTGGAGCTGTTGATGATGTGAGAAAAGCTTGGGATATTCCAGTATATGTGCATGAAAAAGAAAAAAGCTGGCTTAATGATCCAAGCTTGAATGGTTCTCAGTTTTTTATCCCTGACGGTGGTGTATCTGTCCAAGGTCCGGACCAATTAATCCACAATGAAGGTGAATTTAAAGTAGGTTCATTTTCATTCACACTTTTTCACACCCCAGGACATTCACCAGGTAGTCTTTCGTATTATGTAAAAGAGCTAGAAGTTGTGTTTTCTGGAGATGCTCTTTTTCAAGGAAGTATTGGTAGAACGGACCTACCTGGAGGAAATCAGCAACAATTACTGAAAAGTATCCATGATAAGCTTCTGAATCTACCTGAAGAAACGATTGTTCTATCTGGGCATGGAGCTGAAACAACGATCGGTTCTGAAATGGACTTTAATCCATTTTTAAACGGATTTTAACAATGAAGAATGAGTTGCTAAATATTTTATATGAGCAGATTCAACAAACGGATGATAGAGCTATTACATATGAGGAGTATATAAATACAGTCTTATATCATCCTTTGCATGGATATTATATGAAACCTACTCAAAAGATAGGAAAACAAGGGGATTTTATTACTAGTAGTAATCTCTCCAATGTATTTGGAATGTTATTTGCCCATGTATTAATAGATATTAGTAAAAAGCAGAAACTCCCTTTCATCATTTGTGAGATAGGGGCAGGCAATGGTCGCTTTGCGAAAGCGATTCTGGATGAGTGGGAAAAAGCGGATCCTAGATCATTTTCAAAAGTAACATATCTTATTATTGAAACAAGTCCATATCATAGGCAGCTTCAAAGAGATCTTCTACCAGTAGGTAAGCAAGTGCAGCAGTTTGAATCACTAGATGAAGTGAAACAGAACTATCCTTATTTTGAAGGGATTATCATCTCGAATGAATTATTTGATGCCTTCCCAGTGAGAATCATAGAAAAAAGAGATCAGCAAATTTGCGAGGTTAAGGTTTCAATCGATCAGGATGGGAAATTGTGTGAAAGGCCCTTTCAACTCGAAGATGAACAGATTATGGACTACCTTAATGGTCAAAAAATCAATCTTCGTGAACAGCAACGATTTGAGGTTCCGCTTGCGATGGTTTCATATTTACAGGAAATGGGACGCTTCATACACCGAGGCGTTATCATAACAATTGATTACGGTTATACAAATGAAGAGTGGATGCTGCCACATCACCAAGCTGGGAGTTTAAGAGGATATTTGAAACACGAAATGATACAAAATCCGCTTCAGCATCCAGGGGACATGGATTTAACCACTCATATTAGCTTCGACGCATTACGCTTTTATGGGGAAAAAAACAAGCTGGATTTTATTGTGAAGATGAGGCAGGATGAATTTCTATTAGCAGCTGGTATCCTCGAATTTCTGCAGGAGCATCATGACCCGAATCCTTTTTCTGAAAAAAGTAAACAAAATCGAGCAATCCGCTCGTTGATCATGGGTGGGGGAATGAGTCAGTCATTCCATGTGATGTTTCAGAAAAAAGGTGAAATTGATAGTGGGAATATAATCAAGTTTATCTAAACGGATAAAAAAAAGCGATTAAGAAATCGCTTTTTTTTTAGTGTGTGCCACCTGGAGTCATCATAAATGTTGTCCAATATGTAAACGCAACGAAGAAAATAGTTAAATATGCGCCAAAGATGTAAATGTACATCCGTTCAGACAACTTCAGATAACTTAACAATATGAAGAATCCTGTTTGACCAAAGAATAATAGTGCAGTTTGCTCCATATGGCCAAGGTAAAACATAACAGCAAAGATTCCTGTCCAGAACCCTAATACTCGGAACATACGATCCATATGTACCCCTCCTTTGACCTTGATTCCATCCTACACTATTATAATGTACAATTTAGTCAAATGTAAATATTACTTTGTAAGAAAAGCTTGATAACTACAAGAATCACACCCAAGCATCATATTTTCTGCTTGTTGTAGTTCAATATCATCAAATAAAACTTCAAACATTCCTTGGACAAAAGCATAATGCATGTCACATACTGATTGTGTATATTCCTTTGCCAATTCCTTAAATGGACAATTGTTTACGTGAAAGAAGATTTTTGTCTTCTCAAAATTATGACTAACTTCTGGATAGAATCCAGCTATTGTCGCAGCTTGCTTTAACATACTTAATTTTTCATCAAAAGAGAAGTCTTGATCAATCTGTTTGTTTGAAGGGATTTCATTTTTCATAAGTTCAATCCCGAATTTCTTTCCTGTTTGATAGAGTGCGTCTTTCCCCACTGACCCTAAAGTTGCCATTGTTTCAATGGCTACCTTTGCGAGAAGCTGATAATCACGATATGGGAAGTGAAGCTGAATCGTGTCATCTGATAGACGGTATAATCTACTTGGTCTTCCACCTTTTCCTGTTTTCTTTGTCTCAGACACAAGCATATTTACATCTTCGAGCTTTGATAAATGTAAACGTGCAACGTTGGGATGTATATTAAAAGAATCTGCAATCTCTTGAACAGTTACCTCACAATGTCTTTTTGTTACATATTGATAGATATAGTACCTTGTTGGATCTGATAATACATTTGTTATTTTTAATGTTTGTTCCATACCCAAGTTCACCCCTGCCCTACTAAATTAATACCATTATAATACAGGAAATATTACTATGGAATTGCATTTCAGGGGGGAAAGCCATTTGTTGTTTTTTGTTCACAACTTCACATAATAGCTTTTTTTGAGGTGTTCATTTGAATAAATGGTGAAAGTCTTGATATATCAACCTTTTATTAACATTGCAATTGTGGAAAATGAGCTAAAAAGAGAAAAGTAAATGTGGAATTTTTTTGACAAATTGGAAAGGGAGGGGATTTACTATTGTATTATGTAGAGATTTTTGCAGATTTTAATTTCGTTGTATATTTATATAAGAATCGTTCATACTAACTATTACACCGGTTGAACAAAGGGTATTAATTTAAGCTCTAAGAATAATTTTGATACCTTAAAACTGAGTAATGTAGAAATAATTACCCACAATTATTTCTACGATGTGAGCTCATGTTGCATACTTAATGAAGAGCACCATGAAGCTGTTTCAATGGGCTATAGCCAAGCGGTAAGGCAACGGACTTTGACTCCGTCATGCGTTGGTTCGAATCCAGCTAGCCCAGTTTTATGAGGTTTCCAATCAAAAAAATTCCACTAATCATTTTAGTGGAATAGAGTTAGCTATTAAGTCATATAAATGTATAGATTCCTCCTTGATTTAAAATATATGGCTTTAAAAAAACACAACCAGGCAATTGAAACCCTGGTTGTGTTTTTTATTTTGTTAATGAATTTCTTTAACTCGGCCAACCTGTCCGTCTGTTAGTCTTACTTTAATACCATGTGGATGTGTACTTGATTTTGTAAGGATGTCTTTGACTATCCCCTTCGTTAATTTTCCACTGCGTTGATCTGCCTTTAATACGATACTCACAGTGCTTCCTTGTGTAATATCTTTTCGATTTTGTCCATTCATTTTAGATGACCCTCTCGTTTTTACTATTTTTACTATCTTATATGATAAAATTGAATTTCACAATCAACATTCATGCGAAGAAACATCGAATGATTGTATAATGAAACTTATATGTAACTCATACGTAGATAAATAATGAGTTTAAGATATTAAGATGGAGGCTATTTCATGAAAAAACGTTGGGTTGTTATTTTTATAACATCAGTGTTGCTGCTTAGTGGTTGTTCATTAATTGAGGATGTTAATAACACCTTATCATATGGAAAAGAAGCAACAGAGTATGTATCTAAAGCGGGTACTTTTGCAAAAGAAGTGCCAACACTTGCCACACAAGCTGTAAACGAACCAGAAGCAGCTACTGAGCTTGAAACAAAACTTGTTGATATGAAACAAGATATGCAGGAATTTAATGGTCTACAAGCCCCAGAGATGGCCGCTGATCTTCATCAGCAAATTGTCGCCCATAACCAAAAGGTTGAAGAAGGAATAGACTTATATCTAAATAATATGGAAGATGGCAAGCTGGATCCAGCTATTCTTGAAAATACAGAAATCTTTCAGGCTCTAACGGATATAACGAATACGATAGATCAAATAAAACAAATAGGTGAGTAAAAGTGATTTTGGGTGCAGTTATGTTAAACGCACCCTTTTTTAGTTCACTAAAATGTAACAAATATCAGGAAGGATTTTTAAGCAACAACACGAATTCTCTACTAGTACCAAAAAATAAGAAAGGGGTGTTATCATCATTGAATACAATTGAACGGTTAGGTGATCGTTTGATTGAGGAAGCATTGCTAATGAATGCATCTGATATTCACTTTGTTCCAAGGCCTAATGAGGCGATGGTTCATTTCCGTCTAGATTGTGATCTTTATGAAAAACATAGGATTTCTAAGGAAACGTGTGAACGATTAATTTCACATTTCAAATTCCTCGCAGGAATGGACATTGGTGAACGAAGACGACCACAAAATGGCGCATTAACAGTCATTAACCGTAATATCACCATCAATCTTCGACTCTCTACCTTACCAACTGCTTTCCAAGAAAGTCTAGTCATTCGAATTCTCCTTGACCAAGATCATCACCCATTATCTCAGCTTTCCCTTTTTCCACACACATCCAAAAAGCTTTTGTCATTACTAAAATATTCCCATGGGCTAATCATATTTACAGGGCCAACTGGGTCAGGGAAAACGACCACCTTATACTCGCTTTTACATGAATCAAAAAAACTCTTTAACCGAAACATTATTACATTAGAGGATCCAATTGAAAAAAGAACAGATGATGTACTTCAGGTTCAAGTTAATGAAAAAGCAGGGATTACGTATGCAACAGGCTTAAAAGCGATTCTAAGACATGATCCAGACATAATCATGGTGGGAGAGATACGTGATAGTGAAACAGCCAAAATTGCACTCAGAGCTGCTTTAACAGGGCACTTAGTGCTGTCCACCATGCATACACGTGATTCAAAAGGAGCGATATATAGGTTGTTGGAATTTGGCGCAACTCTCCAGGAAGTAGAGCAGACTCTTATTGCAGTTGCTGCGCAAAGATTGATTGATTTGGTCTGTCCCTATTGTGAAGGGAAATGTACACCGTTATGTAAAAGATTAAGGCATACAAGAAGAGCAGGAGTTTATGAGATTCTCCATGGTACTGCGCTCACAAATGTAGTAAAAGAAGCCAAAGGAGAGAATGCAGAGTATCACTATGAAAAGCTTAGGGACGTGATCAAAAAAGGAATTGCACTTGGATATCTGTATCCTGATGCACTAGAAAGGTGGTCATATGAAAATCAGCAAAAATAAGTGGCCACTAAAAGAACAGACGATTTTTATGAAGAGGTTAGGGGAGTTACTTGATCAAGGCTATGCACTCTCTCAAGCAATTGAGTTTTTACAAATTCAATTAAGTGTATCATCTAGAAATCATATTGAGAATTCAATAAAACTGTTAAAAGAAGGGGATTCAGTCTATGGACTATTTAAAGACATGAATTTCCATCATGATGTACTTAGCTATCTCTATTTTGCTGAAAAGCACGGTGAGCTTTCATTTGCTCTCAGGGAGGGGAGCTCAATCCTTCAGCGAAAAATAGATTATCAAGAGAAGCTGCATAAGCTAATTCGATATCCAGTCTTTTTATTCTTCTTTGTGACGGTTATGTTTATTATGATTGAGCAATTGATTCTCCCTCAATTTCAAAGTATGTATTCCTCTATGAATGCTAGTGATTCAACGATTTTTCTTTCACTAATCTTTCGTTTTTTCACGATCTCCAAAGTATCTGCGGTCATTCTCCTAATCATCATGATTGGTGTATTTATGTATTACAGACTCTTTTTCCAACATTTATCAGCAATCACTCAAGCAAACATAAAATTGAAAATCCCTTTTTATAGAGAATTATGGCTGTTATGGAACTCTCATTTTTTTTCAGTTCAATTAAGTAATTTATTAAAAGGTGGTCTCTCAATTAATGAGTCACTTGAATTATTTGAGCTTCAGGCGCATTCTCGCTTTTTCCAAGAGGAGGCAGTAGTCTTAAAGGAAAAATTAATATCAGGTCACCGGTTCCATGAGGTGATTCGTGACAGACCCTATTATGCGAATGATCTATCCTTCGTTATTTTACATGGACAAACTAATGGGGCGTTGGAGGTTGAATTATTTCATTATAGCCAGTATGTAGTCCAAAGAATTGAATCAATCACGACCAAGGGGTTAACGATTATGCAACCAGTCCTGCTTTCGCTTGTAGGCGTCATGATTGTATTTATGTATGTTGCCATGTTATTACCGATGTTTAATCTAATTGAATCAATATAGGGAGGAAAGTAAATGAATCAAAAAGGTTTTACACTAGTCGAGATGCTCATCGTTTTGCTCGTAATTTCAGTATTATTGTTGATCGCAATTCCAAATGTGACAAAGCATAATTCGTTTATAAATAAAAAGGGCTGTGATGCATTTATAAAGACAGTAGAAGCTCAAGTACAAGCATATGAAATGGAAGAGGGAGAATTACCGAAAACGATGCAAGAATTAAAAACAGAGGGCTATATCGAAAATACAACCTGTCCGAAGGGGGATGAGGTTATTATCAATGACGATGGCACAGTTGAAGTTGACAGTAGTCAAAGTTAAAAATCAAAAAGGTTTCACACTAATTGAAACTCTTCTAGTTCTTAGCATATTAATCATCCTTACAACACTGCCATTCCTAAAACTATCTCCATTGCAGGAAGAAAAGATTATTGAACATTTCTTCGAACAGTTAACAGATGATCTACTTCTCTCACAACAATACGCTATTATGCACAGTGATTCTGTTAAAGTGTATTTCTTTCATGCATCGTCGTCTTATAAAGTTATTCTAGTTGAAACGAATACGGTTGTGATTTCCAGAAACTATGATGAAAATATCACAATAAATCCACTTACATTAGGGACAACCATCCAATTTAGGAACAATGGTAATATTAGCAAAGCTGGTACAATGCAGGTGGTGTATAAGAAAAGTGAAAAATATAATGTGGTTTTTCAACTAGGGAGAGGGCGATTTTATGTTACGAAAGTGTGATAAAGGCTATATTTTAATTGAAATGCTAGTATCCATCAATATTTTATTCGTTTTGTGCTTATCACTTCTTCCTAACTACTTCCTAGTGAAAAACGAAAGAAGAAACCTTGAAAACATTAATGAGGCCAATCAGTTATTACACGAAGAGCTATTGCACGTAATACTTGAGAATAGTAGGAGAGTAGATAAGACCCTAGTTGTAGAAGACATGGTTTATCAGTTGAAATGGGATAAGGAATTAAATGAACTATGTATAAATTGGGAAAACAAGGTCCAAAGAAATAATAAACGGTGCGGATATGCAAATACGAACGAATGAGGATGGATTTACGTTACTAGAGATGCTTATCGCCCTATCGTGTGCCCTAATTGTGCTGCTTCTTATTTCTCCAGCATTAAGGATCATGGAGGAAACCAAAGAAGTTGAATTAAATCAGTTAGAATGGGAAGTGTTTTATCAACAAACAAAACTAGAAGTAAAGGAAGCAAAAGAATTAATGGTAGCAGAGCAAATAGTAACGATCAAAACATTAAGTGGGCAGTATGCAACATACGAGCTGTATGGAAACAGACTAAGAAGACGGATAAATAATACAG
The DNA here is from genome assembly GCF_014837155.1 of Litchfieldia stipae. Classification (GTDB taxonomy): domain Bacteria; phylum Bacillota; class Bacilli; order Bacillales; family Bacillaceae_L; genus Litchfieldia. Next base: position 24,680 of record NZ_JACYHA010000029.1, on the reverse strand, counting down.
GACATGAGATTCTGTTACAAAACCTTTCATCTATCCATTTCCAAGCTGTACGAAATGGTTTTCAGTTAACCATTGTTGATTTAAGTGGAAAAACTTATTCAAGGACATTTTTCACTTATGCAAGTATAACGGTAAATGGCCTATGAAAAATGAAAAAGGACATATTCTTCCAACGACAATTGCCATATCATTACTGTTTATCGTTATTTTTATCCATCAGCTTAACTTGTATTTATTAGAAACGAAATTTAATAATGCCACAGAGGACCTATACGTTCTCGAGAATTTAATGATGTTAACCGTGAAGAAAGTTACCTCAAACACTACAGCAAATACAAGTGAAACGCAAATAATGAAATATCAACAAGGGAATGCCTCATTTACGATCACTCCGCTAACTTCAACCTCCTCTTTAGTGATTGTTACCACTTCAACTAAGAATGGTGGTATCTATTCTGTGAGGTTTACCTATGATTTTTCAGAAAAGACAATAACAAATTGGATTGAATTGCGATAGCTCACATAAGGTTTTCAGTATGATTTTGTATAAAAATATTGTATGATTTACAAAATAGCTCAAAGTCGGAGGAATTTTTATGAAAGCCATTTATTTAACTGGATTTATGGGAGCGGGTAAAACAACAATAGGCAAATCTCTTTCTGATGTCTTAACATTACCTGTTATTGATACTGATGAATTCCTTGTTGAACAAGTTGGAAAAACAATACCTGACATTTTTGCAGAAGAGGGAGAGGAGATTTTTAGACAGTATGAAAGAACCTACTTGAAAGAGCTTCCGACAGAAGACGTAATCATCACAACTGGTGGTGGAATTATCATTCAGGAAGAAAATAGAAGTTGGATGAACAATCATGGGATCGTATTTTACTTATACTGTGACCTTGAAGAAGTATTTGCACGTGTTGCAACTGATGGATCGAGACCATTACTAAATGATAAAAGCAAGGTAACTCATTTATTTACTAGTAGGTTGCCCTTATATCAGCAAGCACATTACACGATTAATACAACAAATAAAAAAGTTGAAGAAATTGTGACAGAAATCAAAAACACGCTTAAAATCTTAAAAAGTGGAGATAATGAATAAAAAAGGCCAAAGGTGGTTATTCTTATGTCCACAAATGATTATGTGAAATTCATGACCCAACAAATCGTTAGTTATATGGACCAACCAAAAGAGCTTCGAAGAGAAACGAAGCAAAGAAAGAAAACGGAACGAGCACCCTTTACATCACAATGGTTTGGCGTTCTGCCAGTCGCTTTTTCACTAATGTTCAAAAAGAAGAATAGATAAAAAAGGGCTGTCTCAGCAGCACGTGCATGATTTAGCACGTTTGAGACAGTCTTTTTTATTTAAACTTCAATTACCAGAAAAAACCACCTGGATATGGGGGATAAAAGGGTGGTCTATAAGGATATCCAGTGTAAAAAAACGGGTTGAGAACTGTACTGCCAACTAGTCCTCCTATTAATCCTCCAACAAAAGGTGAACCGTAAAATGGTCTACCATAAATTGGTCTTCTACCATAGAAACCAAAAGGGGCAGGACCGAAACCAAAACGTTGATTAGAGTGCATCATAGTTACCTCCTCAAAATGTGATTACATTTATAAATTATGTAATTAGCTGATAAAAGGAATAGGCAGTTGTCTACAACTTCAGGATAAATATAGGAGAATATCACTTAAGTGAAAGATGGTGTATTAGGTATAAATTGGAAATAAAATAAATAAAATTGTTTTATATTGTTCGGGATGGTGATGATGTTTCATGTTTTCAGGTGTAGTGAAACCATTAATGTATAGTTTTTTAGCGGCTGAATTATATCAGGTTCTAGCCTTCGGGGTAATTGGAGATTATCCATATATGTGGGCACACGTATTTAAATCAATCGGTTGGGCTGTTCTTGCAGAAAAAATAAATGCAGGCTAATTTCATGAAAGGTGGATAATTATGGCTGTTGATTGGAGTAAAAAACCTCATCACGCACATTATTATTACGCACTTTCAACTGAATCAATAGGTCATCGCCATATTGTTGACGGTTTTACGTTCAATGTGAATGGGAGTAATGATGACAAGCATGTTCATCATTACACAGGTCTTACTAAGTTTGAAGCTAATCATTATCATCGATATTATGGAATAACTGGACCTGCGATCCCCACACAAGACGGTGGCCATTATCATGAAATTTCAGGTAGAGTTTATAATAATTATATTGATCCTCTTAATGTGAAGTTTGGTGGAGTCATTTATAGTTCTAATCCTAGGGATGTACATGACCATGAGTATAAAGGGAGAACTGGAACAGGAATTGGTTATTTTCCTGATAATTGGTAAGAGTAAATTCGTAAAGAGCTAGCATTTGTTGTTAGCTCTTTTTAATTTGGGGTTTCAACGAATAAAATATCTTTTAGTTTCTCTGTTTTTGTATCAAAAGTAAATGTGATATAAACACCAAATTCTTTATTTCCATCCTTTAACCATAGTTTAAATCGCTCAATGGTGGTTCCGTTTTTCTTGTTCTCTCTCCAAATATGCTGATAATCCTTAATATCAGCTAAAGGGTATCTCTTCTTTGTTTCCTTCATTGCGAGAACTCCCCATTTCGCATAATTAGGAATTGGTTTTTCCTCTGCTACGACCACTTGATTTGTGATGAACTCAGAGATTATACAAACTGTCAGTAAAGATAAAATCAACATTAATTTCTTCATTGGTATCACCTCATAAACATAGTGTTTGTAAAAGTTATCCAGCTTATACTTATTTGCAATTCCTATCCTCAAAAATCATGAAAATTGAAGAATGAAATTGATATATACGTACATATTAAAAACAGTTACGTTTAATAGGAGGACAACATGAAAAATAGAAAATTAATCATCGTCTTATTATGCATGACCCTTATGATGTTAACAGCCTGCGGTGGTAAGGACAAAGCGAAGGATGAGGAAAAGAAGGAATCTACGGCAAAGGTTCAACAAACCGAAGAAAAAATAATTAAGCTAGGATCATTAGGGTTCACAACAGAAGAATTTCAAACAAATTGGAATGAAGCTCAAGCTGAAATGGAAGAGTCAGGTGAATATCGATTAGAATCACTTCAAGTGGAAAATAGCGAATTTAAAACGAATGTAAGTGAAGGTCTTATCTTAGAAGGTATTGTTAATGAGGGGACTAATGAAGTAGCAAGGGTTTCACTTGTAAAGAAATATGAAGAGGTCAATGGCATTGAAGATTCACTTAACCAATTTGAAGATACCATTGCAGCTTTCTTTTTGTTAGTAGCAGCCACAAACAAGGATGAAAAGGTTCAAGAACCAGAAATTAGTAAACTCATGAGTCAGCTAGGATTAGTAAATGATAAAGAAGAGCCTATTAATGGTAAAGGCAATCTAAACAATGTGGCATTCACTGCTAAAGAAACAGAGCGTGGATTAGTAATCACGGCAACTGAAAAAACAAATAAATAATATAAGGTCAGATTTCAGGGTATAGCCTATGGAATCTGGCCTTTTTAAATGGATTTGTGAAAAAGCTATGGAATCTAAAGCATCTCCACGTAAAAAGGAGATAAACGTTCGTTTTAAAGAATAAAATAACGGATTTAGTGTTTTCCAAATAGAACGAATTAACAGTATACTTTCATATAGAAAAGTTCTTTAAAAAGAACGTCTTCGGTAATTTTATGGAAGGTGTACGGTGATTTCATGTGATGAAAAGTATTCTTCATTATTTAGCCTTATTAAATCTACTTGATGGAATCTTTACGTTCTACGGACTTCAAAATGGACATATAAATGAAGCAAACCCCATCATGCATGTACTTTACGAGTTTAGCCCGCTATTTTTCCTACTCCTTAAGATTTTCTTAACAGCTTTGTTATACGTGATTCTCTACCATCTTACTTTAATTACTTCTGTGTGGATCAAACGATTATCATTGTTTGCATCAATCTGTTATACATACATTTTTTTATTACATAGTTATTGGATTGTTCAAATCATTTAAAAGAAGGGGACGATATTGTGTATAAGAAAATATGCAATAGATGTAATAAACCATCTTATGGAAGTTCAGAGATTGGTGAGTGGCTATGCCCAGTTTGTAATCATGATTTAACACAATCAAAGCTGTTCATTGCTTCAGAACCAATTATTCGTCCACTTCATTATTTGAAGGCATTTCAAAATAAAGAGATAACCGGAAAAACTAGTAAAATTGACTTAACTGTATAATCAAATTAAATCAAATCACCTATATAGATTGGAATCTATATAGGTTTTTTTATGTATTTATCGTTATAAAGAACAAAACCCTTTCATTACTAGCTGTAATCCGATATAATAAATTCGAGTTGTTCTTTATAAAGAATATTTATTAAGAAACTATGCTAGTTGAAATACAATGAATTTTAATTGGAGGAGATGATTCATGCTGATAGAAAGGAGAAGCACTTAATGAATGGAACTGTTATAAGAGAAATTAGGGTCGATAAAGGAATATCACTCAATAAGCTATCGAAATTATCAGGTGTATCAAAATCATACATAAGTTTTATTGAACGGGGAAAACAAACGAACCCTAGTATTTCAGTCATTGAAAGAATTGCTTCCGCTCTTGATATAGATGTTGATGTGCTCTTATCAAAGGAAAAAAATAAAGAAAATGATACATTAAATGAGGAAATTGTAGCATTAGCGAAAAGAATGAGTACATCTGATTTGAGTAACCAAAATATCAAAATGCTACAAGAACTTTTAGATTTGTTAAAGAAGGACTAAACATTATATTCAGAAGAAAAAGATGATTACAAAAAAGTCGTCTTTTTTTTCATAAAAAAAAGAAAACACCCCCAAAAAGGTTGTGTAATAGTCGGATTATCTATATGTATAGTGTTGGTCTAACCTTTTTTACTACTCTTCCGCAAAAAAGTTAGGATTTCTTCCTTACTTAATCCAATCTCCTTCGCTTCCAGTATGAGGGCGATCCATTCAACGTCCAAAATCTTTTCTGTATTTACCACATTGTTCAACACATATTCCTCCCATTTCCAGGAAATCCAGCCATCATAGTTTTTTCAACCTTAGACCTGTGACTTTGCGTCCCGCTTTTTCAAACGGTTTGCCCTTCAAATACTGGTTGTTTAATATATAAAACAGTAGTAGTAGTTAATAGCTATAATATAGTATAAATTGTTAGAATATTATGTAGAATCTTGCGAAATCTTTCGACACAATCCAACTAACGTTCCTTGTAGTATTGCTTTTGATTTAGGATAAATCTCCTGTTTTTATTAGTTTTATGAATAAAGCACGTGTTTTTTTAGAGGATTTTGTAAAAATATGATGAAAATATATATTTACTATATCGAACACTTTGGTTTAAATCGTTAAAATGGTACACTATAGTTCAAAGGCTTTTTTTGCGTGAAGAATTTCACGAATAGCTTTAACATTGAAACTAGACAAGCTATTTTTTATAAGGAGTGTGTTAGTAATGAGTGATTTACAAAAAGAAATTATTAGTGCATTAAAGGTACAACCTACAATTAACCCAACTGAAGAAATCCGTCGTAGTATTGATTTCTTAAAAGAGTATATGTTAAAGCATCCGTTTCTAGAAACATTTGTCCTAGGACTTTCTCTTGGTCAGGACTCAACCTTAACAGGGAAGCTTGCACAAATGGCAGTAAATGAGTTAAATGATGAAGTTGGTGAAAAGAAATATACGTTTATTGGTGTCCGTTTGCCGTATGGTGAACAAGCAGATGAGCATGACGCGAAGGCTGTTATTTCATTTATCGAGCCAGATGAAGTAATTACTGTTAATGTCAAGAATGCTGTTGATGCTAGTATTGGTGCTTTAAAAGAAGCAGGGATTGAATTAACCGACTTCTTGAAGGGAAATGAAAAAGCTCGAGAACGTATGAAGGTGCAATTCAGTATTGCAGGAGCTAGAAAAGGTGTAGTTCTTGGAACAGACCATTCAGCGGAAGCTGTTACTGGCTTCTTTACTAAATTTGGTGATGGTGCAGCAGACTTAGTGCCGATCTTCCGTTTAAATAAGCGACAAGGAAAAATGTTATTAAAGGAACTAGGTTCACCTGAACAACTTTATATGAAAGCTCCAACGGCAGATCTAGAAGATGACCGACCTGGCTTACCTGATGAAGTGGCATTAGGAATTACATATGATGAGATTGATGATTATTTAGAAGGTAAAGAAATTAAACCTGAGAGTAAGCAACGCCTAGAAGCAATTTACTTGAAGTCAGAGCATAAACGACAAGGACCAATTACAGTATTTGATAATTGGTGGAAATAAGAATGAGAATGAGTAGTTCCAAAAACTGCTCATTCTTTTTGTGTTCAAAATAAAGAACAAAAATGTTCGTTAAAACAGTTGAAAGATTCAGAATATAAATGTATGATTAAATCAAATTTGTAAAAATTTATGAATAGATACAAACCGCATTGGAGGTGTGAATGGTTGACAAAACAGCTAGGTGAACGAATTAAATATCTAAGGATCGATAAAGGAATGACATTAAAGGAATTAGGGACTGCAATACATTTTAATTATAGTAATCTCTCAAAAATTGAAAGAGGGCAACGCAAACCAACGATTGAATTTCTCGAAAGCTTATCGGCTTTCTATAATATACATATTTCTTACTTTTTTGAGGAAAGCAAAGGGAATAGCACACTTGATTGGCAACACTTATTAGAAGAAATGAAACAAAAAAATATTACATTTCAAGAGCTTAGAGAATTAGTAAACTGTATTGATCAACCCCAAAAAGTTGGTAACTGAATTTTCAATCTAAAATGAATATTGAGTTGACATGTTCTTTAAAAAGAACTACTATGAGTATAGGTTAATTTTCCAAAATGAACAATCAGTTAGATCGATATCCACTTTAATGGATAGATTTATTTTAATTTAAACGTTCTTTAAAAAGAACTTATTGAAGGATAATTAATCAAATACTCTTAAAGTGGTGAAATGTGTGGAAAAAGAAATTAATCTGAAAAAAATTCTCTATACTATTAAACAAAAAGTATGGATCATGATTGTATTCGCAGTATTAGCGGGAACTGCTGGTGGCCTTTATGCCAATGTAACGTATGTTCCAATTTATAATGCGTATACTGATACATTAGTTAATGCAGATGAAAATGTATCTAGTAAACTAATTTCTTTAATAAAACGTGAATTCCTTTTGCAACAAGTTGTAGAAGAGTTAGAAGTTCAAGGTTTTCCTGATAGTGTAGGAGGATTGAATAGTAAAATTTCATTACAACAAGACGTTCAAATGTTAAAAATCAGTGTAATCGATACTGATCCTGCTAGAGCGGCTGCCATTGCAAATACAGTGACAAATGTATTTATTAATGCAAGTAAAGAGAACTATCCAGTTGATCCCTATGAAATTGAAATTAAGACAGATGCAGTGGAACCATTATATCCAATAAGTGCTAAAAATACCAATAAACTAGTTATGGTTGGTTTAGTAGTAGGAACTGCATTAGGAATAGGACTTATCTTTTTCCTAGATTCGTTAGATGATACTACGAGAGGGTCACGAGAAACTGAAGAAGTATTGGGGATCCCAGTATTAGGTCGGGTTTCAAAAATGACGAAAAAAAATACAAATATGAAAATTAGGAAACAAAAGAAACTAAGTATAAGGGGGGAGTCGATTGGGCTTTAAAGAAATAAAGAAGAAGTTGTTTAAAAGAAAAGATATGATTATCGAAAATCCTCTAGTTACATTCAATCAACCAGCATCGAAAATATCAGAGCAATATAGAACAATTAGAACGAACTTGAAATTCTCTGCTTCTAATCAATATTATAAAACGATACTCATTACATCTCCTTTAGGAGGTGAGGGAAAATCTATCACTGTAACCAATTTAGGGATATCAATGTCTCAGCAAGGACAAAGAGTTCTAATCATTGACTCAAATTTAAGAAATCCTAATCTACATAAAATCTTTAAGATTGATAATTCGCTAGGACTGACCTCAATATTAACTGGAAAATCCGTATTAGAGGGAACGGTTTCACAAACAGAAATTAGTAAATTGGATGTTTTAACTAGTGGACCTATCCCACATAATCCAACAGAATTGCTTGGATCAATGACGATGATAAAGTTAATGAAAAAAATCGTAGAGAATTATGATGTTATTTTATTTGATTCAGCTCCCGTATTAGAAGTGGCAGATACGACCGTTGTATCAAATCAATGTGAAGCAGTTGTACTTGTATTAGATTATGCCACCACAGAAAATAATGACGCAGTTGAAGCTAAAAGAGTATTAGAATTTGCAAATGCTAGAGTAGTTGGAGCGATTATCAATAAGGCGGGCTAAATGTTCTTTATTGGGAACAAAAATAATCCGTGAATAGGTTCTGGTGATGTCTCCTTACCACTATAAATGGAGGCACTCGGTCATGCTGTGGGTGAACAACCTTAGACGCGTTTGTTGTCGAGAGTGTGATGTGAGGTTGGGTTAGATGCCCTACATTTAATATTATCTAAAGATTTTAGCTATGCAATTTAAACAGAAAATGTATAGCTAAGGACTTTATTTAATGAACAAAGTAAATTTGTGTCGACTATTGAAAGGAGGTTGAAGTGTGACATATCGTCAAAGATTATCTGTATTGCTATTTATTGATTCATTTATTATTTTATCAGCTATATTTTTTAGTCGTTTTCTAGTAAGTGCTGATATACATGTTATCACTTTATCTATGGTAGTTAGTGCTTTTTCATTATTTTTGAGTCATCATTTCTTTTCATTCTTTTATAAGCTTTACAAGAAAGCATGGGAATATGCAAGTATTGGGGAATTGTTCATCATTTTTAAAGCTGTTACTTTTTCTGTGTTGACAACAGCTGTTGTTCAACAAATTGTTTTGCAAAACGTTTATTTTCGCTTACTAGCGATTACATGGATGATTCACTTGATAATGATTGGGGGCTCACGTCTTATTTGGAGGGTATTCCGGGATGCATTTATCAAAGATAATGAGCAAAAAAAACGAACACTAATTGTAGGTGCAGGTTCGGCTGGAACGATGGTTGCTAGGCAGTTGCTACAGAATCATGAAGCAGAAATATATCCAGTTGCATTTATTGATGATAGTTTAAGAAAACAAAAGCTAGATATTCTAGGATTACCGGTCGTAGGTAAAGTTAATGAGATTGAAGACGTTGTTAAAAAGTACGAGATTGCAAACATCATCATTGCGATTCCTTCCTTAAATAAGAGAGAGTTAAATCGAATCTTTCAAGAATGTGCTAAAACCACTGCTAAAACAAAAATCCTACCAATGCTTGAAGATCTTGTAACAGGGAAGTTATCTGTTAATCAATTCCGAGATGTACAGGTGGAGGATCTACTTGGTCGAGATCCGATTGAATTAGATATTACGAGTATTTCAGAATATGTAACAAATAAAGTTGTGTTAGTCACAGGAGCTGGTGGGTCGATTGGTTCAGAAATATGCCGACAAATTTCTAATTTTCACCCAAACAAGCTCGTTCTACTTGGTCACGGAGAAAATAGCATTTATTCAATAGAAATGGAATTAAAAGAAACCTTTCGCAATACTGGAATTGAATTTATAACAGAAATTGCTGACCTCCAAGATGCAAAGAAAATGATGGGTGTTATGAGTACATATCATCCTGATGTTGTGTATCATGCCGCAGCACATAAGCATGTTCCATTAATGGAACGTAATCCAGAAGAAGCAGTTAAAAATAACATTTTTGGTACGGTTAATGTCGCAGAAGCAGCAAGTTGGCATGGAGTTGGAACATTTGTAATGATTTCAACTGATAAAGCAGTCAATCCAACAAGTGTTATGGGAGCAACAAAGAGACTTGCAGAAATGATGATTCAACATATGGATAAACATAGTGAAACAAGATTTGTTGCCGTTCGCTTCGGGAATGTACTAGGTAGTCGTGGGAGTGTGATTCCACTCTTCAAGAAGCAAATTGAAAAAGGTGGACCTGTTACTGTAACCCACCCCGATATGGTTCGTTACTTCATGACGATTCCGGAAGCGTCTAAGCTAGTCATTCAAGCGGGTGCCCTGGCAAAAGGTGGAGAAATCTTTGTATTAGACATGGGTGACCCAGTAAAGATTGTTGATTTAGCTAGAAATCTAATTAAGCTATCTGGCAACTCTATTGATGAAATTGGTATTGAATATACAGGCATGAGACCAGGGGAGAAATTATTTGAAGAATTACTAAAATATGACGAGGTCCATGAGCAACAGATTTATCCCAAGATTTATATAGGAAAAACCTCTCATTTGTATATAGAAGAAATTGAAGAAATTCTTGCAAACATTTCCACATATGATAAAAGTCGGCTAAGACTAAAACTATTAGAGCTTGCCAACAGACAAATACAGACAACATCAAACCTAGTATCAGTTTCTGGATAAAGGAGTATCAGGATTTTCAATAAACCATTGATTTAAGGTATGCTGACGCAACTACTTGTATTTATAAATACTCTTAATTCTTGATGAAAGGACCTGTTGTATGACTGTCCTCTGGATTAATCTTGCAATTGTTTTTCTATTTTCATTATTTTCTCGTTATTTTTCAAACAACATTATAGTAAATGGCACAGGTTTACTGATTTCAAGTAAGCCAAATAAAATATTTGTTTTTGGTACATTACTATCATTATTTCTGATCTCTGGACTCCGTAATAATATAGGAGATACCTATTTCTATATGCATGCCTATAATATTACTGATTTTACTTGGGATATTGTTAAAACACAAGATGATATGGGATTTGCTATTCTTCAAATGATTTTAAAAAAATACTCAGAGGACCCACAGATTTTAATATTAACAACTGCTGTAATCACGAATCTTCTTATCATTCTTATCTTTTATAAATATTCAAGATTAATAGAATTGAGTGTCTATGTTTATATAACAGGTGGTTTATTTTTAGTCACAATGAATGGAATTAGACAATGTTTGGCAGCTGCAATTGTTTTCTCTGCTACAAAATTTTTAATTGAAGGTAACACGATTAGATATATATTAGTTGTCGTGTTTGCATCATTTTTTCATCAAAGTGCACTTATCTTAATTCCTATATATTTCTTTGTAAGGCTAAAAGCATGGTCAAAGTCAACGTTAGTCTTATTACTTTCCTCTGTAGTAATTGTGATAGGTTTTAATCAGTTTTCCACTTTACTATTTTCAACTATTGGAGATAGTCAATATGCTGTATATAGTGATTTCGATGAAGGTGGAGCAAATATTATTAGGGTTCTAGTATTTTTAGCACCATTGCTTATTGCTTTTTTGGGTAGGGAAAAGCTCAGAGAAATATTTCCTGCCAGTGATGTTTTTGTGAATATGGCATTAATTGGTCTGTCTTTCATGATTATCTCTACTGCAAATTGGATCTTTGCTCGGTTTAATATCTATTTTGAACTTTATCAATTAGTTTTAATATCATGGATTATTAAGGTTTTTAGAGAAAGAGATCAAAAGCTATTATACTATGCTATCCTACTGTGCTATTTTGGTTATTATTATTACGAATCTGTAGTCAATCATAATATTAAATACTCAAGCAAATTCTTGGGATAAAAGGTTTATAAGTAAATTCAGTTTCTATTCATGTATGTTAAATGAAATTTAATTTTTAGAGGGGTTACTCATGGTTATTATTGAGAGGCTAGACGAAGCTAAACTAAAAGAAATATTATTAAATGCTTATAGCAAAGGGGTAGAGAAGGAAAACATCCATGTGAAAGATTTAATTGATGAAATCATTCTACAAATAACAGAGGAAACAAATGTATAAAGGGGGTATAGCATGAAACGGTTCATCGACCTTACAATATCATCCATTCTATTTGTGTGTCTTTCTCCGATATTTATTGTTATTTCCATACTTATTAAATCACAGCTTGGATCACCAATTATCTTCAAACAAGAACGGCCCGGATTAAATGGAAAGATCTTTTACCTATATAAGTTTAGAACAATGACGGATTTAACAGATCAGTGCGGTGAACTTCTCCCAGATTATATTCGGTTAACTCCTTTTGGACGTTTCCTTCGCAAGTATAGCTTAGATGAATATCCACAATTATGGAATGTAATAAAAGGTGATTTAAGTCTAGTAGGACCAAGACCATTACTTGTTGAATACCTACCACTTTATACAAAAGAGCAATCCTTAAGGCATATAGTAAAACCAGGAATTACAGGTTGGGCCCAAGTAAATGGGAGAAATGCTCTTACTTGGGAAGAAAAATTCAAGTTAGATGTTTGGTATGTCAGAAACCATTCTTTATATCTTGATATGAAAATATTAGCATTAACTGCTTATAAGGTCATTATTTCTGATGGAATAAATCAACCTGGGAATGCAACTGTGGAAAGCTTTAAGGGATCTAAGTCCTCAGTTGGAGGTGGGAATTAATGAAGGTTGTTGTCATTGGACATGGAGGTCATAGTAAAGTAGTTACTGATATTATTAAGCTAACCAAAGGACTTGATATTACGGGATATCTAGACGATAAATATGAAAAAACACAAATAATTAATAATATCATTCATGGTCCCATAAGTGCAGTAAGTGATATGAAAGAACTGGATGAGAATATTAGATTTGTAGTGGCTATAGGGGATAACTTAATGAGGAAAACAGTAGTAGAGATGTTGAATTTACCTAATAGCCAATTTGTTACCGTTATTCATCCTACTGCGAGTATTAGTTCTAGTGCAAAAATTGGAAATGGTACTGTAATCATGCCACAAGTCGTTGTTAATGCGGATACGATGATTGGTAATCATTCAATTATTAATTCAGGTTCAGTTGTAGAGCACGATTGTTTATTAGAGGATTATGTTCACTTATGTCCAAAAAGTGTCATAACTGGAAACGTTACACTTTGTGAAGGAGCTTTTGTGGGAAGTGGAGCAACGATTATCCCAAATAAAAGAATTGGTGATTGGGTAACAATTGGTGCAGGAGCGACTGTCATTAATCATATCCCTCCCAATTGTTTAGCTGTTGGAACACCTGCAAAGGAAAAGTTGAAAATCAAATAAGCGTGGGGTGAAATGATTGAATCAAACAACAACCAATAAAAATCGGATATATTTATCGTCTCCACATATGAGTGGGAATGAATTTAAGTACATAAATCAAGCTTTTGACACCAATTGGGTTGCTCCTCTTGGACCTAATGTGGATGCCTTTGAAGCAGAAATAGCTCAATATGTAGGAGCCAGTGAAGCAGTAGCCGTTAATTCAGGAACGGCAGCGATTCATTTGGCTCTTTCTTTATTAGGTGTGAAAACGGGTGATAAAGTATTTTGCTCTAGCTTAACCTTTATCGCTAGTGCGAATCCGATTATTTATCAAGGTGCAGAACCTATATTTATAGATTCTGAGCCTGAAACATGGAATATGTCCCCGCAAGCACTAGAAAAGGCTTTTAATGATTCGATAAAGGAGGGAATTCTTCCTAAAGCAGTGATTGTCGTAAATTTATACGGACAGAGCGCTAAAATGGATGAAATTATAGCAATCTGTAATCAATATGATGTTCCCATCATTGAAGATGCTGCAGAGTCATTAGGGTCAAAATATAAAGGTATAGCAAGCGGGACCTTTGGGAAATTTGGTACTTATTCTTTTAATGGAAACAAAATCATTACCACCTCTGGAGGTGGAGTGCTCATTTCTGATGATCGTGATGCATTACAGCAGGCTCGGTTTTTAGCGACTCAAGCCAGAGATACTGCAATTCATTATCAGCACAGTCAAATTGGTTATAATTATCGGTTGAGTAACATTCTAGCTGGAATCGGGAGAGCCCAATTAGAAGTATTGGATCAAAGGATTGATGCAAGAAGAGCGGTTTTTAAACGATATTATAATGAACTCTCCCAACTACCTGGCTTTACATTTATGCCTGAGTTAGATGCAACTTTTTCAAATCGCTGGTTAACAGCATTAACTATAAATGAAAAAGAAGCTGGTGTTTCTGTAAAGGATATCATTAGTGGATTAATCGAAGAAAATATTGAAGCAAGACCAGTATGGAAACCACTACATCTTCAACCTGTTTTCAATGGTAGCAGATATTATCCACATGATGATCAGGAAAGTGTATCGGATACTTTATTTACGAGTGGTGTATGTTTGCCATCTGGCTCGAATCTGAAGGAAGAAGAGTTAGAATCGGTCATTCACCATATCAAACAAATAGTTAATAATAGGAAAGTTTCTTTTCGTGCTTGATATATTATTCAAGTTATAAAGAATGGAAATAAGAAAGGTTCCCCAGAAAAATCAAAATACAAGAGTAAGGAAAGGCCGAGAGAGTCATATGGATCATACAAATAGAATCCCAAAAATCATTCATTACTGTTGGTTTGGTGCAAAAGAAAAACCTGAAATTGTAAAAAAATGCATGGAGAGTTGGAGAAAGAATCTACCTCTCTATGAAATCGTTGAATGGAATGAAACAAATTTTGACATTCATAGTAATACGTATGTTAAACAGGCATATGATGCAGGTAAATTTGCTTTTGTCAGTGATTATGTTCGTGTATATGTCCTATATCATTATGGAGGAATCTACTTGGATACAGATGTAGAGGTCTTTAAGTCATTTGATGATTTATTATATCACCGTTCTTTTTGGGGTTTTGAGCAAGAAAATTATATTGCAACAAGTACTATTGGAGCAGAAAGAGGGAATGTGTTAATTAAACAATTCCTTGATTCCTATCATGGAAAGAAGTTCCTAAATGAAGATGGAACATTTAATAGCCTAACAAATGTTGCCATTATTACTGAACTACTAGAATGGTTGGGACTTGAAAAAAATGGTCAACATCAAGAAATTAAAGGGATGGGAGTTTTTTATCCACAGTCTTATTTTTCGCCTTATGATTATATTAATTGTAGAAAGTTTTTAACAGAGCATACTTATACTATCCATTATTTTCATAAGAGTTGGCTACCACTTAAAGCCAGGATGAAAAGTAATATGAAGAGTATATTAGCAGTATGTATAGGTGGAGAGAATATTGCAAGAATAAGAAAAGTAATTGGTGGGAATTAAATGAAGAATATAATTATTGCTTCCTATGATATGGAAGTCGGTGGAGTAGAAAGAAGCCTTATCAGTATGTTAAATAATTTTGATTATAAAAAGTTCGATGTTGATTTAATGTTATATAGACACCAAGGGGATTTTATGAAATTACTTCCTAGCAACCCGAGGCTGCTTGAAGAAATCTCAGCTTATACAACTTTTAGAAAATCAATTTCGGAGACGTTTAGAGAGAATCACTTTGGGATAGGATTTTCAAGAGTTTTTTCGAAAATTCATGCAAATTTTTATAAAAAAATTAAAAAAGTTGATGAACCAGGCTATTTTCAAATGCAATTAATGTGGAAACATGCACTACCTTTATTACCAGCTATTAACACAAACTATGATGTTGCTATTAGTTATTTATGGCCTCATTATTTTATTGCTGAAAAGGTTAATGCGAAGAAAAAAATTGCATGGATTCATACTGATTATTCCAAAGTTGAAACAAATTTTAGGGATGATTTAGAAATGTGGAATAAATTTGACCATATAATAGCTGTATCAGAAGCGTGTAAAGAATCTTTCATAAATAAGTATAAAGAATTAGAATCAAAAACAACTGTAATTGAAAATTTAACATCTCCAGATTTTATAAAAAAAATGGGGAGTGAATCAATTCAAAATTCAATGCTGGGTGATTCTAGATTTAAGTTATTAACAGTTGCTAGGCTGTCACATGCAAAAGGTATTGATAACGCTATTAGAGCTTTAAGTATATTAAAAGAAAAGGGTATGAATGATATAGTTTGGTATATTGTGGGCTATGGTGGCGATGAACCTATGCTTAAGGAAATGATTAAAAATTGTAACTTACAAGATAACTTTGTTTTATTGGGTAAGAAAGAGAACCCTTATCCTTATATAAAGGCTTGTGATTTATACGTCCAACCTTCTAGGTATGAAGGAAAGGCTGTTACAGTAACAGAAGCTAAAATACTTGCTAAACCTATATTAATTACAAATTACTCCACTGCTTCTAGTCAATTAGTGAATGGAATTGAAGGAGTTATTTGTGATCAAAGTGTTGAGGGTTTAGTAAAAGGGATTGAGGAATTCTATGTTAATCCAGAATTAAAAGATGTCTTGATTAATAACTTAAAAGGACAAGATTATAGCAATAGTTATGAATTAGATAAGCTTTATAACATTATAAGTTAATTAAAATACGCGCTCAAAAATATTGCAAATAAATGTCGAACGAAATGTACTTTAAAAAGAACAGTGTGTAAGTTAATATAAGTATAGGAGTACAAATTCCGACATTTCCTGTAATAAAAGAAACAGATCGTGTTTTTTTTTGATTGGTTTGTTCAATATAATGAACGAAAAGTGGCTTTCTTAAGAACAAAATAACGCGATCAATATTGAACTTTAAGGTGTGAATAAATTGAAGGATTCGATAAACAAGTTAAGATTTCTTTTTAATAAGAGAGATAAGAAAAAGTTTTTATTACTATTCTCGATGATGATCATTGCCGCAATATTTGAAACGGCTGGAATTGGACTCATTATTCCTTTTGTAGGTATTGTGACAAATCCAGCTATCATTCAAGAACAATCATTATTAGCTGCTACATACGAGTTCTTAAACTTTCAATCAATGAATGCATTTATTTTATTTTCTGTGGTTGTGTTATTAACATTTTATATTTTGAAAAATGCTTATCTATTAGTGTTTTACTATGTACAATATAAAGTTATCTTTAATCAAAGAGTAAAGCTTTCGCGAAAGATGTTTAGAGAGTATTTGACTAAACCATATACCTTTCACTTACAGAGAAATTCTGCTGAATTATTGAGGAATGTTAATGGAGAAGTGTCAAAAGTTTTTGGTGGAATTTTGTTAGCTGGGTTTCAGTTACTTACTGAAGGGTTAGTTATTTTATGTATTCTTTCATTATTAGTATATACAGCACCAGAAGCTACATTAATATCAGGTTTAATATTAGTAGGTAGTGTACTGCTGTTTTTTAAAATATTTCGCAAGAAAATTACTTTTTTAGGAAAAGAAGAACAAAGAGTAAATCGTGAGGTCATAAAATCAATAAATCAAGGATTAGGTGCAAGTAAAGAGGTAAAGGTCTCGGGAAAAGAAGGTTATTTTGTTAATACCTATGATAAACATAGTCAAATTCTAGCTAATAATACAATATATAAAAACATATTGGATCAGGTACCAAGGTTCTTTATTGAGACACTGTTAGTAGCAGTTGTACTTATTACGATGGTTACTCTTGTTTTCCAAGGGTCAGATACAGGTAAGCTAGTTTCAACGATGTCTTTGTTTGCTATGGCAGCCTTTCGTCTAATGCCATCTATCAACCGAATTGTATCTTTAATCACCTCTATTCGATTTAATCAGCCGGCATTGTCGGTTGTTTATAATGATCTAGTTAGGGATAATGACAGATTCTCAAAATCTACTCACGCGGATATAGCGTCTAAAGCACTAGTTAATAAGAGTAGTGAGAAGTCATTCCAACATTCAATAAGTTTGGAAAGTGTATATTTTCGTTATCCGAATCAAAAGGAATACTCTATTAAGGATGTTTCATTGACAATTCCTATCGGAAGCTCCGTTGCTTTTGTTGGAACATCAGGGGCAGGAAAAACAACCATTGTTGATATTATATTAGGACTCTTAGACCCAGAGAAAGGAAAAGTGTGTGTAGATAATATCGACTTAAAAGAAATCTTACCGATATGGAAAAATAAAATTGGTTATATCCCACAATCCATTTATTTATCAGATGAAACCATTCGAAAAAACATTGCATTTGGAATTGATGACAAAGACATTGATGATGATGCCCTTCAAAAAGCAATTGAAGACGCACAGTTAAAAGATTTTATTGAAGAACTTCCAGAAGGCATAGATACAATTGTTGGTGAAAGAGGGGTTCGGCTTTCAGGGGGGCAACGTCAGCGCATTGGAATAGCAAGAGCTTTATACCATAATCCAGAGATTATCTTCTTAGATGAAGCAACATCTGCCTTAGATAATGAAACGGAAAAAGAAATTATGAAAGCGATAGATGGACTTAAAGGTGAAAAAACGTTAATTATTATCGCTCACAGGTTAAGTACAATTGAAAATTGTGACATTGTATTTAAAGTAAATCAAGGTAGATTACTATCAGCTGAGCAAAAACTGAAACAGCCAATCTGATAAGTTAGAGGTTTAAAGATCAAAGGAAGGAGGAAAAGAATGCTTCCAAAAATCAGTGTAATAATTCCAGTCTATAACGTTGAAAATTATTTACACAGATGTGTAGATAGTGTATTGAATCAAACCTTTCAAGAATTTGAAATCATCTTGATTAATGATGGATCTACTGATAAGTCTGGGGGAATTTGTGATGACTATGCACAAAGAGATTCGCGGATTACAGTTATTCACAAAAAAAATGCAAGAGTTGCAGCAGCAAGAAATGATGGTTTGAAAATGGCCAAAGGAAAATACGTAAGTTTTATAGACTCGGATGATTGGATTGAACCGGAGATGTTTCAGAGGATGATAACAAAGGCTGATGAATACCAACTGGATTTCATTATGTGTGATTATAAAAAAAGGTCTGATAGCTATGAACAAAATAAAACACAGCCTATACGTAGTGGATTTTACTCTAAAGAGAACATAGTAAATGAATTATATAAATGTTTAATTATGTTTGATGATATTGAATTTCCACCTACAATTTCAAATTGGGTTTGCTTTTTCAGAGCTGAATTTCTTAAATGCTATAACTTGAAATATGACGAAGATATTCACTACTGTGAGGATTCATTGTTCGGTTCGAAGGTTATGTATCATGCGAATAACTTTTACTATCTAAAAGATCATTATTACTATAATTATTTCTACAATCCGAACTCTACAACAAATACATATAATGAACAAAAATGGCAATCTTATCTGAAAATTAATGAAAGATTAAAAAAATACTTCGAAAGTACTAATGAATTCGATTTATCAAGGCAAATAAAAATTAATATGTTGTACTTCAGCTTAAATGAATTAGGGCAAATAAAGTACTCCACTAATAATTTTGAACAACGCATTAATATGGTTAAACAAATCATGTATCATCCAAAAGTGAAAGAAATATTTGAAGATTTCAAACTACCTAATGTTTCTTGGAAAACAAAGTTGATAATTTTGATGATTAAATTTAAGTTTTTTAGAACTTATAATTTTTTGATAGTTAACCAGAAGAGCCTAGGAAAAACGATTAAATCTAGTGAGGTAGTACATTGAAACAAAAAATCTTATTTGTAAACGGACATTTAAATGTTGGTGGGGTTGAGAATTCGCTAATTAATGTTCTCAAAAGTATAGATTATAAAAAGTACCAAGTTGATTTAGTGCTTTTTGAAGAGTTTGGTGATTATATTCAAGAAGTTCCAAAAGAGGTTAATATTATTTTTTACGATTTAACAAATACTTCAGGCCCAATAATTCCCTGTATAATAAACAATTTAAGAATGAGAAATTGGTTTTCAATTTGTCTCAGAATCATTTTCTTGTTTCAGAAAATAGTAGGGGTAAGGGTATTATCCCTTGCAAAACCACTCTTTAAGTTGAACACACATTATGATTGCGCAATTGCATACCGAGTAGGTTTTTGTACCGATTTTGTAGGATTTATTATTAAGAGTAAAAAGAAGGTTACATGGTGGCATCATGGTAGTTATGATTATCAGAAAGAAGAAACAAAGCGTTTAATTAACGTCTTAAAGAGATTTGATAAGTTAATTGCTGTATCTGAGAGTTGCAAAAAGATGCTGCTTCATAATATACCCGAAATACACAATAAAATCTTCACAATCCCAAACATGATTAACATTAAGGATATTCTAGACAAAGCAAATGAAAGAATAGATTTTAATTTGGAGTTTAATAAGGATATTTCATTGTTAAGTATTGGTAGATTATCACCTGAGAAGGGCATGATTAATTGTGTTCACGCTTGTAAACAGTTGGTGGATAAAGGGTATCGTGTTAAATGGTTACTTATTGGAGAAGGTACAGAACGCTTGGAAATTGAGAGTTGTATTACAAAGTTTAAGTTAGAAAACAATATTTTTCTTCTTGGAGCTATATCTAATCCTTATCCTTATATAAAAAATGTAAATATATATGTCCATCCATCATTAGTTGAGTCGTTATCAATTACAGTTTTGGAAGCATTCGCTTTAAACACACCTGTAACTGTTGCAAAATCTTTGGGTCCAGAGGAATTTATACGTAACAAAGAGAATGGTTTATTAGTTGATCCAACTCCTGATGGCTTATTTAATGGAGTTGTATCCTTGATAAAAGATCAAAACCTATATAGTCAATTAAAAAAAGATAAAAATGAAGTTTTAAAGAATTATAGTCCGGAAGTAGTAATGGAAAAAATAAATGAACTAATTGAGGCTGGGTAGGTTATGAAAAAAGTTAAAAGTGTATTAAGTAAGCTAATATACAAAACTAATAGGTATATTGATGAGTTAATATTTCCCTTTTCTGAAAACGGGAAAAAATTAAACTCTCTAAAAAATGCTCATATAAATAAACGTTGTTTTATTATCGGTAATGGCCCTAGCTTAAAAAATGAAGACTTAGATAAATTACAAAATGAAATTACCTTTGCTTTTAATCGGATTTATTATATTTTTGACAAAACCGATTGGAGACCAACGTATTATTGCTCTGAAGACGATAAAACCATATTTAACAGTCGAGAAGAAATTAACAAATTGGCTATAGATTACAAATTTTTTCCTAAAAACTTTCCGAGAGATTATAAGATCCAATTTAATAATGCTAGATATTATTTATTTAAATTTTGTGATAGAAATATAGAACCAAAATTCTCTGAAGATATTGTTAAAGGTATTTATTGGGGAAATACAGTAGTTTATACCGCCATCCAGTTAGCTGTCTATATGGGAATAAAAGAAATTTATCTAGTAGGTGTTGATCATAATTTCAGTAAAATGGTGAATGACAAAGGTGAAATCATAATTGACAATACTACTAAAGACTATTTTACAGAAGAATATAATAAGGATAAAAATGATTTATATATACCGAATGTTGAGGTATCTACAAGAGCATTTATAGCTGCAAAGAACTTTGCAGATGAAAATAATATAAAAATATATAACGCAACACGCGGTGGAAAATTAGAAGTATTTGAGAGAGTAAACTTTGACAATATCGATTTTAAGAAAGAGAGGTTAATAATATGAAAATAGTTGGAGTCATACCTGCAAGAGGCGGTTCGGCAAGATTTTATAATAAACCATTAGCAAATATCCTTGGGAAACCTATGATTTGGTGGGTTTATACACATTCTAAGGAAGTTGAATGTTTTGATGAGGTTTATGTTGCAACAGATAGTGAAGAGATTAAATCAGTATGTGAAAGCTTTGGAGCAAAAGTGGTTATGACCTCAGAAGGACATGACACAGCAACTGAACGATTATATGAGGTTTCACAAAAAATAGAAGCTGATCTGTATGTTATGGTCAACGGTGATGAGCCAGTTATTGAGGCTGATGATATAGTCAAATGTATTCCAGCTAATTTGAATAAAGATGAATTTTATGTTTCTAATCTGATGACAGATTTTAAGGACCCTGTAGAGGTTGTTGACACAACGAACTTGAAAATTGTAACAAATCAAGATGGGATTTGCTTATTTATTTCTCGCAGTCCAATTCCATTCCCAAAAGCTGGTATGAATTTTACTTACCAAAAGTTTGTTGGGGTAGGGGCATTTACTAAAAAGGCGCTTCAATACTATCATGAAACACAAAGGGGACCTATTGAAAAAATAGAAGAAAATGACTCATTTCGATTTATTGAAAATAGAAAGGATATCTATTACATAAATGCAAATTGTGAAACGATCTCTGTAGACACTCCTAAAGATATTGATAAGGTTGAAGAATATCTAGTGAAAAGTAAGAAGGTACCGGTTATTCAATAAACATTTTGATTGTAGAAGGGGACGAATTATTATGAAAACAATAGAGGTTGGTAATATTATAGTAAATAACAATATGTTTACATTAATCGCTGGACCTTGTGTAATTGAGTCAGAAGAACAAGTAATGAATGTGTCAAAGAAAATGAAAGAAGTGACAGGAAACCTAGGGATTCCTTTTATTTTCAAATCGTCGTTCGATAAAGCGAACAGAACGTCCGTTAATTCGTTCAGAGGACCAGGGTTAGATGAAGGATTAAGAATCTTAAAGAAAGTGAAGGAAGAGTTAGATGTTCCGGTAGTAACAGATATTCACGAACCTTATCAGGCTGAAATGGTTGCTGAGGTTGTTGATATGATTCAAATACCAGCTTTTTTATGTAGACAAACCGATTTATTGATAGCAGCTGCTAAAACAGGGTTACCAGTGAATGTTAAAAAAGCGCAGTTTTTATCTGCGAAAGATATGCAAAATGTGATTACAAAGGTTGTAGAATCGGGAAATGAGAATATTCTTTTATGCGAGAGAGGGAATACTTTCGGTTATAACAATTTAGTTGTTGATATGACCAATATTATTGAAATGAAAAAATTTGGATATCCGGTCGTATTTGATGCTACACATAGTGTACAAAAGCCTGGAGGGAACCTTACCTCAACAGGTGGTAATCGAGAGTATGTCGAGCACCTAGCAAAAGCAGCGATTGCAGTTGGTGCAGATTCACTATTTATGGAAGTGCATGAGAATCCAGATGATGCAAAATCTGATGGTCCTAATATGGTAAAGCTTGATGAGATTGAAGTTATTCTAAAGAAGCTCATTAAAACATATAAGGCGGTGCGAGATATTGAAGAACGCAGCTATTCTATCTGAAATAAGAAGCATAGATAAAATAGACATTCTTTCAGAAGCAAGATATGTTTTTGATATAGAAGTAAATGCTATTAATCTTGTAAAAGACTCACTAGATGAAAATTTTATCAGAATAGTGGAATTGATATCTGAATGTAAAGGGAAAGTCATTGTCACTGGAATGGGAAAACCAGGTCATGTTTCTAGGAAGATTGCCGCCACGCTATCTAGTCTGGGAACGTCTTCCTTTTTCCTACATCCCGCTGAGGCTCAACATGGCGACTTAGGAATGATTTCGCCAAATGATATTGTAATTGCTATTAGCTTCAGTGGGGAAAGTGAAGAAATTACGAGAATTTTACCAAACATCAAATTAATTGGTGCAACATTAATTGGAATTTCTGGTAATCCAAATTCGACACTAGTTAGGTATGGTGATTACTCTTTTGTTTTCCCAAAGTTTATGGAAGCCTGTTCGATGAATCTAGCACCAACTTCAAGTACGACAGTTGAAATGGTGTTGGGAGATGCCTTAGCAGTGTGCTTATCTAAAATCTACGGTTTTCATGAAAGTAATTACGCGTTGTTTCATCCAGCTGGTTCACTTGGTAAAAAACTACTTGTAAAAGTGAGTGATATTATGCATTCAGGAGATCGGAACGCAGTTGTGACAGCGGGAACGAAGTTAAAAGATGCAATTGTTGAAATGAGTACGAAGGCAATCGGAATTATAAATATTGTAAATGAGAAAAACGAATTAGTTGGTGTTTTTACAGATGGTGATTTGAGAAGAACATTCACTAGTGAAGTAGATGTGTATGATTTATCAGTAGATGAACTTATGATTAAAACACCAAAGTATATTGATTCAGATGTGCTTGCAGTCGATGCACTTAAAATGATGAATAATAATAATATCTCTGCTCTTCCAATTATTATGAATGGTAAATTAGTTGGTACAGTACGAGTAAACGATATTTTAGGAGCGGGTATATTCATATGATTAAAGATAAGGATTTATCAAAAATAAAAATGCTTGTTATGGATGTTGACGGTACGCTAACAGATGGGAAAATCTATGTCGGAGACAATGGTGAAGTGTTTAAGGCTTTTAATGTAAAGGATGGATATAGGTTAATTAGTATTCAAAAGTATAATATTACACCTGTGATCATTACTGGTAAAAAGTCAGAGATTCTAGCTAAACGTGCTGCTGAATTAAAGATTGAAGAGGTATACCAAGGAATTGAGAATAAGCTGGAAATTTTGGATAAGGTTTTAGATAAGTATCACTTAACATATGAAAATGTGGCTTATATTGGGGACGATGTTAATGATATTGACTGTATGAAACAGTGCTATCTTAATGCTTGTCCTGCTGATGCTATTAGTGAAGTTATTGATGTAGTAGATTATGTTTGCAAAGCTACTGGTGGTAATGGTGCTGTTAGAGAGTTAATTGATTTAATTATAAGGTCTAATAATTAGGTTATGAATAAAGTTTAGTTAAAGGAGCATTCCTGTTAGAAGGATTTTCTGGGACTTGAACAAAAAAGAGCCCTCTTGGTATGATACGGGGTGTCAAATCTGCGCAGAATTGACCCCTAACTTAGTTAACCAAGG
>NZ_JACYHA010000028.1 GCF_014837155.1 Litchfieldia stipae | reverse complement strand
ATATAGAACAACTACTAAAGAAGGGTATCGTCAGTACATCTCCAATCCTACTCAATGTAAGGATTGCCCACTTCTATCTCAATGTACTCAGAGTCAAAATCATCAAAAACTCATCCAACGACATGTCTGGGAAGGGTATCTTGAGGAAGCTGAACACCTTCGACACACAGAAGAGAATAAAACTATTTATGCACGTCGTAAAGAAACGATTGAACGAGTATTTGCGGATGCGAAAGAAAAGCATGGTATGCGATGGACAACCTTAAGAGGTCTTAAAAAATTGTCCATGCAGGCGATGCTTACTTTTGCTGCCATGAATTTAAAGAAGATGGCAAACTGGACTTGGATTAGTCCAAAAATGGCATAAAAATTGACCCGGAGGGGTCTAATTCGAGAAAAGGTTAACGGAAAAATGCTTTAAAATGGAAAAAGGCAACCGAATTGGATCATTCGGAATGCCTTTTGTCTACAATCTGAGGCAAGTGTTGAATCACACTTGCCTTTTTACTTACCTATTATTCTATTTTATTAGCATACATTATTTTTTCACTCTTTGTAACTTATTAATAATCAATTCTTTACCGACCAGGTAGTACATCCATAGGATTGAGAAGTCTCCCGTCTTTATAAACTTCAAAATCAAGATGTATTCCTGTTGAACGCCCAGTTGTCCCCATGATACCTATTACATTTCCTTGTGAAACTGTATCTCCTGCCTGTACATTGTATGATGCTAAATGAGCGTATTGTGTCCTATATCCATTGTTGTGATCAATGATAACAGTATTCCCATACCCATTTCGCCATCCTGAGAATGTAATTTCCCCACTATCTGCTGCCAGGATGGAATAATCTGAAGGACCTGCTATATCAATCCCTTTATGGAATGCTCCCCAACGCATTCCTTGATATGATGTGATGACCCCACCGATGGTAGGCCAAATAAATGAGCTATTATTGGAAGAACTTTTCTTTATTTTGACAGAAGTCGATTTCGCTTGTTCAATTTTTACGGTATTTTCTATTAATTTACTTTTTTCATTCTGTAATACTTTTATCTCGTTTTGAATCTTTTCTTTATTTTCTTCCATTTGAACGATTGACCTTTCTTGCTCCTCCTTCTTAATCTTTAATTCCTTTTCCAAGTTTTGTAACTCGTTAAGCATTTCTTGTAACAATACAATTTTATTATTTAATTTAGAACGTGACTCTTCTAGAGCATCCCAATCAGCTTGATGGTTGCTAAGAATATCCTGGTCAGCTTCCATTATGATTGACACCGCTCTAGCCCTGTCAAGAAATTCATCAAAACTATTCGCACCAACCAAGACGTTAATATAACTTATCACTCCTCCAGATTCATGAAGTGTACGTATACGACTATTTACAATATCATTACGTTGTTCAATTTGTTCCTCCAATCTAGTAATCTCCTCCTGAAGGACCTTAACTTCCTCTTCCGTTTCTACTACTTGTTTCTTCCTACTTATTATTTTTTGTTGTACATCTGTTACAGATTTGTTTAATTTTTCAATTTCCTTCATCGCTTTCTTCTGTTTATCTTGTATCTTTCCGAGGTCGGTATTTGCTGCTTTTAATTTGTTTTCAATCTCTGCTCTTGTAAGTCCGCCACTTCCCTTATCGTTCACATTTGCTGATGCCGACACTTCGCTTATAAGGAATGAAGGAAATCCTCCCCCCACCCCTGCAGATAATATAAGTAACAAGGTTATAATCACTTTCTTCAAAGATATATTGCTCCTCTCAAATTTCGAACTCTATGTATTTTTTATTCTCTACTATTTTTCTTTAAAATGTACAAACCAAATTGATAGCCTATGTGAATTTATACTACTAAAGTTATCTTCCGCTATCCGTTTCCTCCCTTACTACCGATCTAAAGAAAAGATCTCATTTGAAATCCTTTTCTTTGTATTTCCTAAAATACTATCAAAATATGGAGAAATTTAGCGTTTTTTTTGTCAAAAATAGTAACAATTAGTAAAAATCAAGAGTGTGGTTACCATTCATATTAATCATTTTCGACTTCGATTTCTTTGCACTATTACATTCATTTAATAATTTGAATAATTTGTGAATACATCATTTCTCCACATTTGTAGTTTAAACTGAATTTGTATATAAAAAGGCACATTATCTAAGGGGAGGTTTATGATGGGTTGCTGTGGGGGACATTCCCACAAAAATGATAAAAACCACCAACATTCAAATAAGAATCATTCTAATACTGCTGCCTGGATCTGGATATTTACTGTTGGTGTCATGGCAGGACTTATTTATTTCATTAACTTTTAAATTAATAGCTCTGTTAAAGAATAATGTTGATTTTTCACAGAAATATAGCTGTTGATTGGAGCGAAAGGCGATGACTCCTGCGGGAGGTAGCGCTTTGTGGAGACCCCACAGGCGTAGCCGAGGAGGCTCCACATGTGCCCCGCGGAAAGCGAAGCCTTTTGCGGAAATCAACAGCGGTGTTTAACAGAGCAAAATTAATAAAAGGAGAATTAATATGACAAATTTACTTACTCGACCAAAAATCGCAAAAAATCTAACAGAATTAATAGGTAATACACCACTTGTTTTATTAAATAAGATTAGTGATGAGACAGGTGCCGAAGTTCTAGCGAAATTGGAATACTTTAATCCTCTTGGTAGTGTAAAAGACCGCATTGGGTTTGCAATGATAGACACTGCAGAACAACTAGGATTAATCACCAAAGATACGGTGATCATAGAGCCCACAAGTGGAAATACAGGAATTGCTCTCGCTTATGTCTCTGCAGTAAAAGGATACCAGTGTATGTTAGTGATGCCTGAAACAATGAGCGTAGAACGACGAAAACTCTTAAAAGCATTTGGAGCAAAACTAGTTCTTACAGATGGTGCTAAAGGAATGAAAGGAGCGATTGAAAAAGCTCAACAATTAGCAAGTGAATACCCGAATGCATTTATTCCACAACAATTTGATAATCCTGCAAATCCTGAGATTCATCGAAAAACCACTGCCGAAGAGATATGGAATGATACAGATGGATTAGTAGATATCCTTATAAGTGGGATAGGAACTGGCGGAACAATCACTGGGGTTTCCGAGGTATTAAAAGAAAGGAAATCAACATTCACATCAATAGCTGTTGAACCTGAGGCTTCACCAATACTCTCAGGTGGAAATCCTGGACCACATAAAATTCAAGGCATTGGCGCTGGATTTATTCCTTCTGTCTTAAATGAAGCTGTCTATGACGATGTGTATAAGATTTCTAACGAGGAAGCTTTCCAAGCATCTAGGGAAGTTGCGAGAGATGAGGGTATACTTGTTGGAATCTCTTCAGGAGCTGCAATCGCTGCAGCTAAAAGAGCAGCACATCTACCAGAAAACAACGGAAAAATGATTGTTGCAATTTTACCAGATACAGGTGAAAGATATTTATCTACAACACTGTTCGGGGAAGAATAAATAACTCAATAGAGGTAGCTGAATATCTGTACGTTTTCAGTTGCCTCTCTATTTTTTATTCATTCTACTAATAAAAAGGAAAAAGAAACGTTATCTGAGCAATTTCCTATTAATCATTCTCATCCATACAAGGAGTCACTAAGAATGACAAATTTCTTTGAAACCCTCATACAAGAATACTATGTTGACAAGGAATCAGTATATCATACATGGTTTATCAATAATGAAGAACGTTTAAAAGCTTTTCGAACAATTCGTAATGGGATAAAGGTTGTAATAGCAGACATTGAACAAGATCAATTTGGTGTTGATTTTAAAGGTTCTTCTTTAGAAACCGTTATCACTGCAATCTCTGAACAAAAACAACTATTCGAAGGCGCGGCTCATGCATTTTATTGGAAACCAAAATTAAGAATTCCGGATATTTATGAAAATACAGCTAATAAAAAAACATTTGGTCGTTTCTTAAAAAAATGCCTTCAATATTCCAATGAAAAACAACTTATTGACGAAATCCTAAAGCTTAACAATGAACAAATTAAAGGTCTCGGTCCAGCAGTCGCGAATATATTGTATTTTCTCCATCCCACTACCTTCCCCCCATTTAACACAGCTATTGTAAAAGGTTTTAATTTACTATTTAATCAAAAAGTCAAATTAGGGTCTTGGTTGGAGTATCTAAGAATGAGAGATGATATACTTGCTTTCAACTCAAAACACAGTACCATTTTATCTAAGGATCTTGGGGCTATTGGTGGGCTCTTATATGAAATTGGAGTTGGTAGAATCGTAATCAATGAAAATTTTAAAAATGTTTTAAACGATATCGAAAAGCGTGAAAAGACTAACTTAAAGAGGCATTTAGAGGTGATAAATGATAAGAAAGAGGATCATAGCCATACTGAAATGCAATTCTATCTAGCAAAGGTGGGGGTTGCAGTTGGTTATAAGGTATGGATTGCAAAAAATGACCATAATAGATGTTGGAATAATCATTTACTTGGGGAACTGTCGCTTAAAAATTTAGAGCTAGAGGGTGATATCTCTCCTGGGGTCAGAGAAACAATATCACTTATTGACGTACTTTGGATTAATGATAGCAATAAAATTGTATGTGCGTTCGAAGTTGAAAAAAGCACATCAATATACTCAGGTATCTTAAGGCTTTTTGACTTATCTCTTGTTATGGACAATGATTGCAGGTTTATTCTCATTGCACCTGATAAAAGGGAAAGGGAAATAAAAGCACAACTACTTAGACCTTCTTTCCAGCATAACCATATGTGTAGCATCGCCTATATACTTTTTTCTGACCTCCGTTGTGATTGTGAAGCAATGTGTAAATATGGTACAAACGCTAGTGTTATAGATAAAATCTCTAAGACTGTTGCTTCTCAATCCAGAGTAAAAAATTATGATTAACTAACTTTATATAAAAGCCGTGCTATTTTGCACGGCTTTGTGGTTCCCCTAACAATTTAATCCTTTACTGAAATTTCACTTGTAATTGTTAATCCCAATTTAGTTCTATTGGAGTATCACTCAATTTACCAATTTCCAATGTAACCTGTGAATCTTCGTTCTTTGGAAAAACCGCAATAAATTGGGGATGATGAGCATCCTTATTTTTAACTATCCATTCCGAAGGAGCTACTTTATTACCCTCTCCATTTACTAAGAATAACTCTTCTTCCAATGCTAAAGACAATAGATCTCCTGAATGTGTTTCTATTGAAATTTCAAACACTTCATTAGTTTCTAGATTATATTGACTGTCGTTTGTTGGATCCTCAGGAGATAAACGGAGTGCTTTTACAACAGCGAAATCCGCTTCGGCAATCCTTTTATTGTTATCTTCTGTTTTTTTATTACTATTGGTGTTATCAAATGAATATGTTATTTTTTTAAAATTGCTACTAACATAGTCCTCTAATGAAATTTCGTGTGGTTCATTCCCAACAGGAATACGTGTTACTTCTTCTTTCTTAATCGTATCAATTTTCACTACATCATTTGATTGCCTATTTGTTACATAGGCCCATTTTCCATCCTTCGAAAATGCTACATGATTCGCGTAGGAACCCGTAGGAATGGTCACTTTTGTGGTTAAGGTAGCCGTATCAACAACGGTCACATCATTTGAATTGTTATTTGACACCCAAAGCTCTTCCCCACTAGGTGAAACCGTCACCCCATGTGGACCATCCCCAGCCTTTATCGTCTTAACCGTTTGTAATAAGGTTGTATCAATAACTGATACAATGTCAGATTCTACATTTGCCACATACGCCCATTTTCCATCAGGAGATATTGCTACTTCATTTGGAACATCCCCTACTTTAATAGTTGCAATTAGTTGCTTCGTGTTTGTATCAATAACGGATACACTATTCGCATTTACATTCGCAGACCAGACTTGACTCCCATCAGGGCTAACTGCTACATGTGCTGGTGCATCACCAGTATTGATATCGGTGACTACTTCCATTTTCTTGGTATCAATAATTACCAACTTACCTCCTGTTTGGCCTAATCCTGGATTTAATGATACATACAGAAATTCACCATCTGGACTTAAGTCGATGCCATGTACCCCTTCCTCAAATTTTATTTCATCCAAAATTTCTTTTGTCTCGGTATCTATTACTATAACTGATTTCCCATCAAAACCTGTACCAGTATATAGAACCTTTCCATCTAAGCTAAGTGCGATTCCGTGTGATGCTTGTTCTGTTCCTAAGCTAATGGTATCAACAGTCTCAGCGGTTGAAGCATCGATGACGGAAATCGTTCCATCTCCTGCGTTAGGCACATAGAATAGGGCAGTTTCATCATCAGTTATTTGGTTAGATAAATCTTGCTTATTATCATTTGAACAAGCTGATATGACAATCAAACTTATTATTAAAATGATTCCCCATAATGTTTTCTTCATTGTAATCATCTCCATGTCAATCAAATTTTAATTTCCACTGTATATATCGTAGAATGAAAGATTGGAGAAACTGTGGAGAAAATTTGGAGATTTAGTTACAT
The DNA here is from genome assembly GCF_014837155.1 of Litchfieldia stipae. Taxonomy (GTDB): domain Bacteria; phylum Bacillota; class Bacilli; order Bacillales; family Bacillaceae_L; genus Litchfieldia. The sequence goes on along the minus strand of NZ_JACYHA010000028.1, from coordinate 36,400 downwards.
ATCAAATAATAATCCTTTCAATTTTGTACCAATTTGAATTACATTATCCATCTTGAAATATTTCAACCTAGTATTTTTGCTTTTATCTTATTTCATGTTTCCTTTCAAAGATATCACTTTAGGATCTTACAGGTATTATATTATTAATGATTCACAATTTAGTTTTTGATAATATAATAAATAAAGGGGGGCTAAATATGTGTGTCTCTAATCATGCAATTGAACAAATGGCTTGGGATATCAGTAAAAGGATACACGATCATTCAATTTATAGAGTTGTAAGGATTGATTTTACAGGCGGGAAAAGTAAAGATATTCAGTACACGGAAGAGAATCCATTTATCATTAATTCAGGGGAGGACATACCCTTAATTACAAATTTACTTTTAGAAGGGGAAGATGGAACGTTTTACTCAGTTGAGCCTAATTTACATGGTGAAAGATTTGCAAAGGGAGAATTTTCTTATACAGAGTACACTGCCATACAAAAAGAAGAAAAATCAAAAGGGCTTATTTATGTCTCTATTTCTATAATTGCCTTTCTATTTGTTGGCTGGTCAATGGTTGAGTATTTAACTTAAATGTAATATCTCACTGTATTTTGCCTCTGAAAGGATTTATCCAACAAAATTTCCATAAACGTTGATTTCCCAATAAAAATAAAAGCGTGAATCCCATTAGTGAATTCACGCTAAAAACCTTCTGTGATATACTTTTTTGCACTCCGACTAGAAACCCGATAAACATAATCAAACTCTAATTTGTCCTATTGCTAGCATTTTATTAATCAGAACTTCTTGATAGCTCACTTTCTGTTACCCACTTATGATTGGTCACTTCTTCTCCTTCAGTAGTTGTAGTGAAATCAATCATATAAACCGTTGTTTTTTCTGCAAAATCTATCTCTGCTGTTGCTCCTTCCATCCCTTCCATATGGGCTGCATCAACAGTTACTTCTGTTCCAGGTTCTAATGGTTCTTCACCAGCTTCTGGAATTTCTTCGTGGATTACCCACTTGTGATTGGTTACTCTTTCTCCTCCAGTCGTAGGATTATAAGATATAGCATACGCTACTGTATCATAGGCACCTACTATTGTTGCTTCTGCACCCTCCATCCCTTCCATATGGGCTTCTTTAATGATCGCTTTGCTTCCAACCGGATAGGTAGGATTTTCTGCTTCTTTTAACCCCTCAGGAACTTCACCAGAACTAGAGTGGTCCATCCCTGAATGATCTGTACCTGAATGGTCCGTTTCCGTATTTTCATTTTGAGTTATTTCATCATTTGGAGAAGTACTATCATCTTCGTTTGCACATCCAACTATGACAAATATAGATATGAATGATAGTATTACCATTACAAATTTTTTATACATCACATTTCCACCTCATTATCGTAATTTCACCTCATTACTTTATCATGTTTAACAAAATTATCCAATAAGGAACCTTGTTTGAAAATCATTCTATTTATTTTTTAACCGATTATCATGACTATTATATATAAGTATTAACTATTTTAAAAAATAATCATGGCCTGTCTTTCCTCAACATATTATTTAGCAAGTATAAGGAGGGAGACATCATGACTGTTTTTTACTATTTTGTCATTTCATCAATTGCTATTGTTACACTATTAGGAGGATTGTTTGCCTATATAAAAAGAAAACAATTAAGAAATATGCAAGGCATGGTACTTACGATGACTATCGGAATGAATGTGGGATTAACTTCTGGAGTACTATTCGGTGTACTTTTACAGGGAAATTTGTATGTTTCAACACTATTATCCATCATGGTAGGGACAATAGCTAGTATTGTCTGTGGAATAAGTTTGGGATTGCTCCCCTCCATAGAAGGATTTATGTCTGGTTTAATGGGAGGTATGATGGGGGCAATGCTCGGTGAAATGGTAACGAAAGATCAAGCTGATACACTAGTAAAGATACTACTTACACTTACGGTGTGCTCATTATTCCTTTTTATAATATTACCTAGTTCAAAAGATTGTAGCAATACAATTTTAAAAAAACGTTGGTATTTAAAACCCATATCAGCATTTATTTTGATTTTCACCTTTTTTATTTTAGGAAACAACCTGAACAATGATTTAACTTCAACAAACTTGAACCATAGTCATGGAGATTCAAGTTCACAGCATGAAGAAGAAATTACATTACATGTAAGTGAATCAACCTTCTCCTATGCCCCTTCTAAAATAATAATGAAAGAAAATAAACCAATCACTTTAATCTTAAAAAATAGGGACTCCATTGACCATGCTATCGTGATTAAGGAATTGCCTTTTAACAACCTTTCAGAAAGTGATAGTCATTCCCATGATAAACATAACCAAGGAGAAATTCATCTACACACTCCATCAAATTCTGAAGGTGAGTTGACATTTACTCCTTTAAAACAGGGAATTTATACCTTCTATTGCACAGTTCCTGGTCATTCAGAAAGAGGGATGATTGGCCAGTTGGTTGTAGAGGGATAACAACATTAGCGATTTCAGTCAATATATTTTAAAGACAGCCAGTATCTATACCGGCTGTTTTTAATTAGGATTCTTCTTCTCTTGATAAAAAGCAGCTAAAATAGGTTTACAAAATCTGACTGCAGGAACTCAAAAACCTTTTCCATTTAAGGAATTCATAACATCGCTATCACATTACTTCATAATACTTATACCGTTCGGAATCTCCCCTACTTCAAAGGTATTGATTGCTTCATTTCGTTCAATATCAATTACCGTCACTGTATTTTCGAACATATTTGTTACATAAAGACGTTTATTATCGGAACTTATGACAACTCCATGAGCACCTTTACCTGTTTCAATTGTTGCTGTTACTGTCAAAGAATCTAAGTCCACTACATTTACCGAACTAGAAGGTACTTCAGCTGTTCCTTGGTTAGCAACATATGCATATTGATTATTTCCATCAATATAAACCTGTGCAGGACCTTTTCCAACTTCTACTGTTTCGACTTGATCTGTTTCTAAGTCTATAATCGCAAGCATATTTTCAACATGTAATGTTGTGACAAGTGTTTTTCCATCCGATGTAATAGCCGTTGTTACTGGTGTAGAACCAACTGTAATTTTTCTCTCTTCTTTCATCGTTTCGAGATCAATGACACTAATCGTATCTTCATTCATATTTGCAACATAGGCCTTTTTACTATCAGCCGAAATTCGAAGACCATGCGGACCCTTACCAGTTTCAATTGTATGAGTAACGGATAAACTCTCCATTTCAATTACTGAAACGTTATTATCTTCAGCATTTGTTACAACCGCGTATTTCCCATCCTCTGTAAAAACAAAGTGAGCTGGATGGTTTCCTACTTCAACTGTGCGTAAGAGTTCATTTGTCTCGATATCGAAGAATAGTGCTTGCCCTATTGCCCCTTCACTATGTGAATCACCGTGTGAATCTTCTTGATGTGAATCATCACCATGTGTATCATCACCATGTGTATCATCATGAGAGTCCCCGCCCCCAGGAATCACAGTTGCACCAAGCATTTTCCCATCTGGAGAAACCTGTACATTGTGTACAACACCATCTACTTCAATTGTGTTTTCTACCTCATCTGTAGATGCATTGATTTTCGAAATACTCCCACCTTCATTTGCAGTAAAATAATAGTTAATGTTATCTTCCTCTGAAACAACAGTCTCTGAAAGTACCTCAGATGTCTGTGTCTTCTCATTACCCTTTACAACATTGGTTGAACTTTGATCGGTTTCAGAATTACAACCAGCTATGATTGCACCAGCTATCAACATAGAAATTAAACTTAAAGATGTTTTTTTCATGAATTACTTCCTCCTTTTTTTGAATCTATCGCTATTATAAGAACCTATCCATTGACAAATATGTGATGAACTACACTTTTAATTTAGCTATGTTAAATATCTATGTTGATATTTGAACGTTAGGAACAGTTGTTCTATAATAGATAAAAAAGCGAGAGCGAGTTGTTAAAGAATGGCATTGAAGGACATCATCATAGAAATCCAAAAATTAAGTACAGCAGACCAATACCGTTTGAAAGAGTTTTTTGCTAAATCCTTAGCTTCCTATACTGCGAGTGAGCCTGTATTTAAAGAGGTTTCAGAGCGGAAGCATAAGGATGGATTTACTTGTCCTCATTGCCATTCCAATAACGCAGTTCGTTTTGGTAAATATAATGTGAAAATGGGTACTCGCACTTTGGAACGTCAACGATACCGCTGCAAAGATTGTGGGAAAACATTTACTGATGTAACGAATACTCCTCTTCACGGTACTCACCTTCCTCACAAGTGGTTAGAGTTCGTTCAGTGTATGATAGAGGGTTACTCACTTCGTAAATCGGCAGAACTCTTAGGAGTTCACTATGTAACTTTGTTCTACTGGAGACACAAGCTCCTTTCAGCCATAAAACAGATGGACTTTGACCAATTCGAGGGTATCGTGGAAATGGACGAGACTTATTTTCTATACTCGGAAAAAGGGAAACGCAAGGTGGAAGGTCGAAAAGCACGTAAACGTGGTGGTTCATCTTCGAAACGAGGCATTAGTAAAGAACAAGTTTGTGTTCTTGTTGCAAGAGACCGCCAGAAGGCAACATACTCGAAAGTTGTTGGTCAGGGTCGGATTGTAAAAGAAAAGTTGGACGAAGCTATCGGTTCAAAATTGTCTCCTACCAATGTTCTTTGTACAGATGCTTGGCGGGCATTTATGACTTATGCAAAGGAAAAAGGACTTGAACATTATAGATTTAAATCAGATGGCAAGGAACGTGTAAGAGGGGTTTATCACATTCAAAATGTGAATAGTTATCACAGTCGTTTAAAGGGCTGGATAAATCGGTTTAATGGAGTGGCAACAAAGTACCTCGACCATTATTTGAGTTGGTTTCAATTTCTAGACCAAATCAGACATCGAAATGACGACACAACGATAAGTAAGATGATTGTTGAGAGCTGCTTGTTCTCAACTGATGCGACCTATGATAAACTTAGATTATCAGGATTTTCCAAATAGAGGAAATTGATGAAGCGAAGATATAGAAAAAGGGGGAAAATGAATGATATTACACACAGATATTTTTGGGGATGGAGAACCAATAATCTTCCTGCATTCAGGTTTACAAACTGGAATGACTGATTTTGAAGAACAAAGAGATTACTTCCAAACAACCCATAAAGTAATTCTTCCTGACTTAAGGGGACACGGTAAATCTAAATCAAATGATGTTTCAAACTATTATTTGGAATCTGCCAATGACTTGGGCGAAACTTTACGTTACCTTGGGATCCCATCTGCTCATATAGTGGGATGCTCACTCGGTGCTCTTGTAGGGTTATTCTTTGCAAAAAAATTTCCCGACAAAGTAAAAACATTGACTATTTCAGGGGTTTTGCCAGAAAAACCTTCTAATTGGTCAGAAATTCAAAAAAACGAATATGAACGACAATCTTACATCCTTGAGAATGAGAATATGAAAAACTACTTTAATCAGCTACACGGTGAGGGATGGAAAGAATTTATACATATGGCAAGAAAAGAAGATTCTTATCCTTTTGAAGAAACATCAAACTTAGTAGGTTTAGGGATGCCTACATTATTTATGGTTGGTGAAGGAAATATAAATGAAACTAAGGGTGCTATTATTTATCCTGAAACAAATAAACTAATTCACGTTTCAATCATTCCTTTTGCTTCGCATTTAGTTCATTCCGAACAGCCACAAATATACAATGAAATACTAAAAGAATTCTTATCTAGAACAAACCGTGACTAGACTTTTACATAGAAATAGGGAACTCCAATTAAGGGGTTCCCTGTTTTATTGATAAAAACAACATTATTCTTTAACATAGCTTTTAATTTAAAAAGAGTCAACTTAGTAATATTGTGTGAAAATCCATTAAACCTGCACATATTACTATTAAAATATTACTTTTGGTTGTAACTCAAACTGAATTTATAGAAATTAGAAAGACCATGAGAAGTATCTAATAGAACATGTAGAGTTTAAACTTAACCGATTTTTAAAATCAGTACGATAACAAAAACAGCATGTTACTTTTTATAAAAACTCCATTATTTCTGCAAAATTATTTATTATTATCAACTTGATAAACTAGTAGGAGGGAAACTAATGAAACTAAAATTAACGTTAATTTTGGCAGCTACCCTGTTCATCCTAACTGCATGTTCCTCAAACCAAAGTGGAGAAATGAACAGTAAGGAACATGGGGATATGGATCAAGAAAATATAGGTGAAGAAATTGAATCAGAAGAACCAAAAGAGGGATTTGAAACGACATCTATTGAAACGTTAACAGGTAATGAAATCAACATTGTAGCGAAAGAAGTGTCTCATCAAATAAATAATGAAGTAACTATAAATGCTTGGACTTTCAACGGTTCTGTTCCTGGGTCGCAGATTCGTGTCAAGGAAGGTGAAAAGGTAAAGATTCATTTAAAAAATGAACTATCCGATCCTGTTACCATTCACTGGCACGGAATTCCTTTACCAAATGAAATGGACGGAATTCCAGGTGTCACACAAAATGCGGTTCAGCCTGGTGAGACGTTTACGTATGAATTCATAGCCACTCACCCTGGTACCTATATGTACCATACACATCAAGAGGCGGTTAATCAAATGGATAAAGGTCTCTATGGTTCTTTTATTGTAGAACCTAAGGAAGCAACATATGATAGAGATTTTACTCTTATGTTAGATGAATGGATAAGTAACTCAGAAGATGCTGAATCTATGAGTGGCGGTATGGATGGAATGGACCATAGCAATATGAGCAGTGACATGGACGGAATGGATCATAATGAAATGGGTTCAAGTGATTCAGAAGATCAAGAACATAGTGAAGGTATGGGTCATGACATGTCAATTTATGACATTTTTACGATCAATGGAAAAAGTGGAGATGCAATTGAACCTTTAAAAGTTAAAGAAGGAGAAACCGTTCGTTTACGACTAGCGAATGTCGGCTATATGTCCCACAATATGCACCTTCATGGTCATGAATTTAAAGTTGTAGCTATTGATGGGCAGGAGTTAAACGAACCAGAGGTAATCAAGGATCAGCTGATTTCAATTGCACCAGGTGAGCGCTATGACATTGAATTTACTGCAAATAATCCTGGAGAATGGTACCTTGAGTGTCACGGAGATATGGAAGGAACTGATGGAATGAAAGCATTGATTCAATACGAAGGAAATAGTGAATCGATTGACCAATCGGACCAAAGTGAAAGTTTACCAGTTTTTAATTTTACCAATTATGGTGGTTCAATAGCTGGAGAATTCACTTTAGATCAACAGTATGACATTGAATACTCGATGGATCTTAACGGAAATAATATGGAAAATGTTTGGACAATAAATGACAAATCCTTTCCTGATATTAGTGGACTTTCTGTCAAGGAAGGCGATTTAATTAAAGTTAAACTTACAAACAATTCTCCAATGGGCGTTGATCACCCGATGCATTTACATGGACATTTCTTCCAAGTTCTAAGCAAAAATGGTAAGCCATTAGAAGGTTCACCGATTATAAAGGATACACTAAATGTAAAATCTGGGGAAGAATATGTGGTCGCCTTTAAAGCAGATAATCCAGGGAATTGGTTGTTCCATTGTCATGACTTACATCATGCAACAGCAGGAATGGTAGACCTCATAAAGTATGAAGGATTCCAGCCAAACTTTACACCAGATCCAAATGCAAACAATAAGCCAGAGTGATCTCTTAGTCTTATATAGAGTTAAAAATGCGGCCTGAATATAGCCGCATTTTTTGTATCTTATCTAATTTAGATAGTATATACCCAATTTCCCCTTCATCATAACACTAAGCAAGTGAAAGTTATTGTGCCATTACTTTTTCTGCTGCCCAATAATACTCACTTATGACTTCTGCTAATGCCTCAGTTGTCCGTTCTAATTCTTCCATAGTATTATCAACTCCCCCAATTTCAATAATAATTGAATTTGAAGATAGATCTTGGTTATAGACCCCATTCCCTTGGTTTTTTCCTTTTTCAAAAATACCTCTTGAAAGACCATAGTATTTCTCTTCTATCGCTTCATTAATCTCTTTAGCAAAATTTAAGTTTTTTCATAATTATGATGATCAGTACCAATAATGAAAAAGAGCCTAGCGTAAGATTTACCATCTATTGAAATTGTTGTAACATCCTTTCTTTGAGAATCACGATTAATATCAAATATATAATTCAAATCTTTGTTTGTTGCCAAAGCAGAGGTAACAACTTCCCGAGACACCTTATATGAACTGTAATAGTTTAATCCTCTATTATTTTGCATTTTTACAACATCCGTAGTGTCAACCTCCACTCCTATCCCTTTACTTTCTAAGGCTTCTCCTAGCTTCTTTCCAACCATTGTTATATTGACCTTTGAATCATGGGCTCTGTCTGGATCTGTTTCACCTTCTAAATAAGGTAAAAAGGACTCTCTACTATGTAAATGATGAATGTAAACTACTTTTTTCCATTCGTTGAATTAATAAATAAGCATTCTCAGTTCCTATTAGATATAGTAGAAATTGCTCGAAATAATGAACCTTATTGTGCAGAAAAAGTATATCCTTTGGCACCTTTAGCAGCATAAGTTAATTACCTTATAACTGAACATATATCATCAAAAGTTGCTTTATTGAATGTTTACTTATTCATAGGATATCCAAGAAAGCAGGGAGTACTGGAATACTTAAACACATGGGCACAGACTCATTCCATTAGCAAAACCGGTCTCCACCCCTTGGATAGGCATGAGGAAGGAACGAGAGGGCAAAAGACCCCGTAGAGACATGGGAGGGAAAGCTTCCAGGGGCATCGTGTAGAATGCTTGCAGTATATGGAATAAGTGGAGTTATGATTCACTCCTCTATTCCCACATGCCTTCGTGTAGCCTTATTTCTATTACTTATTCCATATAAAGTCGTTATTCTTATATGTGGATTTGGAATCCTGCGAATAAGCGAGTATTTAAGAGTAAATTGAATCAAACTGAGGGAGCTTAAGTACATTCTTACAAAAAGTCACATGAAAATGTATACTTTTGTTGCACAGTAATGGTCTTCTATGTAATACAAAAGTTACTCCATAATCTTGCAGATTGTTGAGGATTACGCAAAAAGTGCAGAGACCCTTATTTAATCTCTGCATCATTACTATGAGTGGTTATCAGACATTTACGATGTAATAGTGTTTACCTTTTAAACTTGCCATTGTATTTATTATCTTATTACAGCAATAGAGTCAGGTCAAAATTATGAATTCAATATTTAACTGTCTAATTCATCAAGTTGTTTTGTTTTGTTTTAAAAAAATTCTTCATTATCACGGTAAGTAGTTTTTTTGATACTAATGTTACACACGACCTAAAGAATGTCGTGATTGCCCACTTTTTCAATAAGTTGGGCTATTTTTTTATTCACTTATTCTAAAGGTGAAAGTTCTTCTTCTGTGACCCACATATGATTTGTTATTTCTTCTCCAGTTTCATCATCAGTATAATCCACCATATAAACAGTTGTTTGTTCAGCAGTGTCAATGGTTGAGGTGGCATCATCCATTCCTTCCATATGTTCTGCATTTAAAACCACTTCATCACCTGGTTTATACGGTTCAACACCAGCATTTTTAAGTTCTTCGTAAACCACCCATTTATGATTTTCTACAGGTTCACCGCCATTTGTAGGAGTATATGTAACCGAATAAACTTTAGTATCAAAAGCTCCTGAAACAGTTGCTTCAGCTCCATTCATCCCTGGCATATGATCCGCATTTATAACAACTTTACTACCAACTGGATAGGTAGGATTTTCTGACTCCAAAATACCTTCTGGAATCTCTCCTGAACCTGAGTGATTCATACCTGAATGATCCATTCCATCCATAGAATCTGATTCCCCTTCATTTTCATCCATATTTTCAAGGGTATCAGATTCAGAGTCTGCATTTTCATTTGGAGCAGATTTATCATTACCAGCACATGCAGCTAAAAGGAATACCAGCAATAATGAAGCTAATCCTAGCAATACTTTTTTATTTTTCACTATTTTCATCCTCTCTAACTCATTTAGCCTATATTAATTATCAATAAAATGTGCAGATTTTATGCAAATATCTGGGACTTATTGAGTAATTTTCCCTAGTTTATTTACAAAAAAATGCAACTGTTTCAGATGCATGTAAGAATGAGTTTAATTTTTATGAAAATAACATGTATTTAAATCATAATGGTCAACATTATTATGATTAGTATCGTATACCAAATGACATTCAACTTGTAAATGCTATTCTGAAAGCCATAAATGCAGTGTATAGCGCTTTTGCTTGTTAAATGAAGTTAGCCAAGATGGGACCTCCAATGGATGAAAGGAACAGAATTCTTGAGATACAAAAGGATGACGAACGCCGTCATCTCGAAGAATTCAGTAGAATTTATACAAATTTAACAGAAAAAAATCCATTTTATCAAATTATTGAGTAATGTTCAGAAAATTATAGAGCCAGAATAGAATTTGCTTTTAAAGATAAACAAGTAGCTGTGATTTTTATTTAGATATAGCAGATAAAGCGAAGGATCAACTTATTAAAGAAAGGGTTCTACAAGCAGCTGCAGACGAACAAAATCACGCTGTATGGTCAGATAATATAAAGGTAACACACATCAACCGGCAAATTAACAATTACGGTGCTAAGGGGGCATTAAGTGTCTCAACATTAACTTTACTTCAAATGTTGACTTTTGCCCTTCAAGACGAATACCTAGTTCAAGCAAGATATGACAATATTCTAAGAAACTTTGGATATATATATATTTGCACAAATAATAGAAGCTGAATTGAGGCATATAAATGCTTATTACCACTTTTGGAACGTTATCAGGTACCGTTACCTGAAGATAAATCGCAGTCATTAGTTACAACTCCAGAAAGAATTAAGACAGCTTATGCTGCTGGCGTTCAAGGGGAAATAGACAATAATACTATATACGAAAGGTTTCTATCACTCGCGCAGTATTTAGTCTACTGCGTAATACAAGAGTCAACCTGGATCGTTTGCAGAAGACCGATCTTATTGAAAATCAATCATTTTTTATAACATTTTTGCTTCTCAAAACTATGGTTTTATATCTTTTATTACTAGCTCGATTGCAGTGGTAAACAGTCTGTCATTCTTTGGTACACTGTTTTGTCATTTGGTGGTAAATGCTATGTCAGAGGTGGTACATTTTAATGTCTGTAATCATTATCTGCTTTTTTTGTTTTCCGAATGTCTTTAACAGCTTCTTCAAAAAGAGCTTTTATTTTTTCATCTTCTATGATGGATAACATATATTTGTTTACAGTATCAACGGCTGTTCCGTTTACATATTCGCCCCACAATGTCCCTATTTCGGCAGATGTAAGTTTTAAACCCTCTTTATCCATTGGTATCCAACCCTTCATAATGATTAGGTATTCATGTGTAGAAGAGAATAAATTATATTGAAAATTTCAGGAGAATTAATAAGAAATGAGGATTGAATAGCATGAGGCTTTACTATGGAGCATAACTTAATATGAGAGGGAGCCTCACCAATACAGGGTTCCCTCTTGTCCGCAGACACCTTCGATGTCGGTTGAATTGCCAGTGGCGGTGACGTGGCAACTCACTAATAGTCACCCTCAATGCCACTGGCATTTATGAAAGACAAATTCGTTGTCGTAGTTTAAAACGGAAAATCCTCAAGCTGTTCATTCAACTCTTTTTTTAGTAAACCATTCAATTGATTTAAAGCATTTTTCATCTCTGTTAACTCATGTATCTCCGTTCTTAATCGCTCAACAGTTGCTTCCATCTCCGCAATCCCTTTTTTCAATTGGTCATAATACTGGATATTTTCTCTTCTACAACTCATTCATCACTCGATGGATATGGGATTCTCCCACAATCTTATTGCCTTGAATAAAGGCATCTAATAAGCTTTGACTACAAAGTGTATTGATTTTCCTTGGAATCCCTTGGCTAAAGTTATAGATGGATTGGATCGCTTCTTCAGAAAAGATCTCATGGGGTGTTTCAACCACTTTTAACTGATGACAGATATAAGCATTTGTTTCTTCTTCCGTTAACCCACTCAATTGGTACCGCATTTGAATGCGTTGGTCAATCGCCTCGAGATGTTTCACCTTAAGTAGATTTCGTAAACTTGGCTGTCCGACCACCACTAATGATAATGGAGACATTGAATCTTCTTTGAAATTGAGAATGAAGCGTAATTCCTGAAGCATAGATTCGGAAAAGTGATGAGCTTCATCTAATATAATGACAGGTAATTTCTTATCATTTTCATAAATATCTAACATCAAGGACTGGTATTGGCGCTTAACATCTGTAGACCTGAAAGCAGGTTGGATGCCGAAGTTCTGCAGAACTTCTCGATAAAAGAGTTTTGGAGTCAGAGAAGAATCACATATATAAAGGTAGTGATAATGAATCGGATCCAATTGATGAACTAGCGACCGGATGGCCGTTGACTTTCCCATCCCAGCTTCCCCCGTCAAAAGGCAAAATTGACGGTGTTTAACAGCGTATTCTAATCGAGCTGCAGCCTCCTTTTGGCAGGAAGAATGAAACAAGTGCTTCGGCATGATTTCACGAGTAAAAGGAACATCTTTCATTTCAAAAAAATCTAACATTTTTCATTCCCCCTTGATTGTTTTTCTTTTAACTTGGTAAAACTAGTTGTACCAACTTGTTTTCGTTTTTCCTCTTCTTGCTTTTTCTTCAATTGTTCCAAAAAACTAGAGGCAGCAACAGGGCCATGATCATGATCTGTATCGTTCGGTAATTTGGAATGTCTTTGGTTGCGAAATTCTGCAGGCTGCGCATCCTCAAAGCGTTCATTATCCTTCCATACTTGAATCGTGGATAAATCAAAAGGATTATAGCGGATTTGAATTCGTTTCCCACGTAAGGAGGAATCTACATCATATAAATTTCCGTCAACATCAATAACTGCTGTTTTTCGAACGGTTCTCTCTTCTTCCCAAAGGAAAATCTCTTTTAAGATTTCAGCCGAAAGGTGACGGGTATGTTCTGATTTTGCTTCATATCGTTTTTTAGGTGTTTGTTTCGTACTACGATGAACTCGGTTATCATACGCCTCTAACCAAGACCGTAAGAAATCATTCAATTGTTTTAATGTCGTAAGTTTACCTTGATTAATTAATAGATTCGCCTCTCCAGTAAAGCTACTATCTATGAATTGGAAAAATTTTTCAATTTTTCCTTTCTTACGTAAATCTTTACATAAGAAAGGTTACGTTAAGACCTCCGTTATGTAAAGATTGCCCTCCAACATGGCGTTAACAACGAAAGCCTTAACAATATTTCTTTACATAATTATCTACGATTGAAACTCTTAAGCCAGTCTTTCAGATTTGAATCATTATCCCAATCGGCTTCTTCTGAAGGCACGATTTCCTTGCTTGCCGCCTCGATGGCTAGTCTTTTATGCATTGCATCTGCCCTTGCATACATTTCTGTCGTTTTCACGCTTACATGCCCAAGCAAATCCCGAATATAAATTAAATCTACACCCGATTCGACCAACCCCATAGCTGTTGTGTGTCTCATTTTATGCGGACTAAAGTCTGCAGAAATCATATCTGGGGCAATTCTTCGGGCCATTTTTGTATATTTTCCTACGATATAATTAATTCCTTGTCTAGTGAATGGTTCATTCATGTGGTTTTTAAACAGCCATTCATCCAGCTTCTCGTGTCTGTCGTATCTTTTTTGAACTAGATATTTATGAATAAAAGGGATTGTATTGCGCATTAGCGGTACATATCTACTTTTTTGCCCTTTCCCGCGAACCAATAATGTGAAGGGCTCCTGTAACGACAGATCTTTTACGCGGATTTTTGTTAATTCACTGACACGGATTCCAGTTGTATACAGAAGGGATAAAATAAGGTAATCCCGCAACCCGTTCTGCCGGCTCAAATCCACTTGGTCGATTAATAACGCCACACCATCAGTTTTAAGATAAGAAATTTCCTTTTGCGGTGCCTTCTTGACCGGTATGCCAAGAATTTTCTGGTATTCATCTATGTGCTCAGGAAATTCGTACATAAGGAAGCGGATAAAGCTGTTCAAAGCTGCTTGTCTTTGGTTTCTTGTCGATATTCCATTTGACCGCGTTACCTGAAGCCAGTTTAGGTAATCAACCATATTTTTGCGAGTAAGGTCAGATATATCTACCCTATCGGCAGAAATTCGATGTTCATCCTGCATATATGTTAGAAAAAGGATAAAGGAATATCTATACGAATCAATCGTCTGAGGGGTGCTTCCGCAATTGTTCGGAAGGTAACCTGTAAAATATTTGTTCAAATATACGGCGAAATTGGTTTTTTTCATAATGTGGTTACCTCCCCGAACACCTTATCTAGTTTTGATTTAAACTTTTCCTCAATATATGGATAAATACCCATGGTTAGCCTGATATAACGTTCTGTTGCAAATATTGTTTTATGCCCCAAATAGGTGGACAGGATTGGAAGGGCGACATACATATCCATGCCAGCATCAACCATCTTCTTGAAGGAGTATACGGCCATCGTATGCCTCCAATCGTGGATTCTAGGCCCCTTCCCATCCCCAAGATAAGGAATTTCAGCCTGCTGGAGGAATAACCTGTGCACATCATAAATGGTATCCCCACTCATTCTACCGCCGGTAGAAGTGGTGAAAATATAGTCTCTGTCATCCAGCAAGTAAAAGCATTTTTCCGCAAATTGTTTCACGAGTACCCTTAGATCTTCCCCTAATACGATATAGCGCTCGCAGTCGTTTTTGGTTTCAAACAGCTTGACAATCCCATTCTCCAAATCCACATCCTGTTTTCGTATCCCCAGAGTCTCATTGATTCTTGTACCGCAACAATACAACAGGCGGAATAAGACTGGGTATTGGATTGCGGCCTTTCGGTTTCGGGCAGATTCGTAGGTATCCACTGCGTGGAAATACCTTCTTATTTCATCCTTTGTATAAATATAGGGTTGGAATTCCGTCGGTTTAAATTTGATATCCCTGGTAACATATACACTGTAGCCCTTCTGGCTGAGGAACATAAGAAAACGCTTGACTCCATTAATCCGAGAATAATGTGTAGTTGTGGCTTCAGCATCTTTTTTTTGTAGCCACTTTACAGCATCTTCTGCAGTGAATATAGGTTTTTTAATCCCTTGTCGGATGCAGAAACTGTCAAAATGACGCAGATGGGTACAAAAACTAGCAGCCTTATAGCCCGAAGCCACTTTATATTCAAGATAGGCATTCATTTCATCGGCAAATACAGAGTGGAATACTGGTCTGGTCATTCATTGCACCTCCCATCTAAAATGTGCTGAATGCAGTTCGGGCATGGGAAGGGGGCATTGCTTCAGTTTCTTTACATCGACAGCTAGATATATTTTGGTTGTTTCCGTATTTTGATGCCCCATGACGGTGCTAATGACGGGCATGGATACGTTTCTTTTTAGCATGTTGGTCGCAAGACTATGCCGCAAGGAATGGGCACCATGCTTCTTTTCCTTCCAATTTTTAATGTTCGCCTTGCCCATATATTTTGAAACAATGGAGTGGACGGTCGGGGAGGAAAGCGGCTGTCCTTTTTTGACAGTATCAGCAGCTACAATAATTTCCTAAGCGTTCGTTTTCGGGCGGCCATGCTTTAGATAATCGATGATGGCATTTCCGACAGATGAAAGCAGGGGATATTCTACCGGTATATCAGTCTTACTTTGGTTAAATCTAATGACATTATTATCCCAGTCAATCTGAGTGAACCGGAAGCTCACGATATCCTTTGTACGCCAGCCATATTCCGCAGCTAAAAGTAAAATAAGGTAATCCCTTTTTCCGATCGAAGATGAACGCTCCACGGTAGAAATCACGCTGCTTATTTCTTGTTCTTCGTATGTTGTGGGGATTTTACAATGCTTTTTATAATTATCAGCGAGAACAAAAATGGAACAGTCCCTTTTTGTCAGTCCGTTATCGTAAGTATGTCGTAGAAAAATCCGTAAAGTTGATCCGCCGTTATGTCTTGAGGCAAGGGAGTAATCCATAGATTTAAAAAAGTTTTCTACTATGTCTACATTCAATTCTTCCAGGGCCAAGGCACGCTCGTTGATGAACATATGAAATTCGTATAAATACTGTTTCTTATTTCTTATCGTTTCATCGGATAGATGGAGGACGTTTCTAGCATATGAAAGATATGATTCTATGGTTTTACCAATTTCACCTTCAAAAATCCGTTCAACCCGAGGGGTGCGGAATTCAAAATCTCCATCCTTTAGGTAAGAAATCAACATTCGTACTGCCCTTAGTTTTACCTGATCCTTTTTGTTTTCAATTTCCGTTAGGATGTGACCCCCAAAAACCTCATTACAGTATGCAAGTCCGATAGACTCGGAGAAATTCGTGTGTTGATGTTCTTTCATCCATTGATGTAGCCTGTCCCATTCTGCTTTGATTTTCTGGTAATGCATATCGCCATATTCACGGCTGATTAATTCATCTTCACACAGGGAAACCAGCTCTTTAAAATCCATGACCATAACCAAACCCTCCTAATATGTTTGGTTACTTCGTAACACAGGTGGTTTGTTATGTAAAGAAATATGAAACAAGTATAGGGTTATCCTTGAAGAAAGACCTATTTTTTTACATAACGAAAGTCTTAACGTAACCTTTTGACTCTGGCGAGTATGGCTTAGCGTGAACGAGTTTCGTACCCATTCTTGCGCACATAATTTTAAATTGTTTGGTACTATATACCGAACCATTATCGCAAAAGAAAAGATTTGGAACGCCATATTTTATAACAGCTTTTTGAACACAACGTTCTAGGCGAGGATATCTCTCCTCCATAAAAAATTCTGCGTGCATAATTTTTCTACTATGATCATCAATTATGGCGATAAGGTAAGCTTTTTTTCGTTTTTCTGGGTTCTTTGGGTCAGGTAAATACAGAGTGTGCTGGGTATCTGCTTGCCAACAATCATTTGGTGTATCATGTTCAAAGTGGCGGAACTCTTTCTTTACCGCGCGGTAAAGGTCTTTTTTACTCCAACCCATTTCTTGAAAGTATCGAGATAGAGTTCGTGGTTTTATCACACCTATTGGAACCGTTCCTTCCATTTCAAGAATTCGAATCACCTGTTCAACGCTTCTGCTAGGTAATTCCCTTCGTAGTTCTATTGCCCGTTTCAGTATCTCAGGATTTTGGTTCCGCAAGCTTCCTCTTTTTTCTCTAGTTTGGGGTTTGAGACCTTCAAATCCATCTTTTTCATACGCTTGAAGATATCTTTCTAAGGAGCGAATACTCACTGTATTCTTCTCACTACCCGGGATTGTGTATCTTTGTTTCGCAATTTCCTTCAAAAGGGCATACCTCTCCCCAGGTTGTAGTTGTCGTTGAACGATTGGTGCAATTAACCCAAATCGAAAGGCAGCTACTTCGTTTCTTAACGTATCATTCATCTCTTTTTCTCCTCTCACTCCGCAAAATAGTAAACAACTCTCATTTTCCTCAAATTTTGTACTCTGAGGTAGGGACATATTTTGTGGAGCAAGTAATTGGAAAAAATGATATATTCTGTTAAATGGTCCGACATGTCAACTATCTTTCCTTATGGAAAATGGTTGGCGGAGATTGAGCATAGAAAAAAGCCTTCCTTTACAAGGAACTTGAGTATTTTTCCCAAAAAAGAAGGTGAGAAGAAGTTGTAGCTCTTCATTAGAACTCATCCCCCCACGATAAACGGATAAGACTCCATCGCCTTCTTGAAAATCAAATACCAATCTCTTTCGTTGTTCAATCCACCAACTCCCCCAGAAGTCCTGAAATTGATGTTTCCAACGATATAATGTTTTAAGAGAGATCACTGAAACGGAAGAGGTCGTTAACCAATCACTCAATCGGAATACAGGCACACCCTCCATTAACCACCTTCCTAAAAATTCGTAAATATGATTCGCAAACCTTCCCCATGGGAAAGTAAAACAGGGCATTAGAGTAAAGGTTTTATTACAATCTGGACATCTCCTACGCATGATAGGAATCCGAAAGGATTGATGCTTAAAATGAATCGTCTTGTCATATTGTCCGTGTCTTCTAGTTAACCTTCCACAACATGGACAAAAAACATCTTCATCAAAGGTTTCGATGAATTTCATATACTTCTTGAAGGTAAGGGGACATTCTAGTAAAATAGACATTATAGTGTGAGGTTATTTGTTCTCTGGCCGCCAAGCAAAGAGGAACAAATAACCTTTTCCTTTTCTAGATTAAGAGCCGTCAGCTCTACAGACCATTATACTATGGTCAACAGGGCTGACGGCTCTTTCTTTTCATATTCTCCGACAAAAATAAAGACCAAACATTACTAAATAGCGACATTAGGGCTGGCCCCGAACACCCTCTCTATTTGCATAAAAATCAACAATATTATTTAACATATCTTTTTTAAAAGAAGTAGGTTATTCAACTTCAATTAAAGAATAAATGTACTTAGGTTTTAATTAAGAATTAAAAGTCAATATCATCAAAAGCACTTTTCTGTTTTCCATCTTTAATCGAAACTAAATTATGTCTTTGTTTTTGAAATTCTTCAAATTTATATGCAGCAGTAGGTTCACTAAAAATTGTATCAAATAATTTATTTACAGGTTTACTTCTAGATTTTCCGGTAGTCATCATATTTACAAGAGGTACATCAGAATCCACGCTGTAATCCATCAAAGCAAAAAGCACTTGTTCTAGATTCTCAGCAACACCTTTCCATTCCTGAGTCTTGTCTTTTTGTTCCGCTAAGCTTACTTCAAGATTCCGAACTTTTGTTTGCAGTACTTTATTTTTATTCATATATCGCTTGGCTTTAGATTCATTCATTTTTAAAAGGCTGATTAATTTATTTTTATCTTCTTGCTTACCTGTAAAATGCTTATTAATGGCATCTTGTGTATCGATAATTCTCTCTATTTCATCAGTTCCACTTTCAACGGTATGTTCAAGGACTTGATTAAATTTAGCGATAGTAACAGTACCTTGCCGATTAGGCTTTCTCCAATAATCCTCAGACAGTTTATATTCGATTTCGTTGTTATTATAAAGTTCTACTGAAAATCGATAAACTTCCATAGGCTTAACTATTCCATCAATCCGTTTTTCATTGACAAATCGTTGAACTATCTGGTCGATTTCAGATTGTGGGAATAACTTAGCTTTTCTACCTCTATTACTTTTCTTCATCAGTCTTCGACCCTCTCACTGATTGATAGCATTTTAGCATAATTGTTAATGGCTTCCTCAAGCTCCTTAGAAGCAAGAGTTAAATCCTGATTAATTTGCATATTGTGTTCTTGAAATTCTAAATCACTTGAATTAGAGAGTGCTAATTTATAAAGATTTAGTAGCGTAGAAGTTAATCGATCAACATCTCTCTTGCTTTCTTTAATTATCTCTTCTATTTGTCTAGTTTTTTCAAGATACTCATCTGTTGAAATTCGCCAGTCGTCACACAACATACAATGCTTTACTCTACATAATTGTAGAGGGTCTGTACAATATCCGATCTTCATTTTTCGTTTCGTTTTCTCACAAGTGGGTGGTTTGAAAATAAACTTCTTTTTAAATTCATCACTAAGAGCAGATGGAATCTCATTTAGTGATGACCTGTCGCCTACACTCTGTTTTTTCTTCTGTTCATCTAAATTGAAACGGATCATCAGTTTTAAAACATCTGTATCGACCCAATACTCAGTATGTTGATGATAATGGTATTGCGCTCTAACTGTCGTATGCCCCCCTAGACGCGCAATTTCTACCGGGTGGTATCCCTGCCTCATTAGATTTAAAAATGCGAAATGACGAGTATCTCCGGGTCTTATTTGTTGATCTATATCATAGAAATCTTCCCTATCATCTTTTCTATCTAGAATAGATATTTCCTTATCAACTTTTGCATAAGGTTTGATTGTTTTACCATATATATTGGTGATTATATATTTGTAAAAATTCTTCAATATTTTCCCTAAAATATCAAGCGTGAAGTAATCAGGATCAACTTTATTTCGCATTTGATTTTGGGTTCCATTATGAGCTACAGAACGATACGAAATTAGTGTTTTTGATTCTCCAAACATTGTCGTTTGTTCAATATATTCTTCAATTTCTTGATACATATTACTTGGTATCCTTATTTTGTCAATCACTTGGATTTGACTTTTGTATTTTGGTTGCTTATATCGAGGTAATCGTATATATGTTTTTTTGTTTTCAATAAATAAACAATCTCGGTGAATCTTACAAAATTCAGAAGGGCGCATCGGTATTAAGTTAGTGAGGTTCCACCAAATATATAAAGGATAGTAATAATAATACTCATTGGATCTGGGTTCCACCTGCCTAAAGAAATCATCCAGAAACCAAGAGAACATTAAAATATCCTTTGATTTGGGTAATTTTCGCACAGCCCTATTTCCCGTTACGTTTAATTCTTCTTTTACATCTATTAATATCTGAGTATAAATACTATCCGAATCCAACTCTTCATAAAAGTCAAAAAAGTTTAGCATAGTATAGGCAATCAAATATCTATTTTCCTCGTTTTCTCTTTTTAATATATTACGTATTTTTTCCTCATCTTTAATCAAGAAACATTCAGTTATCTCAATAAACTCTATAATTTTATTAAGGTATTTCTTTACCAAAGGAGCGCTACGAGTTTTTATGATATTTGCAGTCCAACATTTTACAATTAGTATAAAATCTTTTTTGGCTATTAAGTCACTGTTAGTGAATGTATTATTAAAGTCTATAAAGTTAAGGTTAATTCTTGTCTTTGTAACCGGATTTTCCATTGTCCATATACTTTTTTCAAAATAACATTCCGTTATGTCACTTTTATTGTTCTCATCTTTTAATATCTCTTTTGCTTGTTCGATACTGTAAGTTATATCAAATTTCTCATCCGAAAATTCATCTAATAATTCAATTTCTTGATTAATCTTAAAGGAAACCGTCATGAATAATCACCCACTTGAATGTATGGCTTTAGACTAGGTATTGCTTTTGTCTCTGTTCTCAATTGGTCAATACCACCTTTAATAAAGAAACTTACTTCTTTTTCACCAAAACGTGTTACTGCTTGTCTCATCAATGCTAATTCTGAATACAATAACTTAGCAATTCTAGACTTTTCAGCAGGTAAGTTAGTCGAATAGAACTCATTATGAAATTCTTTCACTTTTATTGCTATGCTATCACCTAATGAAGATAGAGCATAAAAGTTAGGTATTGATAATGGACATTGTTGACAGTCTCTCCCCTTAAATATACATCCATCTTCTCCTAATAAACACTGATAGTTTTCTTGTTTAGCTGGCATTTGATTTAATTTAATTAAGTTAAATCTATCTCCTAATTCCTCATTTGATAATCCTATAATTATTTCGCCTACAACATCTTTTTCCTTTTCTAGAGCCTCGATATATCCCGCTAACTCTTCAATTTTGTAAATGCTACCAAATAAATCTCTCATCACCAACGCTTGTTTAGTACGCTCTTCACGATCTTCTGGAGCTTCTCCTAAGACTAAAACAGACATCATATCGTAGATATATCCAAAGTTTCCTAAACCAAATAATTGTGTTGTTATAAAGTCGAGATGTTCTTGTGGAATTTCTACATAAACATTTGTTATTTCTACATCAGAATGGCTTCTGATATATTTCGTAATTTCAAGAGGGTTACGGTTTGTCATTTTTTTAATAACATCATACATATAACTAATGAGTGTACGATTAGCCTTTAATGATTGAAACTCTATTGATTTTGGAAAATCCTTAAAAAATGCATTATGAGAGCCTATTGTAAAGTCATGATTTGTACCCTCGAAATCTATTAAACAATCACTGCTAGGTGTAAATTCTTTACATCTTAATTCACAAATAGCAGCAGCTGTAGCAAAAGCTTCTTTTAATTCTCTTGAACAAATGAACCTTCTATCCTTTTTGTTTTTACCATGTTTAAAACGCTTTCTTTTTAACTGATTTACAATCATATCCACATCATCATCTGATAAGGTATTTTCTTTGAACCAATCAAGGTCTTTTACTGAAGTATTTGTTAAATCGATACGTGGTAATAACGTAACATCAAAATGTCTCCAAGCATTATTAAGATGAATCACGACGTATAACCATGTAGAAGCATACCTGTCATATTTAATGTCTCCTGAGATGTTCTGGATATCTTTTAAAGAATTCTCTTTATGTTTTGATATGTTTCTTACATAATCCATAAGTGATAAGTACTGTTCCACAGGATAAATACTTTTTTCTTTATTTGAAGGGTTTTCTCGATACTTTACTTTCGGATTATTTATCAATGACAGATTAAAACACTTATATCCCTTTTTTCTAAAGGCTTCATGTTTTTCGATTTGTGTGCTATTAGTAGGTTAGTTCTTTAACTTAATTCTTTATCTAAGAATGTGTAGAAATCCGCCCATTCTTCAATTAATTTAGATGTAGGTTTTCCTAATCCATGCCCAGCCTTTGATTCAAGTCGAAGGATAATCGTAGAACCTGATTCTGCCTTTTCCTTCAAAGTAGCTGTGAATTTCTTTGCATGGGCAGGCACCACTCTATCATCACTATCTGCTGTTGCGATCAATATGGAAGGATATTTCTCTCCTTCTTTCACATTATGTAATGGAGAATAAGCATATAGGTACGGAAAGTCCTCAGGCTTTTCTGCATTACCATACTCAGGAATCCAGTACCTGCCAATGGTGAATTTATGATAACGCAACATATCGATCACAGGCACCCTACAAATGACAGCTCCAAATAAATCAGGACGTTGAACCATGCATGCTGCCACTAATAATCCACCATTTGAACCTCCCATGATTGATAATTTCTCTTTTGAAGTATAGTTACTACTAATTAACCATTCTCCTGCAGCAATAAAATCATCAAATACATTTTGTTTGTTCTCCAGCATCCCCGCTTTGTGCCATTCTTCCCCGTATTCAGCTCCACCACGTAGGTTTGCTACCGCATAGATTCCGCCTTTTTCAAGCCACCTGAGAATAGCCGGATTAAAGGAAGGAGTAAGACTTACATTAAATCCCCCATAACCATACAAAATCACAGGATGTTGTCCATTCAAATCTATCCCTTTTTTATGTGTTAAAAACATCGGAACCTTTGTGCCATCTTTTGAAGGATAGAAAATTTGTGTTGTCTCATATTCTGAGACATCGAATGCTAAATTAGACTGTGCGAAAACACTTATTTCAGCACTTTTCAAGCTGTATTGATACACACTAGTTGGATGTAAAAATGACGTTAAACCGAAGAATATTTCTGCTTCATCTTTATTAACAGTTAATTCAGTGAGAGAGCCTATAAATGGAACAGGAATCTCACGTTCAAACTGACCTTCTTTATTAAACAGTTGGAGTGTGTTTTGCGCATCCTTTAAGAACACCACCACAAATTTCTCATCTACATATTTAATACGATCAATAACATTTTCTTGTTCTGAAATCACTTCTTTCCAGTTATCTCTACTTGGATTATTAATATCAATTGATATAACACGCCCCTTTGGAGCATTTAGATTCGTTTGGAAATAAAAAATATGATTTTCATTTGTAAGATAAGAATACTCAGCATCCTGCTCATCTAGCAACTTTGTAAATTTATCATCTGAGCCAATATGCTTTATATAAAATCTGTTTTCAGACGCCGTTCCAAAGCTTACATGTAAGCAGAGAAATTGTTTGTCCTCTGAAAGGTATGGAGAAAACATTAATTCTTTTTCTTCCGGCTGTTCATGAATCAAGATATCATCTTGCTGGTCAGTATTTAATAGATGAAAGTATACCTTATTGTGATTACTTTCATCTTCTTTACTAACTGTTCCAGGCTGTGGAAATCTACTATAGAAAAATCCTGTATGATCAGGATTCCAAACGATGGAAGAAAACTTAACCCAGTTAATCACATCGCTTAAATCCTTACCCGTTTCAACTTCACGAACACGAATTTCTTGCCAATCACTACCATTAGCTGAAGCTGCATAAGCAACATAACGACCATCGCTACTAAATGAATAATTCGTTACGGCAACAGTCCCATCCTCTGAAAGAGAATTGGGATCAATTACTACCTCCTCAGTGGAATCTTCTTTCTTATACAGTACGGCTTGGTTCTTTAATCCGTCATTTTTTTGGTAGAATAATATATTATTAATCTTTTTAGGTACGAAATATTTCGGAAAGTTCCACAGCTCTTTTAGTCGCTCTTGATCAAGAGTATGTGTATTTGATTGAGAAAAATAATTATTACTTTCTGCTTTCATTTCTTTTTCCCACTCAAGTGTCTCTTTTAGATTTGTATCCTCGAGCCAACGATATGGATCAGCCACTTTCGTGCCATGAAAGTCTTCAATCACATTACTTTTCATTTGAATTGCCATCTAATTTCCTCCAATCAGCATGATTATTAATATTTCGACATTCGAAAGATAGAATCCTTCTTAAAGTTCTAAAATAAAGGCTGTTTTCGTATATATTGTTGCTTTTGATACCGCAGCCTGAATACACTCCGCGTCCTATGGGAGCCAACTAGTCCCACGGGAGTCCCACGTGTATTCAGTCTGCTAGAAATCTATTCTCAATTAATTCACCTCAAAAAACAACAAACATTGAGAAAACAGCCAAAATAAAAAAAGATCTCCCTATGTAGAGAAATCAATGTAAAAAAGCTTATTCAATGAGACTTTGCTCAATACTCTCTAATTCAGTAATTAACTGATTCGCTTCATCATTGGTTAATCTAATTGGTAATTGATCATTGATGGTTATGATATGATGCTCATCATGATGAACGGCCTTGGCGAGGTAATCTGATAATGATTGAATTTGTTGTTTCTTCATGATTGATTGTGTTGGAATTTGTTTCACCTGTTTTAATATATACTCGTTATTAGATACTTCTCCTAAAAATATATGCTCCACATTTATCACCACTTCTTATTAGAGTAATGATAGTGTCCCCTGTCTTCTTTTATTTATGATTAGTTTACATAATATTATTATAGTAACCAAATTAAAATTCAAAAAAATCTCTAAGTTTAATTTCCTAGAGATGATTTCTTTTCTTAAATTGTTCGCGTTCACTAGTTGATTGAAGATATTTTTCGTCTATAAGTTCTTCTAATAGCTGTGCTTTTAAGCCTTGGTCAGTTAATTCTTTTAGTGATAATCTACATTCATTAAGAAAATCAAGATATTCCTCATAGGATTCATCATATGTATTCATTAACTTGTTACGAATTTTCTTGGCTAAATGGGGACTAGCGCCAGAGGTTGATACACTAATTTGTAGTTTTCCACGTGAAAAAGAGGCTGGTATATGAACATTACCTAATTCGTGTTTATTCACTACACATATTAACTGGTTCGATTTTACGTTAGAGACGATTTCCTGGTTCACTTCAAACGAATCGGTTGCAGCAATCACTAAAAAAGCATCCTTATAATCCTCATTAAGAACTTCTCTTTCTAATACCACTAGTTTTTGTTCATTTGCTAATTCTTTAATCTCGTCAGAAATAAAAGGACTGATGACAACAATTTTAGCACCTGTATTTAATAGTTTTTTTATTTTTCTCGCTGCAATTTTTCCACCGCCAATAACCACACACTGCCTATCCAACAAATCAAGCATAATCGGTAACATTAGACAATCTCCTTGCTATAGGCTGTTTCATCTATTATCTCAAGCACCCTTTTTATAATAACTTCTTGAAGAATTTGATGATATCCTAGGTAAGGACAGAGAATAAATTCCTTATCACTTTCTTTATTGATGTTCTTAATCTTTCTCTCCATTGTTTTCATTAAGATACCTGTAAATAAAAGATAAGGAACAACAAATATTCTTTTCGCTTCTCTTTGTTGAGCAATTTGTAATCCTTCTTCAAAGCTCGGTTCACAAGCAGCTAAATAACAAACATCAACCGTTACCTTTGTTTGATCCTTTAAAAGATGCGCAATATCAGTAAAGTCACGCTGTACATCTGGATCACTTGATCCTCTGCCTACTAAAAGAATATTTGATTCATTCGTTAACGGTACATTTGAATCTAAGATTCTTTCGTTAACGATATCAATCATTTGTGGATGAACACCAATTGGGCGCCCATATCGAATATCTACATGTGGAAATTTCCTCTTCATTTTTACGAGCTCATCTGGAATATCAATCTTTGCATGTCCTGCAGTAAGTAACAATACAGGTAAAGCTGATATTTTGGTTGCTCCCATTTCAACACATCGAGTGAAAGCCTCTTCAATACTTGGTTCAGCCAACTCAAGGAAACAGCACTCTTGATAACCCACTTGATTTAATAGCTTTTCCATACATTTTTCAATAAAAAAACGCGCTTCCTCACTCGCTTTCGGGACTCGACTTCCATGACAAATATATAGAACTGCTTCCATTAATCAATTACCTCACTTAACCCCTTTGGATTTAGTTCTTCAAACCACTTTATTTTTTCCCTCATCCGTACCACTTCACCGACAATGATCATACAAGGATTTTCAATTCCTTCTTCTTTTACTATATCACTGATATTATCCAAGGTACCAACAACAGTTCTTTGGACAGGAGTAGTTCCCCAATTAATGACTGCTACTGGTGTCTCCTTTGCCTTACCAAATTCAACTAGCTTTTTTTGGATAAAAGGAAGGTTTCTCACACCCATATAGATGGCAAATGTATCAACACCTTTTGCAAGTGCCTCCCATCGAATATTATCCTCTTCAAAATCTTTCCGATGGCCAGCAACAAATGCAAAGGATGAACTTAGTTCTCTGTGGGTGACAGGAATACCTGCGTATGCTGCAGCTGCAATCCCAGAAGTAATACCTGGTACTATTTCAAATGGAATCCCATGTTTATATAATTCTTCCGCTTCTTCCCCACCACGCCCGAATACAAAGGGATCTCCACCTTTTAATCTTGTAACAATTTTCCCATTTATCGCATGCTCAACTAATAATTCATTAATTCTTTCTTGTTGAAGTGTATGACACTCAGGAGATTTCCCACAGAAAATAAGCTCTGCATCATCCTTTGCATAACTTAACAATTCTTCATTCACTAAGCGATCGTATAAAATCACATCCGCTTCCTTAATACAACGTAATCCCTTTAGGGTGATTAACTCAGGTTCACCAGGTCCAGCACCAACTAAATACACTTTCCCCATGGAATCGCCCCTCTCTATGTTCACATCATTTATGTCTACTTAGCATTTCCTATTCTAAAAAAACAAATGAAACCATAAGAATTTCTCTTCGGTCTCATTTGTTATTTCATCATACCATAAAGTTTTGTTAATAAAATAATTTAAACTTTTTTTTACAATGAAAATGTTTTTTCTTTTACAGTTTAAATGAGTTCTTTCGTCTTTAAATAAGTAATCACTTGGTCAACACATTCTTCAACTGTATATTTATTAGTTTCAATTGTTAATTCAGGCTCTGTTGGTTCCTCATATGGAGAACTGATTCCTGTAAATTCAGGAATGATTCCTTGTCGAGCTTTCACATAAAGACCCTTTGGATCACGCTTCTCACAATCCTCAATCGGACATTTGACAAAAACCTCAATGAATTCACCTGTATCTAATAATTCTCTAACAACCGCGCGATCTTCTTGAAATGGTGAAATAAATGCAGTTAATACGACTTGACCACTATCAACAAATAGCTTTGAAACCTCACCAATTCGACGAATATTTTCTTTTCGATCATTGTCATTAAAGCCTAAATCTTTATTTAAACCATGGCGGATATTATCACCATCAAGAACATATGTCCTTACAGACAATTCATACAGCTTACTAGCCACAGCATTAGCCACTGTTGATTTTCCAGAACCTGATAATCCAGTAAACCATAATACAAAGCTTTGATGGTTATTCAATTTCTGACGATCTTGTTTAGTTAATGAAGCTTGATGCCAAACAATGTTTTCGTTTTTAGACATGAATCTATACTCTCCTTTAGTTAACTCCAACCGACTCTCGTTGTAATCCATTAATAAGAACCTCTACAACTTCTTTGCGGCTGAATGTACTTGGTGGAACCTCACCGTTTCGTAACATCTCTCTTACTTTAGTTCCTGATAAAATCATATGCTCACTTTTATCATGTGGGCATGTTTTTGTTGAAGCCATGCTCTCACATTTTTTGCAATAAAAGCTATGTTCAAAGAATAGGAGTGAAATACCAAGTTCATCCTCTGTGAAATTGTCAAAAATGAGTTGTGCGTCGTACGTGCCATAATAATCGCCAACTCCTGCATGATCACGGCCAACAATGAAATGAGTACAACCGTAATTCTTACGTACCATTGCATGGAAAATCGCTTCTCTTGGACCTGCATAACGCATTGCAGCAGGGAATACCGCTAAATAAACACGATCTTCTGGATAATAGTTTTTCAGTAACACTTGATAGCTCTCCATTCTCACTTCGGCTGAGATATCATCAGACTTGGTTTCACCCACTAAAGGATTTAAAAACAGACCATCTACTGTTTCTAGTGCTGTTTTTTGAATGTACTCATGAGCACGATGTACTGGATTTCTTGTTTGGAATCCAACAACTGAATTCCATCCCTTTGATTTGAATATTTCTCTTGTTTCAACTGGGTCTAAATAAAAGCTTTCAAACTTTGTACGTTTTATTCTTTTTACAAGAGTAATTGGCCCACCTACATATACTGTTCCTCTTTCAAAAAGTTTACTAACACCAGGATGAGCAAGATCTGCGGTACGATAGACATTCAGTGCTTCTTTTTCCTTATTCGGAGAATACAAATCTGTAATGGTAATAATCCCATACACGTCCCCGTCTTTCACCAATTTAACCGTATCACCAACAGAATAGTGACTAGAAAGTGATTCACTAATTGGAAGGGTAATTGGAATACTCCAGACAACCCCATTTGATAATCTCATATGATCAACAACTGATTCATAGTCTGCTTGACTTAGAAATCCTTCAATCGGACTATATGCACCAGTTCCAATCAAATCTAAATCACTTAAAGCAATTGTATCTAATTCTATTTCCTTTTCAACCTGTACGAAATTATATGTTGGGTTCCAGCGATTAACTAGAGTTCCGCCATGAGGTATACTTAATGACATTTTTTATTCCTCCTAATTTTATTATTCATATCATTTTAGTTGGTTTTAAAGTTATATTCCCCCACCATTTTCTTGATACTGTCGTTGGTCTTCTCGAATCGTCTTTATTAAACTAATCGTTCCTAAAGTGGCAGCACAAACACCTAGTAAGATTATTAATGTATATAAATCCCCATCAATGAACATCTTAAACAGTCCAAATGAGATGACCATTGAGAATATTGGGGAGACCACCCAAACTTTTAATATTTTCACGATAACTTGTTTTTTCCAAATATCCATTCCATCTTTGGCCATTCCAATCCCAATAATGGCTGAACTTGTCACCTGAGTAAGTGGAACTGGTAATCCAAATACTGAAGCAATCATTACTAGAATTGCTCCTGTTCCAGAAATTGCTCCACCTTCTAGCAAAGAAATACTTGTAATCTTCTTTGCATTGGTTTGAAGCACTTTACCACCCAAGAACAGTACTCCTATTGCGATAAAAAAGCCACCGATAAGGATTCCATGCTGAATTGAAACGATTCCTGCTCCAACAAGTGGTCCGACGGCATTAGCCACATTATTCATTCCTGCTGAGAAGGCTTCAAAAAATCCAATCACAATTACAAAAATGGTAAGAATAGGCTTATACTTTGAACTGTTCACTTGTGGATACTTTAACTCAATTCGTTGGATCACTTTTCCTAAGATAAGCGCTAATGTAAAGCCTATGATTGGGACAATTACCCAAAAGCTTACAATGACCAAGATTTTTTGAACATATAATGATTGTAATGCAATTCCAACCCCAATGACTGACCCAACTGTAATTTCACTGGTAGATAACGGAATCCCCAATAAATTAGCGATAAATAATGATGATGTAGCTGAAATGAGAATGATTAAAACAACCTTTACTGTAAGCATTGATTGTGGAACGATCCCAGAACCAATTGTTTTAACTACTTCACTTCCTCCGATAAATGCACCTAGGAAAATCGCAATCGCACATATAATAAGAGCATTTCTACGCTTAGCGATTGCTCCAGAACCATAGGCAATACTAATGGAGGCTGCAGCACCACTCGCTCCTATATTCATCGCAAAAAATAACGCAATTATGCAAGCGGCTATTGTATATGTCATGTTTGTTTACCCTCTTTTAATTTCATGTGTGTAATCCGCATTCTACTTTATTTGTTCCAGTCCATCTTCCTGAACGTAGATCATCTGCATTAAAGGCTGGTTTCGTACATGTTTTACAGCCAATACTCGGATACCCATTATCATGTAATGTATTATAATCAAGCTCATTCTTATGAGCATATCTCCAAATATCCTTCCATGACCAATGGATCAATGGACAAACCTTAATAGATTCAAAACGTTTATCTAAATTGATAAATTCTGTATTCTTTCTTGATTCCGATTGTTCACGTCTCAAGCCAGAAATCCAAGCTGTCACCCCTGAAAGTACTTCGTTTAAAGGTTGGATTTTTCTAATATTACAGCATTGATTTGGATTACTCTTCCACAGTTCTGCTCCAAATTGCTCTGCTTGTTCTTCAAGAGTAAGCTTAGGCTTCTTTAATTCGATCGTTAAGGTTGGATATCTTTTTTTGACCTTATCAATTAACTCATAAGTTTCATCAAAGTGAACACCTGTATCAAGGAAGACAATTCTTGCTTTGTCAGTGACCTTTGATAGTAAATCAATCATCACGATTCCCTCAATCCCAAAGCTACAAGCATAAACAATTTCATCTTGATATTGACTGTATGCCCACTCTAATACCTCTAATGCCCCTTTTGTATTGTTATCTATATTGAACTCTTTTTTTTCAACTTCGTTAAAGTTCTTGAAGGTTACTAATTGACTCATATAATACTCTCCTCTCTCATGTAAATCAGTTAACAGGTAAATTAGCCAATAATATGTATCTATTTACCTAGTAAGTTGATTATCTACATTTCCATTTATTTCTCATTTGTTTTTTTAAATTTTATCACATCGAATTGTAAAGTCAACCTTTTTTATCGGATTAGTATGGTTAAAATTTTTGATTATTTTTTCAATAATCATTTTTGCGATTTTGACATGTTTATGTACAATAAGATTAGATGGATATTATTCAGCAAAAAGGAGAGTCAAATGACAAAGAAATTATTTTACACATATCCAACGTGTACTAATTGGACAGCAAGAGTAACAAATATTATTGAAAAGGAGGATTATTTTTTAATTACCTTAGATGAAACTGCTTTTTATCCTGAAGGTGGAGGACAACCAGCTGATCAAGGATTTATCAATCAACTTGAAGTGCTTGATGTCATCGAGGAAGAAAATGAAATTTACCATAAGTTAGCTTCAAAACCTGATACACCAGAGGTCAGTTGTGAGATTGACTGGAATCTGCGCTTTGATCATTCGCAGCAGCATACTGGTCAACACCTCTTATCTGCAAGTATCATCGAACGATTTGGATACGTGACAAAAAGCTTTCATCTTGGAACTGACAATGTCACGATTGATATTGAAACAACCCAGCTTAGTGAAACAGATATAATAGAAATTGAACAAAGAGTAAATCAATATATCTACCAAAATAGAGAAATTAAAACCTATTTTGTAACAGAGGAAGAATTATCCTCCCTCCCATTAAGAAAGGTTCCTGAAGTAACTGACGATATCCGAATTGTTGAAATTGACGGAATTGATGTTTCGGCTTGTTGTGGAACACATGTAAATCACACCGGTCAACTCGGAATGATTCGAATTGTCAAAACTGAAAAACAAAAAGGAATGGTTCGAGTTTATTTTAAATGTGGGTATCGTGCATTAGTGGATTATCAACAATCAGGAAGTATATTAAATAAAATTTCATCACATCTGAGTAGTAACAGAGAATCTGTGCTAGCAAAAATCGAGAAATTAGAAGCTGAAAATAAAAGCTTTCAAAAAGAAATGGAAGGTTTGAAAGAAGAAATGGATCAGCACTTTGCCCAAGAATTGGTTAATAAAACCACTTCAAATGTGATTAGCTTTACTTTTAATAATCGTACTTTAAAAGATATGCAAAGGCTCGCACGTCTTGTTATTGAACAGAATTACCTCGTTATCTTCCAATCAGAGCTTGAAAAAAAGTTGTTTATTGCTCATAATGGTTCCTTTGACTTTCACCCTGGACAGTTTTTGAAAGATCATGTTAAGAATTTTCAAGGAAAAGGTGGCGGAAACGCTACAAGTGCTCAGGCAAGCTTTGAAACGAACGACGACATGGCTAGATTATCCACTCATATCGAAAATAATATAAAGTCAAAGACTCTCTAAGAATCACAAACATTGTTAATAGTTAAAACCATTATTAACAATGTTTGTATACTGCTCAATTATCCAACATAGTTCATTCAATTCTAACCCGAAATATCAAAGCATTTTCTACTATGGTACAATATAATTATAGGAAAATTGAAGGGATGGATAGAAATGAAAAATACAACCTATATTACGATTACAGATGAAAATCGAAAAGTCGAATTAGAAATCAATGGTCTTTATCTTTTTCAAGGTTATCAAGTTTTGGAATCCTACAATCAAAAAAATGACGAATGTTACTATTTATTCTTTTATAAAAACAATTTCCTTACTGGTAAGAGAACAACTAAAATAAAAAGAACATCGACCCTTCAACAGATTCTAACCAAAGGTATTTATCTTGCTTCTCCTCATCCAATTATACAGTCTCTACTCACTTTGAATTCTTTTCATTTACTCACCAATTTGAATACGCTTTGGAAACAAATAAAAACAAAATATAATGAAGTTGAATCTGCATTTATCTTAACTGCATTTGACACCTATTTTAAGAAAGACGACTTAACTTCTCTTTTTAAAAAAATGTGCTTACAAGCCAGAAGAGATGGTAAATTCCTACAAGCATACCGCATACTTAATCTTATTATTGAAAGATACCCAACCAACAATTGGGCCCATTCCCTGATTTCCCACATAGATTACCAGAAATACTCCCTCAAATATCAATCAGATCTTAAGAAATTATGTAAGTTTGACCCATTATTTGTAGAAACTCATGCTTTTTTACAATTGAACACACAAAAAGGCTTCGAGCTCCTTTTGGAAACCATCCGAACAGATTCCAGACCTCTCGAAATTCTTGCACTATACTTTTATAAATTAACTTCACCAGATACGAAACGGTTCGATCTCTATTTCCAGCAATTATTAGAAATTCTTCCTACTTATTATTCTGAGAATGACTCTAAAGCTTATCTCTTAAAGCTCCATGACCAAGCGACATCAACTATAAACAAAGAAAAAATTCGCAATCATATTGTTTCCGAATTATTACATGAGAATCATTATGAAGATGCCTATTTGCTTCTAACAAAGACTGAAATACAATTAACATCAAGACAAATAGATGTTTTAATTGGCATTTTTGATGTTCTAGAACCTTCTCACGCTCTAGCTTTCGAAGACATAAACGCTGAGATTTTTACAAATGCAAGCACTAGCCAACTTGAACAGCTGATGAATCTTCTTATTCCTCGACTATTTGAATCTCACGATTTAACCTATGTTTATCAGTGGATGAGTCCCCTGCTACATTTACCCTTTAGTTACGCCACTCAAATAAACACATTATATAAGATAAGAGAAGAACCAGAGCAACAGCATATTATGGGGGAACTATATTACTATTTAAATCAACTGCCTCAAGCTATTGAATGTTTTCTCTGGGATATTGAACTAAATCCTACAAACCCAAGACCGATTAAATGGCTAACAAAATTATATCGAGAATTAGGTATGGTTGAAGAAGCTAATTCTTATCAATATTTATATAAACAAATTCAGAAAAGTTCTTAATAGCTTACAAAAGAAAATAAGTGCTAAGACGTATCGACGTTTAGCACTTATTTATATTTAATTAAAAACTTTTTTCTAGTTCATCTACAATGGATCCAACATACTTAATGGCCTCACTGAAAAGCTGTGTGTTGGATAAATCAAGTCCTGCCATATTAAATAAATCTAAACCTTTCTTTGCTCCACCCTGTTTAAGTACTTCAGTCCAATGCTCGCCAGCAGTTATTCCTTCTTCTTTGATTCGATTGGCAATGACCGTTGATGCAGACAAACCAACTGAATACGTGTATGGATATAGTCCCATATAGTAATGTGGTTGTCTCATCCAGGTTAATTTGGCTCCTTCATCAATTTCAACTGTGTCACCCCAAAATTCAGACAGAATCGCCCCCTTTGTTTCACTTATTGTTGTAGTTGTTAAAGGCTGCTTAGCTTCCGCCATTTTATAAAGTCTTCTAAGTAACTCAGCTTCTAACACATGTGTAACAAAATTATGATGATAACTCATCATCAAATACATATTAAGCCAACGATGCAAGCGAGGATCATCTCTAGTTTCGCGTAAATACTGAACAATTAGATGCTCTATTAAAGTTGATGGGGACTCTATGAAAAAGAGTGGCATCGAATTATTGATGATTCGTTGATTCTCATGGGCTAAATGAAAATGCAGGGCATGACCTAATTCATGACCTAAGAGAATCATATCAAATAGATTTCCTCCCCATGGATAGAATACATATCCGTGTACCCCATGCACTCCACCACCAAAAGCAATCATATTTCTCCCAACATTATCTCCACGGTATACCCAGCGTTCTTTGATTGCCTTTCTCATTAACTCTTTGTATTCCTCACCTAAAACACCAACAGCTTCAATAATGATTTCACCAGCTTCTTCAAAGCTAATTTCAGGATCGAAGTCTGGGTCGAGTGGTGCTTTTACATCAGAGAATAATAGTTTGTCAAGACCAAGCTCGCGCTGACGCAATTTTGCATAGCGCTGCATATGTGGCGATAACTCTAAACGAATCGTATCTAATATTTGTTCAAAATGCTGTGATGTGATACCATCTGCATCCAAAAAGAAGTTTGTTGGCGATGAATGCTGAAGAAGCATATCAAAAGTAGATGGATACCCACGCAATTTTGCAAGTGAAATGTTCTTATGTATTTCTGTTGCTAATGTGTGGGCTAACCCGTGCTTATAATTATTTAAACCGCTAGTCAACGATTTGTACGCATTTCTACGTAAAGTCGTATCTGGAGATGTTTCGATTTGAGTCATATACATAAACAATGACACAGGTACTTCTTTCCCATTTCGATTAGAAACAGGCTCAAATTTCATATCAGAAGAAGTAATACTGTCATAAATTCCTTCTGCTGATTTCAGGGTTGAATCTAGTGATGCAAGTGCATCCTCTAATTCAGGACTTAATGTATGCTTTCGAGCTTCTTCTAGCTTATTTAAAAACTTATTATATTCTTCTAGCCTTCTTTCTTCTTCACGATAAGTATTTAATTCTTCACTTGAAAGGCTAAGGAAAGCGTTCATAAAAGTGGTTTTTACGTTTGCTGCTTTTTCCATTAGAAATTGAGTGCGTCCCATTCTCGTTTGATTCGTTTGGTCTGTCCCATCCTCAGAGAACTTGTACCTTGCATAGCTTGTTGTTAATTCTAATTTTTCCAGTAAACTCTCTAAATCTTGCACGGCAGTTAACACATCTTTTGAGTTCTCTAACTTTATAGAAGATTTCAGAAAATGATCAAGTACCCCTTCTATTTCAACATAAGAATGTTCCCAAAGCTCTTCTGTTGAAAAAATATCCTCGAGATTCCATGTTTCATCAACAGGAACTTCCGCTCTTTTCTTTTGAACCATACGATATTACCTCCACATCTATTTTTTAAATTTTAAAAATACTTTCCATCACCTTTTATTCTATATCGAAAGTCTTTTTCCTGCATATTGTATTTTTCACTCTTAACCTCCTATGAATTTGCAATTATCTGTTATATTATGAAAATATCTTTTAACCGGTAGTGTCAAAAGTTCTATGAAAACTATGTAAAGTATAAGTTCATTTCCATTTTGGGGGGACGTGAGGCCCCGCAATCGCTCTTGACAAACAGTCGAAAAAGGTTGCGAT
>NZ_JACYHA010000027.1 GCF_014837155.1 Litchfieldia stipae | reverse complement strand
GGGGAATTCCCCCTTTAAAACAAGCCTTTTTGATCTTATTTGAGAAAAAAAGGCTTGTTTTTTTCTTTGGAAATTAAAGTTATCAAAAAACGATAGTTTTTCAGTGGCCTCAGCTAAGGCGACGAGGAGGCTCACCAGACACCCCGCCGGACGCGGAGTGTATTCAGGCTGCGGTTGTATAAGCATGACTCAAAAAGAAAACAGCTTAGTTTTTTTCTCTAAAAATAATTATAATAAATTGTACATCCTAAATTCAAATAAAGACCACTTCACAAGTGGTCCCATTTTTTTCAGTATTTATGACTTAAACATATGCTAG
Organism: Litchfieldia stipae; assembly: GCF_014837155.1. Taxonomy (GTDB): domain Bacteria; phylum Bacillota; class Bacilli; order Bacillales; family Bacillaceae_L; genus Litchfieldia. The sequence continues at coordinate 45,066 of NZ_JACYHA010000027.1, read as the reverse complement.
CTTCGTTGGTACTTTTGGGTCTGTGTCATACAGGTCAAACTGGTCACCAATCACAAAGCCCTTACTTTCAATGGTTTGTGCTACAGCCATCTTTGCTAAGTCCTTCATATTGTTATCCGTGCTTAAATGAGCTAAATAAATCCGTTTTGTCCGATCTCCAATGACCTCAGTCATCGCTAGTGCAGCATCTTCATTCGATACATGCCCAACATCACTTAGAATACGACGCTTAATACTCCATGGGTAATGTCCCATTCTCAGCATTTCCACATCATGATTACTTTCAAACACATACACATCCGCATTGGAAATGGTACCCTTCATTCGGTCACTCACGTATCCTGTATCTGTAATTAAAGCAATTTTCTTGCCTTCATGATGAAAGACGTAGAACATAGGCTCAGCAGCATCATGTGACACACCAAACGATTCTACATCTAATCCACCAAATGATTTCACCGTGTTCATATCAAATATAAACTTTTGATCAAGTGGAATCTCCCCAATGTTCTTCTCCATTGCTTTCCACGTCTTCTCATTTGCATACACAGGTAATTTGTACTTTCTAGCTAGAACACCAAGGCCTTTAATATGATCACTATGCTCATGTGTGACTAATATGCCTGATAAATCTCTGACACTTCGATCAATTCCTTTAAATAATAGCTCCATCTGTTTTCCACTTAAACCTGCATCCACTAATAGGGAGTGCTTGTCCGTTCCCACATAGAACGCATTTCCTGTACTACCACTTGCCAGTACACTAAAATGCAAACTCATAATACAATCACTCCATAATTTCTAAAATTTGTCCCTCAAAGGCATTCACGTAGTAATCAGTCTTCTCGTCCACAGCAATATGCCATGTCGGGGCTAAGATTTGAGATTCCGATAATTGAACAAGAGGATAATAACCAAGCTCAATCTTCGTTACATGACTACCTGACTTTAAATGTCCATTTTCATATAAGTTTTCAATTGCCCGTATAGCCGGAAGAATTTCCTTTTGATCATATTCTTCAAAATCAACTAGCATGGTCTGTTTATATGAAACAATCTCACTATTTTCATTCAAATCAACAACGAGCAACCCACTTATATTACTAGCTTCATTGAAAAACACTTTATTTTCATATTGCTGAAAAAACACAATACTTCCTTCTTGATCCACTTCCCAGATCGTATATAACTCACCATTTAGCACATAGTCCTTCAAAAACTGCTGCAGCTTCGTAGTGAGATTCGCTTCCGTTAAGGTAATCGGTTCAACTAATTTCGACTGAAGAAGAGCAGGACTATCAATATTCACTTCCTGCCCCTTCATTTGCTGCACATCTGCTTCTGTGAAGAACTTTGGCTTGCCACTGATATAACTACCTTCTTTTGGTTCCTTCGGTAACTCATCATACGTAATTTGCTCAACCTCTAATTGCTCCTCAATACTAGCTTCTGAAATAATATCTAATTCACTTCGATCTCGTTTCTCGATAAATTGAAAGGCTAAGAACAAATTAAGAATCAGGAATGTAATGATAAATATCGTCTTTGTTTTACTCCAATCCACCTACATTCCCTCCTGTATCCTGCTTAAATTCTAGCTTTCTCCATCGACCATCGTAAAAATAGCTCCATATCGGTACAAGGGTTGCAACATTTGTTTTCTCTTGATTTTCAATTAGTTCATAACCAATGGTAATATCTCCTAATAAGAGTGGATCAAAGCCTTCCTGCTCCTTAAGCATCTCCACAACCGTTTCACCTCGAGGCAGGTCGATTGGAGAGGAAGGAATCGGAATTTCTAACACAAGTAGTGGACGTTGATATCGTAATACCTCATTTTTATTCCATACTTGATGGATCTCTGTTAAACCACTCTTATTAAAGACAGGATAGTTATTAATATACAAACGGAATACCGTTCTCTGTTCATATTTATCCGTCGTGAAATAGCGATATCGATCAGTCCATCCTCCATGATCATTAATAAAGTCGATGCTACTTCTTATTAATTCAGAAACACCAATGGAGTCAGTTTCAGTGTTATTGACAGGATTAATATACTGAAATGTTTGTCTGCCAGTACTCACTCTTAGTAATCTTGAACCATCCGTATATTCTTCACCATAGGTTAAGTTGTGCTTTTTAACAATGCTAGGATCAGTAAAGAGCGCATCCTTGAACATTTCTGGATCTAAATAATCCGTGTAGTATTGCACACTATTCATAGTTGTCGTTTGGACAGGTAGAAAAATAGATTTCGTTTCTGTCACATGATATGGGAAGTATTCTGGATAGTTAGTTGATTGATTGACATATTGCTCGAAATCCCGGATTGATTCACGATTAACCTTCGCTTCGAATACCTTCATATCTCTTCCTGACACAAAATAGACAATCCCATAATCTTCAGCAGCCGTATTCATATTAACAATCATTCGATCAAAGGTTATTGTTGGAAATTCTTGATCACTAAATTGGAACATCGCTCGATAAATGGTTAATGGAATCTCATCCACAAAGAGAATTTCCACATGTCCATCCTCTTTTAAAAAAGGAGAAAATCCATTTGTCGAAAGAGAACCTGAGATATTAGTTAACTCAGAGAACTCCCAATTGCTCACTTCTTTGATTATCGAATTAATCTCTGTTTCTTCTATCGTACCATAATGTGTTCCACTCGTATGGAACAAAATTTTGGTAGGTTTAATCAAACTCGAAAGATCCCTAGAATTACTAATTGGCACATTGTTGACAATATTCGTATTATCAATCGTTTCGTATTCTGGCTGGTACGTCCATAACGCCCACGTTAGCAAAATACTGACTAAGACTAGAATAGTAAGCACGAATGATTTTATTGACTCATAACTCATGACCAGTCATCCTCTATTTCTTGATCAATAGGTAAGGTAAAATAGATTGTTGTACCTGCCCCTTCATTACTCTTCGCCCAAATCTTTCCGCCATGTGCTTCAATCATTTCTTTCGCAATGGCTAACCCTAGACCAGTCCCTCCAAGCTTTCTTGTTCGTGCTTTATCCACACGATAAAAACGCTCGAAAATCTGGCTTAGGTTTTCTTTCGGAATTCCAACTCCATCATCCTTAATTTGAACCTCAATCTTATCTTCGTACTCAACTAAATGAAATGTTACCTCTCCACCCTCAGGTGAATATTTAAGCGCATTTGAAATGATGTTATCTAATACTTGGGTGATTTTATCTTTATCCATTTCAATATAGACTGGATCATTTGGAAAACGACGATTAAAGTGAACATCTTGATTTTTAGTCATCTCAAAACGATCAATGACTTTATGGAAGAACGAAGAAAACTCTACCCAGTCCTTTGTTAATCGGTAGTCCTTGCTATCAAGCTTTGAAAGCTGTAGCAAATCATTAACCAATCGAATCATTCGCTCAGTTTCTGTTTGTGTTACATCAATAAACTGAGGAGCAATATCTTTATCCGTCCAAGCACCATCTGCTAACGCCTCAAGATAACTTTTCATTGTCGTTAATGGTGTTCTTAGTTCATGCGACACATTCGCAACAAACTCTCTTCTCTCCTGATCAATCTTCTCCTGTTCAGTAATATCATAGAGAACAGCGATAATACCATTTGTCGTACCTGATTCTTTTTGAATCGTAGAGAAATTGATTTTCAGAATATATGGCTTCTTCTCTGTGCTAAAATCAAGGACTACCGCATCTAAGTCATTATTAAGATCATCAAGAGAATATTTTTCCTCTAAATTAAGCAACGATAAAATTGGTTTATTAAAGGCTGTTTCACGTGAAACATTCAGCATACTTAACGCAGGATCATTGATTAATATGACGCGTCCTCTCTTATCTGTTGCAATCACACCATCAGTCATATGAGTTAAGACTGAGGTTAGCTTTCGACGCTCACTTTCTGTCGTCGCTTGAGCATCCTTCAGTTTTCTTGTCAGATTGTTAAAGGTCATCGCCAGCTGTCCTATTTCATCATGACCATAGACCTTTACCTTTTTCGAGAAATTTCCTTTTGTGAGATCAATCGCATGTTTTTTCATCGCAGTTATAGGCCTTGTAATAGTTTGTGCGACAAGAATCCCTAATAATGCTGTAATTAACATCGCAATTCCTGTTCCCGTAACGAAGATATCATTAATCTCCTTGATGTCTTCATAAACATTTTCTAACCACGCTGTTAGTTTAATGACACCTATAACTTCATTATTCGATCTTACTGGAATATAGGAAACATATAATCGTTGGTTCGTTGTTTCTTCCAATTGAATCTTTTTGTCACCAACTCCCAGCAGAGTTCGCTTCACAAGCAGCTCTGTCGTTCTTCGGCCAATGATGTTTTGATTATATGGACTTGATGTCCCTAGTACTCTACTCTTATTATCATAGAAGATCACTTCTTTAATATCCTCTGATACAAAATCATCTAAGAGAATTCGGATATCAGATTCAATCGTTGTAGACTCTTCTTCTCTTTCTTTTTTCACTTCTTGTTCAAGATTATAAGCGAGTAAATTCACCCGTTCATTTATAGAGATTTGATAATTTTCAACAAGCTGTGTTTCTAATTTCCCTAGGAAATATACCCCAATAATTTGCATCGCAATGAGGATCAGTAATACATAAATTAGAGCAAATTTAAAATGAATCGATCGAAAGAATCTCATTTTTCTCATGTAATCTGATTACTCCTGCTCGGGATTGCGAAGGTAATAACCTACACCTCTTCTAGTCACAATCCAAGTTGGGTGACTTGGGCTATCTTCAATTTTTTCTCTAAGACGTCTAACAGTTACATCGACTGTCCGTACATCTCCGAAGTAATCATATCCCCAAACCGTTTGAAGCAAATGTTCCCTTGTCATCACTTGCCCTAAATGCTTTGATAGGTAATGAAGAAGCTCGAATTCTCGATGCGTTAATTCAATCATTTCCCCTCTTTTAGATACAACATAGGCATCTGGATGAATCACAAGTGAACCCACGACGATTTCATTTGTCTGGTCCTCATCAGCCTCTGTCTTATGATTACTACGTCTTAGATTCGCCTTCACACGAGCTAATAACTCTCTAGTACTGAAAGGCTTTGTTACATAATCATCAGCGCCAAGCTCAAGGCCAAGCACCTTATCAATTTCAGAATCCTTCGCAGTTAGCATGATAATTGGCATATCATACTTCTTTCTGACCTCTCTACATACTTCCATTCCATCTTTAAAAGGAAGCATGATATCTAATAAAATTAAATCAGGCTTCACTTCCTCCACTTTTTCAATCGCTTTTTGCCCGTCATACGCACAAATCACTTTATATCCTTCTTTTTGAAGATTAAATTGTAAAATATCTGCAATTGGTTTTTCATCATCAACAACCAAAATCACTTTATCCATCTCTCTGATCTCCTTTTTTATGAGATTGCCTTAAAGGTAAACATGTTCAGTAACATTACGCTATCTCTACTTTACCAAAAAGCCTCTGTTAATTCACCCATTACCATAAGTCATTCTCAAATTGATTTAAAAAACCTCTAGCTTTCAAACTAGAGGGTCTAATGTAGGTTTGTTCTTATTTATGATGGTAAACAAAAACCTCTAGCCTAGTACTAGAGGTTTTGCTTTTTACTTCAAGTAATCCATTGGATTTTGTAGATTACCATTTTTGTATACTTCAAAGTGTAAGTGGACACCAGTGGAATTACCTGTAGATCCCATCACACCAATTTTCTGACCTTGTGAAACGGTTTGTCCAACGCTAACGGAAATAGACGAAAGGTGAGCATATACTGTTCTTAAACCATTGTTATGGTTGATAACAACTTTATTCCCATATCCTCCATCATAACCTGCTGATACAACTGTTCCATTGTCTGCTGCTTTGATTGTACGGTCACTTGGACGTGCAATATCAATTCCTTTATGCATTTGTCCCCATCTATAGCCTACATGACTTGAGATGTAACCACCAACTGCAGGCCAAGTAAGCTGACCAGTGCCTCTAGAAGGAACGACTTTTGTTCCCTTTAAGACAATCTTATCTACAGGCTCGCTAATGATTTCTTCACTAAGCTGCTTCGTCTCGACTGTTGCTCCATTGCTCTTGGTGATTGAAGACGTAACAATCTTTTCGCCTTCTTTTCCTTCTTGCTTGACCTTTTGGTCACCTTTAAACATACTAGAATCTTCTTCAGTCTTAATTGTATAATCTATTTCAACTGATTTCGATTGTTCCATATTCACTAATACGGTTAATAATGGTTTAAATGCTGTTACATGAATTTCTTGATCAATTTGTAATAATTCATCCTCAGAAATTTTCGGATTCAACTTCAGAATCTCTTTCATCGTTAAATCATGATCTACAGCAATAGAACCTAGAACATCACCAGGTTGAACCTTATACTTTTTCTCCTCTAATGTTCCCTTTTCTAAAAGCTTCACCGCTTCTTTTACAGATAAAACATCAGTTGGATTAATTTTTTCATCTGAAAATGAAACTTTTTCAGTGATAGAAACGTCTAATATACGAGACTCACCTACTTTTAGTTCTGGTAACTCTGTATCAGGAGTTTTTTCCCTAGCTTCTAAATCAGTGAGATCCTCTTCACTGACATATTTAAGCTTATATTGTTTAATAGCTTCATCTGCATCTTCTTGACTCTTTACATATGCCACTGGCTCACCATCAACAACAATGGCAGAAGCCTTTGCAACAATCTGAAGCTCTGATTCAACTTTTTCAATCGTCTCTGTATTATTTACGTTTGAACGAAAGACATGTTCAGGTACAAAAACAATGTCATCTGGAACAAATTCTAGATCCTTGCCTTTATACTGTTCTTCAAATTTAGAAATCTTTTCATCTATCAGACTTGTTATAACCTGTTCATTATCAACAGTTCCCATTCTCTCACCATTTACATATACATGGTAATCTGTTGAAATTTGATTATCTGCTACTGCAGAACCAATAATTAATGTTGTGAACGCAACCGTTGATATCGCTATTTTCTTTATAAGTCTCTTATTAGAGATTGATTGTATAAAATTCATACTTGTACCTTTTTCCACAGTCTTTCCTCCTAAACAAAGGCTTACTTCCCGACATATTTATGTACGTTGATCTATCCTTGTAGTGCGAAAGGGTGTTTATTCGACAATTCTCTCAATTTTTTACTCTATTAATTTATCATATATGGGTAAATAGTAGAATACTATCACGAATAATGTAACATAATTGTAGTATAACTGACATTTATTTACTTATTCTGCAACAAAGCTACTATTTCGCTTTTAAACAAAGACATTTAATTTGTCGATACTCTTATAAAAAATAAGGCTGGTTTCGTATACATTGTTGCTTTTAATCCCCGCAGCCTGAATACACTCCGCGTCCTGTGGGATGACTGGTGAGCCTCCTCGTCGCTTAGGCTCCTGCGGGGTCTCACTTTGGCCACGTATCCCACGGGAGTCTCCGTATATTCAGTCTGCTAGAAATCTATTCTCAATTAATTTAACTCAAAAGCAACAAACTTTGAGAAAACAGACAAAAATAAAAAAACTGCCCCATATTTAGTGCAATGCACTTATGGGACAGCCCTTTTAGAGTGGCTCGGGACGGAATCGAACCGCCGACACATGGATTTTCAGTCCATTGCTCTACCGACTGAGCTACCGAGCCATAATTAAAAATGATAATAATAAAACAGACAATTGTTACAAAAACTTGATCATCCCAATATCATAAAGATAATTGTTACCAGTGTTTCTTCTTTTATGTAGAAAAAAATGGCGGTCCCGACCGGGATCGAACCGGCGATCTCCTGCGTGACAGGCAGGCATGTTAACCGCTACACCACGGGACCTCTTACTTTATGTATTTTTTCTAAGGACAAATTGGTGACCCGTACGGGATTCGAACCCGTGTTACCGCCGTGAAAGGGCGGTGTCTTAACCGCTTGACCAACGGGCCACAAATGGTAAAAATGGTGAGCCATGAAGGACTCGAACCTTCGACCCTCTGATTAAAAGTCAGATGCTCTACCAACTGAGCTAATGGCTCAAAATATAAATACATTTTGAAGTAATACTTGGTTTTATTATTGTGTTATAGAAAGAGCATCTAGTGACGTCCCACTCTCAGGAAGCTTAAGCAAGCAGCAGCTCGAGTGGTACTCTGTAGAGTCTCAGTGAAGCATATTCATTCGTGCTCTACCAACTGAGCTAATGGCTCAAAATATGATTACATTTTGAAGTAATACTTGGTTCATATGAGATTGTAGAAGAACCTCATTTTTTGTCATCTTGTTTCAGCGACGTTTATTATCATATCATAGAGTTCTGATATAAAGCAAGTCTTTTTTTAAAAACTTAAAACTCACTTGTCCTACTATAACAGAAGGAGCTTACAAGGGCAACCTTATAAGCTCCTTTTGTTAATTAATTTGCGTATACACTACGAACAATATTTGTTTGTTTACGATCTGGTCCTACAGAGAAAACAGACAATGGAATACCAGTTAATTGTGATACTCTCTCGATGTAATGACGAGCATTAGCAGGTAGTTCGCTTAAGTTACGTACCCCTGTAATATCCTCTGTCCAGCCTGGCAGCTCTTCATATACTGGCTCACATTGTGCCAATATTTTTAGGCTTGCAGGGAACTCTTCCATCACTTTGCCGTTGTATTTATAAGCAACACAGATCTTCAATGTTTCAATTCCTGTTAACACATCAATTGAATTCAATGATAAATCTGTAATTCCACTTACACGACGTGCATGTCTTACAACAACACTATCAAACCAACCTACACGACGTGGACGCCCTGTTGTTGTTCCATATTCACGACCAACCTCACGAATTCGGTCACCAATCTCATTTGAAAGTTCTGTCGGGAATGGACCATCACCAACACGAGTAGTATATGCCTTAGATACACCAACAACATGCTTAATCTTTGATGGACCAACACCTGAACCAATTGTAACTCCACCCGCTACTGGGTTTGATGATGTAACAAATGGATATGTACCTTGGTCAATATCTAACATAACCCCTTGTGCCCCTTCAAATAAGACGCGGCGTCCTTCATCAAGTGCATCATTTAATACAACTGATGTATCAGTTACATACTTTGCAACCTGTTGGCCATATTCATAATATTCATCAAGAATATCTTCAATCTTGAAGCCTTCAACTTCATACATTTTTTCAAATAAGCGGTTCTTCTCAGCTAAGTTAATTGTAAGCTTTTCTTCAAATGCTTCACGATCTAGAAGGTCAGCCATTCGGATTCCGACTCTCGCTGCTTTGTCCATATAAGCAGGTCCGATTCCTTTTTTAGTTGTACCAATCTTATTAGCACCTTTGCGCTCTTCTTCCACTTCATCTAATTTAAGATGGTATGGCAGAATCACATGTGCACGATTACTAATTCTTAGGTTATCTGTACTTACACCACGGTCATGTAGGTATTTCAACTCTGTAACAAGTGCTTTTGGATCAACAACCATTCCGTTTCCAATAACACAAATCTTATCTGAATAAAAAATACCTGAAGGAATTAAATGTAGTTTATATGTTTCACCATTAAATACGATCGTGTGACCTGCATTATTTCCACCTTGGTATCTTGCAATTACTTCTGCATTCTCAGAAAGGAAGTCAGTAATCTTGCCCTTTCCTTCATCTCCCCATTGTGTTCCTACTACTACAACTGAAGCCATAGTTTTGGCACCTCCACCATTATCTAATACATCTTTTAACGAACTTTTTACCAAACATAGTAAGTTTAACAGTAACGCATTAACGTGTCAACAAAACACGAACATTAAAATTATATTACAAGCTATTTGTTCGTAATATAACAATTTTTCGAACATTTTCCTTCAGTTATTTTTCATTATAGTATTGATATATCATATGTAGGACATATTAATGCAACAAAATATGGACCTTCTCCTCTTTACTTTTCCCAAAAGAATGGATATTACTGCACAATTTTAAAAACAAAAAAACTACCAATGACTCGGTAGTTTTTCTAAGCTCCAGGTGGCATATTCATGTCATCGAATCGCCGCTCTAGATTTACGAACTTATTGTATTCTTTTACGAATGCTAATGAACAGGTTCCAACTGGACCGTTACGTTGCTTTGCAATAATGATTTCAATGATATTTTTATTCTCAGATTCCTTATCATAATAATCATCACGATATAAGAAGGCAACAATATCAGCATCCTGCTCAATACTTCCTGATTCACGAATATCAGACATCATTGGTCTTTTATCCTGACGTTGCTCCACTCCACGTGAGAGCTGTGATAAGGCAATAACGGGTACTTTTAATTCACGAGCAAGCTCTTTAAGTGAACGAGAAATTTCTGATACCTCTTGCTGACGGTTATCTTTACTTGTTCCGCTCCCTTGAATTAATTGTAGATAATCAATCAATACCATTCCTAAGCCTGAATCCTGTTTTAGTCGACGACACTTTGATCGAATGTCATTAATTTTAATCCCAGGAGTATCATCAATGAATATACCAGAATTCGACAAGCTTCCCATAGCCATCGTTAATTTACCCCAGTCCTCTGCAGTAAGAGAGCCTGTACGAAGTCGCTGTGCATCGATATTTCCTTCAGCACATAACATACGCATAACCAGCTGCTCAGCTCCCATCTCGAGACTGAAGATGGCTACATTCTCATCTGTCTTCGTTGCAACGTTTTGAGCGATATTCAAAGCGAAGGCTGTTTTACCAACTGATGGACGAGCAGCCACAATAATTAAATCATTTCGCTGGAAACCAGCTGTCATCTTATCTAACTCAACGAAGCCTGTAGGAATACCTGTGACATCACCAATACGATTATGGAGGGTTTCAATATTGTCATACGTTTCTACAAGAACATCTTTAATATTTTTAAACGCACCGGCATTTTTTCGACGTGCTACTTCCATGATGTTTTTTTCAGCTTCATTAAGAAGCGCATCAACCTCATCTTCTCGTGAAAAACCATCTTGAGCAATCGTCGTTGCTGTACGAATCAAACGTCTTAAGATCGACTTCTCTTCAATAATTCTTGCATAGTACTCGATATTAGAAGCTGTCGGCACCGAGTTAGCTATATCACTTAGATAAGAAACACCACCAACCTCTTCAAGTAGCTGAGTATCAGCAAGCTCTGAGGTCACTGTGATTAAGTCAACAGGCTCTCCCCTATCAGAGAGCGTTAGCATCGCTTTATAAATCTTTTGGTGGGCAGCACGGTAGAAGTCTTCTGGTATTAATACCTCTGAAGCCATGGTTAAAGAAGCTGGCTCTAAAAAGACGGCTCCTAATACAGCTTGCTCTGCCTCTATATTTTGCGGAGGAATACGATCGGTTAAAAGCTCATTCATATTATCTCCACTCCCCTTTAGTCTTATTTTCTAGTAATCTATAATAAAATGGTTTCAATATTTGTTTATAAGAATCAGTTCATTCATCTATTATATGAAAAATGTGACCTGTTTTAAAAAAACAAAATCACATTTACTAATTCTATCTTATTTTAAAAAAGTTGCAATGGTAATTACTGTTCAGTGACTTGCACCTTAACTGTTGCAACTACTTCAGGATGAAGCTTCACAGAAACATTTGTAAATCCTAATGCACGAATACCATCAGGTAAATCAAATTTACGCTTATCGATTTTAATTTTATGTGTTTTCGCTAATTCATCGGCAATTTGTTTGCTTGTTACAGATCCGAATAAGCGACCACCATCTCCTGATTTAGCTGTTAATTTAACTGTTAGTGCTTCGATCGTTTCTTTTAATTTCTTCGCCTGATTTAATTCTTCAACAGCTTCTTGCTTCTCTTTATTCTTCTTTGCTTCAAGTGTTTTCACATTCCCATTTGTTGCTTCAACTGCAAGACCTTGCTTCAATAGAAAGTTATTTGCATAACCATCTGGAACATTCTTTACTTCGCCTTTTTTGCCTTTTCCTTTAACATCCTTTAAAAAAATGACTTTCATGATTTTTGGCCTCCCTCTAAATAATCATCTATTGCTTCTTGTAAACGTTTTTCTACCTCTTCAATGCTCTCTTGCTGTAATTGTGTGGCTGCATTTGTTAAATGCCCACCCCCACCAAGCTTCTCCATAATTACCTGGACATTCACTTCACCAGAAGATCTTGCACTTATACCTACTAAGTTGTCATTTCGATTTGAAATCACAAATGATGCAACAATTTCACTCATCGTCAATAGGGTATCTGCCGCTTGAGCAATTAGGACTTGATCATAAGCAACACCCTCTTCACCTTTTGCAATCACAATCCCGTTTCGATAGAGATATGAAGAGTTAATAAGATTGATCCGTTTTTTGAAATGGTCAATATCCTCTTTCAAAAACTTTTGTGCTAATACCGTATCCGCTCCCTGAGTCCTAAGATATGAAGCCGCATCAAAAGTTCGTGAACCTGTCCTTAAAGTAAAACTTTTCGTATCAACAATAATACCAGCTAAAAGAATCGTAGCCTCTAACATATTCATTTTCATTTTCTTAGGCTGATATTCAAGCAACTCAGTGACTAACTCAGCTGTTGATGATGCATAAGGTTCCATATATACAAGTAGTGGAGAATCAATAAATTCTTCTCCTCTTCGATGATGGTCAATAACGACAACATGATCAATCTTTGATAATAATCTTTCTTCAATCACAAGTGATGGCTTGTGTGTATCAACTACAACTAATAATGTATCACCTGTAGACATCTCTAATGCTTGCTCAGGATTGATAAAATGGGCCCATAATTCAGGGTGCTCCTTAATTTCATCTAACAGACGATAGATGCCTGAGTCAATTTCATTTGTATTTAACACGATATAGGCTTGTTTTTGATTCATTTGTGCAATCTTTAAGATCCCAACTGCAGCACCAACTGAATCCATATCTGGATATTTATGACCCATGATAATGACTTGGTCACTTTCAATCACGAGCTCCTTCAACGCGTGGGAAATCACTCGTGCTCGGACTCTTGTACGCTTCTCCATCGGATTGGTTTTTCCTCCGAAGAATTTCACTTTTCCATTAACCTGCTTGATTGCAACCTGATCCCCACCTCGGCCTAGAGCAAGATCTAGACTTGATTGTGCTAATGCACCAAGCTCTGGTAATGATGGTACACCAGACCCAATTCCAATGCTCAGCGTAAGTGGAATGCTATCCTTTGAAGTCTGCTCTCTCACCTCATCAAGGATGGTAAACTTCCCTTTTTCAAGCTGTGTTAAGATGTGTTCATTTAATACAGCTGTAAATCGTTCAGAAGACGTTCTTTTCAGATAGACTCCATTCTCACTTGCCCAGTTGTTAAGAATTGAGGTGACTTGGCTATTAATTTGACTTTTCTTTTGATCGTCCATTCCTTGTGTCACTTCATCGTAATTATCCAGGAAAATAACGCCTAACACGGTACGCTCATCCTCGTATAATTTCTCGATTTCAGTTTGTTCCGTCACATCAAAGAAATAAAGAAGTCTCTCTTCTCTCTTAATAATCACTTTGAACTTTTGATCATACAATGTGATTATTTCGGTATCAACCTCTTGTTTAATCAGTGGAATGAGTGAATCTGCCACACTATACAATGACTGACCTACTAATGTATCTTCATCAAAGCATGATGAGATAAATGGATTGGTCCATTCAATCGTATATTCCTCATTAAAGAGCATGATTCCAATAGGCATTTCCATTAACGCTTCTTCTCCCACCTTTTTTAACCGGTAGGATAATGTTGAAATGTAGGTTTCCATTTCTTCATTTAACAATCTGTCAGCTCGATATAGGAAATATAATATGAGACCAAGGAGCAGAAATCCTGCTATACCAATAATGTAATGATAGTAAAGGATCACCCCTAAGAGAATCCCTGTCACAATAAGTAGAGCATAGATTGGATAGCGAAATACTTTCTTTTTATAAAAGTCAGGCATGTCTTTTTAGCTCCCTATGCAAAATTCTAGCTTTTTGGTTTTACCTTGTTTCTTAATCGGAACCCTAAGTCAATTATACCTAAGATTCGTATAATAGAAAGTAAAAAAGGTGTCATGATCAATACGATAATTGGTACTATTTTTGGTAACCCTCTTACATGACTAAAGTAGAAGACAAACGAAATCCCTTGAATGACCATCAACAATTGGAGAATATAATACAAATTCACCACAGCCATATAATAAAAGGAACCCACTTCCATATCAAAATACATGAGGATGAGTACCACTAAGTAATACCATAGAATACTTATCGGTATAGTGATATCTCTTATCGCCGGAAACTTGATCGCATCTTTCATGACTCTTTTCAATACTGGATAAGAAATGAGTTGTGTAATAAGAGCAAAGAAAAAAGCCGTAATCACTAATAAACTTGGTACTAAATAGTTAAATAACTCTAATGACTCATTAAATTGCTGGATCACCTCTTCATTTTGAGGAGCATAGTTCTCTAGCATTTCAATCGATTCCTCAGCAGATTGCTTCACAAGTGCTGAAAAATCAAAAGCAAACAAACTACTAGCAATGATGTAGAAAACCACAAAAGTAACAATAAATGAAACTGTAAGGCCAAGCATGACCTCCAATGGTTTCCTACCTTTTTGAACAAGGGTACCATATACTACTCCACCCACTCCAAAAATGAAGGCGAAGATTAAACCAGTCACAGATGTAAACAATAACGATAATACTGCGGCTGCAAGTAAGAATAGTAAAGACTGTTTGATACTATACCTACTAGCAAAAATAATAAAAGGAATCGGTAATAAAAAGGTTAAAAAGATTCCTACAAATGGAAGAAAAATTGATCCTATTAACAGTAAAATATAGATGGCAAGAAAGAGTCCACCATCAACCACAAATTTCTGTTTCTTCATACTTTCACCTCTCACTTGATCTTGCTACTAAGCTACTAGACAGGATCTCCGTTCCTCTTATTAGAGTCTATTATGTATCATCATAAAACAAGAAAAGAGGATTTGTACAATAAAACGAGGCCTGCCTCTTTATTATTTCAATCTATCTATTTTTTCCTAATAAAGAACGTGATAAACCTCAAATGCTTAGAGGATAAAAAAAAAGCAGTGAGGAAATCTCACTGCTTTTTTACTTATTCACCAGAAACATATGGTAATAAAGCCATTTGACGAGCGCGTTTGATAGCAATCGTTAATTTACGTTGGTACTTAGCGCTTGTTCCTGTTACACGACGAGGTAAAATCTTTCCACGCTCAGAAACGAATTTCTTTAACATGTCAACCTCTTTGTAATCGATATGTGTAATACCATGTGCTGTGAAATAACAAACCTTACGACGTTTTGCACGTCCTCCTCTGCGTCCACCTGCCATTAGAAATCTCCTCCTTCCTGTTTTTATCCGATCAACTTAAAACGGTAAGTCGTCGTCTGATATATCAATTGGTTGTCCATCATTTGCAAATGGATCATTATCGACTTTTGTAAAGCCTTGATTGTTGTTTCGTTGTTGGTTCTGATCTTGACCATATCCACCATACCCTTGCCCTTGGTTTTGATTTCCGCCACCATAAGAGCCTCCTGGATTACCGTAAGAACTTCCACCACTACGCTGTCCGTCATTGTTAGCATTTCTTGGTTCTAAAAATTGAACACTTTCAGCTAAAATTTCAGTTACATAAACACGTTTACCATCTTGTCCGTCGTAGTTACGAGTTTGAACTCGTCCGTCTACTCCAGCCAAGCTACCCTTTTTCAAAAAGTTAGCAACATTTTCAGCAGGTTTACGCCAAACTACACAATTTATAAAATCCGCTTCACGTTCACCTTGCTGATTCGTGAATGCTCTGTTAACAGCTAACGTGAAAGTTGCTACAGCTACTCCACTTGGGGTATAGCGTAGTTCAGGATCCTTCGTAAGTCTGCCTACGAGAATTACGCGATTCATCATCAGAACCCACTCCTTCAACCATATTTCTAAAGAAAATATAACCTATTTTCTTACAATTATTCTTCTATTTTTACAATGATGTGACGGATAATGTCTTCACTGATCTTCGCTAAACGATCGAATTCGTTGATAGCAGCAGAATTAGACATTACGTTAAGAATCATGTAATAACCATCGCGGAAATCATTGATTTCATATGCTAAACGACGTTTACCCCATTCTTTTACGTTTGTAATCTCCGCACCATTGTCAGTTAAAACGCCATTAAAACGCTCAACTAGAGCTTTTTTAGCTTCATCTTCAATGTTTGGACGGATGATATACATAATTTCGTATTTTCTCATCTCGTTCACCTCCTTTTGGACTAACGGCCCTTAAACAAAAAGGGCAAGGAGCAATCTTTCAATTACTCACAATGTAGAATTATAGCACACCCATCGCTAATAAGCAATAGCGATTATTTCTGACTATAGTCTACAAAAAAAACGATACCAACATCCTCTCTATATGAGTGTTAGTATCGTCATTTTTATTTGTTTAAACGTTGAAACGGAAGTGGATAACGTCTCCGTCTTTAACAATATATTCTTTTCCTTCTAAACGGACCTTACCAGCTTCACGAGCTGCTGCCATTGATCCACTATTTAATAAATCTTCATAAGAAACCGTCTCAGCTCGGATAAATCCTCTTTCGAAATCGGTATGAATAATCGCTGCACATTGTGGAGCCTTCATTCCTTTTCTAAAGGTCCAAGCTCTAACCTCTTGAACACCCGCAGTGAAGTATGTCGCTAAGCCTAGAAGATTATAAGAAGCTTTAATAAGTTGATCAAGACCTGATTCCTCAATTCCTAATTCTTCAAGGAACATCGCCTTCTCTTCTCCTTCAAGCTCAACAATCTCAGATTCAATTTTCGCACAGATCACGATTACTTCTGCATTATCAGATGCAGCAAATTCGCGAACCTTAGCAACATATTCATTAGAAGAAGAGTCCGCTAGATCGTCTTCACTTACATTTGCAACATATAGCATAGGCTTAATAGTAAGTAAGTGTAAGCCTTTTACAATCTTCATCTGTTCGTCAGTAAATTCCACTGTACGAGCAGCCTTTTCATCCTCAAAGGCTTCCTTAAGCATCACAAGTACTTCGTGTTCAACTAACGCTTCTTTATCCTTTTGCTTTGCTAACTTCGCTACTCGCTCTAAACGCTTAGAAACAGATTCTAAGTCAGCTAAAATTAATTCTAAATTGATTGTCTCGATATCATCGATTGGCTCTACCTTACCAGATACATGTGTAATATTATCATCAGCAAAACAACGAACCACATGACAAATCGCATCAACCTGGCGGATATGAGATAAGAACTTATTTCCAAGTCCCTCTCCTTTACTTGCCCCTTTAACAATCCCAGCAATATCTGTGAATTCAAATGCTGTAGGTACTGTTTTCTTCGGTTGAACAAGTTCTGTCAATTTATTTAGACGCTCGTCTGGTACTTCAACAATCCCTACATTAGGATCGATTGTACAGAATGGATAGTTTGCAGATTCTGCTCCTGCTTGTGTAATTGCATTAAAAAGCGTTGATTTCCCTACATTCGGAAGCCCAACGATTCCAGCTGTTAATGCCATTTCCTTCACTCCTCATTTTACATAGCCTTGTCACTCTATTTTTACTTTATTTAACCAAAAGTTATCTTCCAAATAATAATCACTTGAAAAATGAACCCTTTTAGATCACTAATGTAATCACGCTCATAGCTAACCTTTCACAATTATAGATAGTAAAAGAAAAAAAAACAAGCTTTATCAAGGTCTTATAAGTGTAGAGTACACCTAGTTATCCTCTTTTATGAAGTTACTTTTTCCAAATCTACAAGACAATCGTATAATGTGCTTCCCTGTTTGTTGTCAGACTCACCATTTGGTGTTAGTAGGTTTACACTACCACCAAATTTCCTCCATTGCCCTTCATCAATATTAACAATTTTCGAATGGGCCTTTGGAAGAATACGTACTCTTCCGGTTAACTCTCCTCTATCATTAAATACACGTACAACCTCATCTTCTACTAATCCTTTTTCTTCAGCAATGTCTTTAGATACTTCAATTTTAATGGTTTGTAGGTTTTCAATCAGGTGATAGTGCTGTGAATGGTTAGAACGCATTGGATGGATTGTTAATAATGTATATGGATATTTCTCAGAAAGCTCTTTATTGCTATAAGAAGATTCCTTAGGAAATAATAGCTTTAATTTCCCATCTAATCCTTTTGATGATGCAGTTTGTGAAGTGAATTCATACTTCCCACTTGGTGTTCCAAACTGAAAATCTTCCCATGGAATCTCATCTACTGGTAGTGGGAGATGGTTCATTTCTTTCAACTTCTCTAATGTGATCCCTTTCTCCTGAAGACCACCTAATCCCATCTCAATCCATTCTTCTTTTGAATAATTAAAATCCTCACCAAATCCTAGTCTCTTCGCTAGCTCTGTCCAAATCCATAAATCTGATTTAGCTTCTCCTGGTGCTGAAACTAACTGTGGACCATAATTAACATAATGATGATACATGGATGAGTAATATAGGTCCTCTTCTTCAAACACCATGGTTGTTGGCAGTACATAATCAGCCAATTCTGCTGTATCTGTCATGAATTGTTCAACAACAACCAACGTCTCTACAGATTCAAAGGCCTTTTTAACAAGATTTGTATCTGGCACTTGTGTTAACGGATTTCCACATGTCACAAACACCATTTTGATTTCCGGATCCACCGCCTCAAGAATTCCTTCTGCTTGCTTCATCATTGTAAACGTTCGATGCTCTTTCTTACGTTCAGGAAGAGATAATTGATTTACGGCAAAGCTTTGACCTACCTGTAAATGACCAAAATTAGCTCCACCCCCAGGAACACCAATATTCCCGCTGATAGCTATTAACGCATCAATCAGTCGAATTGTATTTCCTCCATTTGCATATCTCTGCATCCCTAATCCTAAAAATGTCGAGGTTGGCCCTTTATGATATATCCTAGCAAGCTCGAGTAATGTTTCACGTGAAACATCCGTATATCGTTCAATCTCATCAATTGAAATGGAATCTAGAAGCTCGATAAGATCAGAAAACCCTGTTGAATAGTGCTCGATAAACATTCGATCATGAAGCTCTAATCTAATCATTTCTTTCATAATACCAATAGCAAGGACTCCATCCATTCCTGGCTTAACACTAATATAAGAATGAGCAATTTTTGCTGTTGCGTTAAAGATAGGATCAATAACAATCAGATTCGCACCATTTTTCTTTGCAGTAATAAGATTTTGGTATAAATGCATATTTGTTCTGGCTACATTCCTGCCCCAAATAACAATATTTTTACTATTTGCTAGATCATCTGGAGAATGACTAAAAGCATTTCCAAAATCCCATGTCTGAGCTTCAATCCCAGCACCCCAACAAATACTTCCCGTTAATTCAGTTACGCCCCCAAGACAATTAAAGAAGCGTTTATCAATATTTTTAAGAAGACCGCTATTAGAATAATCATGACTATGAAGGATAGAGGTTGATCCGGTGCTCTTTCTTACCTCGTCCATCTTTCTTGCTATCTCATCTAATGCCTGATTCCATGAAATTTGCTGAAATTCACCATCTATCTTTTTTAACGGATATAATAGTCTCAGATCTGAGTTTGCACGTGCTTCAAGCGCTCGCCCTCTGCCACAGATCTTTCCTTGAGTAATTGGATGATCCGGGTCTCCGTCAATTTTTTTCACTTTTCCATTCTCTACTTCTACTTGGAAACCACAATTATCCCAACAGTTCAATGGACAAGCTGATTTATATGATACCAATGGTTTCACCTCTCCCAAACTTACATTCTTTATTACAAGTAGCATACAAGTCTTCTGTACTTTCTGCAATCAATAAGAATACTTTACCAACACAAAAAAACATGAGGAATGAATCATTCACCCTCATGTTTGACTAATACCTTCTTCATTTTTCTTGCAAATTCTTTTCTTGGAATCATGACACTATGTGAGCACCCTTCACATCTGATTCTTATATCCATTCCCATTCTGATAATCTTCCATTGATTATGTCCACATGGATGGGCTTTCTTCATTTCAACAACATCATATAGATCGAACTCTTTATCCATCTCCTCATCCCCTTTCCTGGATATTCCCCGAACTCTTTTGACTATTTTCATCTTGGCGACTGTACATCACTAAACGAGGGAAAGGAATCTCAATGCCATACTCATCTAGTCGATTTTTAATTTCCTTACGCAGCATTCTTGCTATATGAAAGTGACGCATTGGTTGAACTTCACTTACAACCCTCAGTACCACTTCAGATGCGCCAAGGCTTTGAACACCTAATAACTCGGGCGTTGTAATCATATCTTCATACTTATTTGGCAGCTCTTCTAATAATTCCTCTAGAACCCGCTCTGCTTTGACAATATCACCTTCATAAGCAATACTCACATCAACAATCGCCACACTATTATGGATAGAGAAATTTGTAACTTCAATGATGCTTCCATTAGGTAAGATATGTAACTCTCCAGTAAAGTTTTTAATCTTAGTTGTTCTTAATCCAATTTCCTCTACTACTCCTTCAAACTGACCAATTCTAACAAAATCTCCAACTGAGAACTGATCTTCGAAAATAATAAAGAAGCCTGTAATGACATCTCGAACAAGGTTTTGTGCCCCGAAACCAACAGCAAGTCCTAAAATCCCTGCCCCTGCTAGTAATGCACGAATTTCTATATCCATTGTTTCTAATATCATAATGATCACAATGAAGTAGACAACATAGGTCAAGATATTCTCTAATAATTTTACTAGAGTCGCTTCTCTTCTCTCAGTCATCTGTAAGGGACCTTTTGCCCTTACTTTAAAAATATTTCTAATCGCAATCTTTGCTATCCTCACAATAAGTGCAGCAACAACTAAAATGGCAATAATCTTGATTAACCCCATACCTAATGAAATCCATAAATCTTCATTATAAAAATAAGGTATTATCTTATCATCAAATTGTTCTATCATCCATTCCAACGAAATCTACCTCTCTACACGTTCTTCATTCTATTTTACCAATATTTCAATCCAATTTGTAGCGATTCATGATTGGATATAACAATATTGAAGTTAGTAAATACAAATTCGCTATTCCATATATTGGATACAACACCGATACGAGTGTAGCAAATCCAAATGTAGTAAATGGTATCATGATTACTAATGCAATAATTGCCCATAACCATAACGGAAGTTTAACAAGCTCTCGAAATCTTGTTGTAATCCCAAATACTCCTGAAGCTGCTGTCGTAAAAATGGCTGCAAATAATAAAAATGACATAAATACGAGCATTGGATATGGATAATACTTTAATATCGCAAACAACGGAATCTCATATAACATAATTTCTTCTGCGACTTGTATTAATGATTCATTATAAATAAATGAAATAACACCTAAAATCAGCCCACTTCCAATGCTTGCAACCCATGCTTCTCCAATCTGTTTCATTTCCCTTCCAACGGCAGATAAGACAGCAACAAGTGGAAGAATATTTAATGCGGTAAATGTAAATGCAGCTGGCCAATTACTCTGAGCTTTCCAATCAAAGGTAAAATGGTTATCACTCGAGTTAATAAATAGCAGCAAGGTAATGATTAGTCCTAAGATAAGAACTGGTAGAATAACCACATTCATTGTAACCATACCCTTAACTCCCCAAACAAACAAGAGAACTAGTAGTCCACAAATAAACACGACTCCGAACCAATAAGGAATTTGAAAGGTTTCTAGAGTAGCACCACCACCAGCCAACATAACGATGGTTGTCGTAAATAAATAGATGACAATTAAAATATCGTACACATGAGCTAACCTTTTCCCTATTATTTTTTGCAGGACAGGAATAAAGTGCTCAGATTGCTCTGTGTAACTTAC
This sequence comes from Litchfieldia stipae, assembly GCF_014837155.1. Classification (GTDB taxonomy): domain Bacteria; phylum Bacillota; class Bacilli; order Bacillales; family Bacillaceae_L; genus Litchfieldia. The sequence continues at coordinate 23,083 of NZ_JACYHA010000027.1, read as the reverse complement.
TTTCATTATAACAAAGCAACAAATTGAGAAAATGATCGTAAATAATACAATAGCCACTCCACTTTGATCACCAAAGAACTGCCATAACTCTCTTCCCGAAGCATATCCAGCTCCAATGGTCGTCCCCATGATTAAAAGCATCCACTTAAACCCAGAATTCCACACAAACTTCCCTCCATTTTCTTTGATTAAACTTTTTCATCTCCTTAAAAGAGGAGGAAATATATTCTCTTACATATGTATAGAAACTACATTTCTTCCGTATACTGTTACTACTATTAAAAAGGGGTGAAACCTATGAATCTAAAACAAAATCTTTTTGAATCTATAAAAGGTGAAAATACCCGCTTTCCATATGATCTTGAAGATGCCCAAACACTTATTGCTAGACAAATTTCATCCATGCTCCCTTCTACTAATCAACCAATCATCATTATCTGCATAGGAACAGATCGATCAACTGGTGACTCCTTAGGCCCACTTGTTGGCACTAAATTATCAGAAAAAAGGTTGTCTCAATTCCATGTATATGGCACGTTGGACGATCCTATACATGCAGTTAATTTAGAAGATCAAATGAATTGGATACATCAAACATACAAGGACCCTTTTATCATTGGGATAGATGCCTGTTTAGGGCGATTAAAAAGTGTGGGAATCATTTCTGTAGCGAATGGTCCTGTGAAACCAGGAGCAGGTGTAAATAAGACATTAACACCAGTAGGAAATATGCATATTACAGGGATTGTGAATGTAAGTGGATTTATGGAGTTTTTGGTTCTACAAAATACACGTCTAAGTTTGGTTATGAAGATGTCAGATACGATTGTAAAAAGTATCCTGCATGCTGATCTTCTCCATGATCGAAAACAAGTTCTAACTAAAGAGCAACAAACTATACTAAAACCAAAGAAATCAATATAACAAAAAAGTTGCCCTCAAAAAGTGTGTCATCAGAGTTGATGAATCAATCACTATTTAAAGGACAACTTCATTTAATTAATAAATCCCTTGGACAAATTGAACCACATCTGTCCAAAAGTAGATAATTGTTACTAATATTGTAGTGATAAGGATACTTGGTAAAAAATTTGCTACCTTAATTTTTGTTAAACCTATTAAATTTAACCCAATAGCTAGAATCATAATGCCACCCGTTGCAGTCATTTCGACAATAAACGAGTCCATTAGAGCTTGTGGTACCCATTTTTCAATTTGAGTTGCAAAAAGTGCAATTGAACCTTGATATACAATTACAGGTATTGCAGAGAATAGAACTCCTATTCCAAGGGTTGTAGCTAAAATTAAACTAGTAAAACCGTCAAGAATTGACTTCGTATAGAGCACTCGGTGATCTTGTCTTAACCCACTATCTAATGCACCTATAATCGCCATTGCTCCTATAACGAATATTAATGTTCCAGTTACAAAGCCTTTAGCAATAGAATCTTTTCCTTTTCTACCAACCTTAGTTTCAATCCACTGGCCCAACTTATTTAATTTATCATCAAGTGCCCAGTATTCACCTAGAATCGCACCAAATACTAAACTAAAGATAACAATTAAAAATTGCTCACTTTTCAACCCCATTTGTATCCCTAAAATGATAACTGCCAAACCGATACCTTGCATCACGGTTTGTTTAATCTGTTCTGGGATCCTGTTAAGGAGTTTACCCAATAAGGTTCCCAGAATAATACATAAACCATTAACAATTGTTCCTAGTAATACCACCGATCATATCCCCTAACACTAGAGCGAAGCATCTTGAGAATCTAGCATCTCTAAAATTCTTTCTAGATCTTCTTTTGAAAAGAATTCTATTTCTATCTTTCCTTTTTTCTTATTTTGCTTAATCGTAACAGATGTACCAAATCTCTCTCTTAATAGATTTTCTCTTTCTCTAATAAACACATCTTTTTTCGGTACTTGTTTGACTGTTTCACGTGGAACATTTTGATTTAGCTGATGAATTAAATCTTCTAATTGACGAACATTTAATTGTTCCTTGATCACTTTATCAATTAAAGGCTTTAGTTTGTCTTTCTTTTTCAATCCTAATAGAGTTCTTCCATGTCCCATGGAGATTTTCCCATCGGAGATTAACTGTTGAACATTAGAAGGTAATGTTAGAAGACGAAGATGATTAGCAATATGAGGTCTACTCTTCCCTAATCGTTGTGCTAATTGTTCCTGTGTTAGCTTTAGGTGATCTATAAGAGATTGATATGCTATCGCCTCTTCAATTGGATTAAGGTCTTCTCTTTGTAGATTCTCTAAAAGAGCCAATTCCATCATTTGCTGTTCTGACAAATCTCTCACAACAGCAGGAATAGATGATAATTTTGCTTGTTTTGCTGCACGATATCTTCTTTCACCTACAACAATTTCAAACCCTTTTATACTCTTTCTAACGATAATAGGTTGTAATATTCCGTGAGCGAGAATCGACTCTTTTAATTCTTCTATTGCCTCTGGTTGAAATGTTTTTCTTGGTTGATAAGGGTTAGGACGTATTTCACTGATTTTTATCTCTTGGACAACCTCTTCTCTACCAACTTCTATATTGGTAAACAAAGCATTAATTCCTTTTCCTAAACCTTTAGCCATTTCCATCCACTTCCTTCGCAAGATCTAAATACACTTCTGCTCCTCTAGACTTTGGATCATAGATGATAATTGGTTCACCGTGACTCGGCGCTTCACTTAAGCGAATATTTCTTGGAATAATCGTTTTATATACTTTGTCTTGGAAATATTTCTTCACTTCATCAATAACTTGAATGCCTAAGTTTGTTCTTGCATCAAGCATTGTTAAAAGGACTCCTTCAATCATCAATTCAGTATTTAAGTGCTTTTGAACGAGGCGAACCGTATTTAAAAGCTGACTTAATCCTTCTAACGCATAATATTCACACTGAACTGGAATTAATACGGCATCAGATGCTGTCAAAGCATTGATTGTAAGTAACCCTAATGAAGGTGGACAATCAATAATGATATAATCATAATTTTCCTTGACGGCTTCAAGAGCTCTTTTTAAACGCACTTCACGAGAAATAGTTGGTACTAATTCAATCTCAGCACCCGCTAATTGAATCGTAGCAGGTATAATTGATAAATTTTCGACTGCTGTAGGTTTGACAACATTCTTTACCTCAACATCTTCTACTAAAACATCATAAATACACTGTTCGACTTCAGCTTTCTCTATACCAGTACCACTAGTTGCATTACCTTGAGGGTCAATGTCTACTAATAACACTCTTTTACCAATATACGCTAAACACGCACTTAAATTTACGGAAGTAGTTGTCTTTCCAACTCCACCCTTTTGGTTTGCAATCGCGATGATTTTACCCACGATGTCACCTACCTTCTATATAGCTATAGTAATTTTTCTATAAAATGGTATAACCTTATGAACTCAACCCTATTCATTCAACGTAGGACGATCATATGGTTTTAATAGAACTTCATAAACAGATTTACAGACAACGATTTATTGTTCACTTTCACTATTTTATCATGAATTTTGATTGTGATAATCTTTTTTTAAAAAAATAAACATAAAAAGCATCATTCTTCCTATTAATAGTTCTTTTTTTGCTAGTTTTAATTGATTACTTGGAGTTTTACATCTTTGGAAAGGAATAAATAGATACACTAGGTGTTTTACTATAGGGTGGATTATTTAAGAGGATTAATGACCATAGAGATCATCCGGGAATGTTTCACGTGAAACAAAATAAGGCTTATCCAAAAAGAATATGACATGTCCTGCAACATCTAAATAAAAAGATAGGAATGATAAAAGATGTTTTCTGAGATATGATACCCTTTTGGATAGCCTTAGATGATGATTTATTTCTTTGGGATTTTGATAGTAAACTGAAAGTACTCTTCGAATTCTTCTTCTTCAGAATCAATCGTTACCCCACTATCAGCAACCATTGTTAATGACTGTCTAATTGTATTCATTGCAATTCTTGTGTCTCTACTAAATGCTCTTCTTTGAGGCTTAGGCTTCTGTTTGTCTTGTTCTAATAGTCTAACAACACGGTCTTCTGTTTGCTTAACATTTAATTGTCTTTCAATAACTTCCTGTAGGAGCTTAATTTGCTTCTCAGGATGCTTTAAAGGGATAAGTGCTCTAGCATGTCTTTCAGTAATGATTTTTTGCATAAGTGCTTCTTGAACTTCAGTAGGCAACTTTAATAGTCTTAACTTATTTGCAATGGTAGACTGACCTTTACCTAGTCTTTGAGCCAATGCTTCCTGGGTTAAGTTATGTAGTTCAAGTAATTTCCCATACGCAACCGCTTCTTCAATGGCTGATAATTCCTCACGTTGAAGATTTTCAATAAGAGCAACAGAAGCTGTTTCTGTATCATTGAAATTCTTTATAATAGCAGGAATAGTTTCCCACCCAAGTGATTGTACTGCACGCCAACGTCTTTCCCCAGCAATGATTTCATATTGATTTTCCTCAAATTCTCTTAACACAATAGGCTGAATAATCCCATGTGTTCGAATCGTTAAAGCTAGTTCATTAATTTTGTCTTCTGCAAATAATGTTCTAGGCTGAAAACGATTGGGAACAATACTTGAAATCGGTATATTTTTCACTTCATCATTTTTAGTTTCTTCATTATCTATTAGATCTAAGTTAAGCTCTGTCTCTATTTCTAATTGGCTCTGATCTATATGTTCATCTTTTTCACTTAGATTAAATAATCGCGAAAATGGATGCTTCATAATTACACCACCCCTTAGGATACTCCCCGTTTTTACAACTTCTAATTGAACATATAATTTTGGAACGTAATGAGTTTCTGTAACTTTTTAACATAGAAATGTTTCACGTGAAACATTTCGCCACTAGGCAAACTCTAGTTCGAAAATAGAATCTAGTTCTTTTAAATCCTACTATAAGGATACAAGGATAGAGAAGGAAATACAATACTATATTCGCTATAGAAATGGTTAATTTGCGACGGTATGATTAAGAAATTGGCGAACGATTAGGCGTGCCAGGTTTTCTTGGGTATTTCTTAGGTGTTTTATTAACTTTATTGATAATGACGATATTACGATCACTTTCCTCAATTGGTAGTAAGAAATGATGTACTTCCTCCACTTCTCCTCCTAGAACGTGAATCGCTTTTTTCGCATCATTCATTTCTTCCTGAACGGAAGCAGCTTTCATAGCAATAAATGTACCCTTTTCTTTTACCAGTGGAAGGCAAAGCTCACTTAAGACAGATAATCGAGCAACGGCTCTGGCCATGACAAGGTCATAGGATTCACGTACCTCTTGCTTTTGACCAAATGTCTCAGCACGATCATGATAGAATGTCACGTTCTCTAATGAAAGTTCACTTGCAAGATGATTTAAAAATCCTATTCTTTTTTGCAATGAGTCAACAATCGAAATATTGAGATGCGGAAAACAAATTTTGATAGGTATGCTAGGAAATCCCGCTCCTGCACCTACATCACATACTGTTTGCACCTTAGAAAAATCATAGTAAAATGCAGCTGTTATAGAATCGAAAAAATGCTTTAAGTATACGTCAGGCTTGTCCGTTATTGCTGTGAGATTCATTTTCTCATTCCACTCAACTAACAAATGAAAATATTGCTCAAATTGCTCTATTTGACGTGGAGAAAGAGTAATTCCCCTCTCCCCAAGTTCTTTTGTAAAAAGTAATGTATCCATCGTACTTCCTTTCGTAGCACCTTATTGATTAGAGACCCTTGCGATTTTTCCTTGTTCAATATAAACAAGAAGAATTGATACATCTGCTGGGTTAACTCCAGATATTCTTGACGCTTGTGCAACTGATAAAGGGCGAACTTCTTTTAATTTCTGTCTTGCTTCGGTCGCAAGTCCTGTAATAGCATCATAATCAATGTTTTCAGGAATTTTTTTATTCTCCATTTTTTTCAGCTTTTCAACCTGCTGAAGTGATTTTTCAATATAACCTTGATATTTCACTTGAATTTCGACTTGCTCTGCTACATCTGCATCAATCTCTGATTCAGCTGGAATCATTTGATGGATATGATGATAGAGCATCTCTGGTCTCTTGAGAAGATCAATTCCTTTTATCCCATCTTTTAATTCACTTCCACCAACAGATTTAATAATTTCTTGAACCTTCTCTGTTGGTTTAATAATAATAGAAGCTAAGCGGATTTTCTCATCCTCTACTGCTTGCTTTTTATTTAGGAATTGACGATATCTTTCTTCACTAATTAATCCAATTTCATACCCTTTTTCAGTTAATCTTAAATCAGCATTGTCATGACGAAGTAATAAACGGTATTCTGCACGTGATGTTAGTAATCGATATGGTTCATTTGTCCCTTTCGTTACAAGATCATCAATTAGCACCCCGATATAAGCTTCTGATCGACTAAGAATGACTTCTTCTTTGCCTAGAGCACGTCTACCAGCATTTATACCAGCCATCATGCCCTGTCCGGCAGCTTCTTCATAACCAGAAGTACCATTAATTTGGCCAGCAGTGTATAGATTAGCAATTTTCTTTGTTTCTAATGTTGGCCAAAGCTGTGTTGGGACAATAGCATCATACTCAATAGCATAGCCTGCGCGCATTAATTGAACTTTCTCAAGTCCTGGAATCGATGCTAGAATTTTGTGCTGCACCTCTTCTGGTAGACTTGTGGAAAGCCCTTGTACATAGACCTCTTGTGTATTTCTGCCTTCAGGCTCTAAGAAAATTTGATGGCGAGGTTTATCACTAAAACGAACTACTTTGTCTTCAATAGATGGACAATATCTTGGTCCAGTTCCTTTAATCATACCAGAGTACATCGGTGAACGATGCAAGTTCTGATCAATAATTTGATGGGTTTCTTCACTGGTGTAAGTTAACCAACAAGGAAGCTGGTCAGTGATAAATTTAGTTGTTTCATAAGAAAATGCTCTTGGAACATCATCACCAGGTTGAATTTCTGTTTTACTATAGTCAATCGTATCACTATGAACACGTGGAGGTGTTCCTGTCTTAAAACGAACTAAATCAAAACCAAGCTCTTCTAAGTGCTCTGATAATCTCACAGAAGGCTGTTGATTATTAGGTCCACTTGAGTATTTCAGCTCTCCTAAAATAATCTCGCCTCTTAAGAAGGTACCTGTCGTAATGACAACGGTTTTGGCTTCATAGGTCGCACCAGTTTGTGTTACTACGCCCTTACAAACACCATCTTCAACAATTAAGCGCTCAACCATCCCTTGTAAAAGTGTTAAGTTTTCCTGATTTTCAAGGGTCTTCTTCATTTCATGTTGGTAAGAAAATTTATCAGCCTGTGCACGTAGAGCGCGGACAGCTGGACCTTTCCCAGTATTCAACATTCTCATTTGAATATGGGTTTTATCGATATTCTTACCCATTTCTCCGCCTAAGGCATCGATTTCTCGAACAACAATCCCCTTTGCTGGTCCACCGACCGAAGGGTTACATGGCATAAATGCCACCATATCTAAATTAATCGTAATCATAAGAGTGCTAGCACCCATTCTTGCAGCTGAAAGACCCGCTTCACAACCCGCGTGCCCTGCTCCAATCACGATTACATCATATGAGCCAGCTTTATAACTCATATTTGAACCTCCTTATTCAGGCTGCTAAAGTAAACCTTGCATCACTCGTATTAACAAAAACCATTTAGAATGACAAGGATAATTCGTTCAGCCTATATACTTAAAAATGAATTTCTAATGCTTATTTTCCTAAACAGAACTGAGAAAACAACTGGTTTATCAGACTTTCATGAACCGCATCACCAATAATCTCACCAAGTAATTCCCATGTTCTTGTTAAATCAATTTGGACCATATCAATTGGAAGGTTCTGATCAATCCCTTGTAAGGCCTCATCAATTGCATGATTAGCTTGATTTAAGAGTGCGATATGTCTAGAGTTTGATACATATGTTAAATCACCAGCTTCAATTGAACCTGAAAAAAATAGGGATGAAATCGCTTCTTCTAGCTCTTCAATGCCTTCTTCTTGTAACAAGGATGTTGTAACAACCGGCTGATTACCCGCTAATTCTTTCACCTGATCAAGACTAATTTTCGTAGCTAAATCCGTCTTATTGATAATAATAATCGCATCCATGCCAGCTATTGCTTCAAATATACGAACATCTTCTATTGATAGTTCTTCATTATTATTTAAAACTAATAAAATAAGGTCGGCACTTTTTAAAACTTCTCTAGATTTTTCTACACCAATTCGCTCAACAATATCTTCTGTTTCTCTAATACCAGCAGTATCTACAAGTCTTAAAGGAACACCACGAACATTAACATATTCTTCAATAACATCTCTTGTTGTACCAGGAATATCAGTAACAATTGCTTTATTTTCATGAACAAGACTATTAAGTAATGAGGATTTTCCAACATTCGGACGTCCTACTATTACAGTTGATAGCCCTTCACGTAAGATTTTCCCCTGACTTGATGTTTGTAATAACGTATTAATTTCCTTCTTTACATTAAGAACCTTAGGAACTAACAATTGATGTGTCATTTCTTCCACATCATCGTATTCAGGATAATCAATATTCACTTCGATATGTGCTAAGATTTCAAGTAGCTCTTGACGTAAACCTCGAATTAAATTGGATAAGCGACCTTCCATTTGTCCAATAGCTACATTCATCGCTCGATCTGTTTTTGCACGGATTAAATCCATGACAGCTTCTGCCTGTGATAAATCTATTCTTCCATTTAAAAATGCTCTTTTTGTAAACTCACCAGGCTCTGCTAATCTCGCACCATTTATTAACACTAATTGGAGTACACGATTGACTGAAACCAATCCACCATGACAATTGATTTCTACTACATCTTCTCTCGTAAACGTCTTTGGTCCTCTCATTAAGGAAATCATGACTTCCTCTACTACTTCCTCTGTCTTAGGATCAACGATATTCCCATAATGAATCGTATGAGTCTTCATCTCCCTTAGCCTCTTACCAGACTTCGCTATAAATATTCGATCAGCAATTTCAATTGCTTCCTCACCACTTAAACGTACGATTGCGATTGCTCCCTCTCCCATCGGAGTTGAGATCGCACTTATTGTATCGAATTCCATCTATTCACCTTCACCTCTTTTGTTACCAGTCTTACATTTACTTCTATCTATTTAGCCTTTAGCTAACAACTTGTTTTAAACATGGCTTTGCTTACTTTTCCACAAGCAATCCATTTTAACATACCAACGCTGTGAATAACATCTTTAATGCTATTATTACCTAATTATCCACACAGATAACGTTCACGCTCATTTTTGTTTTATGTTATCAATTTTAACTTATCCACATGTGAATAACAATATTTTTAATTACAGCGAAGCCTTTCATGCTGGAGTCGTTACGGATTTATAATAGAAAAGAATAAGGTTTAGGACATATGACCTACAATTCCACCTGAGGAGGACAGTGGGAGATTTAAAAAAAGCACAAAAAAAAGCTAACTCTCTAGTTGAGTTAGCTTTAACGATTTGGTGATATAACGATGTGACGATTCGGATCAGTTCCAGAAGAGAATGTCTTCACTTTTTTATTATTGATAAGAGCTGTATGAATCACTTTACGTTCATAAGATGGCATTGGCTCTAGTGGAACATCTTGTCTCGTCCGAACAGCTTTAGCAGCTAATCGCTCGGCAAGCTGAGTAAGAGTTTCCTCCCTGCGACCTCGATAATTCTCTGCATCAATCATGACATTAAGATATTGATTTGAGTAACGATTCATCACTAATTGCGTTAAGTATTGTAAGGAATTTAATGTTTGTCCACGTTTTCCGATGAGAATGGCTAATTTTTCACCAGAAAGATTAAATGTAACATTCTTTCCATTTCTACTAATTTCAATAGTTGCTGTAACACCCATGGAATCAACTGTTTTCTGAAGAAAAGCTGCGGTTTCTTCAACTGGATCTGGCTTTAACGTTACCTTCACAACAGCTGGCTTTGAACCAAATATTCCGAAGATCCCCTTTTTTCCTTCATCAATGATTACGATTTCTGTGCGGTCTTTTGTTGTATTTAACTGAGCTAAAGCTGATTCCACTGCTTCATCGACGGATTGCCCTGTAGCAGTTATTTGTTTCACTTCTTTTTGGCTCCTCCCGCTTTTCCAGCAGCTGCTGCTTCTTTGAGCTCTGGACCTTTAATAAAGTAAGTTTGAACGATCATAAATAAGTTACCTACTACCCAGTATAATGAAAGAGCAGCTGGGAAGGTAATTGCAAAGATCACGATCATGATTGGCATTAACCATAACATCATTGCCATTTGTGGATTTTGATTTGCATTTCCAGCCATCATCATTTTCTGTTGGATAAACGTTGTAACCCCTGCAATGATAGGAAGTAAAAAGTAAGGATCCTTTTCACCTAAATCAAACCATAGGAAATTATGTTCTGCGATTTCTCTTGTTCTCATGATTGCATGATAGAAACCAATTAAGATTGGCATTTGAACAATTAGAGGTAAACATCCAGCTAGAGGATTAACCCCATGTTTTTGGAAGAGCTGCATCGTTTCTTGTTGTAATTTCTGCTGTGTTTTCTGATCTTTTGAACTATATTTTTCTTTTAATGCCTGCATTTCTGGTTGTAGCGCTTGCATTGCCTTTGAACTTCTCGTTTGTTTAATCATTAAAGGTAGAATAGCTAGACGGATAATTAATGTAACAATAATGATTGATAATCCATAATTATCACCTAAGCTCACAGCTACATATGTAATTAGCCAAGATAGTGGATATACAAAGTATTGATTCCAAATTCCTTCACTATCTTTTGTTATTTCTTCATTTATTTCGGTACATCCCGTCATAATCATTAATAGAACGATTAATGTACCAAATAGTAGTATTCGCCTTTTCAACCGTATTTCCTCCTAATGTAAGTATTGTAGGTATTGCTTTTCTAATTTTCACTGGATCATTCATGTTTCTACTATACATTAGTATATATTTATTTTTTGACCCCAAAATGAAAATATATCACATCTATTTTATCATATTTATGAAAAATAGCATTGGTTTCTTACGTGGAAAAAGTGAACATTCTAAATTATCTCGACCTTGATAGAACTTTTGCTCTTTTTAAGACATGCTGCAAGCTACCCTTTACCTCAACATAATCCATTTCAGCTACAGGTTTTCTAGCGATAATTACATAATCTTTATGCTGATCTACAACATCCTTATGTTCTAAAAAGAACTGTCTTATCAATCGTTTAATTCGATTCCGAACAACTGCATTACCGATTTTCTTACTAACAGATAAACCAATTCGAAAATGATTTACATCCTGCTTTTCTAACACATAGACAACAAATTGACGGTTAGCAGTCGATTTCCCATGTTGAAATACATCCTGGAATTCTTTATTCTTTTTTATTCTGTATTCCTTTTTCATTAAAAACACTCCAACATTTCGTAACATCTTAAGTTCGCATTTTATTTTCAGTATAGTCATATCCTCGATTTATATAAACCTTTATATGAAAGAAAATAATTGTTTTTCATATTGTCTTAAAACTAGAAAAAAGACCACTGACATTTCAGTGGTCTATGCTGATAATACTTTTCTTCCTTTACGACGACGACGAGCTAGAACTTGACGTCCATTTTTTGTGCTCATGCGCTTACGGAAACCATGTACTTTGCTGTGTTTACGATTATTTGGTTGATACGTTCTTTTCATTATATGACACCCCCCTTGGGAATTTACAATCATTCAAAGACAGTCTAGATAATTATAGAGAAAATCATAGTAAAATGTCAACCTTATTTAGGTGCTATATTTTGGATACACTAAAAACAACCTCAGATCAGCCCCAGAATCAAACATAAATTGTGAGGTAATAACATATTATTATATAAGTAAGTTTCTCCTATACAAAGGTTTCTTCAAAGGACATGTTCTTCAAATTAATTTATCCCCCCTCAGACTGTGGACAACTTTTTCCGACAAAAATCTCCTTTTCCAAAAGTTATCGACAGCCTTCACACATTATATAGTATTGTGGAAATCTTTTTTCCACAAGGGATAGTAATTGTGGATAACTTATTAAAAACCATTGATTTACAAGGGAATATTTGATATCATATTTGTGTTTTCACTCTTCATAACTTCTTGTCCTATTTTTCATTATCCACAACCTGTGGATAAAATGTGGACACTTTTCCAAAGATGTTTATAACAATTTGTCCACAATATGTGAATTCTGTCGAAAAGATGCTTTTCTACTATAATATATATTATGCACATTTTATACCTAATGTATATTTATAAAATGGCATGCATTCATTGATTTTATAGTTGTACAAAACTTAAACACAACAAGAATTTCAGCTAATCTTGCTTAAAAGGAGGGATACATTTGGAGAATATTGCAGACTTATGGTCTAAGGCATTAAAAGAAATTGAGAAAAAATTAAGTAAACCAAGTTTTGAAACATGGCTAAAGTCAACGAAAGCACATGCACTTCAAAACGATACATTAATAATTACTGCACCAAATGAATTTGCCCGTGACTGGTTAGAATCTCGATATTTACATCTAATAGCTGAAACAATTTATAGTCTGACTGGTGAAGAACTAAGCATTAAATTTATTATTCCTCAAAATCAGTTAGAAGAAGATTTTGAATTTAAGGCACCTGAAAAAAAGATCCTTAAACAAGATGATCCAATTGAATTGCAGCAAAATATGTTAAACCCAAAATATACATTTGATACGTTCGTTATCGGTTCTGGTAACCGTTTTGCTCACGCAGCTTCACTTGCAGTTGCCGAAGCTCCAGCAAAAGCCTATAATCCACTGTTTATATATGGGGGCGTTGGATTAGGAAAAACCCACTTAATGCATGCAATTGGTCATTATGTGATAGATCATAACCCAAGCGCAAAAGTTGTTTATTTATCCTCTGAGAAATTTACAAATGAATTTATTAACTCCATTCGTGATAACAAAGCTGTCGATTTTCGGAATAAATACCGAAGTGTTGATGTCTTACTAATAGATGATATTCAATTTCTAGCTGGGAAAGAACAAACACAGGAAGAATTTTTCCATACGTTTAATACGCTTCATGAGGAAAGCAAACAAATTGTCATTTCAAGTGATCGTCCACCAAAAGAAATACCAACACTTGAGGATCGTTTAAGATCCCGCTTTGAATGGGGACTAATCACTGATATCACTCCTCCAGATTTGGAAACAAGAATTGCCATTCTGAGAAAAAAGGCAAAAGCTGAAGGATTAGATATCCCAAATGAAGTGATGCTATATATTGCGAATCAAATCGACACAAATATTCGTGAGCTTGAGGGTGCACTTATAAGAGTTGTCGCTTATTCGTCCTTAATCAATAAAGATATCAATGCTGATTTAGCGGCAGAAGCATTAAAAGATATTATTCCGAGTTCAAAACCAAAGGTCATCACTATCTTTGATATTCAAAAAACTGTTGGACAACATTATAGTGTGAAGTTAGAAGATTTCAAGGCGAAAAAGCGAACAAAATCTGTTGCTTTTCCTCGCCAAATTGCCATGTATCTAGCACGTGAATTGACAGATTTCTCCCTTCCAAAGATTGGAGAAGAGTTCGGTGGTCGAGATCATACGACAGTCATTCATGCTCATGAGAAAATCTCGAAATTATTGCAAACAGACTCACAATTGCAAAACCAACTTAAAGAAATACATTCACTACTAAAGAGTTAACTAAAAAAGTAGAACCTTAATAGTGTTGATAACTTACTGTCTGTTATACACAGTCTGTCCACATGTGGATAGGCTGTCTTTCCTTTAAGAAATCTAACTTATCCACATACTAACAGGCCCTACTATTACTTCTACTATCTTTTATTCTTTTAAATAACTATATATGCTTAGAAAAATTGGCATGAATCTGAGCTTTTTTAATAGGAGGATTAATCATGAAATTTATCATACAAAAAGACAATCTTGTTCAAAGTGTTCAAGACGTGATGAAGGCTGTATCATCCAGAACAACAATTCCAATTCTTACTGGGATTAAAATTGTTGCGACTAGAGAGGGTGTTACTTTAACAGGAAGTGATTCTGATATTTCGATTGAATCCTTCATTCCTGCAGAAGAAGATGGAAGTGAGATTGTTGAGATCAAACAACCTGGTAGTATTGTTCTTCAAGCTCGTTTCTTTAGTGAAATTGTTAAAAAATTACCTAGTGATTCAGTGGAAATTGAAGTTGAAAACCAATTATTAACAATTATTCGCTCAGGACGTGCGGAATTTAATTTAAATGGTTTAGATGCTAATGAATATCCACAATTACCTCAAATTGAAGAAAATAATGTGATAAAAATCTCAACTGATTTATTAAAAAACATGATTCGACAAACAGTGTTTGCTGTTTCTACTTCTGAAACTAGACCCATCTTGACAGGTGTAAACTGGAAGGTGGAAAATGGCGAATTAACCTGTATTGCAACAGATAGTCATCGACTAGCTTTAAGAAAAGCTATGATCGAAACAGCAGTACAAGATACGTACAATGTCGTTATTCCAGGGAAAAGTTTAAATGAACTTAGTAAAATTCTAGATGATAATACTGAATTGGTTGATATCGTTATTACAGAGAACCAAGTATTATTCAAAACAAAGCACTTACTATTCTACTCTCGTTTACTAGATGGGAATTACCCTGATACCTCTCGATTAATTCCTAATGAAAGTAAGACAGAGGTCATTGTTTCAACAAAACTGTTCTTACAATCAATTGATCGCGCCTCTTTACTTGCAAAAGAAGGTCGAAATAATGTTGTAAAGCTTTCTACAAATCCAGACAATGTGATTGAAGTTTCCTCAACCTCTCCTGAAATTGGTAAAGTAGTTGAAGAAGTTCAAACAGAGTCAATTGAAGGCGAAGAATTGAAAATATCATTTAGTGCAAAATATATGTTAGATGCATTAAAAGCACTTGAAGGATCAGAAATTCGTGTAAGTTTTACCGGAGCAATGAGACCATTTTTAATTCGTACACTCCATGATGAGTCTATTCTTCAACTGATTCTTCCAGTTCGAACATTTTAATTTGTGATGTAACTTTAGTTTATGCTACTAGGGAAAGAAACCTGGTAGCTTTCTTTTCTCTTTTTCATTTTTTTAGTAAAATAAAGAAAGATGGTGAATTCTTTTGTCAAAAGAAATTCAAATTTCCACAGACTATATAACATTAGGGCAATTTTTAAAATTAGCTGATGTGATTTCAACAGGTGGAATGGCTAAATGGTTTTTAAGTGAACATGAAATTTTCGTGAATGGTGAATTTGAAAACCGACGAGGTAAAAAGTTAGTTCCTAATGACATTGTGGAAATTCCAGAGTTTGGATCGTTTATTATTAAATCCTAATTTCTCATTTAGAAATAAGGTATGATAGAATTATGTACTTAAGGCAAATTTACTCTTCCTCCATGACGAGTATCATTTGCCTTTCGTCTTGGATATTCCAAGATTTCCAAAAAAGTGGGTGAATCCCTTTGTTTATTGAAGATATCAAGTTAAAGAATTACCGTAATTATTCTAATCTTGAGATGCAGTTTGAAAATAAAGTGAATGTAATATTGGGTGAAAACGCCCAAGGTAAAACGAATGTGATGGAATCAATCTATGTATTAGCCATGGCAAAATCACATCGTACATCAAATGATAAAGATCTTATTCGCTGGGACGAAGAGTATGGTAAAATAGAGGGTAGGCTTCAAAAACGAAATGGACCTCTATCGTTACAGCTAGTCATTTCCAAAAAAGGTAAAAAAGCGAAAAGTAATCATTTAGAACAACCAAGACTTAGTCAATATATAGGGAGCATGAATATCGTTATGTTTGCTCCAGAAGATTTAAATCTAGTAAAAGGCAGTCCAGGGATCCGTAGAAGATTTATTGATATGGAAATTGGGCAGGTATCAGCTGTTTATTTACATGATCTAAATCAATTTAACAAAATTCTTCAACAGCGAAATCATTATTTAAAGCAGCTCCAAACAAAAAAACAACATGATAAAACGATGCTTGATGTACTTACTTTTCAATTAATTGAAGTAGCTTCAAAAATTGTTATTAAGCGATATGAGTTTTTGAAACTCTTACAGGATTGGGCTGAACCGATTCATCATGGAATCAGTAGAGGGCTAGAATCATTAAAAATTCAATATAACCCTTCAGTTGATGTATCAGAAGGTATTGAATTGTCGAAAATGATAGAAGTATATGAAGAGAAGTTTGCTAAAATAAGAGAACGGGAAATTGAACGTGGAGTTACCCTAGCTGGACCTCATAGAGACGATTTATCGTTTTTTGTGAATGGAAGAGATGTTCAAACCTTTGGTTCACAAGGGCAACAACGAACGACCGCCCTCTCATTGAAACTAGCGGAAATTGAGTTAATTCAGTCTGAAATTGGTGAATATCCAATCTTGTTACTTGATGATGTGCTCTCAGAGTTAGATGATTATAGACAATCACATCTCTTGAATACAATTCAAGGCAAGGTCCAAACGTTTGTGACAACCACAAGTGTAGAAGGAATTAATCATGAAACATTGAAGCAAGCAGCAACTTATAACGTAACAGAAGGTGAAATGACAAAGCTTAAATGAGGTGAAACATGTATGTTCATTCACATAGGAGAGAATGTCATTATTCATTCCAAAGATGTAGTGGCTATACTTGACCGTCAATTAGTTAAATCTTCCTCTATTATAAGTGAATTCTTGGAAAAACAGGCACAACCAATTGTTGAATTAACGGCAGTTGACTATAAATCAGTAGTGGTGACTGTTGAAAAGATTTATTTTTCTCCATTATCTTCAAGCACATTAAAGAAACGTTCACAGCTTCCTTTAGATATCGAATCAGTGGTTGAAGAAGAAGTTACGAAGGCATAATCATTAGTTGTTTCATAGCTTTGTCAATAAAGAATGTAGGTGATATTTATGGCGTTAGATCAAACCAATGTAAATCAACAAGCGTATGATGAAAATCAGATTCAAGTTCTTGAAGGCTTAGAAGCCGTAAGAAAACGTCCAGGGATGTATATAGGTTCAACAAGCTCAAAAGGACTTCACCATTTAGTATGGGAGATTGTCGATAACAGTATCGATGAAGCATTAGCGGGACATTGTGACGAAGTAAATGTCGTAATCGAAGCAGATAATAGCATCACGGTTACAGATAATGGACGTGGGATTCCTGTTGGTATTCATGAAAAAATGGGACGTCCTGCTGTAGAAGTTATCTTAACGGTCCTTCATGCAGGTGGAAAATTTGATGGTGGTGGATACAAAGTTTCTGGTGGTCTACACGGTGTTGGTGCGTCAGTTGTTAATGCATTGTCAACAATCCTTGAGGTTTATGTCCATCGTGATGGAAAAATCCACTATCAAAAATTTGAACGTGGTGTTCCAGCTGCTGATTTAGAAGTAATTGGTGAAACAGATAAAACAGGAACAACGATTCATTTTGTTCCAGATGGTGAAATTTTTACTGAAACATTAGTATATGAATTTGATATTTTAGCAAATCGTTTACGTGAGCTCGCATTCTTAACACGTGGTGTCAAAATTACAATTGAAGATAAGCGTGAAGAAAATAAACGTAAGGAATACCATTACGAAGGCGGGATTAAGTCTTATGTTGAGCATTTAAATCGCTCAAGAGAAGTCATCCATGAGGAACCAGTCTTTGTAGAGGGTGAGCGCGAAGGGATCTCTGTTGAGATTGCTCTACAGTACAATGATAGCTATACAAGTAATCTCTATTCATTTGCTAATAATATTCATACTCATGAAGGTGGAACACATGAGTTTGGCTTCAAAACAGCATTGACAAGAATAATTAATGACTATGCTAGAAAGCATCATATTTTCAAAGAAAATGATTCCAACCTTACTGGTGATGATGTTCGTGAAGGTTTGACTGCTATTATTTCTGTTAAACACCCTGATCCACAATTTGAAGGACAAACAAAAACAAAGCTTGGAAACAGTGAAGCACGTACGGTAACTGAATCTGTTTTCTCAGAGAAGTTTGAAATGTTTTTATTAGAAAATCCTTCAGTGGCTAAGAAAATTGTTGAAAAAGGTGTCATGGCATCTCGTGCAAGACTTGCAGCGAAAAAGGCCCGTGAATTGACTCGACGTAAAAGCGCACTAGAAGTGTCAAGCTTACCTGGGAAATTAGCTGACTGTTCGTCTAAAGATCCTGCAATAAGTGAAATTTATATTGTTGAGGGTGATTCAGCTGGAGGATCAGCTAAACAAGGTCGAGATCGTCATTTCCAAGCAATTTTACCACTTAGAGGAAAAATTATTAACGTAGAAAAAGCACGCCTTGATAAGATTTTATCTAATAATGAAATTCGTGCGATGATTACGGCTTTAGGAACCGGAATCGGAGATGACTTTGATATTTCTAAAGCACGTTATCATAAAGTTGTGATTATGACGGATGCGGATGTCGATGGTGCACATATTCGTACACTATTGTTAACATTCTTTTATCGTTATATGCGTCAAATTATTGAAAGTGGTTATGTGTATATTGCTCAACCACCTCTTTATAAGATTCAACAAGGGAAAAAAATTCAATATGCTTATAATGATCGTCAACTTGAAACAGCACTGCAGGAGTTACCTAGCCAACCTAAGCCTGGTATTCAGCGTTATAAGGGTCTTGGAGAGATGAATCCAGAACAGCTTTGGGAAACAACAATGAATCCTGAAGGACGTTCAATGCTTCAAGTTAGCTTAAGAGATGCGATTGAAGCAGATGAAACCTTTGAAATGTTAATGGGAGATAAAGTTGAGCCAAGACGTAACTTTATTGAAGAAAATGCAAGTTACGTTAAGAATTTAGATATTTAAAAGAAACGTTTGTTTTATGCAGTTGAGCTAAGGGGATCCCCTTAGTTACATCATGCAGATACATGATTTAGCAAATATAGATTCATATCTTTTGACCCTAGTTAGGGAGGTTTTTGAATGTCTGAGACACAAGGTTCTCAAGTTACTGAAATTAATATAAGTCAAGAAATGAAGGCGTCATTCTTAGATTACGCAATGAGTGTTATCGTTGCCAGAGCACTTCCTGATGTAAGAGACGGACTTAAGCCCGTACATCGTCGTATTCTATATGCAATGAATGATTTAGGAATGACTTCCGATAAAGCTTACAAGAAGTCAGCACGTATTGTTGGTGAAGTAATCGGTAAGTACCATCCACATGGAGACTCTGCTGTTTATGACACAATGGTTCGTATGGCTCAGGACTTTAACTATCGCTATATGCTAGTTGATGGACACGGAAACTTCGGATCTGTCGATGGAGATGCAGCAGCGGCGATGCGTTATACGGAAGCTCGTATGTCAAAAATATCAATGGAGCTTATCCGTGATATTAATAAAGACACAATTGATTATCAAGATAACTATGATGGTTCTGAAAGAGAACCAATTGTTCTTCCATCACGTTTCCCTAATCTCTTAGTTAATGGAGCTGCGGGAATTGCTGTTGGAATGGCGACAAATATTCCACCACATCAGCTAGGAGAAGTAATTGACGGAGTTCTTGCATTAAGTAAAAATCCAGATATTACAATCCCAGAATTAATGGAACTAATCCCTGGACCGGATTTCCCAACTGCTGGTCTATTATTAGGTAGAAGTGGGATACGTAAAGCATATGAAACCGGTAGAGGTTCGATTATTTTACGAGCGAAGATAGAAATTGAAGAAAAAAGCAATGGGAAAGAAGTTATCATTGTTAACGAACTTCCATACCAAGTAAATAAAGCTAAATTAATTGAGAAGATTGCTGAATTAGTAAGAGATAAGAAGATAGATGGCATTACAGATTTACGTGACGAGTCTGACCGAAACGGTATGCGTATCGTAATGGAGGTCCGTAAAGATGCTAATGCAAATGTCTTATTAAATAACCTTTATAAGCAAACTGCTCTTCAAACGAGCTTCGGGATAAATCTATTAGCTTTAGTAGATGGACAACCTAAAGTACTTAATCTTAAACAATGTCTATATCATTATCTTGAGCATCAAAAGGTTGTTATTAAACGTAGAACTGCTTTTGAACTTCGTAAAGCAGAAGCAAGAGCCCACATTCTAGAAGGATTACGTATTGCTCTTGATCATTTGGATGAAGTAATTGCATTAATCCGAGCTTCTCAAACAACTGAAATTGCTAGAGAAGGCTTAATGACTAGATTTGGATTATCTGAAAAACAAGCTCAAGCAATTTTAGATATGAGACTTCAAAGATTAACAGGCTTAGAGCGTGAAAAGATTGAAGAAGAATATCAAGGACTTGTTCAGTTAATTGCTGAATTAAGAGCAATTCTAGCTGATGAAGAAAAGGTACTTGAGATCATTAGAGAAGAGCTACTAGAAGTGAAAGAGCGATTCAATGATGTTCGTCGTACTGAAATTGTTGCAGGTGGTCTTGAGTTGATTGAAGACGAGGATCTTATTCCGCAAGAAAACATTGTCGTAACACTCACTCATAATGGCTACATTAAACGATTACCAGTTTCCACTTATCGTAGTCAAAAAAGAGGTGGACGTGGAATTCAGGGAATGGGGACAAACGAAGATGACTTCGTTGAACACCTATTAACTACTTCAACGCATGATACCATTCTATTCTTTACAAATAAAGGGAAAGTATATCGTTCGAAGGGTTACGAAATTCCGGAATACAGCAGAACAGCAAAAGGGATTCCAATTATTAATTTACTTGAGATCGATAAGGATGAATGGGTAAATGCAATAATCCCTGTATCTGAATTTGCTGATGACTGGTTCTTGTTCTTTACAACGAAGCAAGGGATTTCTAAACGTTCTCCATTATCATCATTTGCTAATATTCGTACAAGCGGTCTAATTGCCGTAGGCTTACGTGATAATGATGAATTAATTTCTGTGAAATTAACTGATGGCACGAAGGATATTATTATTGGTACACAAAATGGGATGTTAATTCGATTCCACGAAACTGATGTTAGATCAATGGGTCGAACAGCAGCGGGTGTTAAGGGTATTACATTAGACGACAGTGATGAAGTTGTTGGAATGGAAATACTTGAAGAAGGTGTCGACGTATTAATCGTAACGAAGAAGGGTTATGGAAAACGAACACCTGAGAGTGAGTACCGTGTACAAAGCCGTGGTGGTAAAGGATTAATCACATCGAAAATAACAGAAAACAATGGAGAAGTTGTTGCGGTAAAAGCTGTAACAGCTACTGAAAATGATTTAATGTTAATTACAGGTGCTGGTGTCCTTATTCGTATGGCAGTTGAGGATATTTCACAGCTAGGCCGTAACACACAAGGTGTCAAACTTATTCGCCTTGGGGAAAATGAATTTGTTGCGACGGTTGCGAAAGTACAAAAAGAAGAAGAGCATGATGAAGATGTAACGGACGAAGAAGGAAATATTATTACCTCAGAAGAAACAGTAGAAAATGTAGAATTAGAAGAAAATGATAAAGAGAATGAATAATCATGAAGGAACACTTTAATAGTGTTCCTTTTTTTGGTAAAATAGTCCTATAACTAAAGGTCTTCAAAGGGGTAGTATGACATATGAGAGTAAAGATAAACCAATTAGTAGAGGGATGTATTCTAAAAGAGAGTGTAACTTCGCTCTCCAATAAACCTATCATTCAATCAAGTACCGTATTATCAGCTCAAACTCTTCAAGTATTAAAAGCTTTTTTAATTCGAGATGTCTATGTTGAACCATTTCTTGAATCTGGACTTCCCTTTTTACCTGAAGAAGTGGTTGAGGATCCGACTGATGTGAAAAAGCTTGATAATAGTTCGTTTTATGAGGTTTACATAAATACAGTTAAGGAATATAAATTACTTTTTTCAAATTGGCAAGCTGGTGTACCTATTGATATAAGCAAAATTCGGTCTCTCATTGTACCTTTAATTGAGATTGCTTTTAAAGAACCCCATCAAATTTTTGATTTACATCGTTATTCAACACCAGAGGATTATATGTATCATCATTCTGTTTCAGTTGGAATTATTTCCGCTTATCTAGGAAAGAAATTACACTATAAGCAAGGTGATTATAATCAATTAGCTATTGCGGGCTTTTTGGCTGACTGTGGTATGGCTAAAATTGATCCAAAAATTCTTCATAATGGAGGAAATTTATCTTCTGCTGAGTACAATGAATTAAAACAACACCCAGTGTTAAGTTATAAAATGTTAGAAAAATTATCACTCTTAAAAGAAAGTGCGAAGCTAGCCGTACTTCAACATCATGAAAGAATAGATGGTTCAGGCTATTTTCTAAAAATCTCTGGAGAACAGCTTCATCCGTTTGGAAAGATTGTTGCTCTTGCGGATGTATATCACGCGATGTGTTGTGATAAAGCTTATCGTCAGAAGAAATCACCCTTTGTTGTCATTGAAGAGATAGCTCAAGATTTATTTGGGAAATTTGATGTTCAATTGGTCAATTTATTAACTCATGAGGTTGCTAAACTATCAATTGGAACTGAAGTAATTCTGTCAAATAACCAAATAGCTAAAGTAATCTTTATTGATGATCGATACCCGACAAGACCAATGGTTGATATTAATGGTAGTTACATTCAATTATTGAAAAGGAAAGATCTACATATAGAACGAATTATTAATTAATAATTAGTAATGAGAGAAAGATAAATTCTATTCTCTCTTTTTTAATTTTTCACTTGATAAGTAATGATATAATCTGGTATACTATTTCGAGTCAGCAATTTTCATAACAAAACATTTTGATAAAAAAGTGTTGACGAACGAATGGGTTACATGGTATATTAATAAAGTCGCTTCAACGAGACGACATTAAAAGTTCTTTGAAAACTGAACACAATAAACAAGCGTCAACGTTTTATCAAGTAACAAATTATTGAGCAATCAATACTCTTTTTGGAGAGTTTGATCCTGGCTCAGGATGAAC
>NZ_JACYHA010000026.1 GCF_014837155.1 Litchfieldia stipae | reverse complement strand
AAGGACAAGACATTTTATTTAATAAGTCAGGGACGTTCTTTAGCAAAAATTGATTTGCCCCCTTCAACAAATAGGAGCATTAATGCAACATTCCACTTTAATGTGAAAAAACGCTTGAATTTCCTCAAGCTTTTTTGTGTGCAATTTACATTGTTATGTGTATTGCTATTTCGTATGTTATTTAACCATTGATTTTGGATTTTCTCCACCTTATCGGAACTACTTAGAATTATTCATCAGGTTTTTTTGATTAAATCATTTAATTCTCTTTGCAATTTAATTTACGCAATTCATCAATTCGGGTTTCATCGTCGTTAAAGTATTGGACTAAGTCACCAATTCGATCAATAGCGTCCCAGCTTAGATGATGCTCAATACCTTCAACATCATTGTAAATATTCTCGTTCTTCACACCAATGATTTCAAGAAATTGCTCCAATAAATCATGACGATACACTAATCGATGCCCAAGCTTTTCCCCTTTAGGAGTAAGCTTCAGTCCTCTATATTTCTCATATATTAAGTAGTCATCTTCATCTAACTTTTGCACCATTTTTGTCACAGATGAAGGAAGGACAGATAGGTTGTCAGCGATATCTGAAACCCGAGCATAGCCCTTTTTCTTAATTAAAATGTAAATTTGTTCAATATAATCTTCCATACTGGGTGTTGTTTTCATTATTTGTCCCCTTACATCTAAACCTTTACTTTAAAGTATAGTTGAAAATAAGCATTAGAACAACATAGTAACACAATTGAAAAAAATGATTGACAAAAACTTGATTCCCCCATAAATTAGGTATAAGTTAAAATTTTTCTTTTTTGATAATATTCACAAAATGGATAGCATAGCATATTGGTAAATAAACTATTTTTTTACCCGAATGTTTCCCTGGGGAAACATTCGTGGCAGAGGAAAACATTGTAGTAGTGAATCTACAAATGAGAACATTTTACTCATAATAGTAAGAGATGAAAAAGTAAATAACAATGTAAATATAAATTTGGAACTTTTTAAAAGGAGAGAGAAGCATGGCTGAAAATTTGTTATTTGCATTTGGTCTGACTTTATTAGCAGGTCTTGCTACAGGGATTGGTAGCTTATTAGCATTTTTTACTTCAAGAACAAATACGAAATTCCTTTCGGTCGCATTAGGGTTTTCGGCTGGGGTAATGATTTATGTATCGATGGTTGAGATTTTTGTTAAGGCTCAGGATGCACTAGTATCGTCGCTCGGGGAATTTGGACATTGGATGACTGCGATTGGCTTTTTTGGTGGTATGCTGTTAATTGCGATGATTGATAAATTTATTCCAAAGCAAGGGAATCCGCATGAAATCAAGAAGGTTGAAGAGATGAAGGGGGGAGCCCCAGCTGTTGACCCAGCTTTGTTAAAAATGGGGACATTCACAGCATTAGCGATCGCGATTCATAATTTCCCGGAAGGTATTGCTACCTTTACTGCAGCCCTACAAGATCCAACTCTTGGTATTGCGATTGCCGTTGCTATTGCGATTCATAATATTCCAGAGGGGATTGCAGTATCTGTGCCAATTTACTTTGCGACAGGTGATAAGAAAAAGGCATTTAAGCTGTCATTTTTATCTGGATTGTCAGAGCCTTTAGGAGCGATTGTTGCTTACTTAGTGTTAATGCCATACTTGAATGATGTAATGTTCGGCATTATTTTCGCAGCTGTAGCGGGAATCATGGTCTTTATTTCATTAGATGAATTACTGCCAGCGGCGAAGAAATATGATGAAACACATTTACCGATTTATGGACTAATCGCTGGAATGGCCGTGATGGCGTTAAGTTTGTTGTTATTTATATAGTTTGTGAAATAGAAAAAGCAAGAGCGGGTGCTCTTGCTTTTTTTGTAGTTTTAGCGAATAGCCCCATGCGGTAAGACGGCATGTACACCTTTCACTCCGTTAACAACCTGTGTAATTCTTAAATCTACAGCTACGCTCGCTAGTGCTAAAGCTTCTGCTTTTTCAATCTGGTGTAATTCAGCAATGAGCTCCACCATTTGGTCTAGAGCAACAGCGGTTGCTTCATTTAGGTCCTCATTAAAGCCAAATGTAATCCAGCTAGAAGGTGTCCAAGCTCTTGGCATTGTTAGAGTGAGGTCATCTCTAACTGTAAGTGTTAAGTCAACTAAATCAAGTGGACATTCAATCGCTGTACCAGAAACTTCACCATCTCCTTGCAGGGCATGTCCATCTCCAATTGAGAATAATGCTCCTTCTACAGAAATAGGTAGGAACAAGCTGCTTCCACGACCTAGCTCTTTACAGTCTATATTTCCTCCACAATAACGAGGTGGGGGAGTTGAGTGTACCCCATCTTCTCCAGGAGCAACACCCATGAGCCCGATAAATGGATCTAGACCAACTTGAAATGTGCGTTCACCAATGGAGCAGCTTCCTGTCATGGTTTTCGCATTTAGCTCCCAATCTAGCTGAACTCGTTTTGCATCGGAAAGTCCTAGTTTGTCATTTTGCCAGTTTGACACACCACCAGCCCAGTTACGACCATACCAGCCTGGCACAAGGTCATTAATTCTAACCTCTAGCACCATGCCTGGCTTTGCTTCTTTGACGGCGATTGGTCCAAGGATTGGATGGCCAGGCTTGCCTTCTTTTTCTCTAGATTGATATTTCTTGATTTTTTGATCTGGAGATGGAGAATAGCCCCATTGAATATCAAGGGTTGTTAATTGGACCGTATCGCCGGAAGAAACTGTTAAGATGGGCTGATAATCTTTGCTGAAAGAACCGTGGAAATAACTTTCTTCTAATCCTAGCTTATGTATCATATGTAAGATGCTCCTTTTAATGTTGGTTTTGGATATTAATTAAATAGTAACAATTTTCACGAATTTATCCTAGAGAAAAAGAAAAACGTAAGCGTGAACTTACGTTTTGATTGAAAGAATTAATTATCTAATTGTGTAGTCGTTTCCTCTTGTTTCTCAAGCCATCTTTTTACATCTGTTAAAATACAGAATACAAGAAAGAAATTCATTGCATACACCCCAACCATTAGTTGGATATTGCTTAAATCAATGCCAGAATAGCCTTTTAGCTTCATGACAATCATAGACTCGAGAACAATTAGGACAAACCCCATTATGAATGAAATAGAAAATCGTAGCAAATGAATCTCCTCCTATGTTGATCCGAACATTATTCTGAATATTTTCAGATTACCATAAAACTGAAGAATATTAAAGAGATTTGTAAAAATGCAATAGATAAATTGTGAAGTCAAAAAAAGTTCACACTTCTATTACGAAAGTGTGAACTGTCAGGCTTGTTATTTACTTAATTGTCTTTCCATATAACTTCTTGTGTTAGGTCCATATACTCCATCATTTGTTAAGGCTGCAAATGTGGATTGAAATCTCCTTACTGCGTCTTGCGTTCGTGCACCATAGACACCATCAACAGTACCTGGATTAAAGTTAAGCTGTTTGAGTGCTTGTTGAACCTTACGCACATTTTCACCACGGTCACCTCTTCTAAGCGTACCTGAAGGGAGCTTAATGCTTGTCGTTGTTTTTTTAGCTTTAATGACTTCGTCGAGCTTACTTAAGGTTTGTGTTCCAACTAACCCATCAACGCTTAATCCGTGCTTTCTTTGAAATTCTCTTACACCTTTTTCAGTTTCATCCCCAAAATCACCATCAGCACCGAAACGAGGGAGACGGATGCCAGCTCTGATTAAATCCTGTTGAACCTCTTTCACAAATTGTCCGTTATCTCCTTTTTTCAATGGGAGGCTTACTGACACACCCTTAACTTGCGGGATTGGCTCTACAGTAGAAGCTGGTGCTGCTGAAGAAACTTTACTCGTTCCTTTGAAGTCGTTTGCAAGAGATGAGACAACATCTGAAATGAATTTATTCCAAGTAATTCCCCTTGGAGTTAATGCGTTTTGTGGATCACTTCTTCTGTTAGGGTCGAGTCTACTATGAGCAACAATGTGTTCTCTAGGATTGAGGTCAAAGCGATCACATAAATAAGCATGATACCAAACATATCGCTTATAGGCTTCATTGAAATCTATTGAACCTCCATGACAAAGTTCAACCCCAATTGCAGCATCATTGGAATCTGCGCCAAATAAACGATTATCTACAGGCTGATCATATCTCACATGCCACGCCTTTTCGTTTAATGGAATAATTTCTAAAATATATTTATCATCGATAAACGTATGAGCTGAAGCGGAAGGCTGACTACGGTCAAAATAATTTCGATTATTATATGCTGTTGAACCTGGATTTCCAGTATCATGACTAACGATGAAACGCACTTTAGAAATTCGGTCCCCAGATCGTGCGTTACCTTTTCGAATATAATCTCTTGTTATCGTATATCTCATTATTTTCCTCCTAATAAAGTAGTAAGAATAAAAAGCATATACATACAAAAATGAACATACTCTGTCTATCCTATGTAAGATAGCCCTTGGGCGTGAAACATGTGGTGGAGGGAACTTGGTGGAATGGGTAAATTGGGACGGTTCTTATGCTTTTTGGGGGATGTGAGTTGGGCGGGTGAGTGAGTGGTGTAAGTAGCTGAAGTGGAGGTTGGGTTGGTGTTGGGGGCACTAGTTGTGCGAAGTAAGTACCTGAAGTGGAGGTTGGGTTGTTGATGACGGCACTAGTTGTGCGAAGTAAGTACCTGAAGTGGAGGTTGGGTTGGTGTTGGGGGCACTAGTCGTGCGAAGTAAGTACCTGAAGTGGAGGTTGGGTTGGTGATGAGGGCACTAGTCGTGTGAAGTAAGTACCTGAAGTGGAGGTAGGAGTGGTGTTGGGGGCACTAGTCGTGCGAAGTAAGTACCTGAAGTGGGGACGTTCGGGTTGATGAGGGCACTAGTCGCGCGAAGTAAGTACCTGAAGTGGAGGTAGTATGCATGATGGAGACACTAGTCACGGGAAGTAAGTACCTGAAGTGGAGGTTGGGTTGGTGTTGGGGGCACTAGTCGTGCGAAGTAAGTACCTGAAGTGGAGGTTGGGTTGTTGATGACGGCACTAGTCGTGCGAAGTAAGTACCTGATGGAGGTAGGGTTGTTGATGAGGGCACTAGTTGTGCGAAGTAAGTACCTGAAGTGCGGGTTGGGTTGCTGATGAGGGCACTAGTCGTGCAAAGTAAGCACCCCAAAATGTAGGTCGAAGAGATGAAGAGGACACTAGCGCCCCAAAGAAAGGTCCCGAAAGAGTGACCGTAGGGAGCATGGGTGCCCAGAATCACTAACGGCCTTATCTACTGAAATGTTATGCACACACCAAATTATCGTCATCAATGACATTATCCAACTTATCAACATTATCCACAACTCCATCTGGATAAGTAAGAAAATTCTGAGCAACTGACAAAATAAGAGTTATCCGATGTTATTCACAATATCCACATTATTGTGGATAAAGTTGTGCACAACCTATAGATAGGAATGCGATTGGGGATAAATTGCGGAAAACATCTGAATTATCCACAAAAAAAGATGATTCTAACAGAGAAAGTCTCAGTTAGGATCATCGTCAATTGTGGATATTTATTTTTTACTATTCTTTACACGAGCATCAGCAGCCTTTGATCTTGCTTGTGCTTCTAAATCGTCATGGTCAGCAAGCTCTGCAGAATACTCTACATCAATACCATCAGATTTCATGTTCTTTGGAACCTGTGGTAATTTAGCTTTGTTTTTATCTCTCGTTTTATGTCCTTGTGCTCTTCCCATTGTTGAACTCCTCCTCTAGATAATATCGCGAAGTTAAACCTTCATATCTAGATTGTCACGTTTGAATAGGATTCATAAGTGGAAGTATTTTCGTATTTATCTTGATCTCTTTTCAGTGTATCCACCAGCGCGATCTGCCATTTTAAATTCTCTTGAATAGGTAACCTCTTGTGAGCTGCTTAATGTACTTTTCGATTTATCGCGACGTTTTTCTTTCATTAGGGATTCCTCGCTTTCAAGTATTTATTTCTATTTTGTCCATAATCTTCATTTTCAAACCACAAAAAAGAGGCATACCATTGGGGTACCTCTCTATACTAAGCCTCTTTTAAATGGTTATCTTCTTCCACCACAGTAAGACCTGTGCGGAGTGTGTGTAATGTGTATAAATCCTTTGATACTTCATATAAGTTATAGATGTCTTGACCACCGTTAATTTCTTGAAGTAATGATGAACGTGTCTCATTAGCAAGAGTGACGTACGGTAATTTTTCAGCAGCCATCTGGGAACGCGTGTTGATTTTGCGGATTCTCATAAAAATTGTTTGAATCGATAATTCATAGAACAGCTCATTAAAGAAAGCGTCCTTTGCAGGCTTATTGTATCCTTTTCCGTGATATGGCTTGCCTAACCACGTTCCTAGGAATCCTGCTTGATCTTGAATATCAAATAAATTAATTGTTCCAATTGGAGAGCCCCATTCGTCTAAAATGGTACGTGAAATCAATTCACCACGCTCTTCAGCTTCGATGGTTTGTTTCGTTAAAAATAGAAATTCCTCATAAGAATATGCTTTATGACGCACAAAAGGGAAGACCTCTGGGTGCACCATCAACTCATAAAGAGCCTGACAATCTTGTAGATCACGTTTTTTCAGCATCAAAATCCCCTCCAACTCGAGGACAGACTCGTGACGTCGTCCCACCTCGAAATTTTTTAGTGTTAAAAAAAATTTCGGGGTGGGAATCGAACCCACTAGAACCAGTGATCACTGGTGGCGCACCATTTGCCTTCCCTAAATATATACAACAACATCATCGCTGCTGGATTTATTTAAGTATATTATTTTTTTATAGTTACTCTACGTATATTACTCGAAAGAAAACGAAAAAGATACTACTTTTTTGTAAATTTTTTAAGGAAAATATTGAAACTTTTTTACGATTTTCGACGAATCTACAACATACTGTAGATTCATGTCGAATGTTCATCCTAGAATGCTTTTTAGAGCCTCATCTAACTTCTCATATTTAAACTGAAAACCGCTATCCATCAACCTTTTCGGTAGGACTCTTTGTCCTTCTAAAACTAGGGTGCTCATTTCACCAAGAAGTATTTTTAAGGCAAAAGAAGGAACTGGGATCCAATGAGGCTTGTTTGCATTTCTTCCGATGGATTTTCCAAATGACTCCATCTTCTCGGGAGTAGGGGCAGTGATGTTAAAAGGACCTGAAAGCTGTTCAGTAATGATGAATTGGATGCTTCTTACAACATCGTCGATATGGATCCATGAGAGCCATTGCTCACCTGAACCAACATTCCCACCAACCATGAAGCGATATGGCATAACCATTTTGGGAAGTGCGCCACCATGCTTATCTAACACGATACCAAACCTCACAAATGCAACTCGAATACCGAGATCTTCTGCTTTCTTCGCATGTGCTTCCCAAGCAACGACAGTCTCAGCTAAAAAATCATTCCCGTATGTCGTTGTTTGCTCGTCAAAAGTCTCATTTAGTGACGTGCCGTAAATCCCGATTGCGCTGGCATTAATTAAGAGAGAAGGCTTATTAGGTAAATGACGCAGCAAATCAATCACAGCGTTCGTAGCAACAATTCTCGTCTCCATAATTCTTGCTTTGCGTTCGGTCGTCCACCTGCCACTATTAATCGATTCACCAGCCAGATTAATAAACACATCAAGTCGATCGATTTGGTTTTCCGGGTGGTCATCAGGACCCAACCATTTCACATAAATTAAGTTAGGGTGATCTGACGTTTCACTGTTGCCTCTAGAAAAAATATAAACCGTATGTCCATGCTGTAAAAAATGTGTTGTTAGAGCTGACCCAATGAAACCAGTTCCACCTGCAATTGCGATAAACATCTGACTCCCCCATTCAAAATGTTTTCCTAAAAATCACGACGCATTTCGTATATAATCAATACATACAAGTATATACTTCAGTTTACTTTACTTTCTGTCTGACTAATACAATTAGATGAAATTTCAGGTGGAAAACGTACGAAAAAAAGAAGGTGACGAAATGGCAGTTATCGCAAAAATAACAACACAACAGAAAAATAAAGAGCGGTACAATATCTTTCTTGATAAAAACGGCAAAGCAGAATATGCATTTAGCGTCGATCAAAATGTACTGATTAAATTTAATTTAAAAAAAGGCCTCGAACTTGATGAATTAGACATGAGTGAAATCAAATTTGATGACGAGGTAAAAAAAGGGACAAACACTGCGATTCAATTTCTTTCTTATAGAATGAGATCCGAAAAAGAGGTCGTTGATCATTTAAAGAAGAAAGAGCTAGACACACCAATCATCCAGGAAATTCTTCATAAGCTTGCCGAGTATAACTATATAAATGATGAAGAGTTTGCTACTGCTTATGTAAGAACTCAAATAAGGACAACAGTTAAAGGCCCAGAAGTGATTAAAAGAGAGTTAGAAGATAAAGGAATTGCCAAACACATTATCCAAACGAGTCTAGAGGAATATGAAGAAGAACTACAGGTTACGGCTGCAAGAAGCATCACTGAAAAGCTGGCTACCAAAAACACAAAAGTATCGCCACTTGAGCAAAAACAAAAAATCGAACAAGCCCTCATTCGTAAAGGGTTCACTTGGAATATTATTGAGCAGGTCATAAAAGGCATTGAAGACTCAGTTGATGAGGACACTGAGTGGGAAGCGCTGAAATATCAAGGGGAAAAGGCGTTTAAGAAATATCAAAAATTTGAAGGCTACGTTTTTGAACAGAAAATGAAGCAAGCTCTTTATCGTAAGGGATTTACCCTGGATCAAATTGAACGCTACATGGACCATCTTAAAGAAGAAATGTTTGACTGAATGCAATCACATAAATAATCGTTATGAATTGTTGAACCGCAGCCTGAATATACTCCGCGTCCTGTGGGGTGTCTGGTGAGCCTCCTCATTGCGGGGTCTCACTTTTGACACGCATCTCACGGGAGTCTTCGTGTATTCAGTCTGCTAAAAAACACACTTTGAAAATATAGCCTTTTCTTTTTCAACTGGTGTTTATTATAATAATGTAATTAGATCTAACAGAGAGGATCGTATGCAAATGCAGGAGAAACGTTATAGTCAGATGAAGGAATATGAATTAAAGCAAGAGATTGCTGTATTAACTGAGAAAGCTAGGAAAGCGGAGCAGCTTGGGATTGTGAATGAATTTGCAGTGCTTGAACGCAAAATTGCGATGGCAAAGGCCTATTTACTAGACCCTACAACGTTTCATCCAGGTGAGGTATATGAAATTGTAGAAGACCCTGAGTCTCTATTTAAAATTGATTATATGAATGGGATTTTTGCATGGGGAAGTAGAGTGGATTCGCCTGATCATGAAGAGGCACTACCCATTTCCTTGCTTATAAAGAAAAGCTGACGAAATCTCGTCAGCTTCAAAGTGAAGAGAAGTGAGTGTTAAAAATCGTGACGCTCACCAGAGGCTCTCATACGTTCCTGAGGATGAGTATTAATGGTACCATTTGCTCTTTTTGAGGCATATTCTGCTTTTGCTCTTGGTTCTCCTTCAAACTTTTGACTGTTTTGATTTGGGAAACCACGATCTTTATTTCTCATACGAATAAAAACCTCCTAAAAAAGCATAAATAGTCGTGTAAGGAAAGGGTCAATGCCACTTTCAAACACGTATTTATAGTATGAGGTTATTTCTATTTGTTATGTAGAATGTACGTCCGTGAAATTCTGGTAAAGAAGGTGATAATTATGGAACAAGAGGGATTAATCGAGCTACTATTAGAAAAAAACAAACAGCTTTCATATGAGCAAGCACAAGTATGGGTCGAGCTGCTGTGGGATGATTTTGAAACAACTTATGCAAAGGCCGGATACGAGTATCAAGGAAGACAATTAACTGAAAAAATCGTAAGACAAATGATTGAGAATTACGGAGAGAACCTACATGAATTTGTTGCAAAAAACCCTAAATATAAGCACTTATTAAAATAGGTTGACTCATATGACAGTAAGAGACACTGTTATATGAGTCAACCTTTAACTTGGTAAGAGCTCTAGCTTTCGTCGGAGTTTTTCTTCACTGAAGATCCATCCAGTATATGAGCTAATGATGTTCAGATCCTGGTCAAGCTGAACAATTGCCACAAAAGGATAATATCCCTTACTACGATAACGAAGATCAATGAAACGAACCTCATAGTGGTCAGTATATTCGTCCACTTCCCAACGGTAGACAGGGGAGAAAGACAAGAATGCCGAAATGTTTTCGTCTTTTCGAGCTTTGTTTATAACCGGTGTATCTGGAATAGGACATTTCTCAAAGACATCGTGAATGGTGATCTCATGATCCTTTGATTTTGCCACATAAAAGTGTGTGTTAGTTGTAACAGCGACATGCCAATTGTGAAACCTAAATGTTGGAGAAATAATGATTTCAGTTGCTTCCGGTATTTTTTCCAAAATGTGATTATGCACTTTTCGTCGAGCGGCAAAACGGAGTAAATAATAAACGATTAACACTCCATAAATCAATAAAAACGTGTAGCCAGGATGTGCTCCGTATCCCCAAATAATTAATCCAACGATATGCATGAAGAAAATAAACGGGTCGAAGGTATTGATTACACCTAATGCAATCCATTTTTTTGAAAAGGGCCTTAATGCTTGTGTTCCATAGGCGTTGAAGATATCGACAAATACGTGTAGGATGACTGCAATAAATGTCCACATCCATAAATGAAGTAAACTCACTTCAGGTAAAAAGAAGTAGATTCCTCCTGTTATAAGGATTGGCCAAAGTAAAACAGCTGGAATGGAATGTGTGATTCCACGGTGATTTCGTATATATTTCGCATTATTTCTTAATTTTAGTGCGGTATCAAGGTCAGGAGCTTGTGATCCAATTAATGTTCCGATGACAATGCTCTTTGCTGTTATAGGGTCCATCGCCACAACAGGATCTAAGGTAGCGATGCCACCTAAAGCAAGTCCCATAACAACATGTGTACCAGTATCCAATAAATAAACCTCCTTAAAAAAGAAACAAATCTATATAACCGGATTATATTGAGAATTTCGGAAAAATATTTTTAAGATAATGTAAAACGACAGATATTTATTTGATATGAAAAATTAGTTGAGAGTGACTAGGTTTTTTAACTGATTTTTATAAAAATAGGGTGTAAAAAAAGTGCTCATCAATATATATATATCCACTTTAATCATAGTTTAACAACTTGGGGGAGCAAATATGTCTAACAACAACGGTAATAATAACCTACTACATTTTGATAAAACTGAATTTCAACATGATTTAATAAGCTGGTTCGAAGAAGAGATGAGGAGTCTCCCTTGGCGTGAGGACAGGGATCCTTATAAAATTTGGGTTTCTGAAATCATGCTACAACAAACAAGAGTAGATACGGTTATTCCATATTTTACCCGGTTTATAGAGAAATTTCCAACAATTGAGGCACTTGCTTCAGCCAAGGAAGAGGAAGTGCTCAAAGCATGGGAGGGTTTGGGCTATTATTCAAGAGTCAGAAATCTTCAGTCAGCTGTTAAGGAGGTTCACGAGCAGTATAAAGGAGTGGTTCCTAACACGCCTAAGGAGATTTCATCATTAAAAGGTGTGGGTCCGTATACAACTGGTGCGATCTTAAGTATTGCCTATGGAATCCCTGAGCCTGCTGTTGATGGGAATGTCATGAGAGTATTCTCGAGAATTTGTTCGATTTGGGAAGATATCGCAAAGAGTAAGACAAGGGTGCTATTTGAAGAGATTGTTCGAGAGGCCATTTCTATTGAGAATCCGTCCTATTTTAATCAAGCTCTGATGGAGTTAGGTGCATTAATTTGTACGCCTACAAGTCCTTCTTGTCTACTTTGTCCGGTTCGGGAGCATTGTAAGGCTTTTGAAGAGGGAGTTCAAGCAGAGCTTCCTGTGAAGAGTAAGAAAAAAGCGCCAAAACCATTATCAATGGTTGCAGCCGTCCTAGTTGATGAAAATGAAAAGTTATTGGTTCATAAAAGACCAAATAAGGGGTTGCTCGCAAATCTTTGGGAATTCCCAAATGTAGAATCTCAGCCTGATTATCAGTCACCGAAAGAAACCTTGAAGCAATTTCTAGAAAAAGAATACGAGGTGGATGTAGATCTAGGTGGAGCTTTCACAACCATTCAACATGTCTTCTCGCATATAGTGTGGAATATTACAGTTTATAAAGGAACCATCAAGACTGAAGTTTCCGAGCGTGAAGATTTGAAAACCTTATCGTTGACGGACTTAAACGAACTAGCCTTTCCAGTCTCACATCAAAACATATTAAAAGCTTTCTTGAAAGACTAATTGGGTGGAGTGGGGACGGTTCTTGTGCTTCTTCATATAATAATATGAAGAAGAAGCATGAGAACCGTCCCTAATAGTTAAAAAAAGATATCATCTGTATCTATACCTTGTGAGTAATTCACTTCTTCCATTTGTTTTAGTCCTCCACGTGCTTCAATTTCTTCAACAATGCTACGGTGAATCGTTTGACCCTCCACATTTAAATAAGGTACCATTTGCTGCAATGAACGATGATGAAATTCAAGCTCAGCATCTGTCCATTCATGCTTGGAAATCATGGACAGCTCCGTCATATCACGACCAGTATACATCCTTTTTTCCTCCTTAGTTATCTCTCTTACTTAGTTTCTGATACAATAAGCTTATCCATTACAAGAAAAATTTATCACGATTGATAAGGAAATAGAAGGAGTTGTTCATAATGGCAAACAAAGTAGCATTAGTAACAGGAAGTAGTCGAGGAATAGGAAAAGCAATTGCGCTCAGACTTGCAGAAAACGGGTATGATATTGTCGTCAATTATGCGAGAAGTAAGACAGCGGCATTAGAAACAGCAGCCGAGATTGAAGCACTTGGCAGAAAAGCGATCGTTGTCAAAGCCAATGTAGGCAAAATTGAAAAAATCAAAGAGTTATTCCAGGAAGTAGACGCAGCATTCGGTCGACTAGATGTATTTATTAACAATGCAGCATCAGGTGTATTACGACCAGCGATGGAGCTTGAAGAAACACATTGGGACTGGACAATGGATATTAATAGTAAAGCGCTCCTTTTCTGTGCACAAGAAGCAGCAAAACGCATGGAGAAAAATGGGGGAGGAAACATCATCAGCTTAAGCTCTCTTGGATCGATTCGCTATTTAGAAAATTATACAACTGTAGGTGTATCAAAGGCGGCAGTCGAAGCATTAACAAGATATTTGGCAGTTGAGCTTGCTTCAAAGAATATTAATGTCAATGCGGTTTCAGGTGGAGCGGTTGATACTGATGCATTGAAGCATTTTCCAAACAGAGAAGAACTTCTTGAGGATGCAAAGAAATTAACACCTGCTGGAAGAATGGTTGAGCCAGAGGATTTAGTGAATGCAGTTCTGTTCCTGATTTCTGATCAAGCTTCAATGATTAGAGGACAAACGCTAATCGTTGATGGAGGAAGATCACTATTAGTTTAGGCTGTTTTCTCAAAGTTTGTTGTTGTTTTGAGATGAATTATTGAGAATGAGATTTCTACTAGCCTGAATACACGGGAGTCTCCGTGTATTCAGGCTGCGGGTATTAAAAGCAACAATCTATACGAAAACAGCCTTAGTTTAAGATCCTGTTTTCACCTATGCCAGTACTTAATAAAATATTCACAAAAAAACTAAAAACTTTTTAGGATAATCAACTCACCTCTTGGACAAATTAATTTTCGTGGAGGTGATTACAATGGCAAAGAGAACACAATCTGGTACTAACGTACAACAAGTGAGACAACAAAACGCTAACTCTGCACAAGGTGGCGCTGGTCAATTCGGTACTGAATTCGCTAGCGAAACAAATGCACAAGAAGTTAGACGTCAAAACCAACAATCTCAACAAAACAAAGGTCAAAACTCATAATTGAACAAAGCACTCCCTTCATACGTAGGGAGTGTTTTTTAGTGCGTTTTTTCTCCTCTCGACAAAACTTCTTATATGTCAACAGATTAAGTCAAAGGAATTAGCGGGTCCTTCACGAAATACTCTTCAATGGCTTATTTAATGTATTTATTACTGGAAGGAGAACGTCTATGAATCACTTTGAAGAGCTTGTTAGTGAGCAATTAAAAACAATGGATAAGCTTCTATTTATTCAATCAGAAATTGAACGATGCCAGGAGTTAGAAGAAGAGCTTCAAGCCTTAGAAAGAGAAACTGAGCTTCAATCGATTCAAGAGGAAATAATGAAGATGAAAATAGAACTGAAGGTCATTCATCAAATGTTTGAAAGACAAACAGAAGAAGTTGTTAAATCCTATCAAAGTAAGGTCCAGCCCATTGCATAACTAAATTACATATACCGTTTGATTTTAATCACTCCAGGTAAGTTCATGTGAGTTTTCTCTCGTTATAAAAAATGTATTTTTTATGAGTCATCAGAAAACTGATGGCTCATTTGTTTTAAATTATGGACTGAACCGTTATAATAGTAGAAAAGAGGTCAATCTTTGTTGACTAAACGCTAGCTGACAAAGCGTCCAGATAGAAAGAAGGGGAGAGAGCATGGGTGTTCCCATGGAAGGAGACAGAATTCAAATACATAGCTATAAGCATAACGGTAAAATCCATCGTATATGGGAAGAAACAACCGTTTTGAAGGGGACACATGGCTTAGTCATCGGGGGAAATGATCGAACAATCGTAACAGAGTCCGATGGGAGAACCTGGATTACGAGGGAGCCTGCCATTTGTTATTTTCATTCTCAATATTGGTTTAATATCATTGCAATGATACGTGAGGACGGAGTGTATTATTATTGCAATATTAGCTCTCCATTTATCTGGGATGATGAAGCATTAAAATACATTGATTATGATTTAGATATTAAGGTATTTCCGGATATGACATTTATTTTATTAGATGAAGATGAATATGAAAGACATCGAGTGGAAATGAACTATCCTGAAGTGATTGATGGAATCTTGAAGGATAATGTGGACAAGCTCATTCAATGGATTCGCCAACGAAAAGGCCCTTTTGCCCCAGATTTCATTGATATCTGGTATGAAAGATATTTAACATATCGTCAATAAGGTCTCTTCACTTAATCACCTGTTGTTCATAACAACAGGTTTCTTTCATTCGTAACTACAGAGACTTATGCACAATGGAGGTTTTATTCTGGACAGTATTAAGAGGTATATGAAATTTGTTAAGCCTTATCGGCTACAAATCATTGGAACGATTATCATCGGGATTTTTAAATTTGGAATTCCATTATTGATCCCTCTTCTATTGAAATACGTGGTCGATGATATTATTGGGAATAACGTGTTAACAGCAGATGATAAAACATCTAAATTAATGATTGTTATGGGGATTATGCTATTTATTTTTATCGTATTACGACCACCAATTGAGTATTATCGCCAATATTTTGCACAGTGGGTCGGTACGAAGATTTTATTCGATATTAGAGATCAGCTGTATACTCATATACAGAAGCTAAGCTTAAAATATTATGCCAATACAAGAGCGGGAGAAATTATATCAAGGGTCATTAATGATGTGGAGCAAACAAAAAACTTTGTCATTACAGGATTAATGAATCTTTGGTTAGATGTCATCACGATTTTTATTGTACTAGGATTTATGTTTGCAATGGATATTCCTTTGACGATTGTATCGATCTTGCTATTCCCATTCTACGGAATTTCAGTGAAGTATTTTTATTCCCGATTACGGAAGCTGACGAGAGATCGCTCACAGGCATTGGCAGAGGTACAAGGGTTTTTACACGAGAGAGTACAAGGGATTCCTGTTATCAGAAGCTTTGCGATTGAAGATGAAGAGCAAAAGAAATTCAATCAGACGAATCATAAATTTCTAACAAAGGCATTGGATCATACCAATTGGAATGCGAAGACCTTTGCAGTTGTGAATACGATTACGGATGTAGCGCCATTACTAGTTATAGGTTATGCCGGTTTGAAAGTGGTTCAAGAAGACTTAACAGTAGGGACTATGGTTGCTTTCATTGCCTTCATCGATCGTTTGTATAATCCATTAAGACGCTTAATCAATTCGTCAACAACGATGACACAGGCTCTAGCTTCGATGGACCGTGTCTTTGAATTCATTGATGAGAAATATGATATCAAGGATAAGAAGGATGCGATTGAATGTCCGTCAATTGAAGGGAATGTCACCTTTGACCATGTGTCATTTAAGTATAATGAGGATGAACAAGAGGTCCTCCGTGACATCCATCTGCATGTCGATAAAGGAGAAACGATTGCCTTAGTTGGGATGAGTGGTGGAGGAAAGTCGAGCTTAGTGAGCTTGATTCCGCGCTTTTATGATGTAACAGGCGGTAGAATTCTAATTGATGGGACGGATATAAGGCAGTTCAAGGCAAGAAGTCTTCGAGACAAAATCGGAATGGTGCTTCAGGATCCGTTTCTTTTCAGTGAATCCATAAAAGAGAATATCTTGATAGGAAAGCCTGATGCGACTGATGAGGAGATTACTGCAGCTGCGATGGCTGCCAATGCTCATGATTTTATCATGCAGCTACCGAAGGGGTATGATACGGAGGTAGGCGAAAGAGGTGTGAAGCTCTCAGGTGGACAGAAGCAGCGGATTGCGATTGCTCGTGTGTTCTTAAAGAATCCACCACTGCTTGTACTAGATGAAGCGACCTCTGCATTAGATTTAGAGAGTGAGCATATCATTCAGATCGCGTTAGAGAAGCTAGCTGAAAACCGTACGACCTTCATTGTGGCCCATCGACTTTCAACGATTACACATGCTAATCGAATTGTGATGATTGAGCATGGAAAAATCATTGAAGTCGGAAGCCATGAAGAATTAATGAACAAAAAAGGTCATTACTATGATTTGTTCCAAGTACAACAATTAGAATAAACCAAGGAACTAGATGTGTGAGCATCTAGTTTTTTGGATGATTTTTGAGAAAGTTTTGAAAATAACATGAAATTTATGTAAATTTGTATTATACTAATCATTAACGGAACTAAAAGGGAAGTTTTCCTTAAATATAATGATCAATTTTGAATAGCAGCATAGGTTTGGCTTAGTTGAAAGGAAGCGAAATAATGAAGATTAGCATTAAAGGAAAAGTAAGTAATATAGTAGATTACATCAAGCAGTATCGAAGAGAGTTACATGAACAGCCTGAATTGAGTGGAGAAGAAGTGGAAACATCAAAGCGAATTCAAGAACAATTAACGCTTAATGGGATCCCCTATAAAACTGGATTTGCAGACACTGGTGTTCTAGGAATCATTCAAGGTGGAAAACCAGGGAAAACTGTAGCTTTAAGAGCTGATATTGATGCTCTACCGATTACAGAAAAGACCGATTTACCATTTTCCTCAAAAGTAGAAGGTAAGATGCATGCATGTGGCCATGATGCCCATAACGCGATGCTGTTAGGTGCCGGAATTCTTCTTAATCAAGTAAGAGAAGAGATGGAAGGAACGGTGCTTCTTGTATTCCAACCTGCAGAAGAAGATTCTCCAAAAGGTGGAGCACAGCAAATGATGGAGGATGGTGTCTTTGATGACTACAAGCCAGATGTCATGATCGGACAACACGTGTGGCCAGACCTTCCAGTTGGACAATTCGGGATCCTTCCTGGTCCAATGATGGGAAATTCAGATAAATTTCGAATTGTGATTAATGGATCTGGTGGACATGCGAGTATGCCACATCAAACGATTGATGCCATCATTGTCGCAAACCAAGTTATCACAGCATTGCAAACGATTGTTAGTCGAAACGTGGATCCGATTGATTCTGCTGTCATTACGATTGGAAAAATTGAAGGTGGAGTTCGTCATAATGTTGTGGCAGACCAAGTGACACTTGAAGGAACGGTTCGTACTCTCTCAAATGAAGTGAAAGGAAAAGTGAAATCAAGATTCTTCTCGATTGTTGAAGGTGTGACTGAAGCGATGGATGCTGGGGTTGAAATCGAATATATGGATGGTTATCCTGCAACTGTGAATACACCAGAGTGGGTAGAGGTAATCAAGAATTCATTAGCTAATCAGTTTGGTGAATCAAGTGTTCCAGCGGTATCACCTTCTCTTGGTGGAGAAGACTTTGGACGATTCTTATTGAAGTACCCTGGTGCTTATTATTGGTTAGGTTCATCTGTTGGAGAAAATCAAAAACCATTGCACGATCCGCGTTTTATTTTTAACGAAGAGGCGTTGGCCTATGGGATAGAAGGGATGGCTCAGGCTGCGTTAGATATTATCTACACATTAAATGAAAAGGCTGGTGAGTAAGTATGGCAGACAAGTTACATCAATTTCTTGAGATGTTAACTCCTTATCTTACAACGAAAAGACGTGAGCTTCACGAGCAACCAGAATTAGGCTTCACTGAATATGTTACAACGTATAAGCTTGACCAAGAGTTAAGAGAGCTTGGCTTTACGACAACAGTGGGGAAAGAGGCTGTGGTGAGTTCAGAACGAGTTGGTTTGCCACATCCAGAAGAGCTTCGTGA
Source organism: Litchfieldia stipae (assembly GCF_014837155.1). Lineage (GTDB taxonomy): Bacteria > Bacillota > Bacilli > Bacillales > Bacillaceae_L > Litchfieldia. The sequence goes on along the minus strand of NZ_JACYHA010000026.1, from coordinate 28,737 downwards.
AAATGAAGAACGTGCACGTAAGCAAGGTGTGCCAGAAGCATTTCTTGAAAAAATGCTTGGTGGACACACAGGTCTTGTTGCTCAATTTGATACAGGAAGACCTGGTAAGAACATCGCACTTCGGTTTGATATAGATGCTTTACCGATTATTGAAGCAAGTGATGAAGAACATACTCCAGCAGCAACAGGATTTAGATCGACTCGGGACGGTGTCATGCATGCATGTGGTCATGATGGTCATGCGACAATTGGGCTTGGAGTCGCGAAATTTATCCACCACTTTCAGGAAGAGCTCTCAGGCAGCTTCACCCTTCTGTTTCAAGCAGCAGAGGAAGGTGGAAGAGGTGCGAAGCCAATGGTTGCAAAGGGTTGGTTAGATGACATTGATGCGTTCATGAGCGGGCATATTGGTGTTCAAAACCTTCCTGTCGGTGAGATTTCTGCGACAACCTCTAAATTCTTTGCAAGCACGAAATTTAATGTAACTTACAAAGGGAAGAGTGCTCATGCAGGACTTGAACCAAATGCTGGTCGAAATGCGCTTTTAGCAGCTGCTTCTGCAAGTCTTCATCTCAATGGAATTACAAGACATGCTGACGGGGCCACAAGAGTGAACATTGGAAAGCTTAATGCAGGTAGCGGACGTAATATAATCGCAGACCTTGCTAAAATGGAGATTGAAACACGCGGTGAAACGACTGATTTGAACGAATATATGAATACTGAAGCATTACGAATCTTAAAAGCGAGCGCAGCTCTATTTGATGTCGAGCTAGAATATGAAATTGTCGGGAAAGCACCAAGTGCGACATGTGATGAAGAGTGGGTAGAGATTGTCTCTAAGGCTTGTGAAACGAGTGGCTATGTGAACAATGTGATTCCTTGTCTTCCATTAGGGGCTTCTGAGGATGCAACCTATATGGTGAATCATGTTCAAGATAAGGGCGGGTTAGCAACCTTTATGCTCTTCCCATCACCATTACCAGCAGGACATCATCATCCACGCTTTGATTACGACGAAAAAGTATTAGTAACAGCTGTTGATACGTTTGCTAGAACGATTCTAGAATTAAATGAAGGAGGGAACTAACAGGTGAAGCAGTGGCTTGAAACGACCCTATTAGACTTAAACCTTGTTGATACAATGAATCAGCCTGAAGGATTTACGAGATTAGGATATACTGTCCTTGAAAATGAGTCGATTGCTGTATTCAAACGAGTGGCAACTGAGCTTGGACTTTCTCTCCGTACAGATCAAGCGGGGAATGTTATTGCTCGTTGGGAGGGTAGCAATCCTGAGTTACCTGCGGTTGCAACAGGTTCTCATGTCGATACCGTTGCAAGTGGTGGTGGCTATGATGGAGTAGCGGGGGTCCTTTGTGCTCTAGGTGCGATTAAGCTTTTGAAAGAAAAAGGATTTACACCAAAGCATTCAATTGAGGTCATTAATTTCCGCAGTGAGGAATCGTCTAGATTTGGAATCTCAACTTTAGGAAGTAAGGCGATGTCAGGTTTACTAGATTTAGCGATTGGAGATGTCGCTGATCCAGAGGGTGTGACGATTAAGGATGCTGTGGAAGCGTTAGGGTTTGAATGGGAGCACTTCTCTCAGGCTGAACGTGGTTCTGATGAAATCAAATGCTTTGTAGAGCTTCATATTGAGCAAGGAACTGTGATTGAAGATCACCAGAAGCAATTTGGAGTTGTGGATGGAGTTGCTTGTCCGATTCGCTTGAAGTTAACGGTTGAGGGAAAAGCAGGTCATACAGGAACGACACCGATGGCGAAGAGACAGGATGCCCTAGTTGCGATTGCACCACTCATCTCTTTTGTTTCAGAAACGGCCCTGCAAAAAAGTCAGGTCAACACTAAGCCAGTGGTGGCAACTGTAAGTAAGATTGAAGCATTTCCTAATGTATTAACGGTCATTCCAGGAAATGTTGAACTAGGAATTGATATTCGTAGTGTAGATGACAGCTTAAAAAAAGAAGTGGAACAAGAAATTCGCCAAAAGTGTATCGAGCTTGCAGAAGAATTTCATGTTACAATTCAAGTAGATAAACTAGTAGATAATCCTTCTGTATTACTAAGTGATACCGTAGCAGCACAGCTAAAGACGGTTGGAGATGAATTAAACCTAACATATCATGAGCTCGACAGTGGAGCTGGTCATGATGTGATGAATATGGCAAAGAAATGGCCATCAGGCTTGATTTTTATTCCTTGCCTTGATGGGGTGAGTCATCACCCTGCAGAGCATGCATCAATTGAGGATTTAGAAATGGGTGTCCGTATCATTGCTAGTTTTTTAGAATTGGAAGCGAGTGACAAGAATGCAAATTCGAGTAGGAGTAGTAGGTCCTGAAGATTCTGTCTATCAGATTATGAAAGCAGGGCAACAATTTAAAGAGTTAAATCTGATCCCATATGTATATGAGAGGACAGAAGAAACGGTTGATCTCATTTGCCGTAATAAGGAATGGATTGATCAATGGTTCTTTTCTGGTCAGGCACCATACTATTATGCCTTATCAAAGGGAGTTATTACTGAAGAAGAGGCGAGCTATACACCATTACAAGGCTCAAGTCTTCTCGGAACATTACTTGAGGCATTTGTGAAGGAAGGAAGAATTCTCTATCGCTTAAGCTTTGATACGATTCAGGTGGATGAAATAGAGGATGTACAAGAGTCATTTTCACTGAATGACTTAACGATGTATACGAACGCCTATCCTGGATACATGCCAGCTGAGGATATTATTCAATTCCATAAGGATCTGTATGACGCGCAGAAAATTGATGTAGCGATAACCTGTATTAATTCGGTCTATCAAGCCCTCAAAAAGCTTGGTGTTCCAACGTATCGTGTCGTCCAATCAGAAATATCGACTCACCGAGTATTAGGATCTATTAAGGAACGAGGACAAACAAGCTGGTATCGTAAATCCCAGCTCGTGATTGTGGGAATAGAGGTCATCTATCCATCTTCATCAGAGGGTCAGCAATTATCCTTTAAGATTAAGCACCAAGAGCTTGAACTTAACCGAGTGCTCTTAGGCTTTGTTGAAAAAATAAACGGTTCTCTTGCCGAAATTGGAAATGGACTTTATTACATTTATACGACAAGAGGAGAATTGGACTTATTCTTAAAACAAAATTCGATCCAAACCCAATTAGATAAAATCTATGTAAATAGTAAGCTTCACGCTAGAGTCGGCGTGGGTTATGGAAAGACGGTATTAGAAGCGGAGCAAAATGTAAGAGTCGCCTTTGAGCACGCTAGAGTTCACCAAGGTAGTGTAGTGATCACCATTACGGAAGATAAGGAAGTCATTGAGCTAGTAGCGGAGAATGAGCTACTTACGTACCAACGACGTCATTTAGGGGATGAATGGGAAAAGGTGTTCAAGGATGCCAGCATCAGTCCATCACTTGCTTCTAAGATTGAATCATTATCAAGTCATTACGGCCAGAAGGCAATTACTTCGATTGAATTAGCTCGCTGGTTAAAAAGTACGGAGAGGAACGCAAGACGTATCCTTGCCGAAATGGAACGAATTGGACTTGCCTCTGTCAAAGGGGAAGAATCAGGTCAACGAGGACGACCAAGGAAAATCTATGAATTGAAATTTAATCAAGGAAAATAGCCCAGTTTTGGGCTATTTTTTTAGGTTGAACAATAAACTAGATTTAAAGGAGAGAGTATTATAAGAATTTTATAAAAAATTGAAATTTGTTAAGGAAATGTGTCTAAAAATGTTGTATAATACCAATTAACGGTATAAAAAAGGAATAATTCCGTTAATCTAATTCCGAAAAGAAAAGGAGATGAAAAAAATGGTTCAACCGCAGTCAAGTGTGAAAGCCAATAAATCTAAGAAGGGGATGGAACGGTTTTTAAACGGAATTGAGCGAATCGGTAACAAGCTCCCAGACCCATTTTTCTTATTTGTTTATTTAGCGGTATTTGTAATGCTCCTTTCATGGCTAGTTAGTAGCTTTGGAACAACGGTTGTCCATCCGGGGACAGGAGAAGAGCTTCCTATTAAGAGCTTAATTTCCGGAGAAGGCTTGCAGTATATTTTATCATCGATGTTAACGAACTTTACTGGCTTTGCACCACTAGGACTTGTGCTTGCAATGATGCTTGGTATTGGGTTAGCAGATAAGGTAGGATTATTAGAAACGGCGATCAAGAAGTCAATCTTAAATGCTCCGAAGTCACTTGTTACTTATGCAGTTATATTTATTGGTATTCTAGGTAATATTGCTTCTGATGCGGCGTTTGTACTAGTTCCACCTTTAGCAGCAATGGTCTTCCTTACAGTAGGACGCCATCCATTAGCAGGTCTTGCAGCAGGATTTGCCGGAGTTGGAGCTGGTTTCACAGCGAACTTCCTAGTAGCTGGAACAGACGCTTTATTGGCAGGGATTTCAACAGAAGCTGCTAAAACAGTGAATCCAGATATCATTGTTACACCGGTTGATAACTGGTACTTCATGAGTGCGTCAGTTGTTGTTCTATCGATAGTGGGTGCGCTAATTACGGAAAAACTCGTTGAGCCTAGATTAGGAAAATATACAGGCGATGTAAAGAAGGAATTGGAACAAGCGAATCCTTTGGAAACGAAAGGGTTACGTAACAGTGCCATTGCAGGTCTTATCTATATTGCAATTATTCTACTAGGTATATTCTGGCCAGATTCACCTTTACGTAACGAAGAGGGTGGAATTATTCCTTCACCATTCTTATCTGGAATTGTTCCGATTGTGTTATTTTTCTTTATTGTTGTCGGTGTTACATTTGGGGTAACAACAAAGAAAATTACATCTAAGAGTGACATTCCAAAGTTCATGTCTGAATCTATGAAGGATATGTCAGCTTATATCGTGTTAATCTTTGCAGCGGCAAACTTTATTGCTTATTTCAACTGGAGTAATCTTGGTACTTGGTTAGCAGTAAATGGAGCTGATTTCTTAACATCTATGAATCTAACTGGATTACCGGTTATTATTGGTTTCTCAGTGCTTTCAGCGTTCTTAAATATGATCATCTTCAGTGGATCAGCACAATGGGCACTTGAAGCACCAATCTTCATACCAATGTTGATGTTACTTGATTATCATCCAGCATTTATTCAAGCAGCATATAGAATTGCGGATTCATCAACAAACATCATTACACCACTTAATCCGTACATCCTGATTGTTCTTGCCTTTATGAGAGAGTATGACAAGAAAGCGGGTCTTGGAACATTGATTTCATTAATGCTTCCGTACACGATCATTTTCTACACGATTTGGGTGATTATGTTAATCGGATTTGCTTTACTAGGAATTCCATTTGGACCTGGTGTTGGAATGTACTTATAATCTATAGAAATGAAAAACCCTGTGCGTGTGGTTGCACAGGGTTTTTTTAGTTTTGAAGCCGCAACCTGAATACACTACTCCGCGTCCTGTGGGGATACACGCGTCCCACGGGAGTCTCGGTGTATTCATGCTGCTAGGTTATCTATAAATAAAAAACAACATATATTGAGAAAATAATCTATAAAAAAGAAGCTATATTTATGTCTTAAGCTACCAAAAAGGGATCTAGAAGAAGATATCTTACTCTGTTATTGTTACTAATATTTATAACAGCCAAGCGAAAAGCAGGGGGATTATTTAACACGATGAAACGCAATATACAGCTCAAATTACCACTTAATTAAATCTACCATCTTTTTATAAAAATGGTTAAATATAGGAACAAAAGAATAGGATAAATGAATGACTTAAAAAAAGCGTCCTATCAGTGCAAAGCACTAATTTAAGGACGCCCTTTTTTTTGTTGACCGGCTAGGCGGTCGTCGTCTTTGTGGTAGCTGTGATAGCTGTCGATTAAGACGTTTAAGTGATGTAATTGATCATAGTAATCAATCATGGAAGACACGAGGGAGAGTAGTTGATACCAGTCTTTTTGAGATTTTTCATCTAACAGTCTCTGATGGTTGACGAATGTCTCTATGACGGCATTACGATCAAATTCAAAGTCTTTGACTATTTCATGGGTGGGTTGCTGAATCTTTGTTTTTCCTAGTACCTTAAGGTTAAGCTGCTCGTGAAAATGAATCATATCATCAAGCTCTTTAATGAGCGTTTGTTGAAATTCAATCGGCATGCGATGTAGCTCGTTTTCGCAGCGATGTAGTTTTTTTAAGGTTTCAAGTGAGTACTTAGTAGATGTAATCATTTGACGGAATAAAACGAGCTTTCGTGCTTTTGCCTTTTTATATTTTTGGAAATAAATTCGTTCCTCTTTATATAGTAAGTACAACTGATCAAGCTTGTTCAGCTGATCCTTGATGTCCTCAATCTCTCCTTTGAGGGTATGATGCTCCACGACCTGCCTTGTATTGAGGCGGACCCATTTGAAGATGGATTCAGTGATTTCTTCGATTTTGCTGTATAATTTCTTTTCATATTTCGGTGGAAGAAAGACTAAATTAACGATAAATGCTGATAAGACACCGAGCATAATGGTCGAAAATCTGAGAAGAGCAAATTGGATAAAGTCTTCTCCAGGGCTCTCCATAATCGCAATGACCGTTACAATTGCAACGGGAATGGTATTTTCAATCTTCAGCTTAATATTAATACCGATCACAAGGATGGCAGTTAATCCGATAATAAAAGGATCATTCCCAAAGACAAGCACAAAAATAATGGCAAACATTGCACCAATCACATTGGCTTGAACTTGCTCGATTACCGATAAATAAGACCGATAGATGGAAGGTTGGATCGCAAAGACTGCAGCAATTCCAGCGAACACCGGGGCAGATAAATTGAGACTATTTGCGAGAATAAGCGCTAATGTGATGGCAATCCCTGTTTTTAAAATACGGGCACCAATTTTCATATTGATAAAGTTTCCTTTCTAAACGAACATCGTTATATAATTATCCTGTTCAAAAACAGTGAAACAATACTGTACTATACATTGGTTTTGCATTCTTTACAAGGGGTATCTCACCAACATTTTTCAACAAAATTGTTTTTGTATCAATTGCTGCTTTTAAAGTCGCAGCCTGAATACACTCCGCGTCCTGTGGGGTGACTGGTGAGCCTCCTCGTCGCGATGCTCCTGCGGGGTTTTACTTTTGGTCACGCATCCCACGGGAATCTACGTGTATTCAGGATGCTAGAAATCTAAATAAACATTGAGATAGACAACTGCAAAAAAAGCATCCCGATTCAATGAAGAATAGGGATGCTTTCTATAGTCAGTATTTGATCACTCAGTAGACACCGATGGGTCTGCTTGTTCTTTTGTCGGAATGACTTGGAAGAAATGTTGCTCAGGATTAGCAAGTAGGACTTTTAATTCGTCTGCTTCTTGCTGTTGTCCGTGTTCAACGAGACCATCAATATATTTGCCTAATAGCTCTTGTACATCTTGCTTTCCTTTTTCAGAAAGGGCTTGGATTGAAACCTTTGCACCTTTTGCAATACGACGTTCGATCGCTGCTTTTGTTAGACCCATTTCAGGCTGGTGACGAAGGTAGACAACTCCACCAGTCATACCTGCACAAATCCACGGACCAGCGTCCCCAAGGACAAGACCACGACCATTTGTCATATATTCAAAGGCAAAGCCTTTAATATTTGAATGAACTCCAATGTTTCCATTTTCATGCTCAGGGATAGGTGTTGTTAATTGACCACCGATAATCATATCAGCACCTGATAGACGAATACCAGCACGTGCATCGGCATTTCCTTGAACGAGTAGAAGTCCTTGCTGTGCTCCATATCCAAAGCCTTTTCCGACAGAACCGTTATAGTAGTTGCCGTCTTTTCCTTTCGATTTGAAGATCTGGATGCTTCCACCAAATGCCGTTTTTCCGATGCCGTCTTGTGCGCCACCGTCAACCTGAATGTCGATACCCGTTGTATTATAGGCACCTAATCCATTACCAGGAATTGAACCATCCTTGTAGCGTAATTTCACTTCAGGAAGCTTCTTATATGATCCATCTAAACGTCCTCTTACACGGTGACAAGATACACGACTTGCTAACACACGTTGTTCTGAGGTAACCGTTGTGAAGTCTCTTGACATTTGTAGGTCATCTACATTTAGATCAAGGTATTCTGCGCCAGCAGCTACTAATAATTGTTGCTCTTCAACACTTGCAGCTACTTCTTTTTGTGCAAATTGCTTCACTTCAAGAGGCTGTAATAGATTGCTTAAATCCATTGCATTAAGTCCTCTTGTTTGTTCTAGTAAATCTGAGCGTCCAACTAGATCTTGAAGATTGTCATGACCTAATGAAGCAGTAATAGCTTTTAATTCTTCACCAAAAGCAGTAAAGAAGTTCACTAGGTTTTGGACTGCCCCCTCTAATTGACGAGGGACGAAGCGACGTAAGCCATGCTCCTTCGCTTGAGCCTCAGATTCGATTTGAGTTGCGATACCAACATGACATGTATCAAGGTGACAGCCACGACATGTTGTACAACCAATGGCAATCATTGATAAAGTTCCGAAACCAATTCGGTTTGCACCAAGGAGCATAACCTTGACAACATCAAGAGCACTCTTGATTCCACCGTCTGCCCAAAGCTCGACTTGATTACGAAGTCCAGCCTCTAATAGAGCATTATGTGCTGCTTTTACACCAATTTCAACTGGAAGACCAACATATTGTAATGCATGAATTCTTGCTGCCCCTGTTCCACCATCAAATCCACTTAGAGTAATGATGTCAGCTCCAGCTTTTGCAATACCAACGGCAATTGTACCGATGTTAGGAACTACTGGTACTTTAACCGCTACTTTTGCTTGATCGTTAGCCGTCTTCAATTCTGCAATCATTTGTGCTAAGTCTTCGATTGAGTAGATGTCATGGTTATTAGATGGTGAGATTAAATCTGAACCTAGCGTTGCGTTACGAGCTTCCGCTACCTTTGCTGTAACCTTCGATCCAGGTAAGTGACCACCTTCACCAGGCTTAGCCCCTTGACCAATCTTGATTTCTAATAGATTAGAAGAGTTGATTAACTCAGCATTGACACCGAAACGTCCTGAAGCGACCTGTTGGCCACGAGTACGTGGGTATTTGCCAAGCATATCTTTGATCTCTCCACCTTCACCATTTAAACTAACCATATTTAAGCGGTCAGCACCTTCAGCGTAGGCACGGAAAGCAATCTCGTTCTGAGAACCAAATGACATCGACGAAATAATGAATGGAAGGCTATGCTCACCAACCGAAATATTTACCTTATCAGCAGATACAGGCTTATCTGCTTTCTTAAGATCTGTTAAGTGACGAATCGTTGTTGGATTATTTTCCTCTTGTTCTGTTAATTTTTCACGATAGCCGTCATATGAACCAGATTGAGCAACTTCACCGATTGCCTTCCAAATACGAGGGAAGAGGTGGAAGCTCTTTCCTGGGCGAGCTTTCTCATTTTCAAAATCAACAGCACGCTCGATAGCGTCCTTTTTCAGAGTTTCAAAGTTAAAGTCAACAGACTCAGAACCTAAGAAGTTCACAATTTTAAGGTAGTTAGAAATTTCTTCGTTTAATCCGATACTTGAGAATAGGCGTGAATATCCGCGTAATTCATGAATCCCGATTGTTGAAATGACTTTCTCTAGACCTTTAATGATTGAGCTATATAGGTTTGATGCTGGTTGGATAGTATCCTCAGAAACGGTAGCAAATAGTAGGTATGGACTGATAATGTTTGCACCTAATCCGTAAGCTAGAATGATATCGTGTAATGAACGAATCGCACCAGAGCGTAATAATAATGAACAATTACGTCTTAGTTGTGATTGTACTAATGCTTGATCCACAGCAGAGATAATTAAGTGAGGATCAATCCATAGCTGTCCGTTCTTATGAGCAGCTGCATCATCAATCACAATCAATGTCTTACCTTGTTCAACCGCTTCTTTTGCTTCGTTTGACAACCTGATTAGTGCATCATTAAGAGTCTCATCCTCTGTGAATGTTGCCGTTAAATAGTGTACTAGCTTATGCTTAGTAAACTCTTCTACGACCTGATCATAAGATGGCTGGCCAGTAGTGCTAGAGCATTCATAGCCTAAATTTCCCTCGATTAATAATGGAGAAGTAAGCTCCATTACTAAGTCTTTTTCCGCATTCTCAACAAGAGAAGGGCGCTTTCCAATAATCGTACGGGTAGAGAAATGCTCTGTTTCACGGTCACGGTCAATTGCTGGATTTGTAACAACTGCGACGCTTTCCTTAATGAAATCAGCAATATTTCTTCTGCCTGTATCGATCGCTGCTAATGGAGCATCATGACCAAGAGAACGGATTGGCTCTGCTCCTTTTTCTGCCATTTGCTCAAGCAGTTGAATGTGCTCACGATCCCAGCCAAATGCAGCGTATTGTCCGTTATGCACCTTCGTAGAAGCTGACATCGTAATTGTTTTATCCAGAGTAGGAGTAGCTAAACGAGAACGATAGTCTTCAAGACTTACTTTCTTAGAAAAACGATTGAATACTTCTTCTTGATATGAAGCATATTCATAGACCTTGATGTAATCATCATTTGACCATTTCAATCCCATTTTTTCACCAGGTGAAAGTGGCTTTGGTTCTGCTACATATTCAGTTGAAGGAATGATTCCAGGCTCAGATGAGAACAGATAGGTTGTTTCTGTTTCAATCTTCCAAAGAGGGCGTAAGCCGAGTGCATCCACACTAAATACAGCTTCATCTGCAAATCTTGAGATAATTCCTGCAGGACCTTGGGCAAAGTGCCCCCAAGCCTCACGAATATACGTATATAAATCCTGTAAATGATCAGGATATGCTTTGATTTCATTGACGATAGGTGGGAATAAAACATCCATCGCTTCGAATAAGCTATAACCATCACGAGAAATAAGTGTTTCAATGGTACGGCTTAAATCTTGCGAGTCACTACCACCATCAGTTAGTGGAACATTAATCATTCTTGCTTCATCACGTAGCTTAGAAATCGTGTTAATTTCTCCATTGTGACCTAGGACACTAAATGGTTGTACACGGAAGAAGTTTGATAATGTGTTTGTAGAATAACGATTATGTCCTAAAGTCATCGTTGATGCGACAAGAGGATTTGCTAAATCGTGATAGAATTTTGGTAATATGTCTCCTGCACCAAGTACCTTGTAGACAGCATGGTGGTTACTTAATGAAGCAACATGGACATTTGTGTCTTTTTCAGCCTCTATTGTTAGATCAAATAGAGTTTTTGTTAGATTAAGAGATTGATTCGGTAGTAAAGCTACTTGCCAAAAAACAGGTTCTTCCTGGGAAGCAATAGGACCTAAAGCATTTGAAGAAGTGACATTGGTTGAAGAATAGATAACAGACAGGCCTTTTTCAGTGAAAAGCTGTAGTAATGTTTCTTTGATTTGTTCAAAGTTAGCATTTCTGTTAATAAAGAAATGACCGACTGTAAATTCTTCTTGGTCCACTAATTCAGGATTTTGACCTACCCCTTGAAGCTTTACTTTCCATAGAGCTGTAGGAATATCGATATGAATTCCTACTCCGTCGCCTTCTCCATTAATAAATCCAGCGCGGTGATTCATTTTGACAAGCGCATCGATGACAGCATCAATATTTGCTTTTGTTGGGATTCGTTTCTTTTCAATCGCAGAAACGATTCCACATGCATCGTGCTCTTGACGGTGAAATTCTTTAAATAGACTTGGACTCCAGTTGTTTTCCATTTAAGTGGCTTTTAGGAAGGGCTTTTTTCTACATTGTATACAAACTTACTGTATCTTAGCTGTAATTCCCCCACTATATAGCCTCCACCTCCTAAAAAGATTTTTTTCTCTCTATCTCTATTTTTTGTTATTAACCATTTAAAGCGAAAAAGAACAAATTTTCAGAAATGTATAATCTATCTTAACATATTAACTATACAAAATCAATTTAATATTCAATTGGTTGGATATGGTATTCATTTTCGGTTTTATAGGTAAGTACTAATAACACAATATTGTAAGCGTTTTCTGTATCTATATAACAAAGGTTGAGAGGAGAAACCCTCTCAACCGTTTGTTGAGTGTATATTTATGAATTTTTTAGTATATTAAATGCATGGTCAACTGCTTTTAGTGTTTGAGTGATGTCTTCTTCAGTGTGTGCTAATGTTAAGAACCAAGCCTCATATTTCGATGGAGCAAGATTCACACCTTGTTGTAGCATGAGCTTGAAGAATTTGGCAAACATTTCGCCATCTGTATTTTCAGCTTGTTCATAATTCACAATCGTTTCAGTGGTGAAATAAATGGTCAAAGCACCTTTTAGTCGATTAATGGTGATGGGAATACCATGTGTATTTGCATGTGCGAGAATGCCTTCTTCTAAGATTGCACCAAGACGATCTAAGCGATCATATAAGCCTTCCTCTTGAAGAACCTCTAAGCAAGCGATTCCTGAGAGGATCGATGCAGGATTTCCGGCCATTGTTCCGGCTTGATAGGCTGGTCCAAGTGGAGCGACTTGTTCCATGATTTCTTGTTTCCCACCATAAGCGCCGATTGGTAGTCCGCCCCCGATGATTTTTCCAAGAGCGGTTAAGTCTGGCTTCACACCTAGTAAATCCTGTGCACCACCATACATGAAGCGGAACGCTGTAATCACTTCATCATAGATGACAAGTGCGCCAGCTTGATGTGTTAGCTCATTGATTTGCTCAAGAAATCCTTCTTTTGGTTCAACGATTCCGAAATTCCCGACGATAGGTTCAACAAGAACTGCTGCTACTTCATGACCCCATTTGTCCAAGGCTTCCTTGAATGGCTCAATTTCGTTAAATGGAACTGTGATTACTTCTTTAGCAATACTTTTTGGAACTCCAGCTGAATCGGGTGTTCCAAGTGTAGATGGTCCAGATCCTGCTGCAACAAGCACTAAGTCTGAATGACCGTGATAGCAGCCAGCGAATTTAATGATTTTATCTCGTTTTGTATAAGCACGAGCAACACGGATCGTCGTCATGACGGCTTCAGTCCCCGAGTTGACAAAGCGGACCTTATCCATATTTGGCATTGCTTCTTTGATCATTTTCGCGAATTTGATTTCGTGTGGAGTTGGTGTTCCGTAAAGGACTCCATTTTCCGCAGCTTCTTTAATCGCATTTGTAATATGGGGGTGGGCATGTCCAGTAATGATTGGACCATATGCAGCTAAATAATCGATGTATTTGTTGCCATCAACATCCCAGAAATAGGCTCCTTTTGCTCGTTCCATCACAACAGGTGCACCGCCACCGACGGCTTTGTATGATCTTGAAGGGCTGTTCACGCCTCCAACTATATGTTCTAATGCTTCATTATGTAATTCTGTTGATTTTGTAAAATTCATTTCGATTTGTCCTCCTTAGTAACATCACTTTTTCTATTTTATCATTGAAAGGCTAGTAGTTAAAACTTTGAGAGATATTAAATGATATCATTTGAAACATCTTTGTAGGTTGATTACACTAGTTGTTATGGTTAAAAAAGTGGAGGTAAGAAAAGTGAAGAATGTCATAGAGGTAGAGTCACTTAGGAAAGAATTTAAATCATATTCTAGTAGACAGGGGTTAAAAGGTGCCTTTCGTGATTTATTCACAAGAAATTATAAGGTGCTTAGAGCCGTAGATGATATATCACTGACCATTAAAGAAGGTGAGATGGTCGGTTATATCGGCGAAAATGGGGCTGGTAAATCAACGACGATTAAGATGCTTACGGGAATTTTAACACCAACATCTGGTTTTGTAACGGTTAACGGGATGAATCCACATAAGGAACGAGAGAAGTTTGCACAAACAATCGGAGTTGTGTTTGGACAGCGGTCCCAGCTTTGGTGGGATATTGCGGTTCAGGAATCCTTCCGATTATTGAAAAAAGTATATAAGGTGTCTGATGAAGATTATAAAAGGCATATGGAGCATGTAATTGAGTCGTTGGATATCGGTCCCTTGCTTGATAAGCCGGTGAGGAAGCTTTCGCTAGGTCAAAGAATGAGATGTGAGCTAGCTGCCGCCTTATTACATAATCCGCCATTGTTATTTCTAGATGAGCCGACGATTGGCCTGGACGTTCTAGTGAAATTGAAAATTCGTAAGTTCTTAAAGGAAATGAATGAGCGTTATAAAACAACGATTCTCTTAACAACCCATGACCTCTCAGATATTGAAGCATTATGTGAGAGGGTTGTGATGTTAGATGAAGGGAAAATTATTTATGACGGGCAATTAGATCAACTGAGAAGAAATTGGGGAGAGGGGAAACAAGTTCAATTCCAGTTCAGTCAAGAGGTCAGTCGTCAGGATCTCGAAACAAAAACAAGTGGGTTGGATGTGGACTGGGTACAAGCGGAACGTAAAGGGGTCTGGGTTGCCTATGTCAGAAATGATGAGAATTTGATGTCAGAGTTAATTGCTAAGGTCGTTTCTTCTTATAAAATTAAAGACATCAGCATTAATGAGGTGTCTACTGAGGAGATTATTAGAAATATTTATGAAGAAGGCATGGCTGTTCGCTAGCATTCCATGTCAGTCATAATCAGAAAGGGAATACTCAATGGATAAGTATTTAGAAATGATTCGAATCCGTTTTTTAATGATGCTTGCGTATCGGACGAATTACTATAGTGGGATTCTCATTTATAGTATCAATATTGGCGCCTATTACTTTTTGTGGACTGCTATTTATGGTGGGCAGGAGGAAATTCAGGGATTATCAGTGATTCAAATGACTACCTATATTGCTGTTTCGTGGATGGCACGGGCATTTTATTTTAATAATATCGATCGGGAAATTGCGCAGGAGATTAAGGAAGGGAAGGTCGCAATTGAATTGATTCGCCCCTATAATTACCTTGGAATGAAAACGATGCAGGGGTTAGGGGAAGGAATCTTTAGACTGTTATTTTTCTCTTTGCCAGGGATGGTGATTGTGAGCTTTATTTTTCCGCTTAGCTTTGCGACTAGTTTCATTACATGGTGTTATTTCGCGTTTTCGATTATGTTGAGTTTTATCGTGAATACGCAAATTAATCTATTAACAGGCATAATGACATTCTTTTTATTTAATAATGATGGGTTAATTCGTGCGAAACGAGTCGTGATTGATTTGTTCTCAGGATTATTGCTTCCGATTAGCTTCTATCCATTATGGGCACAGAATGTGATGAATTTCCTTCCGTTTCAAGCAATTAGTTATATTCCAAGCATGATTTTCACTGAGGGCTTTCAGGGGCAAGAAATTGTTCATGCACTTCTCATTCAATTGGTTTGGGTTGTGGTGTTAATCCTCCCTATACAGGCATTATGGGTCCTTGCGAAAAAACAACTGATTGTTCAAGGAGGGTAAGGAATGTTCTATATGTCTATGTTTTTCCAATATGTTGGTCAATATATGAAGACGCGGATGCAATACCGTGCTGATTTAGTGGTCGAGATTCTTTCTGATCTGCTATTTCAAGGGGTGAACCTTATCTTCATCCTTGTGGTCTTTGGTCATACCCAGTTTCTAAATGGCTGGGTCCGAGATGAGATTATTTTTATCTATGGCTTTTTCCTTGTCCCGTATGCTCTCTTTTCATCGTTCTTTAATATTTGGGATTTTAACGATCGTTATATCGTCAAAGGGGAGATGGACCGGATATTAACTCGGCCGATTCATAGTCTGTTTCAAATCATTTTGGAGCGTATGGAGCTGGAGTCCTTATTTGGTGTAATCACAGGATTAGTGGTGATGTTCTATGCAGGGGCCAATCTTGGGCTAACGATTTCTTGGTATGATCCATTTATCTTTATTGTCTTGGTGTTAGGTGGAGCATTAGTGTATGCGGCGATTTTCATTATGATTGCGAGCATTGGTTTTTGGTCTGATGCGAGAACGTCCATTATGCCGATGATGTATAACATCGGGAACTACGGAAGATACCCAGTTGATATCTATAATAAGGTGATCCGTTTCACATTAACATGGATTCTTCCATTTGCCTTTGTTGGTGTGTACCCAGCTTCGTATTTTCTTGGTAAAACGGATTGGTATGTCTATGCGTTTATGACGCCAGTGGTTGGTGTTGCCTTCTTTGGAGTCGCGTTAGTTTTATGGAATCATGGGGTCACGAAATATCGTGGTGCTGGGAATTAAATAAGTTTTCTTTATTAAAGGGATAAGTTGGCCAACCTCTTCGTATACATGTAGAAATGAATTGGTGAGAGGTGAGACAACTGGTCCCTTTATTTTTGCTTAGTGTTACGATTATCGGTCTTATATCTAGTATTCGTTCATTATTCATGGCGAAGTTTAGTAAAAAACAGTATATATCGATTGAAAATGTCGTCTTTCTACTATTAATTTATGTGACAGTATTAATGGGGTTTGGAATTATATATGTGGTCCTAGATTTAAATAGCTTTCCGGTGTTGAATCAAAATGGTGCGGCCTTTACAGGAGGCTTCTCAGAGCGACTTGAGTCTTCGATGTACTTTAGTGCGATTACGTTATTGTCTGTGGGATATGGGGATATTACTCCGGTTGGTGTTGGAAGATGGGTGGCGATTGTTGAGGCGTTGATTGGCTACACAATTCCAATGGCATTTGTTGTGAAGACAGTGATTAATATAGATCGCAATGAAAGTTGAAAAATGAGGATAAGTTCTGTACGCTTTAAATAAAAGGAAACAGAATGGAGAGAGATAGATGACGATTGAAGTGGGACAAAAGGCGCCTGATTTTGAGTTGGTGGCAAATAATGGTGAAAAGGTGAAGTTATCAGATTTTCAAGGTAAACATGTCGTGATGTATTTTTATCCAAAAGATATGACACCAGGGTGTACAACACAAGCATGTGATTTCAGGGATTTTTATCAGGATTTCTCAGAATTAGATTGTGTCATTTTGGGGGTTAGCCCAGATCCAGTAGCGAAGCATGAGAAATTTAGGGACAAGTACAATCTGCCGTTTTTACTATTAGTGGATGATGAGCATCAAGTGGCGGAGAAGTATGGAGTTTGGAAGTTAAAGAAAAACTTCGGGATTGAGTATATGGGGATTGAGAGGTCTACCTTTGTGATTGATAAAGAAGGTAATCTTGTGAAGGAGTGGCGTAAGGTTAGGGTGAAAGGACATGTGGAAGAGGCTTTGAATTATGTGAAAGAGAATCTTTTGTGACATGAAGGCTGAAGATGATGCCAGTTAATTCCTTTGATAACTATCCGATGAGCTGGAAGCCAGCAATTGATAGAACTGAAAAACCGATTTATCAAGTGCTCGCAAGGAAATTAGAGCAGGATATCGTAAACGGAGTCTTGCTGCCTGGAACAAAGCTACCTCCACAAAGAGAGCTAGCAGATTATTTGGATTTGAATTTGAGTACCATTTCGAAGGCCTTTAAAGTATGTGAGTTAAAGGGTTTGTTAAGTGCGGCAGTAGGAAGTGGAACTTTTGTATCATATGGTGCATTGTCCAATTCGTATTTACTTGAAGAATCAAAGCCGAAGCACTTAATTGAAATGGGGGCAACCCTTCCAGACGATGCTTCATATGAGCCACTTGTCCTTCAGTTGAAAAGTATGCTGCAGGAGACAAGTTATGAAAAGTGGTTTGGGTATGGTCGAGCAGGCGATAGTCTATGGCAAAAGGATGCAGCGATTAAATTGATCCGACGAAGTGGATTTGAAACAACTGTTGATCACGTTTTATTTGCTAATGGAGGTCAAAATGCGATTGCAGCTACATTAGCAAGTCTTTGTAAGCCTGGGGATCGCATTGGTGTAGATCAGCACACATACCCGGGTTTGAAGACTGTGGCAGCGATGTTGAATGTGCAAATTGTACCGATTAAAGCTGAGAACTATACGATGAGTCCAACTTCTTTTGAAAATGCGTGTAAAAATGAACATATAAAAGGAATCTACTTAATTCCAGATTACCATAATCCAACAGCTTCCTATATGCCGGTTGAGCATAGAAAAAGGATAGCAGCCATTGCTAAAAAATATAACCAGTTCATCATTGAGGATGGCTCATATCATTTAATGGCCAAAGAACCACTACCAGCACTTGCGGCATTTGCGCCAGAGCAGACGATCTATATTGCGAGTTTGTCTAAATCGTTCGCACCAGGATTACGACTAGCTTATGTAGCTGTGCCAAGTCAATACAAGGAGCCAATTTCAAAAGCGCTTTATAACTTAAACATAACAGTGTCTCCGTTATTAGCAGAATTGACAGCACGTACAATTGTATCGAATCAGTTTGAACGTCTTATCGAAGGGCATCGAGAACAATCTATTCAAAGAAACCAAGTTGTTAACTGCTATTTGGATGATTATTCTTGTCTAGGTGTAGAAACAGGCATTTTTCGTTGGTTGCTTTTACCTGAGAAGATAACAGGTGCTGAATTCGAAGCAATAGCTGCAAAGCAGGGTGTTCAAGTATATGCTGCTGAACGCTTTGTTGTTGGAAATAGTTGTCCAGACAGGGCGGTAAGGATTTCCGTCTGTGCACCAAAAACAATTGAAGAGCTAGAACAAGGCGTGAGGATCCTCAAAAGGTTGCTTGACGAACTTAGTTAATATTGTTTGCCATACAATAATTATATTGTATGGTTTTTTTGCGCGTGTTATGATGATGCAAATCTACTTGGAGCTTCAGAAAAGAAAAGGGGAGGTTTGCTAATGATGCCACAAGAAAAGGCAGAAGCGTTGGACAGTCAATCAGCTTTGATTCAAAGCTATATTCATTCTGAGGAAAAACAGCAGCAACTTTATAAGAGAACGTTAATTGTTGTTGTGATTTCGCAAATTTTTGGTGGTGCAGGACTTGCAGCAGGAATTACGGTAGGGGCACTTTTGGCACAAAGTATCCTAGGGACAGATAGTGTTACGGGAATTCCAACGGCGCTCTTTACTTTAGGGTCAGCAGGGGCGGCACTACTTGTGGGACGATATTCTCAAAGGTTTGGACGTCGTTTTGGTCTTACGCTAGGTTTCTTGGCAGGAGGAATTGGTGCGATTGGCGTTGTTCTTGCTGCTCTGATGGGTAGTATTCTGCTATTATTTGCTTCTTTGGTGATTTATGGGGCTGGAACGGCTACAAACCTACAAGCACGCTATGCTGGGACTGATTTGGCGAACTCAACACAACGAGCAAAGGCGATTAGTCTGGCAATGGTTACGACGACACTTGGGGCAGTTGCTGGACCAAATCTAGTTGATGTGATGGGTGGTTTTGCTAGTTCGATAGGTATTCCACCATTGGCTGGTCCGTTTATCTTAGCGGCTGCTGCGTATCTACTTGCTGGTCTTGTCTTCTTTCTTTTTCTCCGTCCTGATCCATTTATTGTGGTAAGAGCTATAGCTGGTGCCCAATCAACTACAAGTGATTTACCGTTAAAAGAAGATGCAGCGGTGCTGTCAAGAAACAAGCAAGGTGTAACTATTGGAGCAACAATGATGGTGCTCACTCAGTTCGTGATGATGGCGATTATGACGATGACTCCTATCCATATGGGACACCATGGGCATGGTTTGAATGATGTTGGACTTGTTATTGGCATTCATATTGGTGCAATGTTTCTGCCATCCTTAGTCACAGGTTACCTTGTTGATAAATTAGGTCGTACAGTTATGGCAATTGCTTCAGCTGTAACGTTACTTGTTGCAGGTATGTTATCAGCGCTCGGTCCTGCTGATTCAATGGTTCTCCTGATCATAGCTCTTGGTTTGTTAGGACTGGGTTGGAATTTTGGGTTAATTAGTGGTACTGCTATTCTTGTAGATTCGACTCCATCCTCAACTCGAGCAAAGACGCAGGGGTCAGTAGATGTGTTTATCGCATTGGCTGGTGCTTTAGGTGGAGGGATTTCTGGTGTGGTTGTAGCACATTCAAGCTATGCAGTCCTTTCAATTGCTGGGGCAGTGCTTTCATTATTGCTTATACCGGTTGTTCTTTGGATTGGAAGTAAGAAGAGAGTGTCTTAGCGTCGGAGTCATAAGATATATACATTTTGAAGTAAAAACGACAATCACAATTTGGATTGTCGTTTTTGGTGTTATCACTATTCGTTCAATTCTAGTCTATCTGTCTCTCTCTCTTCCCATTTTGGCAACTGGATAATAGATTTGAATAGGTCCCCGTCGACGTGGATGGAGAAGGTTCCTTTTTGTATTTCGATTAGGTTTTTGGCGATTGATAGACCAAGACCACTGCCTGTGCTGGTTCTGGATTCATCGCCTCGTTTGAATCGTTCCATTAATTCATCAGCAGAGATGTTTAATTCATAGGCTGAGATGTTTTTGAAGCTGAGACGCATTTCATTGCCTAAGTCTTCTATATCGATGTAGACCCTTGAATGTTCGAGAGAGTAATTGAAGATATTCGATAATAAGTTTTCAATAGATCTCCACAATAATTTGCCATCTGCAGCCACATACACCTTATTCGGTGGTGAGTTGAGCTTGATTTCTAATCCTCCTGCTTCAATTTTGTCATTTAATTCTCCAAGTCCTTGTGTAAGTAAGGAGACGAGGTCGATTTTTTCAAGAGTAACGGGAATATTTCCGCTTGAGGCCTTTGAGGCTTCGAATAAATCGTCAGTTAATAGTTTGAGTCTTTGTGACTTTTGCTCAAGCACTTCAATGTATTCGCTTGTTTTTGTTGGATCCTGTTCGTTTTTCAATAAATCAACATATGTGATAATTGAGGTTAGTGGATTGCGAATATCATGAGACACATTGGTAATCAATTCGGTTTTTAACCGTTCGCTCTTTAACTCGCTATCTACGGCTTTTTTCAGTCCGTCGGTTATGCTATTGATATTAGAAGCGAGCTTTGCGAATTCTCCTTTGCCATTCACATCAATGCGATGATGAAGGTTTCCATCCTTAATGACTTCAATTCCTTCTTGGATTTGTTGGAATGTCTTGACCTTTTTAAAAGCAAACCATGCTGCTATACCGATTGTAATCGGGAACATGAAAAACGTTAACGCAATCAATAGCGGGTAGCCGATGACGATGAGAACAGTCTTGACTGCAACTCCTCCGCTCTTATAGACATCCCCAATAAATTTTACAATTGTATAGATCAAGGTGAAAAGTAAGGTGTGCTTGATTAGCGTTCGATTTTTTCGATGCTTGACGAGAGATAGAATTAGAAGTAACCCCAAGCAGACAATCGGGAATGTGACAGGGATAATCATTTTCTCGATATGTTCAAATACATCATCAATTAATACAACCCAAAATCCCATTAGAACAATACATAATCCAATATTGAGATCGTTATATAGTCGATCAATCGGGAGGAAGTGTACCTCTTTGTCCTTAAAAGATTTTCTTCCGACTACGAGAACAAGATAAATAAATGAAAGAATAAATCCTGTTAAAAATCCTAAAAATTGATAAAGGCTTTTAGTTGCAATGACTTTTCCTTCTTGCCACTCTTGCGTTTTATTACTTAATAATGGTTCTGTAAATGCGACGTAAATAACGGTGTTTTCCATGTCAACTTCATTCATATGATCTGTAATTCGGTGCAAATGCTCGTTTGTTTCTGATTCTTTTGGATAAATTTCTTGTTTATAACCTTCAAAGATTAGATAAGTAGGGAAGGCGACAAACTGTTCTTTTTTTGTATTAGAACTGTTTGCAAACTCTTGGCTTCCATTATTCGCATAAAATAATGGTTCATAATTCTCGAGATTTTGTACGATTTGATGAAAGGACTTTAGGTCTTGTTTGATCATTTGCTCCTTCGCTTCAGTCAGCTTGTCTGCATACTCAGCTCTGAAATTTTCGAAATTCTTTTCTTCCCCTAATTCTGGTTGATAGCTTTTTGAATGTGGGAATACAGAGTAGTATATTTGTTCTTCAACTGCTTTCCAATCATCCTGGTTAATCGAACTGCCGCTTAAAATATGTTCTTCACTTTTATATTTTCCTAATAGTGTTGTCAGGTCACGGATTAGAGGTGCACTTTCGTCTATATAGGCACTGCTATCTAAGTACATTTCCTCTGTAACGCTCCCAAACTCTCCATCATTTACAATCTCCACCTCAACAAAGGACCGAATCATACCTGTTAAACACAGGGCTGCGATTAAAAATATGATTAGCTTTGTTACGATGGAATGGCTATATTTTTTCAACTTTATATCCAACTCCCCACACCACCTTCAAATATTTTGGTTCTTTCGGATTTATTTCGATTTTCTCTCTAATTTTTCGAATATGGACAGTTACGGTATTTTCTGGGTTAAAGGACGTTTCGTTCCATACCTTTTCATAGATTTCTTCAATGGTGAATACTTTTCCAGCGTTTGCTGTCAGCAACCTTAAAATCTTATATTGGACAGGCGTAAGATGAACATCTTCACCATCAACGGTGATTGATTTACTTTCATCGTCGATAACGAGTCCACCTGTCTGAAGGTGGCTACTTCTAGTTTCCAGTCCGCCAAGAGTCGTATACCTTCTTAACTGAGATTTCACTCGCGCAATCAGTTCTAAAGGGTTGAAGGGCTTGACGAGATAATCATCCGCACCGATATTTAATCCTAAAATTTTGTCATAGTCCTCTGATTTGGCAGAAAGCATGATCAATGGGATATTATGTTCTCTTCTAATCTCCATGGTTGCTTTGATTCCATCCATCTTTGGCATCATGATATCCATGATAATGAGATGAATGTCGTGTTCTCTGATTTCTTCTATTGCCTCTATTCCATTAAAAGCTTTGAATACGTGATAGCCTTCATTTTCTAAATAGATGCCAATCGCATCGACAATCGCTATATCATCATCACAAACTAAAATATTCATGAGAAATCACTCCTACATCTGACGTTCAACACTTACATCACCTCTCTAGTATTCGCATTAATAGAATAATACCAATCAAATCTTAACAAACACCGAACGTAAATCTTAAGATTTTCTTAATATTCTTTGATGGGAAGTGTTGCGTATAATCAAGGTTGTGAATGTGTTTTAAGGTGAATGGGGAAACTTCAATTATTCTTTAAATTGAAGGAGATCATGTATGAACAGAAACATCATTCAAGACATTAGAGATGAAGCAATCAAATTTGAATCGGCAAGTGACTTGCAGAAAATTGTTGATGCTATAGGGAGTAAACAGTTTGTATTACTTGGTGAAGCGTCACATGGCACTTCTGAGTTTTATTCGATTCGAGCAGAGCTTTCAAAAATGTTAATTGAGCAAAAAGGGTTTAACGTCATTGCTGTTGAAGGGGATTGGCCGTCTTGTTTTGAAGTGAACCGCTATATTAAAGGCTATGAAAACCATTTTAAAAGCAGTGAGGAGGCTTTATTGAAAGGATTTAATCGCTGGCCGACTTGGATGTGGGCGAATGAGGAAATTGCTCAGCTTTGTCATTGGTTAAAGGAATACAACGGGGATCAGGAGCAGAAGGTAGGATTCTACGGGATTGATGTGTATAGTTTGTGGGAATCGATGGAGGAAGTCATTTCGTATTTGCAGAAGACGAACTCACCAGATGTGGAAGTGGCTAAAAAAGCATATAGCTGTTTTGAGCCTTTTAATAGAAGAGAAGATAATTATGGTGTGTCAGCTTCGTTTCTTTCAGAGGATTGTATTGATGAAGTGATTGACCTTTTAACGACTGTTAGACGAAATAAGCATAAATATTCACATGCAGAAGAAGATTTAAATCTAGATATTAATTCCCTTGTGGCAGCTAACGCAGAGAGATATTATCGTGCCATGGTTAAGAATGATACGGAATCATGGAATGTAAGGGATTATCATATGTCAGATGTGATTGATAAATTAGTGGAGTATTATGGTCAAGATACGAAGGTGATTGTTTGGGAGCATAACACCCATATTGGGGATGCGAGATACACGGATATGAAGAACGAGGGCATTGTGAATGTGGGTCAAATTGTTCGTGAAAGATATGGAGAAGAGCTGGTATATGCAGTTGGCTTTGGAACTCATCGTGGACCAGTGATTGCTGCAAAACGTTGGGGAGATGATCCGGAGGTCATGGAGGTTCCTAATGGGGCCGGTGATAGCTGGGAGGATTGTCTGCATCAGGCAGGTGCGTTTGATCAGATTCTTCTGTTTGATTTGTCAAATAGAGAGAAGTTTTCAGAGGTGATTGGTCACCGTGCGATTGGGGTGGTGTATCATCCTGAGTATGAGCATTTAGGGAATTATGTGCCTTCTGTGGTTTCGAGTCGATATGATGCGTTTGTGTTTGTTGACCGAAGTCATGCGTTGGTGCCGCTGAAGATCCAGATGCTAGTGTAGAGCCTTTTTTCTTGGATAGAGGCGAGTGTCTATACCAATTAGGAGGTAGGTGAGTATGTTATGAGTGTAGGGCATACCTCCTCAGATGTTAGCGAATGGATGTGCGAGATGTAAGAGTCTCGCAATTTTTTTGTGGAGTGGAGGTGCTAAATCTATCTGGAAAATTGGAGAATGATGGCTTGTACGTTGGAACACCCAGTCTGAATACACTCCGCGTCTTGTGGGGTCTCACTTTGGCCACTTCCCGCAGGAGTCTTGAGTGTATCAATATACTGGGGTGTGTCGGTTTATTTAGTTAGGGCTCTGGAACACTGAAAGAAGCGTGAGAACCGTCCCCACTCTGCCAAAAAAAGAGGCGCAAGAATTGACCTTGTTCTGCTAAGATAGTAAGTATAAAAAAAAGGGAGGGGTTTTTGGTGTTTGTTTTATCAACTGTGAGGCCTGTGGATGGGATTATGGATGAATTGAGAGGGTTGTTTGCTGAGGCGGACTTTCGATTTTGTCAGAATATAGATGTGGCGATGGAAGATTTGCCTGTTGCTGATGTATTGGTTACCCTTGGGGAGGATTTGACTCCTGAATTAATTGAGCGAGCAACGAATTTGAAGTGGATTATGGTTGTTTCAGCTGGAATGGAGAAGATGCCGTTTGCAGCGATTGATGAGCGGGGAATTTTCGTAACTAATGCCCGAGGAATTCATAAGATCCCAATGGCGGAGTACACATTTTCAATGATTCTTCAGGTAGCAAAGAAGAACAAAGAGCTGTATGAGCTTGAACAACAGAAGGTCTGGGATCGTACGGCAGTACAGACATTTGAACTTCATGGAAAGACACTTGCCATTCTAGGTGTTGGAGCGATTGGTGGGGAAATTGCACGTATTGGTCAAGCGTTCAATTTGAATGTGATTGGTGTGAACAGTAGTGGGAATGACCAACCATCCATTGATAAAATGTATACGATGTCTCAATTAGAAGAAGTATTACAGGAAGCTGACTTTGTTGTCTCCATTTTACCAAGCACAAAGGAAACTACATACCTGTTAACAGAGGAGCATTTTCATCAGATGAAGTCTGAAGCGATTTTTATAAATATTGGTCGTGGAGATTTGGTGAAGGATGAAGTGTTGGTAAAGGTCATGAAGGAACAGAGAATTGCTCATGCTGTATTGGATGTATTTGAGAATGAACCACTTTCTGCTGAACATCCTTTCTGGGGAATGGATAATGTGACGGTTACTCCCCATATATCTAGTATTACAAAAAACTATATGCCTCGAGCGTTTGACATTTTTAAAGAAAATATGAAGGTATTTACAAGTGGTGAAGGAACGTATATCAATTTAATTGACTTGAAAAGGGGATATTAACTGATGAAAATTTATACGAAAACTGGAGACAAAGGGACAACGTCGTTGGTGTATGGAGACCGTGTGTCAAAATCTGATGTTCGTGTCGATGCTTATGGAACATGTGATGAAGCAAACTCATTTATTGGTCTTGCAGTAAGTCATTTGAAGAAGAGTCATGAGTTCGAAGGAAAAGAAGAAGTCTATAAGGTGTTTCATAAGGTGCAAACAGATCTCTTCCATGTTGGGGCAGAATTGGCGACACCAGCTGGGAAGGTCGTGAAGTGGACGTTAACTGAAGCAAATATTGAATTCCTAGAAAACACAATAGACGAATGGGATGCGGCTTTACCAGGGTTGACGAATTTTATTTTACCAGGTGGGAATGAAGTGGGTGCGACATTGCATGTTGCGAGAACTGTTGTAAGAAGAGCTGAAAGGCTTGCGGTTGATATTCCAGATGTGAATCCACTGGTCATTGCCTATTTAAATCGTTTATCTGACTTCTTATTTGTTGCGGGAAGATTTGTCAATCAGCAGCTTGGAGAAGTAGAATCGATTCTTCATTCATAAAAATTAAAAAAACATGCGTAAACACGCATTATTTCTCATATAGTAATGATAGATATGTTGACAAAATCAAGAAAACCAATGTACACTATTTATAACCATTATAAAGTAAGAACATTTTTAGAAGAGAGGTGCATGACGGTGTCAAACAATCAATTGAAGGATGCGCTTGATACGTTGAAAGAAACAGGAGTGCGTATTACTCCACAACGTCATGCGATTTTAGAGTACCTAATTAATGCAATGGCCCATCCAACCGCAGATGATATATATAAGGCGTTGGAAGGGAAATTCCCGAATATGAGTGTCGCAACAGTCTACAATAATTTACGAGTGTTCCGAGAAGTAGGTCTAGTGAAGGAATTGAATTATGGTGATGCATCAAGTCGCTTTGATTATGTTACTACCGACCACTATCATGTGATTTGTGAATCATGTGGAAAAATGGTCGACTTTCATTACCCGGGATTAAATGAGGTTGAAGCTCTAGCAGCGCATGTTACTGGCTTTAAGGTTAGTCATCATCGTATGGAAATTTACGGTACATGCCAAGATTGCCAAAAAAACGAGGTTCATTAAAATAAAATGCTGACAGCAATTCTAGCTGTCAGCTTTATTTTTAGATGATTTGCGATTGTAGCTTTCATCAAATTCCTTACCTTCTAAGTCAGGATCAAGAGTCAACGGTTCATTACAATACATACACATATCCACTCTACCTAATACCTTCGTTTGCTTATGACAGGTTGGACATGTAACCTGCACCGTTCTTGTTGAAAGTAGTCCAATCCAGAAATAAACAACTGTACTTGCGATAATAAATAGTAAACCGAATATCATAAATAGAGTCATGACTAAAGGATGAGATCTGAAGAACAATCCACCGTACATCACCACAAACCCGATGAAAATCAAGCTTAAGGCAAACGTACGAATTTTATTAATTTTATTTGAGTATTTTTTTGCCATAAAAGAAAACCTCCTCACTAGAATATAGCATATCATCACACTTGATAGAAAAGAGTATTTCAAAAAAAGAAGATAATTTTCAAAATCAATTAATATAATGGGATGAGAAGGTTTTTGTATGATTTTGTCGAATACTATAGTTTAATTACCTAAATGGAGGAACCCGTATGGAAAATATACTTCGTCCAGTATACCAAGAAAGAGCCAGTCAACCTAATACGTTAGGGATTATAATAATAGAGAAGAAGCGTTATGCGTTTCCTGTAACTGATACCTTTGACACAATTCTACTAGTGATTGTGAAGGAATTAGATGTTCCGTTAATGATTAAGCATTATGATTATGAAGGTAGAATTGCAAGCTTATATACTGTTGAAGAAGCGAAGCTAAAAGAATGGTTATTCCTGGGCTCCAATCGGAAGGTGATCGAATGGATTCTTAATGGCAAAGTCATCTTTGACCGTAACGAATACATAAGTAACCTAAAAAACCAGTTAGAAGAATTCCCTCAACAAGAACGGAAAATAAAAATGGGGATGGAATTCGGAAAGCTAATTAGAAGATATCAAGATGGCAAGGCGTTTTTTGAAATGGGTCACTATTTGGACGCCTACAACAACGTCATCCACGCGCTTCATCATCTAGCAAGATTAGCAGTGATCGAAAATGGGTTACATCCAGAGGTAACAGTCTGGAATCAAGTGCGCCAAATCGATCCAGAAATCTACAAATTATATGAAGAATTAGTAGAAAGTGAAGAAGCTCTTGGTAAAAGACTTGAGCTCCTGTTCCTAGCAAGCGAATTTCTCATTCATTCTCGAGCTAAGAAAGGTGGCAAACATCTACTAGAGGTGCTAGGCGAAAAAAGTGAGGCGTGGGTATTTGGTGAAATCCTTGAACATCCGGAGCTGAAGATTTATGCTGTGGATTTAGAGCTTATGTTAGAGTTTCTAATAGAGAAAAATCTGATTCATGTTGAAAAGGTGATAACTAAGGGGAAGGATCTATATCATAGAAACTATTCTATAGTACGGAATGATTGATAGAGAAGTTATTGTAGTATATTGAAAATGGATTCCTTTATTAATATATAATTGAACGTGATGAGAAGAAGTGTGAGCAGCACTTCTTTTTATTATCCTGGATTTTGGTGAGTTGTGTTTTTGTGTTGATGCCGTCTAAATATACTTCACATGGCTGTATTTACTCTCTATTAAATGAACAATCAATTGCGTAATAGCTTTTTTATTTTAAAAAGTGTTGACTCATTATTAAGATACATGGTATATTAATTTTCATCGCTGCGGGATATCCCAGCAGAGATTATTTTTGAAAAAACATGTTGACTCAGATAATGATACATGTTATATTAATAAAGTCGCCTCAACGAGACGATGACGAAAAAGTTCTTTGAAAACTGAACACAATAAACAAGCGTCAACGTTTTATCAAGTAACAAACTATTGAGCAATCAATACTCTTTTTGGAGAGTTTGATCCTGGCTCAGGATGA
>NZ_JACYHA010000025.1 GCF_014837155.1 Litchfieldia stipae | reverse complement strand
TTCCCCTCCTGATACTCTTTTACAACCATAAGCTTAAAATCTTCGCTATATTTACTCAAAAATAAACACCCCAAAAGTCAGATTTCACTCTAACTTTTGGGGTGCACTACAGAACCGTCCCCATGTTTCAAACTAGGAAGCTGGGTACTTTGTCTAGGTCGACGTTTCCGCCTGAGATGATGGTGACGATGTTTTTTCCTTGGTAAGGTAGTTTTCGAGCAGCGGCGATGGTGGTTGCGCTGGATGGTTCGATGAGTTGTTTCATCCGTTCCATCACAAAGCTGAATGCTTGTCGAATGTCATCTTCACTGACTAGGACGATGTCATCAAGGTAATTTTCGAGCACAGGGAAGGTGAGGTCACCTGGCTGGTTTGTTCTTAAGCCATCTGCAATGGTGGTTGTTCCTTGGATCGCTGTAATTTGTTTGTTTTGAAGGGAAAGGTATGTGTCGTTGGCAAGCTCAGGTTCTACACCAATTACTTTGATTTTCGGATTCGTTTCCTTGATAGCAGTTAGGATTCCAGAGATGAGTCCTCCACCTCCGATTGGGACGATGACGACATCGACATCTTGAATTTGGTCGAGGATTTCAAGTCCTACAGTTCCTTGACCAGCCATGATATAAGGGTCGTCGTATGGCGGGATGAAGACTCCGTTTTCTTGCCTTGCGATTTCTTTTGCTCGTGGCAAGCGTTCTGCTGAAGTGGTGCCGCATTTCTCAATTTTTCCATTGTAGGCTTGGATGGCATTGATTTTGCATTGACTCGCATCTTCTGGAACAACGATTGTCGCTGGAATGCCGTATTTGTTTGCGACGTAGGCGACGGCTTGGCCATGATTTCCTGAAGAGGCCGCTGTGACGTATTTCGCTCCTTCCTCAATTGCTTGGATCACGCGATTGCTAGCTCCACGAATTTTGAACGACCCGGTCTTTTGAAGATGCTCTGATTTTAAGAAGATGTGGTTTCCACAGAGTTGTGAAAGCTGTTCTGATGTTAAAATGGGGGTTATGTACGTGATATCCTTGATTCGTTCTCTCGCTTCTTTTACATCATTTAACTGAATCATTGTGTGCCTCCTTGTTTTACGGCAATGATAAAATCAACCTCGATTGGTGTGTTGTTCGGGAGTTCGGATGCTCCAACAGCTGTGCGGGCATGACGACCTTTTTCACCGAAAATCTTCTCCAGTAATTCTGAAACGACGTCAATTATCTTCGGTTGCTCAGTGAATCCTGGTGCGGATTGGACATAGCCTGTTACTTTTAATACTTGTATGACCTCGTCAAGGCTACCGATTTCTGCTTTTAGGCAGCTTAATCCCTTTAACACACAGATTTCAGCAAGCTCTCGTGCCTGCTCGATTGTTACGTCTTGACCGACTTTTCCCGGATAAGGAATGACTCCATTCACGCGTGGTACCTGTCCACTAATGTATGCTATACCTTGGTGAATCATGACTGGGACATAATTGAATAGCGGGGGAGTTGGGTCTGGTAATTTGATCCCTAATTCATGCAAACGTTTATCGATCATATTCACTGGATGGCTCTCCTCTCGGGTTTGGACTATAAGAGTAATAATTCAAGATGGGGTGGGGGAAATCCTTTTTTTTGTGGTGAATTGGGGACGGTTCTCACGCTTCCTCCAGTGCAGCCCCACACCCCAATCTCAATCCATCACCCAAAACTAAAAAAAGCCAGCCACAAAAGCAGCTAGCTCCAACATCCACGTCCTATTTTTTCTTATCCCCAATCAAATCAGCAACAAGCACATACCTC
Organism: Litchfieldia stipae; assembly: GCF_014837155.1. GTDB lineage: Bacteria > Bacillota > Bacilli > Bacillales > Bacillaceae_L > Litchfieldia. The sequence continues at coordinate 46,517 of NZ_JACYHA010000025.1, read as the reverse complement.
TCAGGCGCATCTCCGATGAAGTCGAACGGATAGCAGGTCGATACTGTCAACGTAGCCTTTGGCTTTGGCACGATAACGGTCCGGTCATCACTATCAACAATCCGCACCTTTCGAACCTTATATTTGAAGGTCCCCGCACTCGTTGTGACCACGAGAGTATCACCCACACCGACTTCTCCGAGACGGCGAAACACGGTGTCGCGATGTCCTGCTAAGACGGTGTTGTCATTTTCACCGGGCAACACGGACCCTTTGTAGTGACCGACCCCTTTTTCCAGCTCATCCTCATCTGTGCCGTGATAGATGGGAAGGGTGGCATCAATCTTCGGAATATAGAGATCGCCGATCACCTCACCAATTTGGGGTGTTTTTTCATAGAGAGAGCTTACATTCGCATTCGCTGGCAGTTTCTTGGTCACGACAGGCGTTGGCTTTTCAATCGCAGGTGTTGGCATAGGCTGAGCCGCAACCGAGTTTGTTTTATATAGAAAATACCCCTTTAGAAACTTATATCCATTTGTCCCCGTAAACCATGTCCCACCTGCAATTAGAACAATACTGAAAAAAAGAAGAAGGAAACGCTTGGTTCCGACTTCTTTTAATGCTAACCGCTTAAGCCGCATAATGCTTCTTCCAACGACGGAATAAGATGATTCCTAATCCAGCAACTAATCCTCCGATTAATGTGTTTATAGGGTAATCAGAAGCTGTGTTAGGCAACTTGCCACCTTTCACTGTTTTAGTAACGGGTGGTTTTGGTGTTTCTTTTACCATCTTGTCAACTTCCTTCACGTCTTTCCCAACTTCTTCAATCAAATCGGAATCAAACTTTTCACCCGTAATTAAGATATCAGCAAGGAAAAGTCCTTCTTTATTGAAAAATTCGATCAAAAGGTCGGCACCTTTTAACTCAGTCATTGTGATAAGAGTTTGCAGGTTTAATGGTTTCTTTTCGTCCCCATTTACTAGATAATAGTCGACATCTAATTGGAATAAATCTAGTAGCTCACTGAAAATATACGCTAGTTCCGCAATTTGCTCAGCTGTTAATTCGTCAATGGTATCAAAATAGTCGAAGCTCTCTAGGCGATCAGATAACTCTAGCAATTTCGCCTCAAACGCAGGGTCTTCATAATCAAGGGTGCTCATTAAATGATTAATTAGAGCGTCCAATTCGTCGTCCGTTAATCCAATCTCACTTAAGATCGTATCGATATCGAATTCTGGATAGTAGAGATAGTATTCCGTCATGAGATCTAAGTCCTCAATGTATTCATAGTACTCAATCGAATCATCATTTGCTTCGAAAAGCTCAACTAACTCCTGATGAGTTAATTCATATTTATCAAGAAGTTCTTGCAGATTTTCAGGGGTAATCGGAGTGCCATACATGTCCAAGTATGAACTTACTGTCCAATATAAATCATCATAAAAATAATAAACATCAAAAACAGCTTGTCCTTCTTCAATTTCACCATACTCAACCAATAGTGCTTCAAGCTCTTCTAATGTAATTTCATACTCCAAAAGTATTTCTTGCAGATTTTCCTCTGTTAAAACAGGACCAATAAAAATCCTTACTTCTTCAACATCTACAAAGTCTTCAATTGTTAAACCATAGTAATCAAGATACTCAACTAACTCTTCTTTCGTTAACCCAATTTCAGTTAAATATGACTCTAACTCTGCATCAGATGGAGCAGCCAAACCAACCGTTGGTAAAACGCTAAAACTTAACATAACAATAAGCAAAACAGAAAGTAATTTTCGCATCAATGCGCCTCCAAATTATCAATATCAAAAGAATTATATTTGTTAAATAATAGAAAAAATAGAATTGTTTTTAAAATATTTTGAGTATATAATTAAATGCCGAATTGGGGACGGTTCTCACGCTTCCATTTCCACGTATTATGTGAGGTGTGATTATAAACAAAGGCTGATTTCGTATATATTGTTGCTTTAAATACCGCAGCCTGAATACACTCCGCGTCCTGTGGGGTGACCGGTGAGCCTCCTCGTCGCGTTGCTCCTGCGGGGTCTCACTTTGCCCACGCATCCCACGGGAGTCTCAGTGTATTCAGGCTGCTAGATGTCGCATTCCCCATAATTTTTGTCAAAAAAACAACAAACTTTGAGAAAACAGCCTAAACAAACGTTTGTTCAAGCTTGTGAAACCCTTATTGCTACTGTTGTACATTTGTTTAAATTACATTTCTCATTCTATTCTCACTTCTCCACTATTAAATATAGTAAAATAAAGGAAAATGCGTATAGGGGGCTATGTTCATGAAGGAACCCACGAATAAAGAACTGTTAGTGGAAATCATTAAGTTAAATGATCGGATTGATAGGTTGGAGCAATTAACAAATGAACCGAAGGGGCTGTCAACACCGGTCAAGTTCATTGCCTTATTTCTAGGTTTTGTGATTTTAGGTCCTATTTTATCAACGGTGATTATGATGTTTTTATAGGCGCTAGGGTAGCACAAAAGGGGGGGCAATTATGAGTGAGCAGGAGAAGTTGAAAATTTTCGATGAACAGGGGAGTCAAATTGGGGTTGCAACGCGGAGTGAGGTACATAGGCTCGGGCATTGGCATGAGGCTTTTCATTGTTGGTTTGTGTGTCATGAACATGGTGTCGCTTATATTTATTTGCAGCTCCGTAGTGAACATAAGAAGGATTATCCGAACCTCTTTGACATTACCGCCGCAGGACATTTATTAGCGAACGAAAAAGTGGAGGATGGGGTCAGAGAGATTAAGGAAGAAATTGGGATTGATGTTGCTATTGAAGAGTTGATTGGGTTAGGTGTGATCAAGTATACCGTTTTTGAGGAGCATTTCATTGATCGAGAGTTTGCGAATGCTTTCCTTTATATATGCTCGCATCCGTTTGAGGATTTTACCCTTCAAAAGGAAGAGGTTTCTGGAATGGTGAGAGTGAAATTCACTGATTTTGCCCAGCTTTGGACGGGAGAAAAAGATGAAGTCGAAATCAGTGGATTTGAAGTGAATCGAGATGGATCGAAGCGAATAATTAAAGAAGTCTTCGTGCATAGAAATCAATTTGTACCACATCCAGACGATTTTTATCGTGAGGTTGTTGAAAGGATTGGTAAGCATCTATAGGTGCCAGACAACATCGCCAAAAGGGGGGAACATCAACGACAAAAGATTCGAGATCAATTTCTTCAATCGGCTGTCAAAAGCACGCTGGACCAGCGATAAAAGACGCACACCGCTCAAATGACATGTCTTAGATTTCAGAAGCCTCAGTTGAAAAATCCGACAGCCTTTCTTCAATCGCTAGAAGTATATCGAGCGACTGATTTTGGGACAAGTGATGTCTCTGAAGGGAATTTGAGTTGACTGATTGGTATATGAGTGCGGGGAAAACAAAGGTGTTGCATAGGTTAAGGTTATAGGTGACACACTTCATCCTAATAGGAAGCATGAGAACCGTCCCCACTTTGCCAAGCGCAGGATCATGAACCCTGCGCTTTACCTTTGTAAGTCATTCATTAGGAATTCGATAGCTTGTTCTGCTGGAACTGGTTTGCTGTAGTAGTAGCCTTGGACATGGTCACATTTTTTTTGGCGGAGGAAGTCCAGTTGCTCCTTTGTTTCTACACCTTCAGCGATGACTATTTTTTTCAAGCTGTGTGCAACTTGGATAATGGCTCGTACAATGTTTTTATTTTCCTCATTTAGATGTAGGTCCCTGACAAAGGATTGATCGATTTTTACAAAATCAAGTGGTAATTTGCTTAAATAGCTTAGTGATGAGTAGCCTGTGCCAAAGTCGTCTAATGAGATCAGGACACCAAGCTGTTTTAATTCAGTTAGAATAGTAATAGTTTTTTCGACATCGGACATGGCAATGGATTCTGTAATTTCAAGGTTCAAATGCTCTGGGTCAAGTTTCGTTTCCTCTAGAATCAACTTAACCGATTCTAAGAACCCATCGTCTAAAAATTGACGGACAGAGATGTTCACACAAATACACAGCGGTGGATTTCCTTCCGTCTGCCAACGCTTTGTTTGACGACACGCTTCACGTAGTACCCAGTTTCCAATTTGAACAATAAGACCTGTTTCTTCGGAAATCGGGATGAATTCGGAAGGGGGAATCATTCCTACATCTGGGTCATTCCACCGAAGCAGTGCTTCAAAACCCGTCACTTTATTTAAGTGTAAATTCACCTTGGGCTGATAGTGGAGCGTAAGTGCGTTTTTCTGTAATGCTTTTCTTAATTTACTTTCTAGCAGTATCTTCCTAAAATTTGTTGAAGCTAGATGATTACAATAAAATTGGTAATTGTTTTTCCCTTTGTTTTTCGCATCATACATCGCCATATCTGCATTTTTAATAAGCGTCTCAACGTCTTCCCCGTCTCTTGGAAACATACTAATTCCAAGGCTAGGGGTGATATAGACCTCATGACCTGACAAAAGGAAGGGTGTCGATAAGGCTTGGAGGATATTAGTTGCGATTTGGCTAGTTTCCTCGTAGGAAGAATTATTTAAAAGGATAATAAATTCATCCCCACCCTGTCGCGAAATAACATCATTTTCATAAATACAGGACTTAAGTGTCTCAGCGATTTTGATGAGTAAATCATCCCCGATACTATGACCCAATGTATCATTGACCGCTTTAAAACGATCTAAATCAATAAAAATGACGGACATCTTCTGGTTATGCTCTTTGGCTTGTTCAATGGCTCGATTAAAAGATGTACGAAAATAATTTCGGTTAGGTAAGCCTGTTAATGAGTCATGATAAGCCATATATTCCATTTTTTCTTCTGAATTCTTTCGTTCGGTAATATCATAAGCAAGGACAAGAAGCTGCTCAACCTTGCCATTCGTTTCACTTATAGGAATTCCTTTCCCCTCGACAATCACACAACGTCCATTCTTATGCTTGAGAATGGAGACAAAATCTCCTTCAAGCTCTTTATTTATTCTAGATTTTAGTCGTGAAGCTGATTCAGGCAGCGTTTTAAAATCGATAAAGTTATATACAGGTGTTCCTATGGTCTCTTTCTGTGAGTAACCCAATGTTGATTTGAAAGAAGGTGATGCATACTTTAGAATGCCTTGATTATCAATAATGGCAATTAACTCTGTCGCATTTTCGAGAATCAGACGATATTGATGCTCATTTGCAAACGTTTCTTTTAACCTCTTCATGATGACAAAATAAAAGATGATCCCAGTTGTCAGGATAAAAAAGCAGCCTTTTGCATGCAATAACCAAACTGGGAGATTTTTGAAGTGTTCTAATAAAAGCCAATCTGAAAAGAACAACCAGGTCAAGCTCATTAAAATATAAATAATGACAATACGTATCGAAATTTTATAATAAGAAGGCAAATTTCTCCACATGCTACATGACCAAATCCCTTCGTGGTGCCAGGCACCTGTCGAAAAATCTTGTTTCAAGGCTAGTGCTGGGAACTAGTTCTCTGTTTTTTGTGATAATGATGTTCTATTAATGGCTTCAGGCTGTTTTTCTAGCCATTCATGCTTAACTAAAATGTTATAACAAATCGCTCCAGCCTTCATTAGATGGGTCATTACCTTGGAATAATTCAACATGATATCAGATCTTAAGCTTGCCCCGATCGATGCTCCATAATAAGAGAGAGCCGCATTAATTAATAATGCCGCATGAAACATCATCAATTTGTCTGAAAAAGGACTTACGGTTGAGTCTGTGATTTCAGCATCCCATTTCTCAGGGATGGGTAAATGATCTTCTTTTAGAATCGTGTCAAAGCTTGCGGCATCTTTGCCAGCTAATTTCATGTTTCTTACCATGAAATGACGAACATCTTCATTCGTAGCAACCTGACTGAAGGCTAAGCTTAATGAACTTATGCAACCAGTCTTCTTTGAATTGAAGAAGAGGGTTGAAATTTCTGAACTATTAAGCGGTCTCTTCTCACCAAATAAATTTGAAATCATCCCTGTTGACTGAGTAAATTCCACCTTTGAAGGGGCAGGAATGGAAGGAATACTTGAGAAATAGGTTTGAGTACTTGCAGATTTCACAATTTTTTGTAATAAATCTTTCGCTGATGTTATGCATTCAAAGAAATAGTCTTGTAAGTCTGCTCTCTCTAATGTTGTCAGCGCTAGGCTGTACGCGGTCAAGCCATGCACAGTCATGATGTATGAGTAAAAATGGATAAATGGATCTGAAAACAGACGTGGGGCATGAAGATTGACATCTTCGTCTGTAAATCCTTTTGGAATTTGGCAATTTGCACTGTTAAAAATACTAGTGATTTGGTTTATATGATTTTGTGACTGAATTAACGCATCCTTCACAATCGATTTAACCGTAGTGTCTTCGACTATATTGAGAAAGTATTTATTCACACAAACAGCCATACTGTCTCCCATATACTGCAGCCAAAGGGCCGACATCTCCGCCGAAGTCAAACTATGACTCTTCTCTTCCTTTGTCTTCACCAAACGTAACACCCTCCAAAGAAGCAATCTAAATGTAACCTTATTTTATGGTATCAGAGACAAAGTATACATTTGATGTAGTGCCTGTTACCACCCGATTTTCCTCGTTTCACAAATTGTTCCACACTAAAAAGTGGGAGGGCGAACCCCTCCCACTTTTTTTTATTTCTTATCTCGATTGGTGACTTTATACTTCTCACCGTTGCTGTCGTAGGTAATCCATTCTCCAATCGGTTCACCATTTTCGAAATACCCGGAACGCTTGATGGTACCGTCTATTCGGTACCACTCCCAGTAGCCCTCTGGCATGTCTTCATTGACTTTTCCCTTTGACCACATGGTCTCTCCATTTGCATGGTATTTAATTGTGTAACCATCGATTATTTCTTGTTTTTTAGCCATTTAGTGCCTGTCACCACCCGAATTTTCTTGTTTCACATTGTGTTTCACGAAATGATGGAGACGTGAGAACCGTCCCCATGTTGCTTTGATTTTACTATAGAATATCTTAGTTTCAAAGTGCTGGATAGTTGAAGTATGGGGACGGTTCTCACGCTTCTTTTTTTGAGAAACCTGCAACAAACCGTCTCAAATGACCTAGATAAAAATATATTTACTATTTGCTATTATTCTCCATATAATGAATTTAGGAAGGGGCACAATCGTGTAACTGCGGTGCTCCGTTTTTTTTAGATCAAATGATGGGGGAGAGACACTTGATGTCTAACGATCAAGAGGTAGTTGTGGACAAAGGGAAGCAAAGTGAACCGAAAATCAAGGAAGAAAGGAAGCCGGGTGAACCGACTGCAGCCTTCAAAGGAGCCTCATGGGGAGCGTTGTTAGTAGGGGTGGCGGCCTATCTCATTGGTTTGTTTAACGCGACAATGGAACTGAATGAAAAAGGATATTATTTCGCCGTTCTCGTGTTTGGACTATATTCAGCGGTATCATTGCAAAAAGCAGTCAGAGATAAAGAAGAGGGCGTACCTGTTACGGGGATTTATTATGGTATTAGTTGGTTTGCACTTATTGTGTCTATTTCATTAATGGTGATTGGTTTATACAATGCTGGAAGTATCATATTAAGCGAAAAAGGATTTTATGCGATGTCCTTTGTGCTCAGTCTGTTTGCGGCGATTACGGTTCAAAAGAACATTAGAGATGCACAGCGGGCGAAGGAACAAGGATAAATGAAATATAGGCAGCGTGGGGTCGGTTCTCATGCTGCCTTTTAATCTGATTGGAAGCATGAGAACCGTCCCGACTTTGCCACTCTTTGTGTCTTCACTGTGGTGAACTAAAGAACCGTCCCCATTTCGCCACCCATTTTGCCAAGCTCAACTTCGCTAAGCTCCAATTGGTGATAATCGATTTCCATTGCGCGAATATGAAGTAGGTGCATGTCGATGATTTCGCTGTTGGCAGCTTTGTCTGCATGAAGTTGCCTTAGTTGTTTGGCTTGGTTCATCATTTTTTCAGTACTGCTTTTGACTTCTGTTTCGAGTGCTGTTTCAAACGCGCCAAAGGTTGAATGAACTTGTTCGCGAATGACAGCCTCGAATTGCCCAAGTGTTTTCGTAATGTTATAGATGTACTTTGAAATAGCATCGTCGTATGATTTATTTTCTAAGTAATTTCGATATTGATCAACCTTTAATGTCATCGAAGGGCTTGCCCCGCCGAGTAGTTTTCCAACGCCCTTTAGGAACGTTTGGAAAGGGTTAATCCGGTTAAGAATGTCGATCTGTTGATAAGTAATAGTCGCCACAAGTTGTTCGAACTGCTGCTTCATGTCTTCAAGTGTGTGCTCATACTGATAAGTAACTTGTACAGACTCATCCGAATTAAGAATATCCTCAAGCTCTAGTTGATATACCCCAAGCGTGTTCTTGGCAGGCTCAAAATGTCGTCGGATCATAAACAACCAGAAATTGAACTTCTGATTAACCTGTGGGAGAATCTGGTTTAATTGTTTCCACTCAAGAGTTTGGTTCATTTCCTGATTTAAGATGAGATGGACACGATCAAGGTCGGTGTTAGTCGTAATTTTACCAGCAAATTGTTTAAGTTCAGCACTTGTTGATTCCTTCACTTCATGATAAATGCCTGAGATGAGCTTTACATATTGCTGCAAACATTGCGAGGTCAGCTCATTTTTTACCTGCTGAACCTTTTGCTTCAACACATTTAACTCTTCTACCTCTTTGCGATGACGCTGGAACAGGACATTTAAATGCATTTCCTTCTCATGAACAAACTCATCAAATTTCCGAAGAAGCTGCTGGAAATATGGAATTGCATGCTCGATCCGGGTTTGTCCAATATGCGAATCATTCCGTTCATTCAAATATCGCTGAAGATCAGAAGCCTCGTCAGCTCCAGGGTGAACCGAGCTATATGGAATCACCTCCGGCTCAAGTCCAAGCTGCTTCGAAAGCTTACGGCTCACATCCTCTATCACGTCCTCAAGCTCATCTTCATCAAGGAAATCAGCCTTATTTAAAATAAATCGAACCGGAAGCTCAGGACGTAGCTCGATCATTTTCAAGAGAATCTCCTTTTCTGTCTTTTTAAAAGGGGTCTCGGCACTGAAAATAAAGAGTACTTCATCTGCTAGATCCAGATGGTGATAGGTTGGGTTCTGGGCATGTTCAAGATCATTAAATCCAGGTGTATCAATAAATGTTACTTGATGCTCTAGAAGCGGAGTCGCGTTCGTATGAATCGAAAAAATCGCCGCCGAATGCTTTCCATCCTTCTCATGGTCAATCGTCGTTCGATGCTCCAATTCAGTTGGATTCACAACAGCAATCGTCTGCTTGCCAATCTCCACCATTTGCTTCGTCTCACCATATTGGAGCAGGGTGACAACAGCTGTTGTTGGAAGCAAATCAGTGATGAGCAGTTCCTCTCCAAGGACAGAGTTGATAAAGCTAGATTTCCCATTACTGAAGGTCCCAGTAATCATCACCTTTTTCGTCGAATCCTCTAAGAAATAATCCAGCCACCACTTACTATAGCTGTCATGATTCACCCCGCGCTCGTCCATCCACTCGATAATCGAATGATAGGTGGCGTTCACCGCGCCCCAATCATAGATTTTTTGATGAGAAAACGTGAAATCCTTAATTGCAACGCTTGAATGAGGAAACTTCTCTTTCCACGCCAGCAAACATGAGGTGATCGCTTGCTTCAACGGTAAGTCCTCGCACAGCGCTTGGTAAGCAGGCAAATGCATTTCAACCACATGCTCAATCTCTTTCACCGTGAATCTCGCCGAAACTAACTGATTCATCATCTGATAAAAGCTGTGAGAATGCGTATCCAGTAAAAATACAGCAAATGCCTGATCCGATTCCTGTATCGAAACAAACAAACTATCAAGCCAATGAATGAACAAATCTGAGGCCAGATAATAGTTATGTAGCGCTACAAAACAGGCATTCAGCTTTTCTTGATCCTCGCACCATAGAATCTTTAGAAGTTTTGGTACTGTAAATACAGGGCTTAACTCAGTTCCTTCAGACAGGTGCAAATACGAGAATATCTTCGAAAAGAGAGACTCATCAAACTCTCGCTCCAGCTTATTCACAACCAAAGTAAACGCAGATAAGTATTCTTCCTTCTCCTCATAAAAAGCAAGCGCAAGCTCAAACACATGCTGATATGACCAATCTGTTGCAACGAGAGAATCAACAATCGATCCAAGCTTTTCTTCTTGATGCTGTGCCAAGTACAATGCATATTGTGCCAACAGCCCCTCCATTTTTAGAGCGTCCGACGGGGTGTTCAACGATTGATAAATCATTTCGGCCTCTCGCGCGCGGCCCATTAACACATATGCATCACCAATATTCTTAGTAGCCCAGCCAGAAAGAGGAGAGCTTTTCTCAATTTGCTCCCACTTGAAAACCGCCGTTTCAAAGTCTTCTAGATTGAAATAAAGCTCTGCTTGCGCAAATCGTATCTCGTCACTTGAATGCGTGCGTTGGTTTAATTGTTTGGATAGGGCTAGAACCTGCTGTGAAGTCTCAACTCCAAGGTCCATCGCCTGGTAAAATATTTTCTGTGCTAGTTGTTGTTCATTAGTTAAAACCATATACGATCACTCACTCAATTTTTTATAGATAAAAGCTCTTCCATCTTAATGTCAGGGTGGTTCTCGGCATGCTTGCGTTCACGTTTAGCTAGCTCGAATTCTAATGATTGTTTGTAGGAAGCCACATATTGTTCAAATCGCAGAAAGGCTTTACGCTCTAACTGATCGACTTCATCTGCAATATATTGTCCGGTCGATGTCTTTAATTTTTCAATTAGATGCGAAATTTCCTCGTCAATCTGTGGTAGAACCTCTGCCTTAGCCTCGGCAAGCTTCTTCTCTCCCAACAATTTATTCAGAAGTGGAAAGCCGGCTAGCGTAATCACAGGCAGAAGCAATCCACCACTTAATAACACCATAATCGTTCCAGCCCCAGCTGTAATCAGTCCACTTGTCACTGTTGTATCAGAGGACTTCGCCGCCGTTTTAATCGATAAGCCCAATTCTTGTAGAGAATGGCTTGAGTCACTTTTCCGAAGCAAGCTCATTTCCTGTTTAAAAAGAGTGGAGAACCCGTTCAAGATTTCCTTCTCAAGCTTCTTAATGAGCGTCTCGATTTGAGGGCTGTAGCTGTTGACCCAGCCTTTTATTTGATGTTTTATCGTTACAGGGATCGTTTTTTCGACATAGTTTTTAAACTTCGGACCATCAAACAGTTCAATATTTTCGCGAATACTCTCTTTTACATTCTCTTCGAAGTGATCAATTGATTTAAACGTCAATTGGACAATCTCATGCTTGCGAGAAGCAATATAGTCACTTAACGTGTCCTCATGAACTTTCGCTTGCTGGTTAAAATCTTGGATTTCCGCTAACGCCTGTTCGAGTTCAGTATCTGTAGCTTGGCGCATGTCCTCAATTTGCTCAATGTCCTGCTGAACCACAGTGAAAAGCTTTGAAAGTCGTTCCTCAAAAAAACTAAATTTTGTAATTGAACCCGCGCCCTGATGTGCTTGCTTTTTCAAATATGAAAGCAGCTGTACGAATTCTGGGTTCTGTGGATCACATAGCGCGTCTTTTGAAGAGAGGGGAAATAGCCTAAATGGCACATCCTTCATCACTTTTTTTAGACGCGTGTTCATGTAATCCAATGTTTCCTCAAGCTCATCCTCGTCCAATCGATCGATGAAGTTCGCAACAAAGACAACCTCACCAAATGAAAGCTTTAGAACTGTCTCTGTTAAATACTCCATCTCAGACTTTCGAAGCGGAGTGGTCGCATCAAAGACAAACAGGACAACGCTAGAGCGTGGGATGTAGCTATAGGATACGTCTAAGCGATGTTCGTTCAAATCACCGACTCCAGGAGTATCGACAATCACCATTTTTTCACCAAGCTGACCAAGTGGGAGCTTAATTTCAAGGTGGTGAATGTCCTGTAAATCCGACCCTTCTTCAAAGGTGAAGCTCTTCAAATGCTGAGGACTGACTTGATCGTCGATTATTTCTCCATTCTGCATATAGACAGTTGTACCACTTTGTTCCGCGTGTCTTAGCACATTGATGGTTGCCGTTGTTGGTGTCACGTCTGACGGTAATAAGGGCTGCTCAATGAGCGCGTTTATTAGCGTTGATTTTCCACGTTTAAATTCGCCAAGCACAGTGATTAGATGTTCATCTGCCTGAATGTCATGTAATAAATCACGAATCGCCTCTTTATATGCGGCGTGTGGAATTTTTTCTTCGATTAATGTTAAAAGGCTTTGAGTCTGCTGTATTAATTCTGCATGTTTTTCATTAAGGGTGAGCATCTTGTTCTCCTTTTACTGCGTGATTTTTTGCGCTTGCTCTTGGATGGTGTGGAGCTTGTCTCTAAGTGCTTCAAAGTACTGTCTTTGTTCCTCGACAGAGCGTTTTTCGGTTTCTTTTTCCAAGCGGATCTGATGCAGGTCCTCTTGTAATCGGAGTGTTTTCTCATGAACTTCCTTTTCAAAGGTTAGTTCGATTGCTTGAGAGAGCTTTTTCCATTCGGAACGGAATTGCGATACGATTGCGGGTCGATTTTCGTGGAGGCTTTGTTTAACCTGCTTCTTTATTTCTTCAATTCGTTTTTTGCGACGGTATCCAGTGAAGGAATCCCAAATGCTGTCGCCGAAGAAGAAGGCACCAATCGCTGCTCCAATTCCACCAACAAATAATAATGCCGGTGCTAATATCAGTGCCCCAATACCGAGGCCTGCGGCACCGACCAATAATCCTGTGATATCCTCATTATTTTCATAAATCGATAAGTCGAAATTGTAACTCATTTCCAGTTCAAGATTGAAGCTATCCTTAATTGCTTGATTTAATTGCTCCTCTTCGGAGTTCAGACGGCGGTACGCATTTGTGACATGTGTCTCCATGATTTCACTTTTGAGCTGATTAAGCTCTGTTTGAATCCTATTTTGAGAGGACTTAGTGTGGTTTTTGAGAAATCGCTTTACGTCTTTTTCTTCTAAACTACCAGAATAAGAATCGAGTGATCGTGACAGGCTGTCTGACATTTCTTTCAGCAGTGATTCTACTTTTCTTGTGATTGTCGTTTCTTCACTTGCTAAGTCGACCATTAGATTCTCGATAATCGAGCTTGCATTCTGCTTGAAACGCGTTACCTGTGGTGCTAGTTCGGCAATTTTTGCATCAATTTCTTCGATTTCCATGTTAGATGCGGAAATTCGTAGAGCGATTGTTTCGGTTCTGAGTTCTTTCGCTTTTTTTATAAGACGTCTAATTGGTTTTTCAAGCTTTACTTGTCCTTTTTCATGCTGGAAAAAATGCGCTAAATCTGTTTCCAATTGGACAAATCCAGTGTCTGCAAGTTGGGTATATTTTTGCGATTTGATCTTAAATTCTTCGTTGTTTTCCAGACGTCGAATCGTTAACGCTTCATAGGACGATACAAGATACAGTCGTGGATCTGGGAGTAAGGGCTGTAATTTTTCCCGAACATAATTTAGCACCTTCACCTGATCAGCATCAGTTTGTAATCGGTCTTTGTAATTGATCACAAAGAACACTTTATTGATGTGTTCACTCAAAATGCGTTCCTTTAGAAACTCCATTTCGGTTCCGGCAAAAGGAGCCGTTGCTGATAAAAGGAAAACAACAGCATCGGATTTAGGCACAAATGTAAACGTGATTTCTTCTCTCGTTTCATCGATATCGTTTGTTCCTGGGGTATCATAGATTTCGACACCAGCTTCACAGAAGTGATTTGGGTATCCGACTTCTGCCATCGAGATTTTCTTGAAGATTTCAATTTCTTGCTCGTAACGCTCTTGATCTTCAGGATCATCTTCATCTGCTTCACGAGGTGCTGCTAGCTTTCGGAAGGCTTTTGGATCAAGTGTTTTTGGTTCTTCATTTTGGTCACGGAAGTGGAGTGAATAGCTTGGTTCTTCTTGGTAATATATTTTATTAATCATCGCTGTTGTTGGTTTCACTTTTGACGGAAGGACATTAGCTCCAAGCATTGCATTGATAAACGTGGATTTTCCGCGTGAGAATTCACCAACGACAGTTAGTGTGAAGGCGTCTTTTTGAAGCTGTTGAATGGTTTCGTTAAGATAATGAATCAACTCGCGCGCATTAAGTTCTTCTGCGATATTAATCACTTCATATATGTAAGTAAGGACTTTTTGTTTTTTTAATTCATATTCATGTAGATTCATATAATTCGCCATGTTGTCGTAGCCACCTTAGTCGGTAATGTTTAATGCTATTTTACTATAAAAATAGCGATTTTTGGGAGAGAAAAAGGAAAAATATTGTCAAAAAGTGTTATAATCAGGAGAGTTATAGGAAAAAAGTTGGAGAGGTGCAGACACAGGATGGATTCTATTTTTACAAATGGTGAAACTCTAAATCAGTCAACAGTTGATACAAATACATTCGGAGAAAAGACATTGAATCATCACGGGCAAGTTATTGCAACGCAAAAAGCAGGTCTCTTCCCAGATTCAACAAGTACATTTGACGGTCATGAAAAGGTGGCAGAAACAAAGCCGAATCTAATAGATGGCACTGACGTTTACCAAGACGGAGAGCGCACTGCTACCATTAAAGAAGACGTCCAAGGAAATCTAAGTCTATACGACACAAGCCATTCTAAGATTGGATACGTCGATCCATTCGGAAACGTTAAATCAGTCATGAATCACACAGACCCACTATCTCAAGCCAACCGCATCAACTTCCAAGAACTTAAATTCCACAGCGGGGAATAGGCTAATTGGGATGGTTCTAAGCTAATTTGGGACGGTTCTCACGCTTCCGATTGATCTGTGACAAAATGGCGAGGCGGGTAGGGTTGGGGGCGGTTCTCGTGGGGCAAACTTGGGACGGTTCTCGTGCATCATTTTTTGGATGATGGGAAAAAGAGAACCGGGTCCCTGTTAAAAGGGGAGATGTTCTATGAATAATAATCATGAGAAGCCGAGAAATCTAGGAGATAAAAGAAGTAGAAGAGACGTGTTTTGGAATCTGTTTTTGACAGGTGGTTTTTCAACCTTCGAGAAAGAATGGAGAAGCTCAAAGAGTCCTTTTCATACGTTTCTTTTGTTTTTAGTGCCCATCTTTGGGGCGGGGTTGTTGTTTTTATTAGTGATAGTAGCATTGAGGTTATTTAACTAGGAGTAGGGAGATTGGGCAGAGTGAGGGCCAGTTCTTATGCTTCTTTTTTTTTGAGGAAGCGTAAGAACCGTCCCGGCTTTGCCACTAGCTTTGCCTCACAGCCCACAAATCAGCTTTGGATCAGTTGTGCTTCAAGAACAAATTTTTCAACGACTTTGGCTACACCGTCATTCATATTGGTATCTGTGATGTAGTTAGCAATTTGCTTGATGTCATCAGGCGCATTACCCATGGCTACTCCAAGTCCAGCAAATTCGATCATTTCTTGGTCATTATAGCTGTCACCGATGGCAATGACTTCTTCACGAGTAATTCCACAGAATTTGATTAATTGCTCTAGGCTTGTCCCTTTTGTCACACCCTTTTCAGTAAATTCAAGGAAATAAGGCTTCGAACGCATTACACTAAAATCATCAGCTAGCTCCACCTGTAGCTTAGCTTCTACTTCTTTCAAACGATCTGGGTCAGCCACCATTAACACTTTCACAACCGGCTCTGTGACGCCCTCTTTAAATGAATCTACGAGATTCACTGGAAGCTTAGTAATCTCTGATTCTCTCATCGTATAAGGATTGTCATCCTCAGTTACAATTGAATCCCCGATATAAGTGTGAATAAACACGCCTTCACGTCGGCTTAATTCATACAATTTATGAACCGATTCAATTGATAAAGTGCTACTAAACATTTCTTCATTAGATTGAGATTTAATAATCTTCCCACCATTAAAAGAAAGAATAAAGCTATCATATTGAGATAAAGAAAGCTCTTCGGCAACTGGTCTCATTCCAAAGGTTGGGCGACCAGAAGCAAGAACAACCTTCACCCCATTTTCCTGTGCTGTCATTAAAGCCTGCTTTGTTCTATCAGAAATCGAATGGTCATTTCGCAATAATGTATCATCTAAGTCAAGTACGATCATTTTATAAGACATGTATAAGTCCTCCCTTGCTGTCATGTGTTTCATTCTACTAAAGTTTTGTGGAACATGGAAGTCAAGGGAAGGAGAATTCACGGTAGTGTCATAAAGTGGCAGAGGGACGGTTCTCACATTGCCAAGTGAGGTGGCATTTTGGAAACGTGAGAACCTATCTCTAGTCTTTCTTTATAAATATATGGTATCGTTCCCACAGGTATGCTTGCTTTCAAGCTGTATTACCCTCTTTTTGGCAAACTAAGAACCGTCCCCATGTATTTCATCTTGGCTGACGGGTGAAACTAAGTTGGCATATTTAGGAGAGGTGAGGTTTGATGAATAAAATTTTTACTGGATTGGTGTTAGTTGGTTTGCCGCTCTCTGTGGTGGGAAATTTACTGCATTGGAATCAGTTACTTATGTTTATTATTTATTGTGTCACCATTGTGGCGTTGTCCAGTTTCATGGGGCGAGCGACGGAATCCTTAGCGATTATAAGTGGACCACGGATTGGTGGGCTATTAAATGCAACGTTTGGGAATGCAGTTGAATTAATTATATCAATTTTCTCGTTAAAGGCGGGGCTTGTTGGGGTTGTTTTGGCTTCTTTAACAGGTTCTGTGTTAGGAAATCTCCTTTTGGTCGGGGGTCTGTCTTTTTTTATTGGTGGCTTGAAGTATAAAAGGCAGAGCTTCAATGCCCATGATGGGCGTCACAATTCAGTTTTACTTGTGTTTGCGGTGATTGTTGCCTTTGTGATTCCAGAGGTTTTCTCGACAACGATGCCGGATCAAGACATCTTAAATTTAAGCATCGGGATTTCGATCATCATGATTATTTTGTATCTTGCTGCGTTGTTGTTTAAATTAGTGACCCACCGTGGAGCTTATAACGCACCTGGTGAGGAAGAGGTACATGAGGATGAGACGCCTGAGTGGACAAAAGGGCGGGCGATGACCGTTCTTGGAGTTGCGACACTTGCCGTTGCATATGTGTCTGAAGCGCTTGTCCACACCTTCCATTATATTGGTGAAACACTAGGCTGGACCGAACTATTTATTGGGGTTATTGTGGTCGCAATTGTTGGAAATGCTGCGGAGCATGCGTCAGCAATTTTAATGGCTTATAAAAATAAAATGAGTATTGCGGTCGAAATCGCAGTCGGCTCAACCTTACAAGTGGCAATGTTTGTTGCACCAGTCCTCGTGCTAATCTCATTATTTTTCCCCATACAGATGCCGTTGGTCTTTACTTGGCCAGAGTTAGTATCCATGATTACGGCCGTTTTTCTAACGATTTCGATTTCCAATGATGGTGATACGAACTGGTTTGAAGGGGCGACATTGCTGGCTGCTTATTTAATCATGGGGATTGGGTTTTATCTATTATAAGTTGGTGGAGCGGGTTTTGAATAGACCCGCCCCACATATTAACTAAGTACTTTTTCTTTTTTTGTCGTTACGAGTGTTTCAAGCAAATAAGCCGTTTCAAATCCACCACGTGTAGCCTCAGAAAGAGAGGCAAACCCTGCAGCATCTCCAATTACGAAGACGTTTTCGAAATGGTTTTTACAGATCTCTTCTAATGGATTATAGGGCGCTACTCCCATGGTCAACACCGCGCCATCAATGGGTAACTCAACAATTTTTCCACATACATCTGTTAAAATAATAGCATTTGGTAAAATCTCTCGAACCTTGTGATCTGATAAAATCTCTACGTTTTGCTGTTTCAATTTAGTAAACAGCTTTGATCTTGTTTGCACCCCAATTTTTCGACCAGATTTCGTTGATAATTCAATCAAAGTAACTTCATTTCCTTGCTCAGCTAATCTGCGAGCAGTCCCATAACAAATCATTCCGCTTCCTAAAACGGCAATCTTTTTTTTATAAAATGTTTTTTCTCCACGTTTTAATACTTCATATTGATGGACATTTGGAAGCTCACATCCTTTGATATCTGGAATGAGTGGCTTGCCACCTGTTGCCAAAATGATTGCATAGGGCTGGAGGGCTAGGAGCTGTTCAATGGTTGCTTCCGTATTTAAGTGAAGTTCGACTTGTAATCGTTCCATTTCAAGACGAAGGTAATCAACGTACCACGTCATTTTTTTCCGATAAACAGGTTCATCGACGAGTTTTAATTGGCCACCGAGCGCTGCGGTTTTTTCAAATAATGTCACCTTATAGCCTTTTAATGAGAGGACTCTTGCTGTTTCCATCCCACCTGGACCTCCGCCAACTACAACGATTTGGTGCTTTTCAACAGGTTTTAGTTCTGGAAATTCAAGCTCACGTCCTGCTCTGGCATTGATAGAGCATGCGACATGACCCTTAGAGTAGATGCAATGCAGGCAAGAAATGCACATTCTTATTTCATTCTCCCGATCTTCATATGCTTTCCGAGCCCACTCAGGATCAGCGATTAACCCACGTCCAATTGCTACAAAGTCTGCTTTTTTCTTTGCTAAAATGGAGTCAACATAGCTTGGCTCACGAATCGATCCAACGGCAATAACAGGGATATTTACTTCGCTTTTTATCGCTTCGGCAAGGTACACCTTCCATCCTTGTTCGTAGAGTGGAGATTCAATGATTTTATCAGAAGAATTGTAATTTCCTGCACTTGCGTGAAGTCCATCTACACCAACTTTTTCTAAATATCGGCTAATTTTCTTGCTCAACTCAATCTTTAGTCCGCCTTCATCGAACTCATCTATACTTAGCCTCACAGTTACAGGGAAATCCTCACCACATTGAGCCTTAATCCCTGTAACGATTTCCTCTAAAAATCGCATTCTATTTTCGAAATTGCCGCCATACTCGTCAGTCCGTAGATTTGTACAAGGGCCTAGAAATTGATTAATTAAGTAACCATGGGCGCCATGGAGCTCGACACCATCAATTCCAGCATGCTTACACCGAACTGCACCTTTGATGAACTTTTGAATGATTTCCTTTACTTCATTGGTCGTTAATTCCCGAGGCTCTTCACCAATTGCTTCACATGTCACTGGACTTGGTGCGACAATCTGCTTTCCACCCAGCAGTCCAGAATTGGATTGTCTTCCAGCATGATGGAGCTGAACAAATAGCTTTGCCCCATATTTATGTATGGCGTTTGCCAACCGATAAAATCCAGTGAGAAAACGATCATCGTCGATGCGTAGCTGGTTCGTCATGCCTTTTCCATATTCATAGTCAATCGACGTGAACTCAGTGATGATTAAGCCCGTTCCACCTTGTGCGCGTTCTTCATAATATCGAATTAGATGATCAGTGACCTCGCCATGAGCTCCGGCCAAATTCGTTCCCATCGCAGGCATCACAATTCTATTCTTTAACGTAACATTTCCAATGTTTCCTGTTTCAAAAAGATGCGAATAAGCCAAAATAATAATCCTCCTTTTGGTGGTTTGTTACTTATTTCACAAATGTCCGTAAAATAATCTCTACCTCTCATTATAAATGAAGAAGTGTCAAAAAAATGTGATATAAACGTGAACAAAAAGGAAGGGTGGGGACGGTTCTTAATTTGCCAAAGCGTTTGGAAAGAAGTGTGAGAACCGTCCCGGATTTGCCTCAAGTCAGTGGGAAGCGTTAGAACCGTCCCCAAATTGCCCATGTGAACATTTTGTAGATATTCCTCTATTATTGGGGATATTTCTTCTGGTTATAGTATACTGGTTGGCAGATAGAAGGGAGGTGCATGTAATATGAGTTCAGAAGGTGTTAATGTTGAAAGTCAATCTACTGGTAGGTCATATTTTGATGGTGGCTTATTGCAGCTTATCGGTTGGTCTATTTTAGGCTGGTTGGTAACGATTTGTTCGTTTGGTATTTTATATCCTTGGTCACTTACGATGATTTATGGGTGGAAAATCAACCACACAGTTGTTGAAGGTCGACGTTTGAAGTTCAATGGATCAGCAATTGGCTTGTTTGGCAACTGGATAAAATGGTGGTTACTCTGTATTATCACCCTTGGCATTTATACATTTTGGCTATACATTGCTTTAGAAAAATGGAAAGCAAAACACACGACTTTTGCATAAGAAGCGTGGGGACGGTTCTTATGCTTCCTCCATTTCGCTCTCATTTGGTTTTTTCCTTCCTGCATTATACTACTCGTTTTCTAGCTAATCCGTCCGATTATCTTCTTTTAAATCCGCAATTATTAATTCTCTCAAACCCTTCATTTTTAACATCCAAAAAATAAGTAAGGAGTGTGTTAAGATGCCCCGCGTTGCTAGGGTGAAAAGTACAAGTGGAATGTATCACATTATGTTAAGAGGTGCGAATAAGCAGGAGATTTTTCACGATGATGAGGATTGTGTGAAATTTCTAGATACGCTTGAGAAGTACAAGAAGATGACGAAAATGAATGTCTATGCTTGGTGTTTGATGGATAATCATGTTCATTTGTTGTTGAAGGAAGGGGAGGAGGATATTTCAATAACGATGAAACGAATCGGTGTTAGCTTTGTTATGTACTATAACTTTAAATATTTAACGACAGGACATCTCTTTCAGGACAGGTTTAAGAGTGAAAATGTGGAAACAACACGGTACTTATTGACGGTGGTCAGGTATATTCATCAGAATCCTGTAAAAGCAGGAATGGTCAGTCGGGCTGATGAGTGGAGGTGGAGTAGTTGTCAAGGTTACTATAGGCAGTCAAATCAGGCGATGAACCTGCTTGATGATCACGTCATTCTGGAGTACTTTGCTCCTGACAGAAGGGTAGCAATACACCGATTCAAGCAATATAACGAACTGGTGAATGATGATAAATGTCTAGGGAATCGAGACGATGAAAGACGAAGGTTATCTGATGAAGAGGCAAGACCAATAATCAAAGAGATGTTAGACGGAATTGAAATTGCACAGGTGAAAAGTTTACCAAAGCTTCAAAGAACCAAAGTCCTGCAAAAAATAAAAAGAATTGAAGTTGTTTCACAACGCCAGGCGGCTAGAATATTGGGGATCTCAACTAATCTCATTTACAAGATATGAAGAATGGGGACGGTTCTCATGCTTCTTGTTTAGGAAAATTGCTTGTCCTAAATGAAGCGCGAGAACCGTCCGAGACCAGTGAAAAAGTCAATCCATTACTAAAGTTTGTTTTAGATAAACCTTCGGTTAATTTAATGAAAATAGCTCCTCAACCCTTGATATAATAAGATTTCAAACACAAAAAAGCCCTACCAATGGTATAATTAGGTACGACCAAGCACCAAAATATCCATTAGGAGGGCTTTTTTATGCTTCGACATGAGCCAAAGCAATCAAGTTTTCATTCTATATTATACGATAAAATTCCAGAGAATCACACACTAAAGCAGATTTCTTTAGTAGTTGACTTTAGTTTTATTAATAAGTTATTAAAAGATAGTTACTGTGAAAATTTTGGTCGTCCTGCCAAGGAGCCAGAAATGATGTGTAAACTTCTGTTACTTCAGCATTTATACAACCTATCAGATGAAAAGGTTATTTTAGAAGCAAATCTAAACCTTGCCTATTTATACTTTCTAGGAGTAAATCCAGAAACGAATCTTCCCGATAAAAGTTTATTATCCAAATTTCGGACACAACGTTTGGGAGAAACAACGCTTGATGAGATGATCCTAGAGGTCGTAAGACAGTGTGTAGAAAAAGGAATTATTGAAGGTAAGAGTGTGAGTATCGACGCTACACACATTGAAGCAAATACAAAAAAGCTAACTCCCGAACGATTAATGAAACACTTAGGTAAGAAAATTATTAATACATATGAGGCCGAAACTGGAGAATCATTAGAAGGTGTGCCGTTCGCACCAAAATATGAAGAAATAGAAGATCATAAAGAAGCAAAAGTTGTGATGAAAACCTATTTAGAAACTATCATCGAACAGGTTGAGGGGAAAGCATCTCCGGAGGAGATTAAAACGAATGAGGTAATCCAAAAATCTCGAGAGATATTAGAGGACCCAAAATTTATTAACCAAAAAGGTATACGGTCCCTCATAGATGAGGATGCAAGAGTTGGTAGGAAAAGTAAAACAAAAGATTTTTATGGTTATAAAACCGAGTTCGTGATGACAACTGATGAACGTATTATTACTTCTGTAAGAACAGCAGATGGAGCTTATATGGATGGTAGTTATGCCAAAGAAATGTTAGCTGACACTAAACAGTCAGGTATGACTTTGGAAGAAGTATATGGAGATAAAGCTTATTTTAGAAAGCCAATCTTAGATGATATTAAACTGTTAGAAGCAAAAGCATACATACCCGTTAGCGCCGTAGTATACAGGCTTGATGAAAGGGAGTATACGTACAACAAAGATTCGGATGAATGGCAATGTAGTCAGGGAAACACAACGGTAGCAAAGAAGCGATTTAAATCTAAAAGAAAGGAAGGAAGTGACAGAGAAGGCTATAAATATTATTTTGAACTCAATCAATGTAAAGCATGCCCTTTACATGATGAATGTGCCAAAAAGAGTGCGAGAAGAATACTTACGGTAGGATTAAATACGGTAGATTTTTATGAAATCTCGCAATATCAAAAAACAGATGAGTTCAAAGAAAAATATAAGAAAAGAGCATCCATTGAAGGTAAAAATGCGGAGCTCAAAAGATTTCATGGCCTATCTCGAGCAAGGGGGTATGGTCTATTAAGTGTGTCCATACAATCGAAATTAGCTGCGTTAGCAGTAAATATAAAGAGGATAGCAGCAATAGTATCCTCTTTTTCCACGTATATTATAAGAAACTCTCTGATTTTTAAGTTAAAAATTGGAACTTTCATTTTCTGTTGAAGAACTCTGGCAAAAAAACGTTAGTTTTTCACTGGTCTCGAACCGTCCCCTAGTTTTTTTGAAAATAGTTATGGAGTTACCCTATGAAGTGTAAGCTGTAGAGTGTAGTGAGGTCTTATTGTTTTTCGTTTAAGTATTCCAAAACAGTTTGATGTTGCTGCTGAACAATAGAAACATGTTTAATATCACTACTTAACTCAGTTTTAGTCTCATCAAGCTTTTTCATCATACTGCCATAGTAATATGCCACTTCTTTTCGCATTTCACTTTGTTCTAAGATAAGCTTAGTTTGGCCATCTTCTAGTGAATCGACTCTCAGATCAAGCGCGCCGACTTTCTGGTCAAGTGAATCAACTTTCAGATCAAGCGCCCCGACTTTCTGGTCAAGTGAATCAACTTTCAGATCAAGCGCCCCGACTTTCTGGTCAAGTGAATCAACTTTCAGATCAAGCGCCCCGACTTTCTGGTCAAGTGAATCAACTTTCAGATCAAGCGCCCAGACTTTCTGATCAAGTGAATCAACTTTCAGATCAAGCGCCCCGACTTTCTGATCAAGTGAATCAACTTTCAGATCAAGCGCCCAGACTTTCTGATCAAGTACATCAAATTTCTTATCCAGCGTTCCAACTTTATCATCCAAAGAATCCAATCGTTTTTCCACTGAGCCCATTTTATCAACGACAAAGTTTAACTGGCTGCCTATATGTTTTAGCATCTCTTCCAACTTTATCACCTCCTTTTTTTCTATTATAGACGAAGGTAATGAGGATGTCACTGAAGAGTGGGACGGTTCGCAAACTTCCATTTTTGGTGAAAATGCAAAGTGAGAACCGTCCCCAATTTGCCATTTTAATAGGTTAAAGCTCGTTTGTTTTGGTTGTTCCAGATTTTATTAAATTCATTTTTACTTATTTTTACATTCTTTTTTCCTGTCCAAGGATCATTGAAGTATATGTTTGACTGATCAAATCCGGTTAGGGTTACGGCGTGAACTGTAAATCCATGCATCGGTGATACCAATACAACAACGGGCTTATTATTTTTAAGTTGTGTTTCAAGGCCAGCTATACTTTTCCCTGTTAGGTCAGTTGCGCTTCCAACGTGTTTTCTGACTAGGCTGACTAAAGCAGATGGATAGATGGTCCAACCGTTTCTAGTGAAAGGATCTCCAACATATCCTGCATTGGGATTCCAAGAATGTCTAGGCATCGCCTTAGCTAGTGCAACCTTATTAACATTAGCTCCAGCATATTGAAGCATCATTGTAACTGCTGTAATTTCACATCCTGTTGGCAGTTCAGGTAATTGACTTATAATTGGTACATTTAAATCAACACCAATCACATTGGACCAATGATTTCCATATCTTGTGCCTGATTTAAAGGTATATTGACTTTTTATCTTTTTCGTATGTTGTTCTTTTAAAATTGCAGACGAAATTGTGTCATTGCTATTCAAAGTATATTGGTATTTTATATTGCTACCATGTTTTCCATAAACGGTTTTCGGATAATATTCATATCTTGAAAGAATACGTTTTGAGCCTTTTTCTCTTTTACTGGCCTTAGTAACATATCCATTGGCATCTATGTTGAAGATATTCAAAATATTATTACCGTGATTACCAAAAGTCGTTTTCTTATAATATGTATATCTAGCAGTAATTCGTTTTGAGCCTTTTTCTCTTTTACTTGCCCCTTTGATAAATCCAGAGGAGTCGATATCAAAGATGTTCATAATATTATTTCCATGATTGCCAAAGGTCGTTTTCGGATAATATTGATATCTCGAAAGGATACGTTTCGACCCTTGTTTTCTTTTACTAGCACTAGTGATATAACCAGAACTGTCGATATCAAAGATGTTCATAATATTATTTCCATGATCGCCAAAAGTTGTTTTCGGATAATATTGATACCTCGAAAGAATACGCTTTGTGCCTTGTTCTCTCTTGCTCGCGCTAGTAATAAATCCAGAAGGATCTAAATCGAAGATGTTCAAAATATTATTCCCGTGATCACCATATGTTGTTTTTGGATAGTATTGATATCTAGAAAGAATACGCTTTGTACCAAGCTCTCTCATAGAAGCGTTGACAATGTAGTTATTCGAATCAAGGTCAAATATATATTTAATACGATTTCCATGTTCTCCATAGGTTGTTTCCGGATAATATTGATAATGCGAGGTAATCGCTTGTGTTTTTTCATCAAGCTTTTCAGCAGCTGTGACATGTCCATTACTATTAATCTCAAAACTGTATAAAATTTTCTTTTCAGAGTCATCCTTTTTGGTATTTGGATAGAATTCTAGAATTTGTATTAGTTTATTATTGGAATATACTTCTCCATAATTAATTTCATCCAGTTTATTTACATTGAAAACAATGTTCTGTTCTTCAGGATCATCATTACTTTCAATCGGATTGACTACTGTGCGCGTTTCAATTTTTTTACTGTGTTCATTTGATAGCGAGTCCTTTGTTTCAATGGAATTAGTAGGAACTATAGTTGCAAAGTCTGACTCAGAATCTGCATTACCCTCACTAATTTCTTGGTCTACTGTTTCAAAAGTCTCTTCAACAATTTTAATGCTTTCACTAGCATCTCCTGTTGCTGTCTGTTCCTCACCCATTTCATTCACAATAGAAGAATGAGACTCTGCCTGAGCAAAATTCCCTAATGTAGGGAAAATCAGGACAGAACTAAGGATAGGAATCCAAATCTTGTTAGTCATTAATTACTCCTTTCAGCTTTCTAATTATTATATCTAAAAAATAATAACATAGTAGAGTTGACCTGAAAAGCATGGGGGGAAAGTCTGGGCGGTTCGCAAACTTCCGTTTTTGGTGAAAATGCAAAGTGAGAACCGTCCCCAATTTGCAGAATAAAGTTCGTATTTTACACATATTATTCATAAGATAAGTGTTTAAATGGAAGCGTTTTCTATTAATTGTTGGTAGAATAAGTGATAAGAAGTAGAAACACATTATAAATAGAAAAGGAGAGTTGTATCATGTCATTTAAAATCGCCTTTATTGGAGCAGGTAGCATTGGTTTTACGAGAGGTCTTTTGCGAGATCTTTTGGCTGTACCGGAGTTTAATAATATTGAAGTGGCTTTTACTGATATTAGTTCAGCTAACTTAGAGATGGTGACTCAGCTTTGTCAGAGGGATATTGATGAAAATGGCTTAGATATCAAAATCCATTCTACTTTAAACCGAAGAGAAGCACTTAGGGATGCAAAGTACATTTTCTGTGTGGTTCGAATTGGGGGCTTGGAGGCATTCCAGCTTGATGTCGATATTCCATTGAAATATGGAATTGATCAGTGTGTAGGGGATACCTTGTGTGCTGGTGGAATTATGTATGGCCAGCGTGGGATTGCCGAAATGCTTGAGATTTGTAAGGATATTCGAGAGGTAGCGGCTAAGGATTGCTTGTTACTCAACTATGCGAATCCGATGGCGATGTTGACATGGGCTTGTAATAAATATGGTGGTGTGAATACAATTGGACTTTGCCATGGGGTTCAGGGTGGGCATCGACAAATTGCGATGGCGTTTGGGTTAGAGAAGGAAGAGGTAGATATTATTTGCGCAGGGATTAATCATCAAACCTGGTATATTAGTGTGAAGCACAAGGGAGAAGATTTAACAGGGCGGATGCTTGAGGCTTTTGAAAATCATCCTGAGTTTTCGAAGACGGAAAAAGTTCGAATTGATATGATGCGACGTTTTGGTTTTTATAGTACAGAATCAAACGGTCATTTGAGTGAATATGTTCCTTGGTATCGAAAAAGACCGGAAGAAATCAATGATTGGATTGATTTAGGTAAGTGGATTAATGGGGAAACAGGTGGATATTTAAGAGTGTGTACGGAGGGGCGTAATTGGTTTAAAACTGATTTTCCAAATTGGATGAAGGAACCTGCGATTGAGTATAAGCAAGAAAACCGTGGGGAGGAGCATGGTTCGTATATTGTCGAAGCGCTTGAAACGGGGCGAACGTATAGAGGTCATTTCAACGTTGTGAATAATGGGGTTATCACAAATCTTCCGGATGATGCAATTATTGAGGCGCCGGGGTATGTTGACCGTAATGGAATTAATATGCCGGTTGTTGGGGACCTGCCACTTGGTTGTGCAGCGGTATGTAATGTCAGTATTTCCGTGCAAAGGCTTGCTGTCGAAGCGGCGGTTCATGGGGATGACACGCTGCTTCGCCAAGCGATGATGATGGATCCGCTTGTAGGAGCTGTCTGCAATCCGAAGGAAATCTGGCAAATGACAGATGAAATGCTTGTTGCTCAGGAAAAATGGCTGCCGCAGTTCACGGAATCTATTAAAAAAGCGAAGGAAAGACTTGCAGCGGGTAACCTCCTACCAACAAAGGATTACCAAGGAGCTGCAAGATTAAAGGTAAAATCAATAGAAGAAATGGCACAAAATAAAGAAGATGCCCGCAAAAATGCAGCGGAATCTGACAAAGCTAAGGAACGACCATCAGCCGTGAAATGAAGAAAGGGAAGATTGGGGACGGTTCTTATTTGTCCTAGGAAGCATGGGAGAAGTTCTCATGCTTTTTTTTTATGGAAGCGTGAGAACCGTCCCGAGTTCCGAGTTCGCAGCCCCTGTTAGCGCGTTGTGGAAGCGCAAGAACCGACCCAAGTTTGCCACGACACAAGAACCCCCAAAAGTTAACCCACACCAATTCTCCCACGGAGTTTTTTGAGGGCGGCTTTCCCCCAGGATTTGACGGCGTCGGGTGTGACGCCTTCTTCGTTTGCGATGTCGATGATTCTTTTGTCTTCGATGATTCGTTTTTGGACCCATTTTCGTTGTTTGTCAGAGAGTCCTTCACAGTATTGGTCAATCATTTCGTTTTCGAGCAGGAGAAATGAAGTTGTGTCGACTAGCCCGATGGCGTCTTCTGATGGGAGCCCCTGGTGGTTATCATAGAATTGTTTTTCCTTTGTTAAGTACTCGAGAAGTCTTCCTCGGATGGTTGCGTAGGCAAACGTTGAGAATGTTCCTTTTTCCGGGTCAAAGCGGGTATGTGCTTCCCACAGTGCAATTAATCCTACTTGATAAAAGGCCTCTTGATCTCGGTAGAGGTGGAGTTTTTTCATGATGCCATAAATCATCGGGTTAAAGTCATCAACTAGCTTTTCAAACGCGGTATCCATTTGTAAAATGTTCCTTTGTAAAAGCGCGCTTTCTATTTATTCCGTCGGTAGTTACAAAATAAACGATAGAAAGTGGTGCGTCGAAAAGGAGTATTTTATGAATCGTGGGGATGAAAAATTTGATACTTCACATACATCAAGGGAGATACATGAAGTTTGGCTAGTGAAGGGAAGGCACGAGAGGAAGTAGAGGTGAAATATAAGCTTCCTGAGAGTCTCCATTTTTTAAACAAACGTTTGTTTAGACGCCGGAAACCCGCATGAATGCTATTGTACAAGCGTTTAAATTTGAAAAATAGAAAAAAAGCCATCCCATATCAAGGTGACAGGCACCATCAACATGGAACAGCTTCTCTTTCTATTAAAATGCGCCAGAACCGCCGCCACCACCGCCAACTCCGCCGCCTCCACCAGTGGAGCTAGAGGAATTGGTTGTGCTTTGGGTTGTTTGGTCTACTGAGTGAAAAGTCGAAGATGCGATTGGACCGAAAAAGGCGATGGTACTTATATCGACTGGCCCATACATTCCGGCTGCAGGTGTGCTTCCGATGGACGGTTTAAATGACTCAACAAGCACTTCGTTTCGCTCCGTTAATTGCTTTTGGTTTACCCCAAGGCCATAGAGGTAGGCTCTCATCCGTTCATCTTCTGTAAGTGATTTCCAGTCTTCTTCAGCTAGGTCTTTAAAATAGGTTTTAAATATCCGCCATTCATAGCTTAATTGGTGACCGGCGGTTGTTTTTGGATGGTACGCAAATGCGTAAATTAACACCGTAATAAATAACAAAATCGTGAAGAATAGCTGGGCAGGTAGGCCGTACACTGGGAAAATAATGAGCATTGGAATGAGAAGTAAGCTTGAAAGTCCTATGATCGTGCGATACTTCTTTTTATCCTCGTATAAATCATGCTGACGTACTTCAGCTCCAACTGCTTGTGCCCACTTCATTTTATAGGTTTGAAATGTTTGATGATTGTTTTTGTTTTTTGTAAAAGTATTGAGCTCTTCAAAATTGAATTCACCATTTGAACCGATTTTGTCAAATAATAATTCGATTAAGATTTGCTCGTGTTCTAAGAGATCCGTTTGACGATTAGCGAGTCTAAATCCATTGTTTCCCGTTTTCTTAACAATGCCTTTCCTGACTAAATCGAGGAGTGCAGCAGCCATTGCCTCTGAAGGAAGAATTCTTCCATTTGTATAGGAAATCGTTGCGGACAGACTCATCACTTGCTTCGGAACGAAAAATGAATGGTTCTCATAGCTTTGCTCGACGTTCCTTCTTGTTCTACGAGCTTGCAATGATGTTCGAAGAATGAGTACGAATAAAATCAAGGCAAAAAGAAGGATTCCCAACCCACCATATTGTCGAAGTTGTTCTTGCGCTTGCGCTCTTGCTACGGCTGCATCAATCAGATTCTGTTTTGTCTCAAGGATTTCACTTTTCATTGGTTTATTTGCTGTGACTGCAGCAGAAGGAAATAGTGTCACATCATAAGCAACACGAATATCTCCATTTTTTCCATCAGGAACTTCTCCTAATTGAAAAATAACGGTCCCATCCTGCCCAATGTGTTCAGTCTGGAATGCTTGATCATACCCAAATGCAATCACGTCCGATGTCGGTGTAGGAGGATGCACGATGATTTCAAGCTGTTCGTAGGTTACCTCATTCCGGTCATCAAAAAATGGCCAGTAAAATTCAGCAATATCCTGATAAATATTGACGCCACCTTCAATTAAATAGGTGAGTTCAACTGTTATCGTTTCATCTGAACCTTTTCGGTGTATTTTATATAAATGATCATCTTGTTCAATTTTTAGACTTTTTCCATCTTCCATCGCTTGAAACTCATTGATGGCGGATCCTTTCTTAGGAACGATTTCTCGTGTGATTCCACTAAACTTTCCATCAAATTCATACGTATGTGTTTCAGTAACAGAAACCTTGCCATTTTCTTGGAGTTGAGCCTCCATTATAACGTTTGTAATGTTGTAATCCACTGCATAACTACGATCAGGTAAAAAGAAGACACCCACCAAAATAGTTAAGAGAATCAGTGGAAATAGTAATTTTCTCTTCATTGTAAACACCACCTTATTACTATTATGTACGAAAAAAAGAGAAAAAAGTTTCATTTGAGGTGCCTGTCACCACCCGGATTTTGTCGAATAATAACGCGATTCCCCTATAAACACTATGGCTGTAATAAAAAGTTCACATCTTTATGAACGAATTGTGAAGTTTCTCACATAACTATTGTGAATATGTTCACAAGATAGTAAGATACAGACATAGAGAGAAAACAAAAACAAATTAAAAATAAAACACTTAAGGAGAGGATCGAGATGATCAACAAATTTATTAGAGAAAACCGTATTGCAGCAGGAATTTTAACAGTGATTAGATTGTACTTAGGATGGAGCTGGATGACTGGTGGTTGGGGTAAATTAACTGCTGGTGGATTTGACGCAAGTGGATTCCTGAATGCAGCCGTAACAAACCCAGTTGCAGACAAAGCAACAGGTGCAGCACTTTATCCAACTTATACAGCTTTTATCGAAGGCTTAGCACTTCCAAATGTAGGAATGATTAACTTCTTAATTCCTTGGGGAGAGTTCTTAGTAGGTGTTGGTTTATTACTGGGATGCTTAACAACAGCAGCCATGTTCTTCGGATTACTAATGAACTTCATGTTCATGTTCGCTGGAACTGTCAGCACAAACCCATTAATGATTTTACTAGGGGTAATTATTTTAGCAGCTGGTGCAAATGCAGGTAAATTCGGAGCTGACTATTATGTCCTTCCATATTTAAGAAATAAATTTACTACATTTGGTGCCAACAAAGAAACGACAACTAATGTTGCTTGACCTCTCTAATTTTACCTCACAACCCCTCACCGCAATCGGTGGTGAGGAGAGGGCTTTTTGAGAGATAAATATATAAATTCATTGTAAAATGTTAAAACGCTGAGAATGTAACTACTCTCAGCGTTTTTTGAATGCTTTCAAATATGCAATGGATTAAAGTGAAATACCTCTAAAACTCGAAATTTATCGAAAAGTTCTTGGATTGATTTCTTTACATTTCATGGGAAAGGTACTAATCTCTAATTATTCTGATAATTTTAAGAGGAGGAATTTTTATGAAAAAGAAGTTATCAATATCCTTAGTCACGTTATGCTTACTAGTTTTTTCAATCGTAAGTTCTGCCGCTGCTCAATCAGTTACATATCACCCATCACTTGCTCATAAAAGTGGGGCGATGGCCTATGAACATACGAAATATTTAGCTTATGAAATTGGTCAGAGAATAGCAGGAAGTGCAAATGAGAGATTAGCAGAGAGCTATATTAAGGGACAATTTGAACGAATGGGGTTAGAAACAGAGGTACAGGAATTTACGTATACGAGAAGTGGTCGAACAACTAGTTCTTCTAACGTCATTGCTTATAAGCCTGGGAAATCCTCGAAGCAAATCATTGTGGGTGCCCATTATGATTCTGTGTCAGCAGGGTTAGGGGTAGATGATAATGCATCAGGCGTTGGCGTGATGCTTGAGGTGGCAGAGGTCTTGAAGAAAATTAACACACCATACTCCATTGTCTACATTGCTTTTGGTGCAGAAGAGGTTGGGCTTCAGGGTTCAAATTATTTTGCTCGCAATATGTCGCCAGAAGAAATAGCGAACACAGTAGGTATGATTAATTTAGACAGCTTAGCAGTAGGGGATAAAATGTACGTATACGGAAGTGCTGGTGAGGATGGCTTTATTCGTGACCAAGCACTAAAGATTGCTGAGAAAAAGAAGTTAAATGTTGGAACAAACCCAGGAATCAACCCTGCGTATCCTTATGGAACAACAGGTGACTGGAGTGACCATGCTCCATTTAAAAGAATCGGCATTCCAATCGGATACTTAGAAGCAACCAACTGGGAAATTGGAGCTCAGGATGGTTATGACCAAACAGTCGAGCACGGAGGAATATGGCACACAAGTAACGACACTCTTGAATTTATTGAACGAGAATACCCAGGTCGAATCCAAGAACACTTGAGCACATTCAGCACGCTCTTAACTGACTTACTGAAATTTATGGACAAAACGAGCACAGCGAAATAGGTGGTGCCTGTCACCACCCGAATGTTGTCGATTACAATGATCGTGCGAAAGTCTGCGGAATTCCGTGGGCTTTTTTTGTGGTGCCTGGCACCACCCGAAATTTGTCGAATAGCTTAACGTGTTCCTACACCCCAACTATTCCCTTGTGATGCCCCCTATGTTTATAATAAAATGATTACAGTTGTTTAATTTTGCAACAATGAGGAGAGTACGTATGAAAAGAATTAAGGCGCTAGTCATCGCCCCATATGAGGGATTGAAAGAAGTTGTCCAACAGGTGGCAGATGCATTTACGCATTTTGATATAGAAATAGAAATTGGTAACCTTGAAGAAGGTTCAGACATAGTAAAGGCAAAGTCTCATTCTGGCTTTGACGTGATTATCAGTCGTGGAGGAACCGCCGCCTTCATTCGAGAGGTTGTTGACATTCCAGTCATTGATATTCAAGTATCCGGTTATGATATGCTACGCGTGATGACCTTGGTGAATGGTTTTCCAGGAAAATCTGCGATTGTCGGGTTTCCGAACATTTCACAAGGAGCATCAACAATTTGTAGCTTGCTAGACATGAAAATCGAAAACCTGACGATTGAAAGTGGAGAAGAGGTAAAGGCAACTCTTCAACAATTAAAGCAAAAGGAATACAAGCTTGTCATTGGTGATGTTGTTACATTTAATGAAGCAAAGGAAGTCGGATTAACCGGGATACTCATCACCTCAGGGGTGGAGGCAGTGACTGCTGCATTCCAAGATGCAGAACGAATTTATCATCAGTTAGATCAAATGAAAGCTGAGCTCGACACCTACAAAACCATCATCGACAAGGACCAACGTGGCATCATAGTGTTTAAAGGGGAAAAGCTCATTCAGCATAATAAAATGGCAGAAAAAATTGTCCACCATTTTAAAGAAGAAACAAAACAGTTGGTCAAAACAACCCTAACTACAAAAAAAGAACAAACGTCAATCCTCCAGAATGAAGAAACACTGTTAAATGTGACGTCCACACCTATTCAAGACAGTGATTTCTGTGTTCTTTATCTCGAGGCGCAATCAAAGCAAGCTCTTCCAGAGGGAGTCCACTGGGAATATGTAAGTACAGTCCCAGCGATTGCGGGCACAACAGAGCATGTGGAACGATTACGTGAACAGATAAATGTATTTAGCAATGAACCGTTTCCCATTTGGTTAACTGGAGAAAAGGGAACTGGCAAAGAATTGATCGCAAAAGCGATACATAAACAAAGCACTGTGGGTCATCTCCCGATTGTGATCATGTCCTGTGATGCAATGAGTGAAAAAGAATGGGCAAGCGTGTTAGAAGGGAACTATTTTTCAAATCCTTCGATCGGAAGTATTTATGTACGAGAGCCGCATAAACTAACGCTAGATTCCCAGAAAAAGCTTTTTCAACGATTACAAAGAAGAACAGTTGGTCCGAGGTTAATTATTTCTACTAGCCGTATGATGCTTGACTTAGTTGAAAATGGTCAATTCGATCATGATTTATATTATTTTTTATCAAAGGTATCCCTTCACCTTGCACCTCTAAGAGAACGGAAGGACGATCTTTCAGAGCTCGTTCATCTGTATCTGTCGCAATTTCACGCACGCTATGGCAAACAGCTTGCAGGCATCAGACCTGAAGCGTTGCAGGAGCTCAGTGACTATGATTGGCCAGGGAATATTGATCAATTAATCCAAATGGTCGAGCAATTAATTTTACATTCTAGCAGCTATTATATTGAAATGGAGGATGTCAGAGAGCTTTTGCAACCGTTAAAAGAACAAAGTGTTGCAAAAAACAACGTAAATTACGTTGGAACACTCGATGAAATCGAAAAACAAATCATTAAGCAGGTTTTAGAAGAAGAAGGAATGAACCAATCTAAGGCTGCAGAACGGCTTGGTATCAACCGTTCGACTCTATGGCGCAAGTTGAAATCTTAACTTGTGCTATTTTTTTATGCAAAAAAGACAAAAAAAGTTCACAAATAGTATTGCGTTTTGCAACCGTTTCATTTATTATAATCACTGTAAGCGGTTTACAAAATAAAGTGATTGTTTCAAAATACAACACTATGATAGAATTAGGGGGATTCAAGATGAAAATTAAAGCAAGATTGGAAAGTATTCCAGGTGGAATGATGGTTGTTCCATTATTATTAGCTGCAACAATAAATACATTTTTTCCAGAGTTACTTAGAATCGGGAATTTTACGGAAGCGCTTTTTGTAAACGGTGCCTCAACACTTATCGCACTATTCTTACTATGTACTGGTGCACAAATCAACATGCGTATGGTAGGAGTGAGCTTAGGAAAAGGAGCAACACTTCTTGCGACGAAATGGGTAGTTGGTGCGATCTTCGGATTGTTAGCCTACATGTTCATGGGTGAAAACGGACTTTGGTTAGGACTTGCACCTGTTGCAATTATTGCAGCAATGACAAACAGTAACGGTGGTCTATACATGGCAATCGTTGGTCAATACGGTGGAAAAGACGACAAAGCAGCCTATTCATTATTAGCGTTAAATGATGGACCTTTCTTAACAATGGTTGCCCTATCCATCTTTGGGGCGATGGGATTTGTAGATGGAATGTTCTCAGTCGTTTCATTCGTTTCAGTATTATTACCAATCGTCATTGGTATGATCTTAGGTAATCTTGATGGTGACATGCGTGACTTCCTTGATCAAGGTAGCTCGATGTTAATTCCGTTCTTCGCATTTGCGTTAGGGATGGGAATTGATTTCGGTAAGATCATTGAAGGTGGATTAGCAGGAATTATGCTAGGTTTAGCAACAGTATTTATCACTGGTACGGCTGGATATTTTGTATTCAAAGCGCTTGGTTGGAACCCAATTCCAGGTGCAGCAGAAGGTTCAACAGCAGGTAATGCAGTAGCAACGCCAGCAGCGATTGCAGCAGCCAGTGCAGGATTTGCAGCAAACTCAGATTTAGCAACAGTTCAGGTTGCAGCATCTGTTGTAACATCAGCTATCCTATTACCTCTATATATTGGATTCTTGGTGAAGAGGTTAGAAAAGAAAGGCTTTGATTTTGCGAAAAGTAATGGAAAAGCCGTTTGATCAGGAAGGGAGACTTGAGAATCATGACGACAGAAAAATTGGGCATCATCGCCGATGACTTAACAGGCTCCAATGACAGCGGTGTCCAGCTTGCAAAAAAAGGACTACGTTCCTCAGTCATATTTGATTTGAATCCATCTGCGGTAAATGTAGACAATGATGTTGTGGTCATTGATACAGATAGCCGCGCGATATTAGCGAAGGAGTCTTATGAGCGTTCTCGTAAGGCTGCTTCATTTTTGAAGGAACATGGATTTACTCAAATTTATAAAAAAGTGGATTCAACCTTAAGAGGGAATCTCGGGCCAGAAATACAAGCGGTGGTTGATGTGTTTGAACCAGAATTTTGTATTATTGCCCCGGCTTTTCCAAGGATCGGAAGAACGACAAAGGATGGCATTCACTATTTACAGGGAACAGCCATTGCTAACACGGAAATATCTAAGGATCCAAAGTGTCCGGTGAAGGAATCTTCTATTAAAAAGCTAATCGAGGGTCAAGTGGATGTTCAAGTTGGTCAGATCAATACGAAGGAATTAGGACTTGATCTTGAAGCATGGAAGAAAGAATTAGCGCGCTTTAAGGAGCAGGGAGTAAGCTGGTTAGTGTTTGATGCAGAAGAAGATGTTCATCTTGAATGGATCGCTGCATCAATTTCAACGATCACAACGAATGTTGTTTGGGTAGGTTCAGCTGGTTTGGCAGAGTATTTACCAGAGAATCTAGCTATGAATCGTCATGAAGAATCAGCAGCTATAAGTGTTCGTGAGGAACATGTGTTAGTCGTATCAGGTAGCTTATCAGCGATCACGAAAACACAAATCGATAGATTGCTAGACATGGATGGCATGCAAGCTGTTGAAGTGGATCCACTTCATGTTTTTGAAAACAGTGCAAGATGGGAAGAATTAAAACAACTTTATATTGAAAAAATGGTTTCCATCTATGAACAAGGTCAAAATGTTGTTTTATACGTGGATTCATCACTTGAAAACCGAGAGAAATCGGCAGCTCGAGGCAAGGAATTAGCCCTTTCACCTTCTGAAATTAGTGATAAAATCTCTAAAGGCTTAGGTGAAATAGCAAGTGAAGTAGTGAAAAACAATGCCATCGTTTCTGGACTTGTTTTGACAGGCGGAGATACAGCGAAGGATGTTTGCCGATATTTAGGTTCAAGTGGTTTAACCTTATTAAAAGAAGTTGAACCAGGCATTCCACTAGGGAAATTATCTGGTCAATACGAATTATATGCAATTACAAAAGCGGGCGCATTTGGCACAGAGAATTCATTAGTCCATGCAGTCCAAGAATTGAAAGGGGTCAATTAAGATGAGTACACTTCCAGTTATCGGAATTACAATGGGGGATCCTGCAGGTGTGGGTCCAGAAATTATTTTGAAAAGCTTAAATCATGAAGAAGTCTACGGACAATGCCAACCATTCGTTATTGGTGATGCGAAAATTTTAGATAGAGCACAAGCGTATGTAAATACAAATTTAGAAATCGTCAAAATCACAGACATGGATAACTTGAAAACTGAGTTTGGGAAGGTTCATGTGCTAGATTTAGACCTAGTACCAGCGGATTTACCGATTGGTCAAGTATCTGCTGAAGCGGGACATGCTGCATTTGAATTCCTACGCACAGCCATTGAGCTAGCGAACGAGAAGAAAATCGATGCAATCTGTACAGCTCCATTAAACAAAGAAGCTCTACACAAAGGTGGACATCTATACCCAGGTCACACAGAAATCTTAGCTGAGCTAACAAATACAGAAGATTTCTCTATGATGTTATCCGCACCAAACCTTAAGGTGATCCACGTAACCACACATGTTGGCATCCTTGATGCAGTGAAGATGATCAATCCAGACCGTGTCTACAAGGTGATTCAGCTTGCTGATGAAACATTGAAAAAAGCAGGCTACACAAATCCAAAAATCGCAGTTTGTGGAATCAACCCACATGCTGGTGAAAATGGATTATTTGGTTACGGCGAAGAGGAAGAAAAGGTCATCCCAGCTGTCGAAAAAGCTCAACAAGAGGGAATCGACGTAGTCGGTCCACTTCCAGCGGATACATTATTCTTCCGAACGGTACGTGGCGACTTCGATATCGTTGTTGCAATGTATCATGACCAAGGTCACGGACCTGTTAAAGTATTAGGACTAGACGCTGGTGTGAACATCACAGTTGGCTTACCAATTATCCGCACAAGCGTTGACCACGGTACTGCATTTGACATCGCAGGAAAAGGAATCGCTGACGAAAAGAGCTTACAAGAAGCCATTCGCCAAGGGATTGAATTGGCACCGAAAAGAGCGTAGTGGTGCCTGTCACCACCTGAAAAAAGTTGAACAAAGTGTATAGCACTTCGTTCGGCTTTTTTTCTTTTTCAACAAAAGCTGGAACGTATAGTTCGTGCATTGATTGGAAAGAGTGAACGGTAGAATGTGAGTTTTCAAATATCCGCAAAGTAGTGAGATAAATGGATGCGAAGAGACGTGAAGTCATAAGTTATTTGTTTTTTGGGGTTTTAACTACTGCAGTGAATCTCCTCAGCTATCTCTTTTTTACGAAAGTACTTCATTTTGATTATAAAGTAGCGACGACAATCGCTTGGATAATATCTGTGTTGTTTGCTTTTATCACGAATAAGCTGTTTGTATTTCGAAGTCATCATAAAGATAAACGAACGGTGATGAAAGAGTTTGTTTCTTTTGTTGCGTTTAGGTGGTTGTCTTATTTACTAGATCTTTTCTCGATGATTTTGCTAGTGAGTGTGTTGCGTGTAGATGATCTTGTAGCCAAATTGATTGCGAATGTATTTGTGGTCATTTTTAATTATTTTGCGAGTAAGTTTATTGTGTTTAAGAGGTGAATGGGTGTATAAGGGCACTCATTCCCTCGCTCTCTTTTGAGCTTATCCATAGGGTGTTTTCGTATATATTGTTGCTTTTGATACCGCAGCCTGAATACACTCCGCGTCCTGTGGGAGCCAACTAGTCCCACGGGAGTCCCCCGTGTATTCAGGCTGCTAGAAATCTCAATCTCAATAATTCATCTCAAAACAACAACAAACTTTGAGAATACAGCCTATCCAAATCAATAAACAATCCAAAAAGGACACCCATCCTGGATGCCCTTTCTCCCACAAATCAATCTCTCACCCTAGGCTTCAGCACCCGTTCCACATCTGGTTTGGTCATGCCGCCTAGTAAGTCCTTGCGATAAAGGATTTCAATCATTTTTAAATCTATTTCATTAAGT
Source organism: Litchfieldia stipae (assembly GCF_014837155.1). Classification (GTDB taxonomy): domain Bacteria; phylum Bacillota; class Bacilli; order Bacillales; family Bacillaceae_L; genus Litchfieldia. The sequence goes on along the minus strand of NZ_JACYHA010000025.1, from coordinate 7,918 downwards.
TCAGTGACCACTGGGTACACGAATGGATAGAGGATGCTGCTCTCATCATCTTCAAAATGATTGTACATTCCAATTGAATGGATAAGTTCATGCAGGATAACATGATTCCGTTCACTTTGAGGGATATCAGTCCCAATTAGCACCGTTGAAGCTATGAGTCCTTGTCGTTCATCCCTACTCATCATTGTAGGAAATGCTAAGCCAACAGCCCATTTTAGATCGGGGTTATCCTCATCCTCGACATAATTGACAAATTTCCACGTTGGAATGAAATGCATATCAATTTGACGTGAATAGCTTTTTCCATTCTCGGCTTCGGTGACAATGAACTTGAAGGGTAACAGCTTATTTAATGTCTCAATATGCTGGTTCAAGATCTTCATATCCTGTTCAGTCGGATTTCCATCTACAACAATTGTGACAGTATCCGTCCACTTGTAGATTTTTGGTAGGAAATCCTGGTTATTATCAAAGAAAAAATGCAAAAAAGTATCGACCTCAGCACTCGTATAGGTTTTGTTATCAATGCTAAATAGCTGGCGACGCTCTGACTTTAGGCCGTTGTTTTTCGTAGCAACAATTTTTAAAAAATGGGTTCCTTCTTCGGTAATGGGTTTTGAAAGATCAACAGGTTCCCCATTTAGAAATGTTTCATAACTGACGTTTTTTTCTTTTTTATAATCAAACACGGCTTCCTTGAAATAAACCGGTTTAGGGTTTGTTGTGAATGAAGGGGCCTTCGGTTGAATATCATCATGTGAAAATGAGTAAGTTGTTGTTTTCTCCATCCACAGTTTTTTTGTGGTTAGCTCAAGTGTATAGTCTCCATTTTCAGTGACGGTGTGCCCAGGCTCTATTGTTTCTCCATTTAAAAGCAGTTGGAAGTCCCCGTGATAATCTTCATCGATGGTGATGATGGGGTCAGCCACATAGATTTTCCCATCTTCGATCCCGTGGAGGATATCCTCATGGCTTGCGCATCCAGTCATCATTAGTAAAAATAAAATAAGTACAAATTTCTTCATGCGTTCAGCCCTCCCGCCTGTTCTTGGTGTTTCTGTTAATTAATCAATTTGGGATTCACTCTATCATAACAAATTTTGAGAAAATAACGTCATTTTTAGAAAGAAAAAAATGAGAAAAATTAGTAAAAGAGATGAAACATTTTTTACAACAAGTTCGTATGAAGGGGAAAGGGGAGAATACGATGAAGAAGTACATAGTATTTATAGTAAGCTTTTGCTTATTGCTTTTATTAGTTCAAATAGGTTCAGGGTATTTGTTAACGGCTTTTTACACACCTGAGTTGAACCCGGGTGATGTACTCTTAAGTCAAGAGGTTGTATTTGGTGGGTCAAATGTATTTCCATTTATCGGAACGGTCATTGCTGGGACGCTTGCATTTTTTATTGTGGATAAGCTATATCTAGAACGATGAGAGTGATGTATTCATGCAGGGTATAATATGAAGAAACCTACTGTTGAACGATTTGTTCCAGTAGGTTTTTTTCTGTGAATTTCAATAAGAAAGGTGCAAGAAATACGCCGTTTTAGCTTGTATTTCCGCTACTATTTTTCCAAAATAATGAAATAATTACCCAAAGTTTGTAAAGAATGCGTTAAACTAAGGTTAACGAACATGGTGAGGGGGCTTGTTTCATGCTGCAAACCGATCAGTTTTTTGAGAAAATGTATGCGGATACATTTCCTGAACATAAACAACATGTGAAGGAGCATTTAGAGAGCGTAATAGGAACCTTTCATAAGCCAGAGGCATTTAATCCAGTGTTTCTCGAGAAAAAGGAATTTGATGAATACACACGGGAAAAAATCTTGATTCAGTCGACCGGTGGGTTAGAAATCCCACTATATGTGCTTACACCGAAGCTGAATCAATATGCTTACCCGGCTGTGTTATCTCTCCATGGGCATGGCTATGGAGTAAAGGAGATTGTCGGGCTTACAGCTGAAGGATTAGAGGATGAGGGGGACCCTGGAATTCATCAGCATTTTGCTGTGAAATTAGTGAAGAAGGGATTAAAGGTGTTTGCACCAGAGGTCATCGGAATGGGTGAACGAAGACTAGAGCAGGATCAAAGGCAAGGTAAAAACCATTCTTGTTATACGATGTCTACGCATCTATTAATGGCCGGAAAGACATTAGCGGGTCTACGTGTCTTTGAGGCACGGCATCTCATCGACTACATCTCGCAGCAAGAGGATGTAGAACAAGGGAAAATTGGTATCATGGGTTTCTCCGGTGGAGGGCTTATTGCGGCTTATACGTCAGCACTTGATGAGCGGATTCACTCAACCGTCCTATGTGGATTTACAAATACATTTAAAGGGAGCATTCTCGCCTCGGATCATTGCTTATGTAACTACATACCCGGCTTATTAAATGTTGCTGAGCTTCCTGACATCATCGGTTTGATTGCACCACGAAAGCTTTTTGTTGAATCGGGTAAAAGAGACCCTATTTTTCCAGTAGATCATGTGAAGCAGGCCATCTCTGTTCTAGAAGAAACGTATGGTGAAACTAATACTCCTGAAGACTTTGCATATGATTTATTTGAAGGGGCACATGAGATCAGTGGACGTAGGTCATATGATTGGCTTGTTCGATCTTTACAGCATGACACGGCACGAACGTAGCTAGAAGGGTGTTCACCAAAGTTTAAGACCAAAACTATACGAAAAGAGGTTTTTTCATTGAGTACCCTGAGTGGTCAGGTTTCTTATAAGCAACTGTCAGCCTTTTTTATTCCGTTGGGGATTTCGGCTAGTTTAACAGCTATTACACATGTCATTATTAATGGGACTCTTGCAAGAGGGGAGAATGCAGCCTTTATTATTGCATGTTATGCGGTTGCTTTTGCGCTTTTTGGAATCATTGAGCGGCCGATCATTGTGTTTAGACAAACAAGCTCGGCCCTTGTCAAAGATTTGAAGTCTTTTAAACTGTTAAATTTGTTTCTGCTGTATGTGATGCTAGGAATTATGATTTTTAGTTGGATGATGGCGTTCTCCCCATTTGGTGACTGGATTTATGTTCAGTTTTTTCATGCCGATCCAGACATGGTTCATACCATTTCACAGGCGTTTAAAGTGATTACATTGGTGCTGGTTTTTTCGGGGATTCGAGGGATTTATCAAGGAATCATTATTAATCATCTAGAAACGAAATGGCTGACGATTGGTGTGATTGCAAGATTAGTCACGATGTTTGCATGTGCTTACCTCTTCGTGGCGCTAGATTATGTAACAAGTACAGTGGGCTCAATCATATTCCTTGCAGGGATGATGATTGAATGTGTCATCAGTGTGTGGAAAGGTCATTTTTTAGTAAAAGATTATCCTAAGAATGATAAATCAACAACGCTAAGAAAAAAGGACATCGCTAAATTCTACACACCACTCGTTTTCTATTTCTTAATTCAAACGATTATGATTCCGATCATTTATATTTTTCTAGCAAAAACGGAACAGCTCCAAATGGGAATCGCCTCTTTTGCACTTGCATTTAGCATCACGAATATGATTTTAAGCTTCTTCATGTATACACATCAAATCGTAATGCAGTTTTATCAAAAAAATAAAAAAAGAGTTGTGAAGTTTACGCTGACAATTAGCTTTATTCCGAGTCTCGTCCTCATTTTATTATGCTACTCACCACTTGGACTATGGTTCATGCAGGGGGTAATGGGGGCTGATGCTGTGCTAGCGACAACAACATTGGGCGTATTGAAATTCTTTATTTTAAAAACACTCGTGTTCCCGATTGTTGATTTCTTGAATGGGTTTTTGATGCTGCAACGGAGAACGAGCCTCATGGTCATCTCTCAAATTGCGAACCTAGCTATCGTCATTGGTAGTCTCATACTACTCGTTCACTTTTACCCACATTGGAATGGGATAAATGGAGCAATCGCGGCGTCATTAGGAGAGCTAGCGGGATTAATTGTCGTATCGTGGATTGTTCTTAAATTAAGTCGACACAATCACGAACATAGCAGCCCAATGACTTTAAAGGCATTGATTTCTAGGAAAAAATATTTAAAAGATTCTATTTCATGAAGTAATATTCATAATGTTATAATAATTAAGGTGTGTCATTATAACTAATAAAAGGCTGTCTTCGTATTGAGTGTCGCAGCCTGAATACACTCCGCGTCCTGCGGGGTGACCGGTGAGCCTCCTCGTCGCACACTCCTGCGGGGTCTCACTTTGCCCACTATTCCCGCGGGAGTCTCCGTGTATTCAGGCTGCTAGAGAATTTAATTGATATTTATTAATGTTTAAAACAATAAGCTTTTAGAAAAACAGTCAGCCAAAATAAAAGACAAGAGGGTCTCCCATGGTTACTATTTTTAAGAACCTGAATATCAAAAATAAGATATTCTCTATTTCCCTACTGCTCCTTTTTATCTTTTCAAGTATCGGATTGTTTGCCTATGACTCTTTCATCAATTTATATGAAAAACGTATTTTTGAAGAATCAGAGGATATGCTTCAGCTGTCTTCTTCTGTATTGGACAAGGAATTTAAGAAAATTGAACAACTGACTTTTCAAATCGGTACAGAGGATACGATTCAAAATTCTTTAACAAAGATTAATGCAAACGACATGGACTTTCTTGAATATCAAGCCAAATCAAGGCTGTTGACACAATTATTAGGACATGCAACCTCAGAACCATACATCGCATCTGTTCAAGTACTCGATAACCTAGGTGGCAATTATAAGCTAGGGTTTGATACCACGATTGAGACAGATCTAAAGAAATTAGCAGAAATTGCTCAGGCTGCAGAGGGCTTGTCAATATGGACACAGGCAGAGGAAAATCATCTCGTTGTGGCTAGAGTCATCCGGGAAAAAGTCAATGTTAGCCTAGCTAAGCTGGGTCTTCTAATCGTTACAATTGATGTTAGCAAGCTACTAAATGAAACCTTAGATTTCTCACCTACGAAGAACTTTGTCATTACCAATAATGATGAAATTATCTACAAAACAACCGATCTTCCGTTTCGTGAAGACCTTATTTCGACAAAAAATGATAACGGTTACAATAAGGTGGTTATGGACGACAAGGAGTTTTTAGTTTCCTACAAACACTCGAGCTACTCTGATTTAGTCTATTATAATATTTTGCCTTATGACAATATTACTCAGCAGTCTACTGAAATTAAACAAATTATTTTTGCCCTTTTTATCTTAATGCTCGCTCTTACCTTGATATTAAGTAGATTTGCAGCGAAGGGAATTTCAAAGCCGATTGAGCAGCTCACTGAAAAAATGAGACTGGTTCAACAAGGGGATTTTGAGAATAACCATCAGTTAGAGGGGCGTTATTATAATGACGAAATCGGAATCCTACATCATGATTTCCAAGTCATGCTCGAAAAAATTAAAAGCTTAATTAGTGAAAACTACACAAAGCAATTGGTCATCAAAGAAGCCGAATATAAAGCACTTCAGTCTCAAATTAATCCTCATTTTTTATATAACACATTAGACTCAATAAACTGGCTTGCAAGAAGCCGGAAGCAGCATGAAATCTCAGGGCTAGCAGAAGCACTTGGAAATATGATGCGCAAAATTATCAGTAAAAAGGAGCCAATGATTTCAATCAAAGAAGAATTAGAAATTGTCCAAAGCTATATTACGATTCAGAAGTTTAGATATGGTGACCGCATTCATTTTACATTGGATACGCATGAAGACTATGAAAAAATTAAAATACCGAAGCTGACCATTCAACCAATGATCGAAAATGCAATCCAGCATGGATTAGAAGAGATTATTGGTGAATGCCATATTTCTGTCAAACTAGAAGCGATAGAGGATGAACTAATCATCTTCATTGAAGATAATGGACCTGGTATGGAGGAAAGTAAAGTGAAAGCGATTCTTTCAGGTGAGGTTGTTTCAAAAAAGAGTTCGGGAATTGGGTTAAACAATATCCGTGAGCGAATCAGATTAATGTTTGGTGAGGAATATGGGATTCAGATTGAAAGTGTTGTATCCAAAGGAACCAAAGTAATCATAACATTACCAAATATGATGGAGTGATGTCGATGTACAAAGTGCTTTTGGTCGATGATGAAATCGCAATTTTAGAAGGGATTGCATCAACTGTTGATTGGGCTTCGTGCCAAACAGAGCTTGTGTTCAAAGCATATAATGGGAGAGAAGCCTTCGATTATATTTCAAGGGAAAAGCCAGACATTGTTTTAACCGATGTGAAAATGCCCGGAATGAATGGGATTGAACTTATTCAAAAGGTTCATCACCTCTTTCCGGATATTAAGTTTATTGTGTTGTCAGGACATGATGAATTCGAGTTTGCGAAAACGGCAATGGAGTGCAATGTGAAGCATTATTTGTTAAAACCAAGCAATGAAACGAAAATTGAAGAGGTCTTAAAAAAGATCACTACAGAATTGAACGAGTTGAGAGGGAAAGAAGCCTTTATCACGAATATGCGAAGGAATTTGCAACGTGTGATTCCACAGGCAAAGGAGCAATTTTTGCGAGATTTACTCATAAATCATAAATACCTTGTTCATGATTGGGATAGTTACCGACAGTTATTCCAGCTAGATGTTGATGGTGATAATTTCCGAATTGTTGTCATTAGTGTTGATGGTGAGCATGATTATGAGCATGTATTTGCTATTAAGGAATTATTAATGGAGGAAATGGGAAAGGAACACCCCGTCCTGTTAACGACCATTGGTGAGAAGGTGGTCATGATGTCAAAATGTACGTCACTTGAACAGCTTTTTCTGACATTTTCTCATGTGAAGGAAAGCTTTCACCAGATTTATCATCTGACATTTACAACAGCAGTTAGCCATACAGGCACAATCGATAAGTTAAAATCCTTGTATAAGGAAGCTCTTAATTGCTTGGCGCAACGATTTTACCTAAGCGAAGGTAGTGTGATTACCTCAGACGACATCACTCATGATGAGTCTGAGTATGAAACCTTCCAGCTAGACCACGAAGAATTAATCTTCTCTATTAAAAGTGGGAATGTGAAGCAAGTGCAAGACTATCTGGAGAAATTCTTTAAGGCATTTAAAATCGAGCAGTATAACGAGAACATTGTGAAATCAGAGTGTCTAGAGCTGTTTTTGACGATCATCAAACAGTCAACTAAAGATCAACTAGATCAATATTTTGAACAAATCACGTTTTTCCATAGTTCAAAGTCCTTTGAGGAAATTAAAGCATTTATAGAATATACGACGACTCAAATTACGCAAGATTATTATGAAAAAACAAAGCAAACTCAAAACGCGATGCTTAAGCTCTTAATTACATATGTCGATGAGCATTTATCAGATCCGGACTTATCACTGACAAAGATTGCGAATGAGATCCTTTATATGAATCCGGATTATGTCGGGAAGCTGTTCAAAAAAGAGATGAATGAGAAATTTTCAACCTACTTGATTAACAAGCGAGTAGATAAGGCAATTGAGCTTATTAATCAATCTGATCAAGTCAAGGTGATCGAAATTGCAGAAGAAGTAGGCTTCGGCACCAATCCACGCTATTTTGGTCAAGTGTTCAAAAAGCATACAGGCGTCACACCGACTGAATATAAAAGTAAGCTGATTAGTAGCTAAAGTGTCCTCGGGGGAATTTTTCCTTGAGGGCCGTTTTTTATGTAGGTTGTTTTTGTATGAATTTTTTTACTTGTTATACCCGCAGCATGAATACACTCCGCGTCCTGTGGGGTGAACGGTGAGCCTCCTGATATGAACGAAACTGTCAAGGCTCCCACTCTAAATTATGATTTACGTTCTTTTTGGGCAACTCTAATAAGAGCAGTTATTTTCTGCTTCTTTACTTTGATGTATTTAGCCGTTTATAGGCTAGAATAACTCCTTCTTTAGCTTACAGACC
>NZ_JACYHA010000024.1 GCF_014837155.1 Litchfieldia stipae | reverse complement strand
CGTCCGCCGCTAATCTTAGGGAGCAAGCTCCCAAAGATCCGCTCGACTTGCATGTATTAGGCACGCCGCCAGCGTTCATCCTGAGCCAGGATCAAACTCTCCAAAAAGAGTTATGATTAAGTGTTAGACACTTATATCCATTGATTGCTCAATCATTTGTTGCTTGATAAAACGTTGACGCTTGTTTATTGTGTTCAGTTTTCAAAGAACTTTTTTCAAAAACAGCTTAATCAATTTATCACTTTAAAAAATTAATGTCAAGATGTTTTTTAAAAAGAAATCAGTCACAAATCAACTCAATCATAGTAACACATAACTTCTTCTTCGTCAACTTCCGCGAAGTTTTTGAAGAAATAAAAAGCAACCTCTTAATAAGATCACTCGTTTTCAAACGAACAACAAATATCTTACTATACTTATTTATCTGAGTCAACATAATTAAAATGTAAATAAAATGAAAGAATTCCTAAAATGGCTCCACAGGCAGGACTCGAACCTGCGACCGATCGGTTAACAGCCGATAGCTCTACCACTGAGCTACTGTGGAATAATTAATTGGAGCGGGTGATGAGAATCGAACTCACGACATCAGCTTGGAAGGCTGAGGTTTTACCATTAAACTACACCCGCAAAGAATTGGTTGCGGGGACAGGATTTGAACCTGCGACCTTCGGGTTATGAGCCCGACGAGCTACCAGACTGCTCCACCCCGCGATAATAAAAAGTATTTAGTTAAGTACTTCACCTGAATTTTAAGACTGTCCTGATTTCAGATAGTTTTCTCAAGAAGCAGCTCAATCAGTACAACTCGTTGGTTATTCTTGAAGTAGCGCTCGTTGCTCCACCCCGCGATAATAAAAAATATTGAGTTTTATTGCTCCACCTTAGTTGAAGACTGTCCTGATCTCAGGTTGCTTATTCTAGAAGTTACTCGATCAGTACAACTCGTAGATTATTCTTGAAGTAACGCTCGTTGCTCCACCCCGCGATAATAAAAAGTATTGAGTTTTATTGCTTCACCTTAGTTAAAGACTGTCCTGATCTCAGATAGCTTACTCAAGAAGCAGTTCAATCAGTACAACTCGATGGTTTTCTTGAAGTAGCGCTCGTTGCTCCACCCCGCGATAATAAAAGTTATTAAATTAAATACTCCATCTAAATTCAGCCTATATAAGCCAACAAAATTAAGTATTAACAATCAAGTAAGACTTTATGCATTTTTTACAAAAATGACTTTCAGTAAAGAAATTATAACACGATAACTTCATAGAAGTCAAAAACTTTTTTATACTTATCTCACAAAGAGAAACCATGGAGTACCCTTTAATTGATAACCATGGTATTTGAAGTTTATATCATACATTTTAAATTGAAACAATGTCAACCTTCTTATATCCATTTGGATTTTTTGATTGCCATCTCCACGCATCTCTACACATATCTTCGATTCCCTTAATTGCTTCCCATCCTAATTCTTCTCTTGCCTTCTTGGGGTCCGCAAAACATGTAGCAGAATCGCCTGGCCTCCTATCAAGAATTTGATATTGGATGTTTAGACCTGTTACTTGTTCAAAGGCATGTACTAAATCCAAAACACTGATGCCTGTTCCAGTTCCCAAGTTATAGGCTCCAATCCCCTTACCACTTAATACTTTTTCCAGTGCTTTAATATGCCCCGTTGCAAGGTCAACAACATGAATATAATCTCTCACACCTGTCCCATCATGTGTTGGATAGTCCTTTCCATAGATATTTAACCTCGGATGCTTACCTGCAGCAACCTGTGTTATATATGGCATCAAATTATTCGGTTTTCCCTTTGGATCTTCACCTATCTCACCACTTATATGCGCTCCAATTGGGTTGAAATATCGTAGGATGACTATACCCCAACTTCTATCAGATAAATAAACGTCATTTAGTAATTGTTCAATGATTAATTTTGTACTTCCATATGGATTCGTTGCTCCAAGCGGAGAATCTTCGATTATTGGTACACTTGCGTTGGCTCCATAGACAGTTGCAGATGAACTAAATACTATTTTCTTCACTTTGTGTCTTGCCATCATTTCTAATAGCACTAAAGTACCAGTAATGTTATTTTGATAATAATCAATTGGAATTGACACTGATTCACCAACTGCTTTTAAACCAGCAAAATGTAGAACAGCCTCAACATGATTTTCCTCAAAAACCATCTCAACCTTTTCCCTCTCAAGTAAGTCTACATCATATATTTTGAAACTCTTGTTAGTAATTTGTCGTACTCTCTGTAATGACTCTGGATTACTATTTGAGAAATTATCTAGGACAATGATGTCATAGCCTGCATTTAATAGTTCTACACAGGTATGGCTACCGATATACCCTGCACCACCTGTAACTAATATACTCATAAGCTTCCTCACCTCTCACACTTTCTCAATAACGAACAATTAAGCCGCATTAAGTATGTAATACTATTATTTTAATCAAAAAACATATTCTTAATAACGAACATTTCGTTCTCTTTAATAATACCTCCATCATCCCTTAAAATCAATCAAAGTTTAACGCTATTACAACAAAGAAAGATTAGCTCTAATTAGAACTAACCCTTCTTTTCTATTCATTAACAACTCGATATGAACTTGCTACATCATTCCAGTCCAGACGATTAATCTTGAATTGAAGGTACCATATATGAAATAGGACCAATAACACTGGATTAAACATCTCCTCCTGAAATTCATTTTCAATTGCTTCCTTAGCTCTAAAAGCGGAAAAATACAATAACCCTAATCCAATAAAAGTGAACACAGTTTCTAAACTGTCAAAGATCGCGATTCCATACTCTGATAGAAACAATGACTGAAAGAAACTATAGAAAAATGTCGTACTATTAATCACTAATAAGCAAATGATCAAAAAGTAGCTCAACTTTTGATCACTGAATCCCTCAAAACCTTTTCTTCTAGTTAGAAACCAATATGGGATGTAGATTCCCATTGTAATAATCGTAAGTAAAACCATTAATGCTATGTTTGTTTTCTTAAACATTTATCATTCACCTAACTTCTCTTCAAGGTTCTCATATTTTTCAGTGAGGTAGAAATATATAAAAGGAAATAGAAATATATTAATGATAATTTTTACAATCGTTGACGTGAGTAGATTAATTTCAAACATAGCTACTGCATTCATAAACACAGCCCAAATAAGAATATTAACAGAGGCCCACAACAAAATATCACCATAGATTGATGCAATGTGACGAATATAAAATTTCCACGCTCTCGAAACGAGTTTCTTCATATTATATAATGATTCCTTATAAAACGGCAGAAAAAACACAAATGTGATAACAATTGCCCCAGGAATAATGAACAACATTGTCCCTACATAAGATAAGGTAAATAAGATGAATGCAGAAAAGAAGATAAAACCAAATGAAGACACAAATGATTTGAGCATCTCCTTAAATTCTAATTCCTCATTATTTTTCAAATGCTGATATAGATACATAAATGGTTTCTGCGTAACAATAAACATGAGAATAAATATGTAGAGATTTAAAATATATTCAATACTATCTAAATCTAACTGATAGAAATAATAAATCCACCCATAAAAAAACATCTGTACTGGTAATAAGATTAAAAAGACAAACCCCAAAATCTTCAGAATTCCTTGATTGTAATAATACATGATATCTCTAAACATGTTCTGACCTTCTTCTCAAATATAGTTGCAATTGTGCACCTACTAGTGAAACCAATGTACCGGTTAATAACGCTGAAAAAACAATGTCTGCATTAATAAACACATTGATATCAAGTAGAACTATGGAAAAGATAAAATTAATCAGAATTAACACAATAGCACTCATATAGGCTGCAAAATACGGATAGGTGTTATTAGTCTTCGCTGCAATTATTCCATTGCAGAAATAAGTAATTAGGAGAACTACCATAGAAACAAGCAATACATCCCCAAGGAGTAAAATTCCTACAAAACTAGTTACGATTAAAATTAAAATTGAAATTCCTAAAGTCTTCAGGAAAGAATACATAGTTCAACATCCTTATCATTTCATTTTATCCTCTAAATTTATAAGTGGTACTTGTAGCAAATATCGAAAACAAATAGGATAACAATAGAAAGAGTATTGAATAAAAATTTGCTGCTGTTTGCTGACCAAAGGCTAATTCAAAGTACCGAGGTGCTGTAAAATGCCCGCCCCCGATAAAAATGATAAGCGCAAACAATCCCCAAAATATAAAAGTGTACTTCCTATTTTGAGCACCCTCGGGTAATACCATTTGATAAAACACTTTATTATACTTAAGTACGATGAAGTTAATAGTAATGAAGAGTACGATAAGTAATCCAATTATAATAAACCGATCATGAAATTGTTTAATCGCTGGCACAGCAAAAGATATCGCAAACAGCAGTAATGCAAAGTAGCCCGCATACCCTTTGAGCTTTCGATTATTCACCTTCCCCGTCATATCTAGAAAAAGAGTGAATAACAAGTATGGTACAAATAACGCTAGATATGCCCAAAAAGCGTGTATCGAAAAGTAAGGATAAGGGAGAAAAAAGAGTGCTCCAACGATTAGCATACCTATTCCAAGTACTGATACTTTGTTTGTCATGATTTCTTCTCTCCCTTAATCAAAAAATATTATGATCCAAATAAACTAGTAAACTTTTTCTTCGCCGATGAGAATTTTGAAGCAACCCCATCGTAGAGTTTTTTCACCCCTGATTCAACTGCCCCCTTAATCTTCTGTCCAGTTTCTGATGCAAGGAATAATCCGACACCTACACCAACCACTGCTCCTACTACCGTCCCGATACCTGGAACAACAGAGCCAATCGCTGCTGCAGTACCTGCTGTTGCCATCCAACCAGCGCCAGCACTAATCGCAGTAGTTGCTAACCCTGCCATTACATCCGTGGTAATACCAGCTGCAAAATTTGTACTAGCGAATGATTTCTTAGAATCAGTAGCATATTCTATGATTCTTTCTCCTGTTGATAAGAGTACATTAACTATACCACTACCTTTTGCCATATTACTTGGTTTCCAAAATGTTTTATTGGCAAAATTCCAATTCTCGTTAAACGATTTCCCCACAGCACTTGCAATTGTTTTCGGTCCAAAATTCTCAGTTAAAAATGGCATGAGCCTCTTTTGTTTCACTACGTCTCCAGATCGGAGATCTTTAAAAATCGAATTTTGTCGGACTGTATTTCCAGCTGAATCAACAACTGTTTCCGTTATTTGTCTGCCTTTTAAGATTAGTTTATTTTGTTTAAAGCCTTCTAAATAGTTTTGGTATCTGCTGTTTAACCATTTAGCAATTGGGTTTGTTGAATTGGTGAATTTCTTATCTCCCATAATCTGCATTAAATTCTTGTTCCCAGTTGCTGTTTTTAAATCTTTAATTTGAAATCCCGCAATCATAGATAGGGTTCCATCCAAAAAATCACCAGCGGTTTTTGGATAGGTAATTAACCACTTTTTTGCATTACTACCGAAATTTAATATTGTATTTGCAAGACCGCCTTCAGTAGCTTCTCCACCTTGACCATTGCCTCCAGTAGGAGTCTGGCCTCCATTTGGGCCATTTCCACCTTCTGCTGCCTGCCCCCCGTTTGGTCCTTCTCCACCTTCTGCTGCTTGACCTCCGTTTGGTCCTTCTCCACCTTCAACTGCTTGACCCCCGTTTGGTCCTTCTCCGCCTTCAGCTGCTTGACCTCCGTTTGGTCCTTCTCCACCTTCAACTGCTTGACCTCCGTTTGGTCCTTCTCCACCTTCAGCTGCTTGACCTCCGTTTGGTCCTTCTCCACCTTCAACTGCTTGACCTCCGTTTGGTCCTTCTCCACCTTCTACCGCTTGACCTCCATTTGGTCCTTCTCCACCTTCAACTGCTTGACCTCCGTTTGGTCCTTCTCCACCTTCTACCGCTTGACCGCCACTTGGACCATCTCCACCTTCTACCGCTTGACCGCCACTTGGACCATCTCCACCGTTTGCCGCATCCCCAGCTTGAACTGGAGTACCAGCTTCAATCGCATTACCTGGTTGCAAATTAATTTCTGCATACCGTATACTCGGTATGGCTGGAGGGGCATTCGGAATAATAAAGGATCCTGTCAGTGTTGGTACAGACGGAAAGATTAATTGTCCGGATGCACCGAACTCACCTGCTTCTAGTGGTGTACCAGGATCGTAGACTGCTCCAGGAATGATGAACTTGCCACCGCTAATTGGATCTCCCGGAGTCAACACCTTCCCTGGAACCATAGGCATTCCTGGCTTTATAAAGCTAGCAAATCCAACTAATGGGAACAAATGCATAAAAAGCATAAACGATAGCATCAGCATCACTGCGAACTTTTTACGATTTCTCTTTCTCAAATCATTCACCTCTCTATCAAAACAAGCATTTAATAAATGTCTTTAAGAAAATCTAAACTCGGCCCATATCCTCTTTGAGGTATGTCTTTTACAAAACTATTGATGATTTTATGATCAGCAATAGATTCAAAGGTGACGGTTGATTTGATTTCAAGTCTCCATTTACTGGTAGAGAACTCGATTTCAGTATCACTTATATTTCCACCATTACTGGAAATCATATCCTGCACAGTTGGTCTTACCTTTGTTTGTAAAGCCCAGATCGAACTCCCTAATCGACTCTTGAATTTTTGCTTTATAATATATTCAAATACAGCATTATCGTTCATTTTAGCTGGGATGATTTGATTGACTGACTTAATATAAGCTGTTGAAGGATCTAGATTCTGGTTATAAATATATGAATCTTGCTTATCCTTAATTTGTTTGGATAGTTTTTCTTCTCCAGTTAGAAGTCTTTCCGCAATAATGAGTGGATCATTATCAATCGAATCAATTGCTTGCTCAGTTAATTTTAATAATTCGGCTGTACCAGCAATGGCTGCCTGTTCAACAGAAAGATTTGCATGTTCTTTTACTACATACACTTTAACCAAATTAATGACAAGTACAAAAATAAGTCCAACGATGCCAATTAGCCAAATCATATAAAATGTAGCATTACCTTGTTCATTTCTTATATAGTTCATGGCGTTGTAAGCAACCTTCCATGTGCTTCTTGCTTAAATTCAATGGACGCACGGTTCTTCCACTTATCTGGAACAAATGTGAAGATATGATCACTATAGAGCTCTATTCTGAATTTACCATTGCTCGCAGTTGAAGGAATTTCAATCCTTTTATATTTGACGACTGAGCTATTACCAATTGAGTTCTTCGCAGCTTCAGAAGCTTCATAGTAACTTCCCGTTGAGGCATATACTTTCGCTGCATCATTCACGGCTGTTTTAGCAGAAAACACAGCATATCCTGTACCTACTACCTGCCAAAGTAATAAGAAGAACAAAAAGAAAAAAGGCAAAATCCCGAGAAATTCAATACTTACTGCGCCCTTTTCGTTGTTAAAACGACCTACCGCTCGTAATTCCATCAACTTTCCTCCAATCGACTTCCCAATGAATTGAAGGCAGTAACCTGACATTCCATACCAAAAGTAAAAAAGAGAGACTTCATGGCCAAAGAATGTGACAATAAAATAGGCGTTTCACATAATGCTATGTCGCTATATTTTTGTAGACACAATCGTTAAAGCCATAAAATCTCTCAATACTAATCTAGGGTATTACTCTGATACTTCTCGTCTAAAGCTTTCTTTGCCTCACTATAGCTTTTTTCATTTAGATTTTGTAACTCAACTTTAAATTTCTCAATTTCTTCAGTAATCCATGCGTGATACGTTCGATTACGATCCAGTAAATAGTTTAATGCGTCACCGTCCATGACGTCATTTCGTTTTAATGTGTATAATATATTTTCGATTTCAAGTTTTTCAAAGGTGGCGTTGTATGACTCTCCTCCAATATAGACGAAAATATCAAGATTGTTGTTTACCTTTTTATACTCTAGCTGCTGTTCACTTTGTTTTTTCCAACTCTCCCAAGCTTCAGCAAGCTCATTAATTTTGTTTAACTCATTCTTTAATTCACTCTCATCATTAACTTTCTGATAGATCCCATCAGTTGCTTCTGCAATTTTTATCAGCTGATTTTGCCCTTCACTATCAACATCAAAACCTATTACATTAATAATTGGCGAAATATTTGAGTCGTATAGTTCTTTAGCTGCCTTTACTGGATCATCATCACAGGTCGATACCCCATCACTTACTAGATAAATAATATTTGTGTTTGAGGCACCATCAAATTTTTCAAGGTCTTTTTTCGCTTCATTTATAGCTAACTCAATCGGAGTCCAACCTGCAGGCTTTACTTTATTGAGTGCATCTTGAAAGTTTGCTTGATTATAAGAAGTCATCGGGTAAACAAGCTCGCTACTCTTACAAGAAAGAGCTTTATCTGCATTATTCCCTGTCCCCTTATGACCATAGATCCTCAAACTAACTTTTGCATCCTCAGGAAGTTGATCGACAAACGAAATGATTGAATCCTTAGCAGCATCCATTTTCACTTTCCCGCCTGCCTGTGCAGCCATACTTCCTGAAGCATCTAAGATGATTTCTACATTTAAATTTTCCTTGAATTGATAACGACTATCCTCGATATCTGGGCTACCCATTAAATCAAATCGTAGTCGTTTCATTAATTCCTCAGGACCTTTGAACTCCTTTTGAACCATTCGCAATAATTCTCGATAGTACAAATCCATTTGCTGTTCAGATGGAGTATTGCTAATATCCGGTAAATCCTTAAACGTTTCTACTGTTAATTCATCATTATTCACTGCTGCAAAATCTACATGCTCTCCAATCGGTTGACTGGCTAGCTCTTCATATGTAGAAGGGAGAGGCTCCACTTCCACTACTTCAGGCTCTTCTACTGGCTCAGTTTCTTCTGGTTCTTCCTTTGCTGGATCCACTTCCTCAACTTCCACTTGTGTTGTCTCTTCAGGTGTTGGTTCTTTCGGATCTTCAGTTCCAGCCTGTTTACATCCAACCATCACTACAAGTAATAATAACAATACAAATGGATATTTAAGTAATAACTTCATCTTTTACACCGCCTAAAATTTAGAGAAATTAAATTAACCTACCATTTGAGTAATCTTTTGAATAATATTATTGATAATAGTACCAATTCCTGTACTATTTTCATTAACAGCTTGAGAAACAATCCCTAATACTAATATTAATAATGCAGCTAAGCCTAGCCATTCTAACGATTGTGCTCCTCTTTCATTTCTTACAGGAACCATTACTTTAGTCCAAGCCTTTATCATCATGTTTTTCATTCTCATCTTCTCCTCTTTTATCATTTTGTAGACTTCTATATAAATATTTATATAACCTATTTAAATAAATCCATGATTCCACTGTTGCCAGTAAACATATTGATGATCATTAAACCACCAATCATAATTAATGCTGAGGGCATTACAATAAATGTCGTGATCAAGGTTACTTTAGGAGACGCTTTGGCCGCTAGCTCCTTCACCTTCTCTTTTTTGATTTTTCGCATCTCATCTGATTGCTGTTTAAATGTTTTCGAAATAGGGACACCAAGACGTTCTCCCTGTATGAGCGACTTAATCAGCATTTGGAATTCACGACTCTCATTCCGATTTAATAAAGTACGATATGATTCATGACGTGGAACTCCTACATCAGTCTCTTGAATAAATCTACCAAACTCATCTTTAATGGGACCATCAAAATATGGAACAATGTCCCTTAACGCTTGATCTAAGCCTACGCCCGCTTGCAATGTGACACTCATCGTATCTAAAAAATCTGGTAATTGATAGGAGAGTTCATCCTGACGTTGCTTCGCCTTCTTTTTCAACCAAAGAATAGCTAAAAAATAACCACAAATCGGAAAAAGTATGACTGCAATTTGGGAATAAGGTAATTGTAAGATGAGTGAAAACCCTCCAATAAATAACCCAATTACTAATAAGAACATTTTCAATCCTTGAAACCTCTCAACCGTTAATTGGTACGGATGCCCTGCTTGCATTAACCATTTTTTCACCTCATCATTTTCACTAAAAAAATTGATTCTTTGACCTAATGAAGCAAAGTCGTCAGCATAACGAAAGGTTCTAATTAACAATTTCTCAGCTCTTGTAATCTTTTTCTCGAATGCATTATAGATATATACCTGTTCTTTAATTTCCTCGTTTAATTCTTCTTTCTTTAGAAGAAACTGATAGAAACTTCTTAGAGCAAAAGCAAGAAAAAGTAAGGTTAAAACAACAATAATTACAATTAATCCATCCATATCTCTACACCCTTATATTGGTTACCTTTCTTACAAGAATAAATGTTAAGACGGTACCACCAACGAACAGTAATAAAAGTATGATGCCAATTCCTGAAAACAACGGATCCAAAAACCCGTCAATAATATTGTTCATCATCAACACAAGAAAAATTGGGATCACTGGCACAATATATGATGTATATCGTTGTTCAGCCGTCATCGTCTTGATTTCTTGCTGGATGATTTTTCGTTCCTCTAACGTTTGACCCATTTCTTCTAAGACAGAGAATAAATTTCCTCCTGCCTTCTTTTGAATCAAAAGAGTAGCGACAAACAGTTTAAATTCACGATTTTCAATCCGTTTTTCCATTGAATGTAAGGCAGTATTAAATTCAATTCCTAATGCTAGCTCACTAGCTAATCGTTTAAATTCACTTCTTGCGGGTTCACTTACCTCTTGAGCTACTAAATTCACACCTTGCGTTAATGTCATTCCTGACCTTGTTGCATTGGCTAGCGTCCGACACACCTCAGGCAGCTGTTCTACAATCCGCTGCTTCATTTTGTTTTTTCGAACGAAGAAAAGGAGTCTTCTACCAATCTCAACAATCAAAATCGCAACGATTAGATTCAAAGGAAATTTGATATTAAAAAAGTTTTGAAGCATGATCATAATGCCTGCATAAGAAACAACTATAGCCCCGATGTATTCTGATGGTGTAAATGGAATATTAGCTGCCCGAAGTTTCTCAGCAATTGGAGCTGCTGTTTCGGTTTGGTCAAAGCGATCACCAAGTAAAACAATCATGCTCTTACGCTTTTTGCCATCATGATAATAATGATGGACCTTTTTTTTCCATTCTTTCTTCTCTTTCCGGAAATCAAGTAAGTAATAGAATCCTATAATGAACATAAGCGCTGAGGCTGTCGTGACATAAAAAGCTGCCATTACCTGACCTCCTCATAAATAGGAACAAATGCACCCTCTGGAATAGAAACCCCGAATACACGTAATCGCTCTAGGCACTTAGGTACATAACCGGTTGGTGTGAAATACCCTTCAATTGAACCATCTTCTTTGATTCCAGTCCGTTTAAAGTGAAAGATTTCCTCCACTCGATGAGAGCCATCGTCTTCTATTACTACTTCGGAAATACTGACTATCTTTCTTGTACCATCTGTTAAACGAGTGGCTTGAATAATAATATCTAACGCACCCACGATATATTCCCTTATGATGTTACTTGGAAGCTCCATCCCTGCCATGACAACCATTGCCTCTACACGCCGCAATGCATCATCGGGAGAATTGGCATGGACAGTTGTAATTGAACCTTCATGACCTGTATTCATTGCCTGGAGCATATCAAAAGCTTCCCCACTTCGAACCTCCCCAACGATAATTCTGTCTGGTCTCATCCGAAGGGCGTTACGAACTAATTGGCGAATACTAACTTCCCCACGACCTTCCACATTTGAAGGTCGTGCTTCGAGACCAACTACGTTTGGTCTGTCTAATCGCAATTCCGCCGAATCCTCAATGGTAATCACTCGTTCTCCAACTGGAATAGAAGTAGCAAGTACATTCAATACTGTCGTTTTCCCACTCCCAGTTCCTCCAGAGATTAATGTATTCATTTTCGACCTCACAACACCATCTAGAAACTGGGCCATTGCTGGATTTAGAGAATTGAAGTTTAATAAATCGTTCATTTTAAAAGGTTCTTTTCTAAATTTACGGATTGATACTAAGGTCCCACTTAAGCTAATAGGGGCAATAACTGCATTTACACGGCTTCCGTCTGGTAATCTCGCATCAACCATCGGTGAGCTCTCATCAATTCTTCTTCCAAGAGGGGCAACAATTCGATCAATAATATGACGAACATGTTCATCATCTCGAAACCTAATCTCAGATTGTTCCAGCTTCCCTAAACGTTCAACATATACCTCATTTGAACCATTTATTAGGATTTCTGTAATCGAAGGATCGTTAATCAAAGGCTCTAACGGACCAAACCCAACTGATTCATCAAGAATTCTTGTGATCAGAATTTCCTTGTCATGTCTTGAGATAATGACTTTCTCTTCAGACATAAATTGACTGACAAACTGTTCGATTCTTAATCGCATCTCACCTTGAGAGAGCTGAGTAAGGGCTTCTAGATTGGTATCTCGAAGCAATCGCGCTTTATAGTGCTCAACAAGATCATCCACAAAGCGGTTCTCATATTGATAGGACTGTATACCCTGCGTCTGGACGTTTTTATCCTTCCTTTTATTAAATAATGACGCCATTTCCAACTCCCCCTACTTCAAAACAGACAATGACCATTTTCGAATATCCTTTGCAAATGGAATTAATCGTTTTTCTTTTTTTGCACTTCGAATTGGTACACCTTTATTAATAAAAGGCTGTGTTCCTTTTTGATCAAGTCGGATCGAAGCTTCTATCGGAAAACGAAGTGTATTAGATAAATCTTTTTCTTGAATTTCATTTTCCTTACTAACTTTATTTAAGATCACCGATGTCCTAGACTTCAGGTCTATTCCTAGTCGCAAAGATAATTCTTCAAACTGCTTTAACAGTCTTAAAGATGGTGTATTTGGATTTAGGACATAATAGATATGATCGGATTCCTCTAGAACAGTTACAACATTACGATTTAAATAATGCGGCAAGTCTACAATGACAAAGTCAAAGCTTCTGCGGCAGGTTCTTAATAGTTTTGCCACAAATTCCTCTGTTATGGTTTCAGCCACCTCTGCATCGCATGGACTGATTAACACTTCAAGCTTTGATGATTCCACTCTCTGCGAAACATTTCGAATATGACTTTCATTTAACTCATTAATGACTGGAGTTAAATCAGCAATCGAACGATTTGACTCAATTGAAAGTAATGTCTCAATTCCACCAAACTGTAAATTCAAATCAATCAAAATCACTTCTGCAGTTGATTCAAGCTTAATCGTTTGAGCGAGTGAGGTAGAAAGTAATGATTTTCCTGTTCCTCCATTCCCACTAAATAATGAAAGAATTTGTCCTCCACCACCTGCAAATACAGATACTGAATCTTCTCGTTTTAGCTTTTGAATCTCATAGTTTTGATAAATCGTTGGAAAACGACTTATAAATAATCCATGTTCATCTGGATAAACAAAGAAGTCAGATGCCCCAGCTTTAGTAATATTACGCAAGAGCATGAAATCTGACCCCTTCGCAATAAAGATTACCAAGGTTGATGGACTAGAACTTTTAATATATTGAATCGTTTCACTAGCCGTATCTGTAGCTGGCTGGACAAAAATCACAATATCCTGCGCGTTACGATTAATTTCTCTGGCTACTTCACCTGGATTAATTAACTGAATTGGATAATTTCCTGACAAGCTATTTAGGATTTGATGATGGATTACTTCATCATCACTTACGAGTAATACATTTAATTTTTCATCCATTTTTGATCCCTCTTACATATAAATTACTCATCAGATGCTTCTTCTTCACTTTCTTCCTCCGATGGAGTTTCATTTGATTCTGATGGCTGTTCTTCCTCTGATTCTGACGGTTCTTCTTCCACTTCTTGTTCAGGAATTTGAATCTCATCCCCTGTTTTTCCAACATTTGCTTTCAAAACCCTAATTTGATCTGCATAGTTTTGCATATGTATCAATTTCTCAGCATCCTCAATGCTTACCTCTAGTGCAACTCCGGAAAAGTTTTCGTTCGTCCCTTGAGCGAAGGCAACTGGCACATCCCTCATAAAGATTTCTGTCTTATACCTTAATGAACTTTCTTCATCTTCAATTGATACAATAATATCGACCCTGTCTAGTGCTTCTATCACTTGATCGAATTGAACCTTTTCTGAAGGGTACATAGCTACTAATCTGTTATTCTCATTCCTTAGATTAGAGTATGGTTTAATCATATTCTTAGTAATGATTTCTTCATCTGCTAACGGGACAACAACCACTTGATTGAGAAGTTCTTCCTTATCTAGGACATGAGCACTGTTAACAAACTTATTAGGGATTTCCATCGTCGTTATTTGACTTTCCTGAATCAGTGTTCTGGCTGGAATATCTGCGTTAGCTATGTAGATTCTAGTCATTCCACCTAATTCAGCATTTAAATCCTTCACTTTTTGTAGCACTAAATATCCCGCAGCCGCAGCTAAAACAAATGCGATCAACAAGAATATCGCGGCTCTCCTCTTAGATTCCAACATCTTTGCATCTTCTCTCCTATACTCATTTTTTTGTTATTGATTAGGAATATTCTGCTATTCATTACACAGGTATTTTCTAAAATGGTGAAAAAGTATGATAATCTCTTTATCTATTACTATCACCTGTTCACATTTTAGTCAAATTTACCAATTGTGTGTAAATACGTAACAAATTAGGAGATTTTTACTAAAAAAATCTCTAAATCAAGATTTTTTTTAGTCATATAGGACTCATTTTGATGAGGTACAATATATATACATTTGATTTTGTCAATCATATATATGGGTATTTTTTGTAAAAAATCACTAAACTCAACATTTCATCTAGGTCTTTCGTAACTTTTTAAAAAAGATCCAAAAAAAAAAGAGATTTCATCCATTTGGACAAACTCTCTTAATTAGAACTGATTTATCTTTGATAACGTAGGACAGGCTTCCTAGCTGCCAATGTTTCATCTAGACGTTTTATCACCGTTGTATGTGGTGCTTCTTGAACGATTTCTGGATTTTCCTCTGTTTCACGTGCAATTTGAATCATTGCATCAATAAATGAATCTAACGTTTCCTTTGATTCTGTTTCTGTCGGCTCAATCATAATACATTCCTCAACATTCAGCGGGAAGTAAATGGTTGGTGGATGGTAACCAAAGTCTAATAAACGTTTGGCAATATCCAATGTACGAACACCTAACTTCTTCTGACGACGCCCAGATAATACAAACTCATGCTTACAATGACGGTCAAATGGTAGGTCAAAATACTCCGATAACCTGCGCATCATATAGTTCGCATTTAACACGGCATACTCAGTTACAGCCTTTAATCCGTCTGGGCCCATTGAACGAATGTACGTATAAGCACGTACATTAATTCCGAAGTTACCATAGTAAGGCTTCACTCGGCCAATTGATTGTGGTCGATCATATTCGAATTTGTAGCCTTCTTCACCCTTTACAAGAACTGGCTTTGGTAAGAATGGAATAAGATCAGCTTTCACACCAACTGGGCCCGATCCCGGACCTCCCCCTCCATGTGGACCAGTAAATGTTTTATGAAGATTTAAGTGGACCACATCAAAGCCCATATCTCCTGGTCGCGCCTTACTTAAAACAGCATTTAAGTTTGCACCATCATAATAAAGCTTTCCACCAGCCTCATGTATAATGCTAGCCATTTCTAATATATTCTCCTCAAATAGGCCAAGTGTATTAGGGTTTGTTAGCATTAGGGCAGCTGTATCAGGTCCAACTACTCGACGTAAATCCTCTAAATCTACTAATCCGTTCTCGTCTGATTTAACAGTGATCGTTTCAAAGCCTGCAACAGTTGCTGATGCTGGATTTGTCCCATGTGCTGAATCTGGAACAATGACCTTTGTACGTGCCGTATCATTATTAGCTTCATGATAAGCACGAATCATCATTAAGCCGGTCCATTCCCCATGAGCCCCAGCAGCTGGCTGTAATGTCACTTCATCCATACCCGTAATTTCCTTTAAATGCTCTTGAAGGTCATACATTAATTCAAGTGCACCTTGAACCGTTGATGCATCTTGCATTGGATGAATATGTGCAAATCCATTGAATCGTGCAACATTTTCATTAATCTTTGGATTGTATTTCATCGTACAAGACCCAAGTGGATAAAATCCTGAATCTACTCCATGGTTACGACGAGATAGTGCTGTATAATGGCGCATAATATCCAACTCAGAAACCTCTGGAAGCTCTGGCTCCTCTGTACGGAGGTAGTCTGTTGGAATGATATCTTCAAGATTACATTCAGGAACATCTAAATCTGGCAAACTATAACCAACACGTCCTGGCTTAGATACTTCAAAAATTAGTGATTGATCTTGATTACTCATGACATACGCCCTCCATTTCTCCCACAAGTGTATCGATTTCATCCTTTGTTCGTAGCTCAGTTACTGCAACTAGCATTTGATTAGCAAACTCTGAGTAGTCACGACCTAAGTCATAACCGCCAATGATGCCTTTTTTAATTAATTGTTGATTGATGTCCTTAACTGGTTTGTTTACTTTCACGATAAATTCGTTAAAGAATGCATTTGAATAGAGAACCTCAAAACCATGTGCTTCAAATTGTTGTTTCGCATAATGTGCTTTTTGGATATTCTGAGTGGCCATTTCTTTGACACCCTTTTTCCCTAGAGCCGTCATCGCAACTGAAGCTGCTAATGCATTTAACGCTTGGTTTGAGCAAATATTAGAGGTTGCTTTGTCACGTCGAATATGTTGTTCACGTGCTTGTAATGTTAATACAAAACCACGTTTTCCGTCCTCGTCCACTGTCTGTCCTACTAAACGTCCAGGTACTTTTCTCATTAATTTAGTCGTAACTGCAAAATAGCCACAGTGTGGTCCACCAAATGCTGTTGGAATTCCAAATGGCTGAGCGTCTCCAGCAACAATATCTGCGCCTAATGCTCCAGGTGGTGTTAATGCACCAAGTGCAAGAGGATTACTTGATACAACAAACATACTTTTCCCAGTATGAGCAATCTTTTCTATTTCCTTTAATGGTTCAATTTGTCCCAAGAAATTCGGGTATTGAACAATCACACATGCCACTGATTCATCCATAGCTGCTTCAAGCGCTTCAAGATCAGTTACACCATTTTTCACAGGCACTTCAACAACCTCAATATATTGTCCTGCTGCATATGTCTTTAGTACGTCACGAGATTCTGGATGCACTGCACTTGAGACAAGAACTTTTTTCAATTTTGTTTGACCTGCAGCTAGCATTGCAGCTTCTGCTAATGCAGTTCCTCCATCATACATAGAGGAGTTTGCCACATCCATCCCTGTCAATTCACAAATCATTGATTGAAATTCAAAAATTGCCTGAAGTTCACCTTGAGAAATTTCCGGCTGGTATGGCGTATATGCTGTGTAAAATTCCGAACGTGAAATCACATGATCCACAATGACTGGCATGTAATGATCATATACACCCGCACCTAAGAATGAAGCATTAGATCTTAGGTCAGCATTTTTAGCAGCAAGCTGAGCAAGCTCTTTCATTAATTGTGCTTCGTTTTTAGCTGGCTTAATGTTATATTCACCTTGGAAGCGAACACTTTCTGGAATATCACTAAAAAGCTCATCAACAGAGTCTACACCAATTGCTTGAAGCATTTCTTTTTTATCTTGTTCTGTCATTGGTAAATAACGATGTTTCATACATGTACCCCTTTCATCTCACCCGATAATTAGTTTTTAGGACGCTTATAAAATGGTGTTGAAACAACAACCGCCTTTAATCTTTTTTTACGAACCTGTACTTCAACTTCATTTCCTAATACAGCCTGCTCGGTCTTCAATAGCGCTAATCCGATATTCTTCTTAAGCGTTGGGGATTGAGTGCCAGTTGTTACTTCCCCAATTAGCTCATCACTTACAAATACTTCATAACCATGACGTGGAATTCCTTTATCAATCATTTCAATTCCCACTAGTTTTCGAGGAGCTCCCTCTTCTTTTTGCTGCTTTAATACAGATTTGCCAAAGAAATCAGCTTCTTTGTTTGTTTTAACAGCAAATCCAATGCCTGCTTCAATTGGAGTGATATCCTTCGATAGCTCTTGTCCATATAAGGCAAGATTTGCTTCAAATCGTAATGTATCACGAGCACCCAGACCAATTGGTAGAACACCCTCATCCTTTCCTGCAGTTAAAATGGCATCCCATAAAACAACCGCGTCCTCAGGTGAACAATAAATTTCAAAGCCATCCTCACCTGTATAACCAGTGCGGGAAACAAGAACAGTCTTACCAGACACTTCAATCTGATCCTTAAATGTAAACGGTCGAATCTCACTCAAATTGGTTGAAGTTAATGTTTGAAGAACTTCTTGAGCTAATGGCCCTTGTAATGCCAGCTGAGAAACTTCATTGGATCTATTTACTACCTGCACATCACCTGAGACATGGTCTTTTAACCAGTCAAAATCTTTTTCAATGTTTGCAGCGTTAACAACAAGCAGATAGTCATGATCAGCCTTTTTATAAATAAGAAGATCATCTACTGTACCACCGTTTTCATAACACATCGCTGTATATTGAGCACCACCATCTTTTAATAGTGATACATCATTTGTCATCATCTTTTGTAGAAATGCTAAGCTACCAGCACCCTTTACTTCAATTTCTCCCATGTGGGAAACATCAAATAAGCCTGCTCTCGTTCTTACCGCTTCATGCTCTTCCTTAATGCTTTGAAATTGAACCGGTAGATCCCACCCACCAAAATCGATTGTTTTTCCACCGTATTTTTCATAAACCTCAAAAAGTGGTGTTCGTTTTAACTCAGTCAAAATGCCTTCCTCCTTTGTTAAACCTATTTTTGTACAAAAAAAAGGACAGAAGAACCCCATAAACACACATGAAGTTCTCTGTCCTGGCACCTGAAAGTTTACCGAAAAACACGGCTTTCCCCTTTGGTGGTCTAATAGAAAAGCTAAAAGCGCCTCGTTCAGCCCCGACAAGCGCTGGAGCTAGACACTAAAACTAAGTACAAAATTTATACTTTATTTATTAATAGACACTCTCCAGAGTTGCGTCAAACAAGAGTCTTTTTGCCTGAGAGATTCACAAATTACTTTGCTTGCTCCTTCGGCGCCACCATAGGTTCAGTAGTCTCTCCCCTTGTCATCATTCGCTCATATATAATTTTGGGAAACTTGGTAATACTATCCTAATATAGTCTAATTGTGACAACTTTTTCTATAAACATCCTATCATTAAAACCATTCATTCGGCAACAAGAATTTACATGAACATTAATTTATTTTTTAATATCTAATGTTCGTGTTTTGATAAATGAAAGCCTATTAATGAATTAAACTTACAATTATCAAATTCGATTACTGAATAATAAACAAGATAACTGAAAGGACTGAATACATTGAAAGTCACTACCGAGTTTGATCACACATGGGAAGATGGCTTTTTACAACGAATCGAGGATGACGGACCATGGGCAAGCTGGGAATTATACAAGCTTGCTTATGAAGTTGAAAAGCACGTAACTGTCCCTGAATTCGAAGGGCTACAAGCTCCAAGACATCTAGCGCACTTAACCCCACTCCCTCATCAACTAGAAGTCGCAAAACAAGTTGTAGAAACAATGAATGGAAAAGCAATACTCGCTGACGAAGTTGGACTTGGTAAAACGATTGAGGCTGGGCTTATATTAAAAGAATATATGATTCGTGGGCTCGTAAAAAAAGTATTGATTTTAGTACCAGCATCACTTGTTTCACAATGGGCACTCGAGCTACAACAGAAATTCTATATTCCTGCAGTTGAACAAAAGAAAAGCTATGTATGGGAGCAATGTGATGTTGTAGTTTCTTCTATTGATACAGCAAAGCGTAGTCCCCACCGAGAAATAGTGCTAGAACAGAATTATGACATGATTATCATTGATGAAGCACATAAACTAAAAAACAATAAAACCAAAAACTATCAATTTGCTCAAACCTTAAAGAAAAAGTTTTGTTTACTCTTAACTGCAACACCTATTCAAAATCGAATTGAGGAAATCTTTAATCTTGTCTCACTACTAAAACCAGGACATCTCGGAAATCAAGCCTATTTCGATGAGCTATATGGAAAAAAGAAACGATCAATACAAGACGATGCGCATCTTAAAGAATTAGTAAATAAAGTGATGATCCGCAATCGTCGAAGTGATACAGGAATTGAGTGGACAAAGCGCAAAGTTAAAACGGTTCCTATTGAATTTTCTAAGGAAGAACGAGAGCTATATGACGCTATTTCCGAATTCCGTAATGGCCCAGGTATCACAAGTAGCTTTGCTATTATGACATTACAACGTGAGGCCTGCAGTAGTCGTGAAGCAGTCTTCTTTACCTTAAAGAAAATGTTAGAGAAGAATACAGAAGAAGAACAAAATGTTCCAGAAGATTTGGTCATGCATTTAATGAAGAAAGTTGAACAAGTACAAACTAATTCAAAGGCAGAAAAAGCGTTAGAGATCATAAAACAAATCAACGGGAAAGTCATTATCTTCACAGAGTACCGTGCAACTCAAATGTACTTACAATGGTTTCTACAGCAAAACGGAATCTCTTCCGTTCCTTTTAGAGGTGGCTTTAAGCGTGGTAAAAAGGATTGGATGAAACAGCTCTTCCAAAACAATGCCCAAGTGTTAATCGCAACAGAAGCAGGTGGAGAAGGAATTAATCTACAGTTCTGCAATCATTTAATTAACTATGATTTACCGTGGAATCCAATGCGCCTTGAGCAACGAATTGGTCGTATCCATCGACTTGGTCAGGAGCATGACGTTAACATCTATAATTTCTCTACAGCAAATACTGTCGAGGAGCATATCTTAAAGTTATTATATGAAAAGATAAATCTATTTGAGCGAGTCGTTGGTCAATTAGATGATATCTTAACACGACTAGATATTGGAAATCTCGAAGAACATGTTCAAGACATCCTTCTCCATTCAAAAAGCGAGGGAGAAATACGCATAAAAATGGATAATTTAACGTCGATCTTAAATTATGCGGAAGAAGCCGAAGGAGATGAAAAGCATGCAGCAAGCGGAAATTCATAACTTTCTTGAACGCTATTTCAACTCAAATCATTGTGAAATTACGGAGAATCAGCCCGGATATTTGACCGTACAGCTTACAATAGATCTTGATAAACAGTTAATGAACCGACCTTTTTATTGGCATTACCTTGAAAAAACTGGTGGCATCCCTAATCCAATGGCACTTACCTTAATCACTGATCAGGAGAAAGCGCCAAAGGATTTAAAGGGTGAGCTAATTCATTTTGGAGCACCAAGACTGCATCAAATATTTCAATCAACAAAAAAACTAGCAAGCTACATGCGGCTCTATCAAAATGTGAAGCAGACAGTACCAAGTAATATCCCTCTTCACCCCTGGTTAGGAATCAATGCAAAAATTTCTTATCAATGTGATCGGAAACGAGATATCCTAATGTCCCTTGGACTTCACCTTATCAGTGGTGGTATAATCGAAGACTTTCAAGATAGGCTAGAGCAGTTAGAACTAACACCGAAAATTCCAGATTACTGCTTCACAATGTCCCCTCTGATTAAGCATAAAAGTGGCCTAAACCGGCTCCAGCAATATATTCGCGGCTTTATTGAAAGTGAGGATCACTCCTGGGCGGATGCAGCACGCGACCGTTGGAATGAAGACCTTGAGCTGCTTAACCACTTTTATGAGGATCTTGAAGAAAAGCCAGAAATCTATGAAACAGAAAAAGAAGCACTTCGTGAGCAGTATGAACCCAAGGTGAAAATTGAAATTATTAATGGGGGTTTATATTATTTAACTCCTCAAGCAATGATGAACTAAGCCTGACAGCTCAATTAGATTGTGAATGGGTCTCTCCAACTAATTGAGCTTTTCTAACAAATTCAAAATGATAATGTCGATAATTCAAAAAAATTTTAATATTTTCGACACAATTCTACAACACCTACTAAAGATAGAGTTTATAATTCCATTATACATAAAAGAATCGACATAGATATCTTAATTCAGTCATAGACTAAAAGGGGTTAATGATCAGTTAAAGGCAAACCTATTGAAAAATTGGGACGCAAAGTCACGGGTCTAACGTTCTATATAAGGAACAACGGCGGCTGGGCTGCCTGAAATACTAAAGTATTTTGGGGGAGATACAATGGTTGAGGGTACTATTAAAGACAGAGTAGAGTTAGATGGGGAATGGGTAGATCTTATTCTATATGCAATGGAAATTGGCATTTCAGTGCAAGAGATTCAAGAATTTTTTAGAAAACATAAAATGAATGAAACAGAAACTGTTTAAAAAGAGCATTTTACAATACATTAAAGAACTCACCTGTTATAATTATGTAGCAGGTGTTTTTTTTTCCTATTCATTAGTGTCATTGTATTTTTATGAAATTTACTTATTAAATAATTTCTAATATGATATAATCGAGAGTAAGGAAGGTGACATGAAGCATGATTGGTCAACGGATCAAAACTTACAGACTACAAAAAAAAATATCTCTCTCAGAATTAGCTGAAAGAGCAGGAGTTGCTAAATCCTATCTCAGCTCGATTGAACGCAATCTCCAATCAAACCCTTCTATTCAATTTCTAGAGAAAATCTCAACAGTTCTTGGAGTATCCGTTAATACTTTGCTCGATGGTGAGTATAACAGTGAACCAGCTGAGTTAGATAGTGAGTGGGCATTTCTAGTAAAAGAAGCTATGAACTCTGGAGTTTCTAAAGAGCAATTTAAAGAATTTCTTGAATTTAACAAATGGCGGACAAATAAATAAGAATGTAAAAAGCGACTATTGATTGTGGATCAACAGGCGCTTTTTTATTTTGTATTTAAATAAGTAAAGCTCTCCTTCTCTCTTTTAGATGGTATCCTACGGAAAAGAGAGCCTATTTTCGAATTGCTTTTGTAGTATGTCCTTTTGATAAACCACCAAAAGAACCAAATACCAACTACATTTTTTACTATGTCAATTATGGAGAAAGAGCGGTATGGTACGAAATATTGATGGATTTCGTCGGTGAACGAATATATAATCGCGATGATTATAGCAAAGACTTCTTTCTTATTGGTTAATGGGCCAAAGGTTAGAAGTGCTGCGATTAGTAAGACATACAAGATCCCGAATTCGATTAGATGGGCAAGTTCTAATGTTCCTCCTATTAAGAGAAATAATCTAATATCCATTCCATCAAATACATATTCAACGGATGATGGGTTGAAATTGGCCGATTGAAGCCAAATTCCACTCATGTATATAAATGGAAAAATTCTGAATAAGCACTTTATTATAAATGACAAATTTATTCTCCTAACACACTACAGGATATATTAGAGATTTTTAACTCGGTAAATTACTAGAAGAAATTCAGTTAGAAAGTAGCAGTATGTTTTACAATGCTACTTTCTCATGAAAAGCAATCTCTCTTTACCACTTTAACAATTTACCAATAATGCCCCAAATAGAATCCGATCCATCATACCAATTTTTTTTGTCATCCTTATCCTTTCCACCATACCAATCTTTCCAAATATCCTTTGATTCTTTACAATTCTTTTTCTTATGATCGTAACCAAATAATGTTTTTTTGTAATGGTCATCATAATAACACGCATCCCAGTTACCCTTACCTTTGTCATCATACCACCAATTATTGTTCCAATTCTTATGTCCCCAGTCGTAATAGCCATATTTATCATTCCCGTAATTATAAAAGAATTGGTTATAATTAGATTGAAAATAGTTTGGGTTTGTATTGTTATAGTAACCACTAGTCGCAAATGTTGTTATAGGAATAGATAAAATTAAAACAAAAGTAATAAGACAAATCCGATTTTTTAAGCTTTTCATGTTAACCTCCTCTCATCTTGGCTCTATAAGCACTATATCCCCTAAAATAGACGTTCTCAATAAAGAATTTATAGTATAAAATTACCATTTAATAATCAGTTAGTCAATGCTTATGTTTCATAACTTTTTAATATGAATCTAGTTTTTATATGTGTTTTTTTATAATAAAACCCTTAAAAATCCCTGTCATATCTTGCCGATATTAGTCGATAATATATACTTTAAAACGAACGTTTAGAGTAATATAATTAAAAGGAAGTACAACAACTAATGTTTATATGTTCAGCCTCTTTTTTTTAGTATCACTGTTCTTTATAAAAAACAAAATGTTCTATCATACCATGAGGAGGAGAATAAATGAAAATGAAAAATAATGTCGAGCATCGCCCTTTAGTTTTAGTCCATCAGCCTATAACTTTTGAAACTGCCATAAGTGGTAATATTGGAGGCGAGTCTAGTAGCTTTCCAGGCTTAGGTTGGGGCGTTGGAGGTGTTCCTGGAAAAGAACGTGGAGATTTTCCAGGTGGTGGTGCCACAGGTGGTAACTTCCCTGGAAAAGGTCCAAAACCTGGTAAAAGACCATAACTCTCAAAAGGGAGGTTATTATAACTCCCTTTATTTCTCTCATTAAACTTATTAGGAGTAATAACAATGGAAATTAAAAGAATAGTCATTGCAGAGCATGTCATAGAGATAAGAAGTGATTCAAGTGAATTAATGACATTTATACATACAAACTATGAAGTAATAAAAAACTACATGGATCAACCAAATATAACAATATTGTTGGAAGAAGGATACGGTAAACCATTTGTTAATTATAATGTACAGTTCACTGAAGAGAATGGTCAAATATCATATCAAAGAACCGACTATAAGATAACGATTAATAAGGATTATAAAGAAGCAACTATTGCAGTTTATGACTTATTCGCACTAAAACATGCCTTATTAAACCTATATAGTAGTTATATAGTTCATTTCAATTGGGGATTATTGATCCATTCATCATGTATAATCAGCGATGAAAAAGCCCATATCTTTTCAGGCCATTCTGGGGCTGGGAAATCAACAGCTGCAAGACTATCCTCCCCTAGAGAATTACTATCTGATGAAGCAACAATTGTCAAAATCACGCACGATGAAGTCATTATTTTCAATTCACCCTTTAGGAGTGAATTATCTACTACTAATTATCAGGGATGGAGAACACTAGCTAGCATTCAATTACTATATCAAGATATTAGTAACAAAAGAATACATTTAAAAAAGTCTGATGGTTTCCTTCAATTGATGGATAAAGTTTTTTTCTGGGATGTTAGATCAAAAGAAATGAATAAAATAATCAACTTATTACATCTATTAGTACAACAAGTTCCTATTTTTAATCTCCATTTTCAAAAAAATGATACTTTTTGGGAGTTGATTTCATGAGTATAAAATATATTCGAAGAAGTGATTACGAAGCAACAATACTAGATGATGAAGTGATTATCTTGAATACGGATAACTATACTATTACAAAAGTTAATGAGGTTGGTGGTTTCTGTTGGGAATTACTGCATGAATCACTAACAATTAATAATATCATTGACGCTTTACAAACTAAATATTATCAGGACCAAACCGAGGAAGATGTTGAATCTTTTTTATCGGTGATGATGGAATGTGGATTAGTAAAACATGCAGATTAATGGGGAAATCCAACTAATTTTAAATGTACTGAAAAAGTTCGGGATCATAGAATTACCATCATATGGTACAAGTATGTACCCTCTTATCAGACTAGGAGATATATGTACATTTGAAAAGTGCGATCCACTCTTCCTTCAAAAGGGAGATATTATCTTATTTTTTACTAACAGTGGACAATTGATTGCACATCGGTTCTATCGCAAAGAGATTATTAATAGCAAAACATATTTTATTTTTAAAGGGGATACAAACTTAGGAACAGACGAGCCTATAGTAGCATCACAAATTATCGGAAAACTTTTAAAGATCAAGAGAAAAAGCAACGAAATTAATTTATCCAGCCTATCTCCATTTGTCTGGGGGAAAACACTTCTTCTCTTTCCAATCATTTCATATTGGTTAAGACTATATATAACTCGACGAAAACATGCAAATTTTATTTAAGATACTGGAGTGTTATTAATGATTCAAACGTTCAAACATTTACTAGCTGAAGGTAAGGAATATTTCACACTTAAAGAATTTCATAAAGCTTATGCTCTATTAAAACCATATGTAGCAAGACACAGAAAAGCATATATAGGACTTTTGATCTTCTTATTGATTGAAATATCCCTTACTTTGTCATTTGCTTGGTTTATGGGAAAAATTACTGATGCTGCAGTACTAAGTGACTTTAATCGTTTAAAATGGTTGGTCCCACTCGGAATCTTACTTACAGTTACAAGTATTTTAACTACTTATTTTGGTAACTATTTTGAAACTACTGCCTCAAGTACTATCATTAGAGACTTAAAAATAGATTTATACAATCATATTTTACGCCTTCCTGCAAAAAAGACCTCAGCTCATCATTCAGGAGAACTACTATCCCATTTTACGAATGATATACATAATGTAGGTGGTTTACTAGGAAGTAGCTTAATCAACTTCATTAGATTACCATTACTATCTGTAGCTGCATTCATTTATTTATTAAATATAAGCTGGCAGCTTTCTTTATTAAGTATTATTGTAGTCCCACTTGCTGTAGGAGCTGGAGTATATTTCGGTTTATTACTCCGTCGTAATAGTAGGAAAGCACATAAATTAATGAGTGAAATGAACACTCTATTAAATGAATCATTTCAGGGATTAAATGTCATTCGATCTTTTACCATGGAAAAATATTTTCATAGAAAGTTCATCAAGCAAAACCAGGAAATGTATTCCTTACAGCTTCATAACACGAAATTAAGTGGCTTATTTTACTCAGGTAGCCAGGCAATTAGTTCAGTTGCTTTTCTGATTAGTCTCTGTTTGGGAGCCTATTATGTATCAATTCAACAAATTACTGTCGGATCATTGCTCTCTTTTATGAATCTTATTAACCATTTAATTTATCCCTTAACAGGCATTGCAGGCTTATGGGCTAGTTTACAGCATTCTATTACTGCAATTGAACGCCTTTCAAAGGTACTTGAGTATTCAACCGATTCCAAAGAATTGTCTAGTCCTTTGACTCCAATTCCAATTAAAGAGTCTATTCAATTTGATCAAGTCACCTTTGGCTATGAGGATAACAAAAATATATTTAATAAATTAAATATCACTCTTCCGGCTAGAAAAATGATTGCACTTGTCGGACATAGTGGTGCAGGGAAAACAACCATATTTAATCTACTGCTCAATTTATATAAACCAAATAGCGGGAAAATATTAATTGATGGAATTTCTATAGAGCAATATTCCCTTTCAGAACTTAGAAGCATGATTGCTCATGTTCCACAAGAATCTTTTCTATTTGATGGAACGATCAGAGAGAATCTTGTATTATCCCGTCCCTCTATAAATGAGGAAGAAATGTTCAAGGCTGCTATCCATGCAGAGATTCACGATTTTATATTAACACTTCCTAAAGGATACGATACTGAAGTTGGCGAAAGAGGAGTAAAGTTATCTGGTGGGCAAAAGCAACGTATCGCCATTGCAAGAGCATTGTTAAAGAATGCCCCGCTTTTACTTTTAGATGAAGCAACGTCATCACTCGATAGTGAAACAGAATCGTACGTCAAGACTGCTATAGATCAATTAATGAAAAATCGAACAACCATAGTGATTGCTCATCGTTTATCAACCATCCAAAACGCAGACATCATAATTGTGTTGAATAAAGGTAAAGTAGTTCAAACTGGTTGTCATGATGTACTAGTTAAACAAAATGGTCTTTACAAGGACCTTTATCATTCTTCATTTCAGCATAATAATCAATTTCCGGTTAAAGCAGTTTCAACTAATTTATACAAGGAGGTAAAATGATGCCTTTCCAGTTAATAACAGCTTTGTACGATTCCACCGCTACCCTCCCTAAATGTAAGCAGTATTATGATACAGTCATTAAGGATATTGAATTTTGCGCGATTTCTTCACAAGTCTATCATTTATTAAAAACGCGAGAAAAACTTGAACAAACACCTTCTGATTTCCAACAACGGTTAAAGAAAAAATACACGGAAGCTCTGTATCAAAATATATTTATCAAGAATAAGACCGAACAAATGTTAAGTGTTTTTGAAGAAAATGAAATTGAGGTTATACCACTAAAGGGGACAATATTTGCAGAAAGATATTTTGGTCATATTGGAGCACGCTGGACTTCTGATATTGATCTATTAATAAAGCCAGAATATCTGGAAAAAGCAATAGAAACTGTAGTAAAACATGGTTATGTTCCCGATCCTAAATTTGTTCCATCCAATTTTAATTTAAGCTTTAATAAAGTCTTACCAAACTCACCAATTCCTTTAACAATTGAATTACATTGGGATTTGTTAGATACAGCAACAACTAACTTTAACATTGAAGAATTTTGGATTCATTCGTCCCCTTTTAAGAACTATCGATTTGTAAAAGAACTCTCTGATTTCCATACATTTTATCTGATGATCCTTCATGGCTGGCGCCATAATATGAATTCGCTTAAATACTTTATAGACCTTATTCAATTGATTCACGTTATTAATGAACGTATAGATTATCGAGATTTAATTAAAGCTGCTACTTCTGATCGAACGCTTAAGAGAATAATGAGGACCTTATCTATCGTTTATTTGAAATTTCCAGAATTAGATAACATTTATACTCTACCAAGCAAAAGAAAGATCATTTTGTGGGATTATTCGCATTTTAAGGATAAAAGAAAGACAATGAAAAAATACATGGATTTTATTGATTATCAGTTTTGTAGTTATGATTCA
The DNA here is from genome assembly GCF_014837155.1 of Litchfieldia stipae. Lineage (GTDB taxonomy): Bacteria > Bacillota > Bacilli > Bacillales > Bacillaceae_L > Litchfieldia. The sequence goes on along the minus strand of NZ_JACYHA010000024.1, from coordinate 23,448 downwards.
ATGAAGTATTCTTTGCTTGAAATTAAAAATTGGTTGATCCTCCCTCAAGCAAATGTTGGTCAGGAAATAGGATTTGAAGAAACAAAGATATCATTATATATTTCTCTTTTTCAAAAAAGAGCTTTAATTTTTGTTCGGACTCTCCTTCGCTTTTCAAAGTAACAAATAAGTGAAAACTATCTTATCTGTTATATGAAATCATAGACTTTTATTGCAATTATTGTTAATAATCTACCAAAATATACAAAATACAGGTTTCACAAGAAAGGATAAAGGATGTATGTACAATAAGCTTAGTACTCAAATCATCGGAACTGCACGCAACTTTGTCAAAGAACACCATTCATCAAAGAACTGGATAATCAGACTTGGTATTTCATTCGCTTTTTGCTTAAGAACTACATTCCGAACTTTAGTGCGTATATATAAAGACAAAGATTATCGTGCTATTGTTACAATGTTATTTCTAAACAAGAAGAATGTCCATCAAACCAACTCACTCACATTTATGGATAGATACCCTACCATTTTCAAAGCTTGCAAAGACTATTTCAATCACAAAACAGATTTAAAAATTCTTTCCTATGGCTGCTCAACAGGTGAAGAAGTTTTAACTCTTCGAAAATATTTTCCAACAGGACATATAATCGGAGCTGAAATCAACAAAAATAGCCTTGCAATTTGCAAAAAACTGAATGTAGACGAGAACATTACTTTTATTTATTCTACACCCAAAGAAATCGAAAAGTATGGAACATTTGATGCAATCTTTTGTATGGCTGTTTTGCAAAGAAAACCACATTATATTGCATCTAAAGGAATAACAAACCTAAAGAAAATTTATCCCTTTGAAAAATTTGAAGAACAAATTATTGAACTTGATAAACTGATTAAACCTGGTGGGTTGCTTATTGTTCACTACACTCAATATACACTTAAGGATACTAAGGTTACACATAAGTACAAAGCTTTGGAAATTAATAACCAGAAGGACTATTTATCACCAGTATTCGATAAGTATAGTAATTTAATAAAAGATCCAATCCCTCAACACAGCATTTTTATAAAGCAACACTGACTTATTGAATACAACATGATTATGACTAGGACTTTTCGTCTTTCTTGTAGATGGTACTGAGTAGTACCTTTTTTTTCGCAAAAAAAGATTACTCTTTTAATTTCGCCTTGGAGTAATCAACTTTTTTAAAATATGAATCATTTACAACTCTTAAACTTAAAGACTTAGTTTATTTACTTTTCGTTTAGCCCAAAGCAAAGGACGTAAAGGAAAATATAAAAAGTGTAGCCATTTGGGTAAAGGTAATGTTTCAACATCCTTCGGTAATGGATGTATAATACTAAATAAGTAATAACATTTTTGTTGCCAAGACATTATTGAAAAAAGAAAATGACTATGATAATTTGCAATATCCTCTGGTACAGGATCAGTGTGTAAATTCACCATGTTTTCTAAGTAAAAGGTAGTTTTTTGCGCTAATTGTACCCCTCTTCTTGTATTAGCAAGTTTTTTCAGGCTTGGTATTAAAGGACTATTAAATATCTGTGATGATAATTGCAGTGCTTGCGCTCCTATAGGTAAACATTGATTTCTCTTCAAAAGTCTTTCTACAAAACTCCAACTCACTTCTTGTTTCAATAATTGGTGTATATCCAATAACCATCGTAAACGCGACCATCCATGCCTTCCCCCGTGCATCACAAGAAACAGAAATAAGTCTTCTTTTCCCAATATATAAATTGGATGTTTGGTAAGGGCACTTACACGTTTGCGACTCCAAAGTTCATTAAATTTAGGTTCTTTTCCTAGTCCAGGATTTAGTCTCCAATGAAGCTCTACCTTTACACCCTTTTTAGGATGTATATAAGTCACATGATGATGGCGCCATTTCCAATCATTTAGTATTGTATTTATGTAATCATCCTTAACATAACCTTTTTCTTCTAATATTGTTTCTGCTTGAAGTAACTGTTTTAATGGTACTAGTACATCAAGGTCTGAGGATGTACGCAAAGAAATATCTCCATATAAATCCTTACCTAGGACAGGTCCCTTTAAAACTATTAAAGGAATCTTGTTTTGTGAGAAAATCTTATTAAGGAAATCTAATTCTCCACTTATATGAAGCATTTTAAATGTGTTTTGTTTATATAACTGATTTAAAATACTAATGACATGTTGAGGAACAAACTCCTCTTTATCAAATATTCTTGGATAAATATATGAATATAGTCGGTGGTGTAAAATAAGATCAAGAAACAGATCCCAGTTAATATCCCTTGATGGATAATTTTTTGAGTTTTCTTTAAGTATATCTAGTATAAATAAAAGTTCTTTAGAAACTTTATTCAGAGATAATCTGTTGGCATTTTTCATGTTCCTCACCCTTACTATCTTACAAACTATGCAGTCATGTAATCATTTTCCTCATTTTAATACTACAAGATTTTCTTTATATAGGCTCTCAATGAAATTTAATACTTGTTGTTCACATTGTTCTTGATCAATCTCATAATCGTCTTGGAGGAATTGTGTAATGTCTGAGACAGTTCTAACAGAGTTAATATACACCCAAATATCTCCTCCTACTTTCCCGAAATTGTAGTATTTTCCATTTTCAATACTTAACATCACTTTTTCTCCATTCATATCACAAACTATGTTTCCTTCAGTCTTCTCTACAATGCTGGTTAAAGAAACTACTTTATTATCTATCATTTGGATCACGCTCCTAATTCTATATATAAAACAATGTTCATTATAATGAACATTTTGCATAAAAAAATAACACTTAATGTAAGCTGTGACAATAATCACTTTCTAAGCACAATTAAAATGATGATATCTTAAGCTGGCTTCCTAAAAGTTCACTAAACAAACCACTTTTATCCTTTGAGAGAATTTCATATTCACCAGCCTGAACAATGTTTCCATTTTCTAACACAACGATTTGGTCCGCATTTCTTATTGTTGACAATCTGTGAGCGATAACAATGACCGTCATTGTACCTTTTAGTCTTTCAATAGCCTTTTGTATCTTCGCTTCATTTACTGTGTCCAATGCACTAGTCGCTTCATCAAGAATTAAAACTTTCGGTTTCTTTAGAATAGCTCTAGCCAGTACGAGTCTTTGACGCTCTCCTCCCGATAATCTTATTCCGCGATCTCCAATTATCGTATCTAACCCATTAGGAAGCTTATGTACAATTTCAGCAGCAGACGAGAATTCTATTGCTTCCCACATATCTTCATCTCTTGCTTCAGAGTTAATCATCAATAGGTTCTCCCTGACAGTACCATGAAATAGAAATGGATCCTGGGGAACATAACTAATAGAACTTCTAAGATTTAACAAATCTTGATCAGTTAGTTCCTGCCCATCAATTAATATCTTACCAGACTCTGGTTTAATTAGTCCCATTATTAAATCTATTAACGTGCTCTTACCTGCTCCGGATCTTCCAACAATTGCAGTCATCTGATTTGCATGGATTCGTAGATTGATATCATTTAGAGTGTAATCCTTTTGTCTCGGATTATATCGAAAATTCACATGATAGCACTCTAGTTTTTTTAGAAATTTCAACTCTCCCTTAAATGACTTATTTACATTTATTAATCCGCCTAAGTCTTCAGCATTCCGACAATCCTCTGTAAGAGTCATTATCTTTCTTACATCATGTAAAGATGATGCAATATTTTCTAAACTAGACTGTATTCCAGTAAATCGAGGCCATAATCTAGAAAAGATAGCGATAATTAACAATAAAGTGAATCCTTGATTGGGAAACAGCTTAAATGATCCATATATAAAGCCTGCAATCATTACTGTAGAAAATAACTTATACATGATCTTAGAATTACTTCTAATTCTAGCATTTTCGAACCTTTCAGCAGCAATCCTGTCAGACCAACTAGTTAACCATTGATAACGGGAAACCTCCAATAAATTACTCTTTATATCCTTAATGCCGTTAAAATGGTCTGATATTCCAGCAAGGTAGCTTTGTGATAACTCATTCATAACATTACCCAATTCACCAGACTTTTTGATAAACCTTCTAGAAAGTAAAGCAATAACCAAACCACAACCTAAAACAAACAGAGTCAATTTGAAAGAAATGATCATTGCTATTATGACTTGAATGGTTGTAAATACAATTGATGCTAATAATTGTAATAAAAGAAATGTACTATTCGTTACCCTTCCTAGCTCAGTTGTTAGTGAATTAATCAAATCTGATTTTCTTCGACTAATAAAAAACTCCCAATTTGCTTTTAACAAAGCTTGATATAGTTCTAAACGAATATGGTTTATAAAACCTGTATGAATCCTGATTTCTCTTAACCCTAAATTTCGCGAAATTAGAGTTTGACCAAAAACAATTAATAAATATAGTCCTAAAATCATCAATAGAGCTGTTTCTTGTGAAATTTCTTGTAAAGGTATAAAAATATTAAGACCAGATATATCCGTCATAGAGCCATCCACAATACCGATAATACTAAGTAGGGGAATTAACAACAAAATTCCGATACTATCCAGCAGACCCATTAACATACTCCCAAAAAGATTTAAATATAAAATTCTTCCTGAATAAGCATGTAATTTCTTTAAAAAGTAGAACAAAGACCTTATCATTCTATCACTTTCCATCTATTATTTAGTTTGTTTTCGCAAACTTTCCAGTTACCGTAAAAAGATGCATTTCTTCATAACCTGTAATATAAATAGGACCACTTCTTAGCCATGCGTGAGCAATCATTTTGCCTGAACGGTCTTTTCCTGTTCCTAAATAAAGAGTGCTCTCGATTCCACGTCTTTCTAACATCTTCATTGCTGCCATTGCTCTAACCAAACACTTACTATCCCAAGGTGTATATTTGCTCATAATATGAATAGTGTGACGGATTTTTTTTAAAGCTTCTTTATGCTCTTCGGGACTCACTTCCTCAGTTTCTTTCATGTAATGCCCAAGACTAGGTGCAATCTTAGAGAATTGTCGAAAAACGAGTTGAAATCTAGCCCATCCTAAGAATATAAATGACTCTGTTAAAAGAAATACTGTTTTTACATCTAACCTAAATATTACAATAATCCTATTAAGCATTGAATCACCCTATAGCGATATTTCTATAATTTTTATGGCTATTTTTATGAATAGTATTTAATATTTGCTCTACTATCTGATACGCTGAAAATCCTGTTATTGGTCTAGAAATCTTATAAAGCGGTAGATTTGAAGCAAGTAGCGTTGATTGCTTAAAATGCCATTCTGTTAAATTCATTTTAGGAATTAAGAACTGGCGATAGGTATGTTCAAACAGTATTCGAAGCTGTTCTAAACCAATAATTGGATGGATTGAAACAGAACCTGCATCAGTTTTTTTAAGTTCAAAAATTCCGGCCAATTGCATAGGAATCGAGCAGTATTTATCGTTAACAGGTATACAATATTTATCTTCTCGTCCGTAAATTGGACGCAAAGAGTTGTAATCTATTCCAAACTCCTCTAGACTTTGTTGCCAAAGTTTTTGTTGTGGATAAGAAGGAATTACATGAGGATTATCATCAACTCCCGAAAATGATAATGCAATGACATCATCACTTAAAAGCTGGTAACCTTTCTCCATAAAAGCTGAAGCAAGAGTTGATTTACCTGCCCCAGATTCCCCTACAATTGCATAAGCCTTACCATCTACAGCGATTGCACTACCATGCAGAGGTAAAATCCCCCTTTGTAATAACAAAGTACCGAAGCAGGAACCCAATATATATAATCTAATGATATCTTCGTTCGCATCTTTATATGGAGATATCAGTATCTCTTTCCCATCTTTCATCTGAAAAACTCCGACTTTTGGCACTAGTAATGTTACTATGTTATTTTTCATGACAAAATCAAAAGGTCTACCAGAATAATGATATGCAAGTTCTTTATTTATACTAAGAGTAATATCAATGTTTAGAGTACGATCATTTTTTTTATGCAGCTCAGGAAAGTTGATATCACTACTAACTACTAAACCAAATGCTTCAAATTGGAAATAACCTTTATTAATCATTAATATACTCACTCCATTTTGCAAAATAAAACTAGAAGCTCTTATGAATTACATAAGAGCCCCAACAATCCAAGTAAATATTACTTAGCTTTCATGGTGAGGAACAAGTGTACCATCAGGCTTTTTACGAGTATTATCCCCGTTATATGCCTCATCATGTTCCGGCTGGTCATATGTAGCAGCTTCCGTCATGTTAACGCTAAGAATATCAAGTGTTGGTCTAGCCCATACTTTTTTTGTCATATCTTTTCACCCCCCTTCTAATTTAAGAAACGATACATAATTAGACTATCCATTAATACTTTCAAATGGTTGGAATATGCATGTTCTGGCATGACATCTTCTTTAAGCTGAGCTTTTGCTTCTAATAATTTTTTGTGATTTACTATTCTCATAAATGAGTTATCATTACACATTCTATCAACTTCATTTTTGAATTCTGCCCACTTTGGAATCATTCGAAAGACCCAGTCAGCTCCTTGAACACCTCTAACTTTCATGTTCAACCTTACGTCGTCTGGTAGTAAATTTTCAGTTGCTCTTCTGATTAAAGCTCTGTTTAATCCATTCTGAACATATTGACTTTCAGGTAGTGAAAGGCAATACCTAATAACTCGTACATCATTTGTTGGATCACGTTTCCAAAGAGCATATCGTAATGACAGTTTTGTAGATAAAGTGTTACTAGCATTCCATTGACATAATTGTTCAAAGTGTTGTTTCCTTAGTTCATATGGATCCCTCAGCACTGATTTTCCTAATCTATCAAATCCATGTTTTGAGATTCTCTCATAAACTTTTGTCTGTGCAGCAAAATCTGGATTAATAAGTGGTGAATCAGTACCTGTTCTACTATCAGAGTTGATAAGTTGTATCGGAAAAGCTAATTTAAACACAGAGGAAATTACTCTTTTTCGCCCTGATCCTACGTTTTGACTGAATTTTCCAATTTCTTTAAGTGCATGAATCCACCTTAACCTCTTTATTAGCACGGCATAATAGTTAAGTGCATTTCCCCATGATATCGATAAGTTCCCTCTACCTCCGTTTAACAATATGCCTACACCATGGTTATTTGCTTGTTCAAAAATCCCTTTTAACCAAAATGAGTTAACATAAAACTTGTAAGGAATTTCTGTTATATCCATCAAATTGTCGATTTCAGAGTAAGAGTCACGTCCTTGAAATTCTAAATAATAATCTTTTATTCCACCAACATAATTTACTGTTGATTTTATAAATGGGGTCTCATTTGCTGTTAAATGACTTGCTGTATAGTCATTAAAATTAGCTGTTGGCACATAACTATAGGTATACAATTGCTTATTTTCTTGTCGTAGTTTACGTGAAGCAAAACTAACAATAGAACCTGAATCCAAACCACCACTTAACTGTGCTCCAACTTTTTTATGAGTTCTAAGTCTAGAATTTACAGCTTCTTGGAAAACCTCTTGAAATGCCTCTACATACTCCTCATCTGAGTTTAAATAAAGAGTACTTTCACTTTTTAACATACAATATCTTTTTAAACTAATACTTCCACTTGTTACTGTAATACTGTGGGCCGGAGGGAGTTGTTTAATATCCTTATAAGGTGTGATAGTTGTGTCCACCACATCAACCATACCCGCAATAACTAAAAATTCTGCAATCCATTCTTCATTAATGGTTTCACTAACAAATGGGAGATTTAATAATGGTGCGATCATTGTACAAAACGCAAAGTGTGAAAAGCAGTTATAATAATATAAAGTACGACCTCCAGAAAAGTCTCTTGCTCCAAAAAACTTTTGTTGCTTTTTATCCCATATCATAAAAGCAAAATCACCATTTAGGTATTTGGGACATTCTTCCCCCCACTTTTGATACGCTAATAGGATTAACAAACTATCTGAAACAACTTTTCTTTCTTCTCGATCTAACTGGAGTCTCTCTAAAAGTTCTTGCCTATTATCAATAATTGCATCAACTGTAATTACCATCTGCCTTTCGTAATCAAAGTAAGGTAGCTGTTCATTTACTGATTCAGGAGTGATCCACTGAGCATGACAACCTATAAAAACATTTTCCTTATTCCAAACCTGAATATCATCAGCTGGATACTGAGTTAATGGTTCCATGATTCTACTAATTTGTTCTATTGTAACTGTTACTTTATCTTTATTGTAAAGTCCAGCAATTGCACTCATCTTTTCCCCCTGTTATTCTCATTAGCGAAAATATGGTTAAAGTTGATTTTCAAATCCATTAGATAATAAGTTTTACTTTCTAAACTAAGTTTAATGTATTTCCCACGCAAACTCGTTCTTTAATAAGAACACCTAGGTTAAAATTATCACCTTTACTATATAATGTCAACTACAAAAATTATATTATTTTTCTACCATCTTACCTAAGATATATCTATTGAGTAATATACCAAAAGGAATTGCAACAAGTGTAAGTAATTTGTGTGGAGTTTGATTTAATATATCTTTACTTTCTGCAAATAAACTACAAGAAACATAGTGAATGGCCTGCTTAAATTTGAACTGTAACGGAGTATTCGATAGCTTCATCATTTCCATCCGATAAAACCTAAATCCGTTGGGACTATTTTTATAGTGTTTTAATATGTTCATAGATGATCCATCTGGCAGATACTCCACAATACAAAGTGGGTCATTCATAAGAAGCATCTCATATTCCTGGTCGATCATATAATATTTATACGATAAAGGGACTAATTTCTCATTTGGATAAACTGGATAAGGAAACTTCTTTGTTAACTCCGTTCGATAGACTAACTTCTTGTCACCTTTTACTCCATGTTTATGGTACAAGTTAAATAAAGTAGAGGTTACTATATTCATAGGTAGTTCTGTTCCTATGATACGTCCATCACTATAGCAATCAAGTCCTATAATACCTCCAACATTTTCACTACCATATTCTTTCCAAAATGAGGCGATTTTTTCAACAGCATCGTCAGGCATATAATCATCACTATCAATACAGACATTTAATTCTGTGTTTATCAACGTATAAGCAGTATTATGAGCACCATGCATCCCTTGGTTTTCTTGTCGGTAATATTGAATTGAAATTACATTTTCTGATATCCAGCTTCTCACCATCTCTTCCGTATTATCTGAGGACCCATCATCAATAACCAACCAGACAAAATCCTTATTCGTTTGTCTTTTAAGACTCTCATAGCATTGATGGAGGATGTAAGCTCTATTATAGGTTGGGGTAAATACTGTTAATAATGTCAAAAAGGTCACCTCGAATTCATTATATAAAAATCTTGAAGCCAGCCTGCTGTAACTTTTATGTCATAACCTCTCTCTCTTAAGCTGTTCAGTTGTGAGGGATTTCGATTATATTTTTCTTTGTTAAGTTCTTCAAGTTCATTTATCCATAAATCTCTGCGAGTAATATCCAGAGGTTTTACTAAATTTAACCCCATATCTACCTCTTTTGGTATTTCTTCTGATATCAAGCAAGGGAGTCCAGCTGCTTGTGCTTCTATAAGTACTACTCCTAATCCCTCATAGAGAGAGGGAAAAATGAAAATGTCAAAGGCTTGAAGTAAATAATTTATGTCACTTCTAACTCCTAAGAACTTGACATTATCTTGTATATTTAATTCATTAACTTTTTTTTCAATCTCTTTTCTTAAAACACCGTCCCCACATAATAATAAAATAGAATTGGGTTCTTTTTTTAAAAATTCAGAGAATAACCCAACTATAAATTTGTGATTTTTTTGCTTTGTAAATCTCCCAACATGCCCAATCACTAGTTGGTTATCAATCCCTAATTCTTTCCTTTTGACCAATCTAATGTCGGGAGAGTACATGAAGGATTCCGGTTCTATTCCATTGTTGAGCAATTTCGCTTCATTTGATTTATGACCGAATAACCACTTTGCAGCAGCTTGAGAACAGGCAAAGGTATAATCTGAATAAGGAGCAATATGTAATCTAGAATACCATTTATAGCTCTTTGCTAAAAAACTACCTTCCCCACCTGTATTATGGCTGTGGGTAATGCAGTATCTTATTCCATTCTTTTTAGCTTCCCTAACAACCAACCCACTCATTTGATTCAAATGTGAATGAACAATCGAGTAGTTATGATGAGTAGAGAAAAAATGATTAAGTGACTTTATATAACCAAAATGACCTACATCACTTACATAGGGAATCCGATGTACCATCCCCCCAAGTTCTTTTATTTCGCTATCAAAAACTCCTTCTTTACACGTGAGGAAGTCAAACTGAACTCTGGTGCGATCTATATTTCGATATAGATTCATGATTAGCGTTTCAGCCCCACCCCGGTTCATATTAACCACTACATGTAAAACTCTGACCGGTTTATTCATTTCACATTCACCACCATTCAAAAAACTAAATTGGTTTTAACACCTCAAATTCTTCTTTATACCATTCAATTGCTACTTCAATCCCCCGCTCAAAGCTCCAGTCAGGCTCATACCCTAGCATTTCTTTTGCTTTAGAAATATTTGCATTACTATGCTTTATATCTCCTTTGCGTGGAGGTCCGAAGAAGGGTTGTATATCCTTGCCTAATGCAGTTAATAAATGATGATACATATCAATTAAATACTCCCTACCACCAAATGCGATATTATAAGCGTTTCCTGCAGCATCACTACTTGCATTACAAGCCTTTAAGTTGGCCTCTATTACATTTTCGATATATGTAAAATCTCTGCTCTGCTGTCCATCTCCATTAATTGTTGGCGATTCGTTATTTAGTAATTGTTGGATAAACTTTGGAATCACTGCAGCATATGCACCATTTGGGTCTTGCCTTCGACCAAAAACATTAAAATACCTTAAACCATAGGTATCAAGTCCATATAATTTTGTATATAACTTCGCATATTCTTCATTAACCTTTTTAGTAAGTGCATAAGGTGATAAAACATTGCCTTCTCTACCTTCTTTTTTTGGTAACACAGGCTCATCACCATACACAGAAGAACTAGAAGCATACACAAATTTTTTCACCCCATTTTGACGTGCTGCTTCCATCATATTTAACGTACCTTTTATATTAATTTCTTCATATAATAATGGCATCTCGATACTCCTAGGAACACTTCCCCATGCCGCTTGATGAAGAACATAATCGACTCCTTCACAAGCTTTCAAGCAAGTATCCAGTTCACGAATATCTCCTTCTATAAATTCATAGTTAGAATGGTAAATAAACTGATCTACATTTTTTTCTTTCCCTGTTGAAAAGTTATCTAACCCTCTCACTTGATAACCTAACTTTAAGATGGCTTCAACTAAATTCGAACCAATAAATCCTGCTGCTCCTGTGACTAAAAATGTACTCCCTTTAGGAAAGGTTATATTTTCATACCCCATATTTATAGCCTCCAATACATGAAGCCCGCTTCTTCAGCTTCTCTGCGATTAAATATGCCCTTTATGTCCATTAATACATTGTTTGTATCCTTAATTGTTATCTCAGATGCTGCCGCAATTTCATTTAAAACTTCATAGTTCATATACTTAGACACAGATGCTCTATACATCTTTTTAACATCTTCTAATGAAATTGATCTAAACTCATCATGTGGAACTGCAAAAATGACGGCATCCATTTCTTTAATTTCATGAACTTCACTTGGATTAATCCGATATTCATCCCAAAGATCATCTTTATCCGCAAGAGGATCCACGACTTTTACATCTACACCATATTCCTCTAATTCATTAATTACATCTATGACCTTCGTATTCCGAACATCTGGACAATTTTCTTTGAAAGTCACACCAAAGATGGCCACTCTTGAACCATTTATCTGCTTATTAGCTTTAATCATTTTCTTTACGATACTTTCTGCGACGTACTTCCCCATATCATCGTTAATTTTTCTTCCAGATAAGATAATTTGAGAATAGTAGCCCATTTGTTCAGCTTTATACGTTAGATAGTAGGGATCCACACCAATACAGTGCCCACCTACAAGTCCTGGAGAGAATTTAAGAAAATTCCACTTCGTACCTGCAGCATCTAGCACAGCTTTTGTATCAATGTCCATTTTGTTAAAAATAATAGAAAGTTCATTCATAAAAGCGATATTGATGTCGCGTTGAGAATTCTCAATTACCTTAGCGGCTTCAGCCACTTTAATGCTCTCAGCTCTATACACCCCTGCATCAACAACTAATTCGTACACTTTAGCAACAATATCAAGGGTTTCTTGGTCCATTCCAGCAACAACCTTGATGATGGTTTCAAGTCGATGGTCTTTGTCTCCTGGGTTGATTCTTTCTGGTGAATATCCGACTTTAAAATCTATGCCATAGGTTAATCCTGATTCTTTTTCTAAAATAGGTACGCAAATGTCTTCCGTAACACCTGGATAAACCGTTGATTCAAAGACAACAATTGAGCCTTTGGTTAAGTTTTTACCAAGCGTTCTACTTGCAGATTGAAGAGGTGTTAAATCAGGGGTTCGATCTTCCTTAACTGGTGTAGGAACTGCTACAATATGAAACTTTGCTTCTCTTAATCTTTTTTCATCTGACGTAAATTCAACCGTGGTATTGGAAATAACCTCATCTCCAACTTCTCTTGTTGGATCTATTCCTTTTTTATAAAGCTCAATCTTTTCTGTATTCACATCAAATCCAATCACATCCACTTGCTTAGCAAACGAGACTGCAATTGGCATCCCCACATATCCAAGTCCAATTAATGAGACCTTTTCTTCTCCGTTCACTATTTTTTCATACAAGCTCATATCGTTCCCTCCTCACAAGCTGATTTATTTCATCTAAATAAGCATTAATGACAATTTGCCGATCATACTCTTTTTCCATCTTCTTGCGTCCTGCCATCCCCATTGCTTTCTTTTGTTCATACGGTAAGTTGATAAATGTAATGATGGCTTCTACTAAACTATCAACATCTTGAACGTCAAAACCGATGCCGCTTATATCTTCATCAAAAGTTTCTTTACACCCTGGTACTCTTGAAGCCAACACAACACGTCCTGCTGATGCTGATTCAAGCAGAACATTGGCGGTTCCTTCGTGATAGGAAGGTAGGATGGTTGCATGAGATTGCTTTATAAATGAATGGACATCGTTTTGTTGGCCATGATACGTGATGATTCCTTTTTCATTGAAATCATTTAGTCGTTGTTGATAATCCTCTTCACAACTGCCAATTAACTCAAAATGTACATTCACATTTTTTTCTTTGACTATTTTTGCGGCCTGAAGAAGTTCATCAATTCCTTTGGCTTTCATCATCCGTCCAATAAAGAGGAATCTAATACTCTTATCGTTCTCAGGATAATCTTCAAAACTATGATTATTTAAGTTCACACCAGATCCAGGAACAAGTCTAGTTTTACTCTTAGCTATTTGATGATCACGGAAAAACTTCAGATTGGTTTTATTTTGAAAAAATATGCATGATGCATCTTTTAGTCCAACCTTATATAGCAGCAATGTAATTCTTTGAATCACACTTTTCGTTTCAAGGGAGGTCCCAAGCCCTGTTATATTCGTGATATATCGGGTTTGAGTGATTCTACACGCAAGACCACCATAAACATTAGGCTTGATGGTATACGTCAAAACAATGTCTGGTTTTATTTCTTTGATTATTTGTATGTAGTGTAGTAAAAGCTTCAAATCACTAATTGGATTTGTGCCGCGGCGATCCAGATTCGTTTCTACGTATTTACAGCCCAAATTATTAAGTTTTGGTACATATTCATCATTCGGTAAAGAAATAAACACTTCATTACTTTGACTTATTAGTTCCTCTAATAATTCTTTTCTGAAGTTATATAAACCCATACCGAAATTTGCTAATACAAGGATCTTCATTTATAAGCTCTCCTTAGGGAACTATAATAAGGTGAATTTTAGAATTCGATGTTAAAATTAGACATACATTTAAACTGACAGCATCATTTAAGATACACCCAACTTAACTTACAAGGTATAATGTCAACAAGAGAAAGTTCCTTAAAAAGAACGCCTGATTCAAAAAAATTACTAAGAGGATTAATTCTATAACTTCTAAAACCTCAATTAGTAAGACTACTATTACAAGTTCTTTATAAAGAACAAAATTAGTTAACATAATACTATAACTCAAATCTAATGAAGTCAACACTTTTTTAAATGGAAGACTATTATTCCTTATTATCTATTTTCAGGATTATTGGTTTAAGCTTATTATTCAATGCTTATTACTTACCTCCATTATGTAAATAACTAACATACATAAATTAAGGAGTGGAGATTCGACATGTTGATAGGTAAAGAATCTGTCATGACTAATTTTATACCGGTTCATTATGAATACTCTTCAATCTCATTATTTATCTTCCTTATATTTAGTGTTCTTTTTATAATTGTTTCACTAATGATTAAATTTTTAAGAAAGGATTCTTTTAGGTAAATAATTTTCATAAGAAGCAAAAATTACTGTTCAAGGGAGAAGTTTTCAATTTGCATTATAAACTCCCGTAGAAAAGAATCTATATTATTGTCAGTAACTAAATATTTACTGTCAGTAAAGGATTCTAAGATAAACTTATTAACCTCTGGGTTATGATGCATTGTATCTTTGTAAAGATCTAAATTATATGTAATATCTTTTTCAGAGGTAAAATCATATAGTTTTACATTTGGATAAGATTTTATCTGTGAGTAAAAATACTCTCTGCTTTTTATTATGTCTTCTACAATTTTGGGATCAGCAATATAAAAGCGTTTGTTCATTAACACAGAATAAGGAGGATAATAAAAATAAAACTGTGTGTCAGGATTATTTTTAACATAAGGAATTATATTTTCATCAATATTATCTTTAAACTTAATAATATTAAATTGTTTAAGTAATTCCTGTTTATTTGCTTCAATTTCATTAATTTTTTGTAGATAATCCGCTATCACTATTTCTTTATTATAAGTATGTTGGTCTCCCCAATAATTTAAATAGTCTATATCTTGCTTGGGCTGATCATTAAGATTAATTACAGATAAAGAAATTTGTGATATCTTCGGCGATAAGTAATTTAGGATTGAACTAATGCTGTACTTTATAGTTGTCATATTCAGTAAATATTTCAAATCATTTATTACATTTTCATCATAAAGGAAAGCTGGAAAATCTTCATTTACAGAGTTATCTTTGCTTAGTGAGGTATAATCAATTCCCCAAATGACATTTTTAATATCACGATTACTAAAAGCTAAATGAGCAATCTTACTTTGTTCATTGGTTGACGAACCCGACATAGATAACTTTAATGTTGTTGCTTCAGGAAAAATACTATCCACCTCTGAAGGAATAAAGTTTTCTGTCATAGAAGTTCCTAGAATAATAGTATTATAGTTATAATTCTTTGCTAGACCAGCTAATTGCCACCTTTGTTCTCCCCAATATACTTTTTTTTCTTCATTACTTCTATAAAAGTGCAACGGATCAATAAAAAAGTTGAATAGAACTATAAAAATTGAGAATAAAAACGTAAAAGCTAATGTAAATCGAACCCACTTTTTATTCAAGTTTAAAAGCTCCTTATTAAAAATTAAAATATAAAAATTCGCTAATTTTATTAAAGTTCACTATACAATACACAAATGCAACAGAAATCAAAACTGACGTTAATAGATTAGAATGAAAATTCTCCATATTTGTGTTAGAATTTTTACAATAGACTACAATAATTAAAGCAGCAATTAAGTATGGAACGATCTTAATTAACTCGCTCAGATCCACGAAATAAGAACCTAGTAAAATTCCATAACTCTCCAAAAAAGATAAGCTTTCGAAGCTTGGTAACACGATTCCATTAAACCCAACCATTCCCTTTAACACTTTAATTGCATCACTCCAAGTTGTAGCTCTAAAGAATACCCAAGCAATATTAATAAAGTTAAATGTAATAAACCAAGCCACAACTGTATTTAACTTTAATCTGAAAGTCTTCCATAACCGATTGATAACAGTAGCAAGACCATGTAAAAACCCCCAAAAAACAAATGTCCAACCTGCTCCATGCCAAAAGCCACTTATCATGAAAATAATTAATATATTTATATAAGTTCTAGATGCCCCTTTTCTATTTCCACCGAGAGGGATATAAATATATTGGGTTAAAAATCGGCTAAGAGTGATATGCCACCTTCTCCAAAAATCTTGTATATCTAGAGCTTTATAAGGAGAATTAAAATTCCTCGGTAGATTAATATTAAACAGTAGTGCAGCTCCTATTGCCATATCTGTATAACCACTGAAATCAAAATACAATTGAAACGTATAAGATAATGAAGTAATCCATCCCTCAATAAATGTGAGAGTTTCAGTTTCATCAAAACCCTTAGTCGCCCAAACTGCAAACGTATCCGCGACAGCTACCTTTTTAAACAAACCTATTGAGAAAATAAACATGCCTAATGCAATGTTCCGATAATTAATAACCTTATTTCTAAGTTGTTCAAATTGAGGCATCATTTCTTTATGATGAACAATTGGACCAGCTATTAATTGCGGGAAGAACGTAACGAATAGTGCGTAATTTAAAAAAGAATACTCTCTAGTTTCAAATCTATAAGCATCTACTAAATAAGCTATTTGTTGAAAGGTAAAAAAACTAATAGCTAAAGGCAATGCAAGGTTAAGAAGTGCCATATTTGTCGTAAATAAAGTATTAACATTAGAAATGAAAAAGTCGGAATACTTAAAATAACCTAATAATCCGGTGTTGAATAGAGTACCAATTGTTAATATTAACTTTCTATTAATCTTAACTTTTTCCTTACTTAGGGCCGACCCAATTGCATAGTTAAATGCCATCGAAATTAGTATTAAAGGTAAATAAGAAATATTCCACCAGCTGTAAAAAAAGAGAGAACTTGCTACTAACCATATCTTTGAAGCTATTAAAAGTCGTAACCTGTTCAAAGAGAAATAAATAATAAAAACCACTGGCAAAAAAGCAAAAATAAATTCATATGAATTAAACAGCATTTACTCTATTCTCCATTTCATGAAATTACTTTCAAATTTCTTATAAACCTATTGAATTCTATCTTTAGTAGTCATAAAATCTTCAAATGTACCAATAACTTTTTTAGCTTCCTTTTGACATATTAAATCCTGTTCTTCGGATTGCACTGTATATCTAGACATATAAATAAAGTCTAAATCTAACTCCCTAGCTGTTTTCATATCAGTTATTGCGTCTCCAATAAACACCGCTTTCCGTTTAGAAGAATTATCTAATATTTTTGAAGCACACTCTAGTTTAGTTTTCGGTGATCCAAATATTCCTGAAAAATGTTTACTTAAATTTCTATTTACAAATACTTCTTTTAATTCTTCCTCATCACTTCCAGAAGCAATATATAATTTTTTATTTCTCGATAACTCTAAAAGTAAATTTTCTGTATATGGTGTAATGTTTGCAATTTTATAATTTTCTTTACAGAGATTTGCATAGTTTTTTAAGAACTTATTATATTTGTCTTCTTGAAATTGCTCATTTGCAAAATCCTTGAAGAACTCCTTGAATTTAATATATCTAGATACTCCGAAAGTATTTTTACAATGTTCAACAAAACCCTCCACTATATTAGATTGATAGCCTTCTATTGCCTTTCCAAAAGCCTCACATTTTAGATTATTAATATCAAAGATTACACCATCACAATCAAAAATGATAATATCATAGTTATTTAAAATTCCTAAATCCATTTATTTACTCCCTTTTTTAATTGATTAATAGGCCAATCTCAGTTAGATGTTAATATATTTTTAATATACTTTTAGTCCTTCTTCTAATATGGCTTCTACACGTTGTACGTCTTTCGGAGTATCAACTGCAACAGAATCACTTGAAAGTTCTAACATTCTTACTTCCCAACCTAGTTCTAAGAATCGAAGAATTTCAATATCTTCGATTCTTTCAAGATTTGTTTTTTCTGATACTCTTGAGAAATCCATTAAAGCTTGTTTTGGAAATGCATAAGCACAAACTTGACGCCATGCTTTTTCAAAACTTTGTTCTTTATTTGAAGGGATTGGTGAACGAGACATGTATAGTAGTCTACCATCTGGACGGAAAACTACTTTTGGAATAGAACCACTCCGATAAAGACTTTCATCATTTATCTCACAATAACCATTCAATATTTCACTTGGATATTTTTCTGTATATGAAATTAACCTTTCCAAATCATCTGGATTAAATAGAGGTTCATCACCTTGGACATTAATGTATACATCTGCATCAATATAATTAGCACACTCTGCTATTCTATCAGTCCCCGTTAAACAAGAACTTGAAGTCATTACAACTTGAATATTATTTAATTCACAGACCTCCTTAATCCGTACATCATCGGTTGCAACATAAACTTTTTCTGCAGGACAAGCTTTTATACATTGTTTGTAAGTTCTTATAACCATTGGAATACCAGCTAAATTAATTAGAGGTTTTCCTGGTAGTCTCGTAGATTTAAATCTGGCTGGAATGATAACACAATAATTCATATTTAATCCCTCCTAAAAAGCATATACTGAACTTGTAGAAATTTTGTATTGAGTTGGAGTAATAGATACTATAGGTGGTGTGTTGGGAACTTGTGTAAATTGAGATAAAAGGTTATTTACTTCACTAGTCCTTGGATCATCTGCTCCATATCCATCAAATCCTGCTAAAAGGATACGCAATGCATTTCCACTAGTTGCGATAGCTAGTGCATATGATAGTACTAATGAATTAGGTAGTACACTAAAATTCGATTCAAACTTAAAAGTATTCTCATGAATTGAGATACCAAAGTCTAGTAGGTCTTTTCCATTAAAAGCTTTAATTATACTTTCAGATAACATAGAAGCAGGAATTACTAAAGGGTGTGGTAAACTTGCATGTAGACTACTATCTGCAAGAATCCTAACAGGATGACATGCAGCTCTAATATTAATTAACTCTGCCGAGATGTGTGATTGAGTGTTCAAAGCTATTACATAAGGGCGTTTGTTTCGAATATATTCTTCTAAGGCATACCTATGCTTTACAATATTTGGCCCATTTCCAATTATTAAGACTTCTCTTCCAGAAATTATATCTTTAGGTTTCCAAGTACCAGTTGGTTCTCCCTTATAGAAGTTACGTGCAGCTTCCAAAGTGTTAATACTAAATTTCTTTCCACCTTCTAATTTTAAATAATCAATAACTGCTAATATATCTTCCTCAATATATCTAGAGTCACTAAGCATTTCTTGAATATAAGTAGGGTGAATTCCAAATTTTCCTGCTAGATAATAGTAAGTGTTTGTTCCCCAACCACATCTATTCTGTAAAGGTCTAAAATATCTCTCAATCAACTTCATCAATTGAGTTATATTGCTTTCTACATTCCGATAATCTTCCATTTCTATTGCAAGATATTCAGTTTTAGCATTTCCTGGACCTCTCCCCATTCCTGTAACTGTTCCGTCAATCCATGTCACACCTTCTTCAATTGCACGCATTGAGTTTGCCAAGGCATACCCCATATTATCATGGGTATGGATACCAAGTGGCCCATGCCAAACTTCACGAATAATTTTTATTATATTAGCAGTACTATCAGGGTTTAAGCTACCTAAACTATCTGCAAAATAGAGTACATCTATTGGAGAGTTATGAGCTGCGGATGCTAGTTTTTTAATTTCCACTTCACTTCTATCAGCAATTTGCATAAGGTTAAACCCAACAGTATATCCATGAGATTTCAACCAAGTTGCCGCAGGAAGCGCTTCTTCAAATTCATGTACATGACATGCAATACGAACCAAACTAACAGGTGATTCAGTTGCTGGCACAAAGAGCTGTGATAGAGCTACTTCAAGTCCACCTTCGAACTTAACTAGATCACTTGCATTAACCATTACTCCTATTTTTAAGCCTACTGGTATTATTAGACTATTAATAAAGTTATCTGTAGTATACGCACAAGCACCTTTAAACCCTTGTTTATTAAACCCTCGTAAGCCTAGTTCTACATAATCAACGGAAATTTCATGCATTGCTTTTAAGTATTCTTGGACTAATGAGATATCAAAATCCCAAGAATTATAATATCCACCATCGCGCAAAGTGCAGTCCAACAACTTTACATTTCCCATCGCTCTCACCCTATCTTTCTTTACTAAAAACAAGATTTACACTTCACAAAATTCACCCTTGCTTTTCACAAAAATATTTTTTTCATAAAACTTCTTTTATATATTGCTTATCATTATCTTTATCTCTACCTAGCTCATCAAAATTTTTATGTTCAAAAATATCCAAATAAGTAATCCGTGTTGCGTTATATATTTTTCTACCAGATCTTTCAAATACAATTTTAGCAATTTCCATTCCTTGATAGATTAGTTCTGGTGCTTGGCCTGGTTTCTTCTCATCTACTCTAATGTAATCTTTTGTAAAATAATGTTCTGAATTTTCTTCCTCTTTCAGAAATGATAAATCTTTTGTTCTCGAAATAGCTTCCTTATAATTGTAATCATGTCCTAGTAAGTACACCTCAGAAAACCCCATATAATAAGCTATTTGGAGGAGATGATATGAGACACTACCTGAAGAGTACAAAGATTCCATTATATTCTTAGAAAAGGTGCCTCTTTTATTATTAAGATTATTATTAAAATATATATCTGCCTTAAATAAATGCTTATAATCCTTTAAAGTAAACTTTGTCTTTGCTTCTACTAAATTTATATCTTTTACATTTTCCTCTAGTACAATAGGGTCAACTACCATATAAAAAGTTGGTCTCCAAGAAGTCTTATTAAAAATTTTGTAAATCTTATTCGAAGCAAATGTAATTTCACCTTTCAGTTTATCTAAGTCCTCTGGTTTGAGACTCGGACCATTTCCTATAATAAAACATCTCTTTCCCTTAAATTTATTTTTCAAATTTAATACCTTGTAATTGTTTATACTAAAAGGAACATTAGCTTTAGATAAAAGAATTTCTGTGCCCAAAAACCAATATTTAGTTATCTTGTATAACTTTTTTATAGTTTTTTTTAACAATTTTAATCTCCTTTCTTAAAAATTAATATTTTACTTAGCTTATACCCTTAAACGTAATTTCGGTTCAGCCTTAGTTCGTTTTAAAGAACAAGCGGACAGAAAGATTAATTTCCTTCTCATTAACTATCTATATCTAAGTTTAAAAACAATCTAGTTGTTATCCTTTATCCTACTAGTTTATTATTTAATATTTACCTTTATATTAATTTGTTCAAATGTCGCATACGAAAGTATACTTTTTTTATAAGGTCAGTTTTATTCTCTTTGTGGTGAATTTTTTTTACATCTTCAAACAATTGATTAAAACTTGTTTTACTAAGGTAATATAGATATTCTTTTTTCCATGGGCTTTTGCATCCAGCTCTCCAAGGTTTTTCACGTCCTAGAAAGTGAGCTAATCCTGCTAACTTCATTCTTGCCAAATCCCCATCTGTTAATTGTGCACATAATCCTCCAGTTGTAAAAATATTATTAAGAGAATGTGGATGTGGATGCCATTCATGAGGTAGTTTCATCCAATTACCCTGTATGATAGAATTGAGACCATCTTGATCATGTAAGTAGATATCACTACCATTTTCCACCAAAAATTGAATTGTACGTTCTGAAACAAATTCTTCACGCCACTTCTCTAAATTCACTAACATTACGCCTGAATTAAAATACTGCTCCATATTACTTAACCCGAGAATATTCACTTTATCTTCAGCACCATAATATTTCACAAAAGTTTGGGACTCACCTCTTGCAGCCAACAAAACATCTGACACATCCATATTATATAAATCGTATATGTCACGGAGTGCTATAGTGTCACTATCCAGAAATAGAATCTTATTTAATTTTGAAGGTATTTGCTTGAAAATATAAAGTTTTGCATATATGTTTTCGGATATATATGACTTATTAGACTTTGATTTTATATCTGCGTTTAAATGTTCAGTAATTTCAATAAATCTTATGCTAATGTTTTTAAACTTACTTAAATCTCTTTTAATTATAGCAAGTGATGTATCACATTCTTTTCCTGTATAACAGAAATAAATATTATAGTTATTTTTTTCTGTTGCATTCAAAGCAATTGACATACAGAGAACCCCCGCATGTTTAACGTATGACTCATCTCCGTAAATTAAAATATTGCATTCATTCAAAACTAACACCCCATAATAAAGAAAAATAATAATAGCCAGATTCTTATCAGTGCTTATACTGTTATGTGTATAACCCTTTATAAAATTACTTATAGAATTTGAGTTTGTATTTCATTTTCATATTCTTTGCTTTGTATTCTACCAACAACTCTCCCATTCGGAGCTTCACCAGTATATTTATTTTTAATTGGTATCTTAACTTGAGTTCTCTTTAAAAACCACTCATATTCTATATCAATATTTCCAATATCAACTGCCTGGTAACCCATTTTAGAAAGATCATACGCTAAAACTGTTGCAGTAGGTCCAAGAGCAATAAGTATTAATTTTGAATGATCGTTCTTCTTGACCTCATCTAGGATATTTTCATATTTTGAAAATGCGTTTTCTGAGGGGCACAAAACCCGTTTTAAAGATTTAACATTATTAAATAAATCATTTCCCGCACCTAATCTACTAAGGTTCCCTTCAACTAGAATAACTTCTTTTCCATCCCAGATTTTCTTGAACTTCAAAAAACGTTCATCAGCTTTATCTTTATCCTTTTTATCCATATAAAGACGAGTTATCATTGCATCATAAAAAGTTTTCTCTTTATTGATAATTCCATATAATTTGCTTCTGTTTAAGGATAAGTACTTATTCCAGAAGTTAACACCTAGGTCTGTAAATCTATCCAAACTACCAAAAACATCTGGTATACAAACTATATGGTTATTACTATTTGAATTGAGAATCTCAACAAGACGATTTCTCAAATTATCATCATATTCTTGGAAATATTGTTTCCCTTTTAGGATTATTTTAAATTCTCCATCTCCGTAGCGGCTAACTGAACATTTATCTTTTATTATTTTATCTATTGTTTCATCTGTTGTTCTGACTAATGGAGGTTTTACAACTTTCGAAACAAACTTATTATATAAAACAGTCATTCGAGGTAATAAATCATCAAGTATGATATAATATAATTTCAATAGAATTTTTTTTAGATATTTCCACAATTTCATTTCCTCCCTCTATAAATATTGATATATCAACGGTTTGACTCGTTGCTAGAGTGTCAAAAAAATATTTTTCGACACGGTTCCTAATAAATTTTTCATAATATGTGAAACTCT
>NZ_JACYHA010000023.1 GCF_014837155.1 Litchfieldia stipae | reverse complement strand
GAATAATTACACATAATATATAAATTCTGTTAGGAATCGTGTCGAAAAATATTTTTTTGACACCCCAACAACGGCTCAAACCGTTGATAAATCAATATTTATAGAGGGAGGCATTACTATGAAAAAATACATTGGTGTAGTATTACTTGTGCTGATCATTGAATTAGCTGTACTTTTCGGTATTCATTTATATTTTGATACGAATTTGTTGTCGACGTTGTTTTTTGGTTCTATTATCTTTTCATTCTTTGCGTTTATCACAGGGTCTAGGGGAGATGCGTTGTCGAAACAATCAGAGCTTGCTGCCTTTGATTCTCAAGCAGGAGCCTATAAGCCTAAGCATGAAGCATTAACCTTACGAGTGGGTCCTTTTCTCATTGGTTCACTTTTATGCTTTATTGTTTATTTAATTTTGGAGATATTGATGTGAGGATTGATTAGGAGCGAAACATTTTCAAAGAAGTGGATCTGTTGTCCTAATTAATGTATTCAAATCTCTCCACTTCTTTAGCTGCTTTTTTCAGCCTGTATCTTTCATTGCATTCTGCTTAGATAATCTCTTTTCATCAATGAACTTAAAATATGGTAGATATATCCCGGCAAGTGAAACGGAACTAATAAGAAGGCCGATTAGAAGATATAGTGGTCTGACTCCCCATAGTTCGCTTAAGGCGCCACCAACTAGTACTCCTAAAGGCATAGCTCCTCTTATAATAAGTAAACGAACTGAAAATACCTTACCCATTAGATGATTAGGGACTGTTTGTTGGCAGATTGTTGTATTATGGATACTGAAAATCGCCATAACCACTCCGCCAATCATTTCCGTTGTTATCGCTAGAGGAATGCTTTTGTTGAAGGAAAGGGCGATAAAAGTCATCCCGCCGATAAAAAGTGAACCTAGCATCAGAATTCTACGACTCTTGTAATTTATTCTTGAGACTAACATAGCCCCAATCAGATAGCCACTCGGAAAGCCCGCCATGAAATAACCGTATTCAGCATACGTACCTCCTAATTCGCTAGTGATATATGGCAGCGTCGTCACCATAGTCACACCTACTCCAAATTGAACAAATGCTAAAAAGATACCTAACCAGACAATGATTTTGTGCGTAAAGAAGAAGGAAATCCCCTCCGAAAAATCAGCCAACCATGTTTTTCTACTTTCATTTTTGTTTCGTTTTTCTTTAATAGGAAGCAATGTACATCCACTGATGATAAGGAAAGAGCTTACTAGAAAAAGAGTGACTTGAACCCCAGCGTATTCAATGACAATTCCCGCTAGTATCGGAGACAAAAAGGTCATTAAGCGGACCGTTCCATCAATGTAAGCATTAGCTGATTGCAGCTGGTCTTTTGAGACAATCGTTGGTGTAATCGCATGGTTAGCAGGTACATACAACGGAGTGATTAACCCAACTACACATTGAACAGCATAAATATGCCAAATCTCCAGCTCTCCAGACATAAGTGCAGCCAACGGAATGATAAAGATAGCTCCTCTTGTCCATTGCGAGAACACCATTACCCACTTTCGACTCCATCGATCAATATAAGGCCCTATGAAAAGCTGAAGAATTAATGACGGGACAAAATACAGCAGCCACATACTCCCTAGCGCAAATGTTGAACCAGTCAATTGAAAGATCAATATCGAATTACAAAAGGTGCCAAATGCCCCACCAAGCTCTGAAATACCATTCCCTAGCCAAGCTGACACAAACGAGCGGTTCTTAAGCAAGGATTTTTTCATAGGTACTCCTTTCATTGCTTCAAATAGCGATTAAATTCTTTAAATAAGAGGTCAATGACATTTGCCTTTAAGCTTAATTTCAATCCATTTGCACGAGTGTAATTAAAAATAGAGATGATTGAGTAACAGCGTGTATATATATGCTGTTGTTCCGTACCATGAAAGGTGTTATGCAAATGAATTAAAAGTTCTTTATAGATAATCAACCTCTTAATGGATTCTCTAGTAATCTCATTTTTATTTCGTCTATTGTTTTTGCAATTTTATGGTTACTGTTTGCAGATAGTAAATGGTATTCAATCAGAGCCCTCTTACCAATTGGTTATAGACTTTATTCTTATTTCATCTATGAAATACACACTGAAAAAAAAATGGCTTGATTATGTTCCGGAAAGAATAGCTGCAACATCGGATAAACTAGTACAGCTGTTCATAAATCTCACGCAAATACTTGTCCGTATTCAAATTGGATTCTACTTTCTTATTATTAATCTTAATATCCCAAATTGGCAATTCATCAAGAAACCTTAGTTAGTTAATTTTCTAACAACTTATTTTACCGCACCCACTACTTCTCTACCCATATAGCTTTCGTATAAGCTATTCTCATTCCTGCTCGTTCCATATTATTTTGACTTATGGAAGCAAATCTTGCTTGTCCTACAAGAAGCTTGCAATCTTGTGAAAATGCTTCGTTCAATCTTTTCTTAATTAACGCACTTTGAACTCCATTGTTTCTGAACTTCGGAACTGTCGTTGCTGCAGCAAGTGTCCCGATTTGATTTTTTCGAAACAAAACTCCAATGCCTACAGCTTCACCTAGCATACTTGCTAGATAAAACGTCCAACCCTCTTTTTGATAAAGAATTTCATTATTTCGAGCAACTCCATCTTTTAAAAACGAAGGCAGCTCAAATCCCAAAGTATAGATTTCTGCAAAAAGATCAAATTCATCACTTTTCAATTTACGAATTGTTATAGATTCATCAATTACTCTTTCCTCCTCAGTATGTGGGGTAAAGAGAGTAGTATGGAAATCTGACTGATAAAACCCTTTCGTATTTAGATATCTTAATAAATCTGGAGAAACATTGGATGGTACTATCTCAAATCTAACAGGAATCTCTTTCTTATGATAAAAATCAATAATCTTATCAATTTCCTTTTCATCCTCAATTTGTAGCCCTTTTACAGTATTAAAAGACGGCCCCGGAATGTTTTTAACTGAAAATGCAGTTGCATTTCCAAAGCGTTCAACTTCTACAGACATCGGATTTCCTTCTATCTCTTTCATTGCAGAGAGTCTTGATAACAAGCAATCTATTTCAGACTGTTCTAGCTTCTTGGCCATTTCTTGATTAACAATCATGTTCATTACCCTCTCCTTAATTTATAGTTACTCCTTCCACAACCCAACCTTCATATACCAAACTATTAATTTTCTAGGCACTAAAAAAATACCCTCTGTACCAAAAGGGTATTAGATTATTTCCATTATATGTTTTTCGGAAATTTCTGTCTATTAATTTACTGGAATCCATATTTCTGAATAATAATTTGGGTCAGATGGATTTCCACCAGGATATACTTCTAATTCAGCTGTCTCTACATACTGGTATCCGCTTGATGGAAACCACTCCGAGAAAATTTGCTTCCATACCTTTGGCATCGCCTCTGGCATCGCGCCATGCACCTCAAACACAGCCCATGTAGAGGCCGGAATCTCCAATGAAAGAAATCCGTCAACCTCCTCCCCTTCATGTTCGACAGCAACCCAATAATCAATCGTTTTTGCTGACTGTGTCGAGTGGTCATCACAAACCCCAAGCACTCCTCTGATTTCACCGTTCATCAACTCAATTAATGAATCACAGGTACCATTTGAATTAACTTCATCCCACATTTTTGGAATGCCTACCAAATTTGCGTCTTGCTCTAATGAAAATTCCCGCTTTACTCCTACCACCTTAAATCCATCTCTTTCGACAATTCGATACTTCATTGGTTCTGCTCCCTTCAGTTTCATCTGGATAACCAGGCGATTATAAGATTGCAGCCTTCCATTCCCTTTTCGAACATCACTCGGGGTTACCCCATGCTGTTTTCGAAAAGCCTTTGAGAAAGCCTCAGGAGTTTCATAGCCATACTTAAAGGCAAGGTCAATAATTCTCGTATCCGTTCGAATCAATTCTTCAGCTGCTAAAGTTAACCGACGTCTACGCAAATATTCTCCTACACTAATGTCTGTCAGAATCGAAAAAGTTCGCTGAAAATGAAACGTTGATGCATTTGCATGATAAGCAATATTCTCAATCGAAACATCCTCTAGCATATTCTCTTCCATATAGTCGATCGCCTTCTGTAATGATTCCAACCATGCCATATCGCTCACTCCTTACTCTCATTTTATCCGTAGAGCACTTCGTCTTCCTGTCATTTCATGCTTTGTTTGGACAGATTTTCTCTAATGAAATTAATTGTATCTTCATGGGTCAATGTCTTAATCAGTTCATTACTCTTTACAAACTGCAACTCTACAATTTCATCATCCTGAGGAGTCAGGCTACTCTCATCCCCAACAAATTCAACAAGAAACATAGTCGTCTCCTGGCGCTCGTAGCCAATCCTGTCTTTGAGCTCTTCTGGGAAATCGAAGCAAATCTTTTCATCAAATTGTTTGATCATACGATAATCCGAAGAACCTGTTTCCTCACTTAATTCACGCATGATAGCTGCTTCAAGGGTTACATCATGAGGTTCAATACCACCTTTGACGAAATCCCATTGTCCATCAATCTTTCTTTTTCCTTCTTTTGTATTCATTTTTGTTTTATGTATCACTAAGTAAGTATCACCTTTAATAACAATTGCTCCTACAGCATGTCTAATCATGACATTTCTTTCCCTAGTGTTTTGTAGTATAAGACGGTTGTATCAAGCGTCCCTTCTAAGGATTGAGCAAAATAAGGAATTTCACCAGCTTGAATATATCCCAATGATTGATATAGTAAATTAGAAGGGTCACCTTTTCGAGTATCTAACACAAGCAATGACCTTTTTTCTCTGACTGCAATCTCTTCTGCTTTCTCCATCAGTAGGCGCGCAATTCCAAGACGTCTAAAGGCTGGATGAGTCATCAATTTCGCTATTTCAGCACGATGACTACCATTTTGCTTCATACATAAATGCACCTGCACCGTCCCAGCAATCTTAGAATCTTGCATTGCAATTATTAATCGTACATCCGGAGCAAGTACCGTCTCCCAATAGGACCTTGCTTCCGACAAATCAAGTGGCGGAAGAAATCCAATTGACGCCCCTCCATCAACAACCTCTTTCAGCAATTCAGACAATTGATCTATATATGGAACAACTGACGAAACTTCAGTGATCTCAACATTCTTGCGCATGAAACCCTCTCCTATATTTTCAGATTCATATTACTTCTATACTAAACTGAGAAATCCTTTTTCTATCATTTTTTTCCATTTCACACCCTAATTCTCCTTTTGTTCATGCTATAATCAAGAGGAGAAAACAGCAGGAGGAAATACAAACGTGGGAGAAG
Source organism: Litchfieldia stipae (assembly GCF_014837155.1). GTDB lineage: Bacteria > Bacillota > Bacilli > Bacillales > Bacillaceae_L > Litchfieldia. The sequence continues at coordinate 47,665 of NZ_JACYHA010000023.1, read as the reverse complement.
AAAAGAAGAAACAGAAACGAGTCAAAAAACAATTACATTTTCGTACCAATCTTTTATTTTTTATCACCTTTTTCTTATTTATCACATTGATCGGACGACTTGCTTTTCTTCAAATTGTGCATGGAGAAAACTATGTGGATGAGGCTACTAGACAAGATGCAACTACCGTGAAATTAAGCGCTCCTCGTGGAGAGATGTATGATAGACACGGCCGAGTTGTTGTTGATAATAAAGGGGTCACTGCTGTACTTTATACAGTGAATTCCTTAAACCAAACATCCCTTCATCTTGAAGTTGCTCGTAAGTTATCAGAATTATTAGAGATAGATACAAGTGAGATCAAAGAGAGAGATATCAAAGATTATTGGCTAGTGAAGGAACCTGAGAAAGCCAGAGAACTCATCTCTAAAGATGAATTAGAACTCTCTTCAAAAGAGACTTATGCCCTTCAACTTGAGCGAATTCCTGCTCATGAACTTGAAGAGATATTGCTATCACATCCTGAGGAAATTGTCATTTATAAAAAGATGACAAGTGGCTACATACATGAAGCGCAAATAATCAAAAGCACAGGGTTATCCAATCGTGAAATTGCCGCTGTTGTTGAACGTTTGGATGAATTACCTGGTGTTGATGTGAAATCTGATTGGCAACGGGAATATCCGTATGGAGAAATGTTAAAACCTGTCTTAGGTGGAGTCACCACTGAGAAACAAGGAATTTTAGAAGACCGTCGTTCGTTCTATATGACACGTGGGTATTCACGGAATGAACGCGTCGGAAAAAGCTACCTAGAATATCAATACGAAGAAACACTCCATGCTTCTAAGGGTGAAAAGACAATCGTCACCGACAAACAAGGTGACATTGTAAGTGAAACTCTATCGCATGAAGGTGTAAGAGGACGCGACCTTCGACTAAGTATCAATGCAGGTTTACAGCAAGCTCTTGATGCAACACTTATCGAGGAAATGACACGCGCAAAAAGTCAGCCTGGAAACCATTTAATGGATCGAGCATTTATTGTTATGATGGATCCTTATAATGGGGACATTCTTGGTATGTCTGGAAAAATGATAGATCCTACCCCAGATGGCAAACTTTCATTTTCCGATTACTCTGTTGGTACATTTACTAGTCAGTATGAAATCGGCTCAACTATTAAAGGAGCTACTATTCTAGCAGGCTATGATTCTGGAGTGATTGCTTATAACCATACTTTTTATGATGCACCTATTACCTTAGCTGGTCTGGGAAAACCAAAATCATCTTGGAAAAACTTTGGCCGTATCAATGACCTTACTGCGCTCAAAGTGAGTTCGAACGTCTATATGTTCCATACTGTCATGAATTTGGCAGGTGTCATCTATCGACCTGGTGGAGGACTTCCGATTTCCGAGGACGATTTTACACGTTTACGAAACTATTATGCTCAATTTGGGTTAGGTGTAAAAACCGGAATCGATCTTCCCAATGAAAGTGCCGGACTTCTGGGAAATATCACAAACCCCGGGCTATTGCTTGATATGAGCATTGGTCAGTTTGATACGTACACTCCCCTCCAGATGGCACAGTATGTGAGCACAATTGCCAATGGTGGCTACCGCGTACAGCCACGCATGGTAGCAAGCATTCACGAACCAGTGAACGACGGGACACTTGGTCCTCTTCTTTCTGAGCGACCACGCACCGTGTTAAATCGGATTTCAAACAGGGACGAAGATATCCAACGAGTTCAAGAAGGCTTCCGTTTGGTTACTCAATCAGTCGGTGGAACAGCTAATAACGTATTTTCGCCTCATGATGTAAGTGGAAAAACAGGAACAGCTCAAACCTTTTATTACGGGCCAGACCGAGACAAATGGGGACGAGCAACTTACAACCTGACATTTGTTGGCTATTATCCATCGGATAAGCCAAAAGTAGCCTTTAGTGTGGTCGTACCATGGGTAAGTGACAAATCTCCTATCTCTAAAAATCTAGCAAAACGTGCGGTTGAGGCCTACATCGAACATGAAGAAAGGTTAGCATTTGTTGACTCCATAGACGAAACCATACAAGTAGATAGTCAGAATACAGAAGAGTAATAACAAACTTTATATTTTGCTAGATTGTCCTTGAACGGTCAAATAATATATTTAGTTGAAAAGAGTATCTTTGGAGTCATTTGCTTCCTCGGATACTCTTTTCTTTAAGTTTTGTTAAAAATCAATAATATCGATAAATTCAAAATTATGAGATAATAAAATCAATAGTCTGATGATTGTTGAGGGGAAAGTGAATTGTGAAAATACTTTATGGTGATATGTTTAAAGACAAGAACTTCACACTCTTATTATTTGGAAGGTTTTTCAAAAGAAGCGCTTTGGTCTTATTTAGTTTAGAACTAATATGGTTAACTATGGAACTAACTCATAGTTCCCCTATACATTTATCATTTATGGTAATGGCTGAAACTTTGCCATTTATATTACTTGGAATATACGGCGGCGTAATAGCTGATAAATTAAATAAGAAAAGACTTATGGTTATAAGTGACATTCTTACGGGAATGTTAATTCTCTTAATACCTATTTTATATTATCTCAATTCTATTAATTATTTAATTTTAATGGGTATTGCTGTTTTGATCAGTATTTTTAATTGTTTCTCTGAACCGAGCTTCCGAGCTATTTTACCCGAGCTTGTTAAAGATAGTAAATTGCAAAAAGGAAATGCTTTGTTAGACTCCATTCAAAGAGGAGCAAGTATTATTATTCCTGCTTCAGTGGGTATTATAGTTAAATTAACAGATCAAATTCATATTTTAACTCTTGCTTTTATATTAATTAGCATTGCTAGTATTTGTCACTTCTTAATCTACTATAATACAAATATTGAAAATATGGCTAAAGTGAATAACAAGACTATGGTAGAAATAAAAATGACTTTATCCTATCTAAAAATAAATAAAGATATATTTTATGTTATTTTAGTTCAGGCCATTAGTATCTTTATTAATACCGGGTTATGGAGAGTTGGATTACCAATCTATCTAGAATCCCGTCTTGGCGAGGATATTGGTACTTTCGGATTAATTACTGGTATTCTTGGTGCTTCATCATTTGGAACCTCCATTTTAATTGGTTTAGCAAAAAAACTAAATCCCATTTCTATTTTTAATATGGGGATAATATTATGGGGTGCTGGCCTCTTAATAACGAGTTTTTCTCCTACAGTTTATGCTCTATTTGTTGCTGCAGCAATTATAGGGATTGGTCAAGCTCTTGAAGGTTTAGGCAGAGTTGTCATTATACAAAACGAAGTACCAAAAGAAATGTTAGGAAAAGTATTTAGTATCTCATCTTCCATTAATTATACGAGTGATACAGTTTCTTTGGGAATCATCAGTGCGGTATTATCTATTTTCTCCCCTTCAATCATTTTTTTTAGTGGGGGAACTTTAATCATCCTAACAGGAATATTAGGTATGCGATTACTTAAAGAACGTAGCAAAGAAATTGGGAAGAACTTAAAAAAGAGTGTGATTTAATGTGTTAATCTTAGGGCTATTTTGACTATACTTGTGTAAAAAAGAGCATTCATGAATTTTCATTTAAACTATGAAATTTAATAAACTAAAGGGTTCTTTTGATCTCAAATGAGCTCTTCTTTAAGAATTCACTACAAGAATATAAAAGATCAAATAATAACCTACTGGAATGAATGTTACAATTATCCCCATTAGTTTAGTTCGATCTTTAAACTGCATGAACAACCCGATTCCCCACAAAATAAAAAGGAGCATAAAGTACCATCTGTATGTAGGTGTGTCAGTTTCACCAATCCCTGGGCCACTCATCCACAACGATAAAAATAAAACAAATACTCCTGAAAGAACATTCCAAGTATGTTTAACTATTTTCATAGTCATTTTTCCACGCCTTTCTTTATTCATCTTCTATTTCGGTATTCTCTTTTACTTCCAAGATAAATTCTCCTAAATGAGTACCATCAATATATACAACGACCTCCCACAAGCCTGATTGAACAAACCCAATATAGGATGGCATCGTTTTGGTTGCACCAAGGTTAGCTTGTGTGAATCCATGATTAAATTCCCAAGTCGCATTTTTGAAGCTATATCCATCTAATAATAAAGGTGATTTTTCACCTGTTTCTAAATGGGTTCCTTCAATTCTAACTGCACCTTTGATTTCATCCTCTTCGCCCCAAAAATGCCATAAAGTCTTTATTGGTTCATTTTCAAAATAGGTTGTGTTCAGAATACCTACCTTTTTTTCGACACCTACAAATTCCTCCCCTTCAGAAATAAATATTGGAGTCCTCTCATAATTATTCGTTGTTTCTTTCTCACATCCTACTAATATAAGGATTATGATCATCCCAACTGCAACCATTCGCAATAAACCAATCAAAAAAATCTCTCCTTTTCATCATTAACTATGAATCGTTTTCATGGCATTTTGACCATCATCTAAGTTTCAGGAGCTTTTATAAGGACTAACCATTATCTTTTTTAAACAAACCTAATAACTAAAACGATAAATAATCCTATGACTGCTCCAATATCTGGAACGAAACTTTTGTTTCCCTTTTTCTTTTCAAATATCGTAATCATTTTCCCAAGAATGACTAAAATAATTGCTGTGTTTATTACAATATTACTTATTGTTGAATTGAATGTAACATCATCAGAAATTAATACTACAATTGTTGGAATGATAATTAAAGAAGCTCCACTCCAATACAAGATCCATTTTAATTTATTCATTATCAAAGTCACTCCTTTTTTGGAAAAATAAATAATTAACTCTTCTGTTACTTATGGATTCAATTACTTTACATTGGTTGCTAAAATATCCTACTTTCTATCGCCTTAATAATTGTACGAAGTTATCAGGTCAAAGTTTCATAAATCCTCTGTGTGCTAAAGAATCATGTACGACCTCCATTTACATGTTTCTGTTTGACAGTTCCTACAATCTACTTTTCCACTATCATTCAACAAAAAGGCCCATTAATCCTGTTTATATGATGAAAGAAATTATTACTTTTTCAATTTTCACGGTTTTATTTTTGGAACTATGTTTAAATTTGGGGGATTCAGTACTCTAAACTATCTAATTCCATTACCCATTCACTTTCATTCCAGATATTAGGGTTATGAATCTTTACGTTTTCACCACGCACTATGAAATCGTAACTATCCTTGGAACCAGTATACCAATCAACAATGACTAACTTTCCGTTTTGATTACGCACAAGAAATTCAGTAACTTCCCCATAACCACCTATAGATTTATTGATTTCCGCTGGTAAATATAAATAGAGATAACCACCATCTAAATCGTCAATATACTTCACTTCCCAAGCACCAATATCAATACTTTTCACCTCATCATTAAACTGACCATAAACACTATTTTGGGAATGAATTTTATTTTGTGTGTATTGTTTTAGATTCCCATTATCAATAAAAGTAGCTAATTCAATATCCAATCCGTTCCAATTTGAATCTTTGCTACAATTAATAATAAATTTAAAGTTAGAGAAGTGAAACTAATAACTGATTATATCCGTAGAGTTAGGGAGGAATGGAACTCTTAAAAATTGGGGAGGAATTTGATGACCAAAAAAAGTAGATTTTCTAACTCTTATTTTATTCCTATTTTCATTTTAGGCCTAATTGGGGTTCCCGTAGCAACAATAGCCAACTATAGAAACGGCTGGCCACCATTATCGACATTATTGACCGTTGTTTTCTTTGCTCTGTTTATTTTTGGATTAGTCGGGCTAATAAGGAACTATTCAAATAGAAGTAGGGAGTAAATCCCCCTACTCTCATGGTGCAGCCCATGTAACAAAGTTGATGTACTCACCTACTTACAAGTAAAACAATATATTTTTGGTAAAATGATACGTATAATGTATTTGCTATATTTTCTAACAGAGCATATAAGAATAACTAATTTGTAGTAAAATAATGACCCTGTGCACCGTTTTATTGGGGTTGTTAAGTTCCAGCTGAACTTAATTGAATACCCGTCCCTGCTTGTAGCACATGGTCTTTTTCTCGTTTTTGTTTATGTCACTTTTACCCCTACTTCCCTTTCAACCATTACATATCAGTATCTTGTATAAATTTGATAATTATTTTTCCCCTGTTCTTTAGCCCAATACATTGCTGTATCTGCTTGTTTTATAAGTGTTTCAGCGGTTTCCATTTCATTATTAGATAATGAAATACCAATACTCGGAGTAACAATAATCTCATTAGTATTAATCAGCATGGGTTCCCTTAAAGCTTCTATAATTCTTTGGGCAACTGCCACATAATCATTTTGACGAGTAGATGGTAACAATATTACAAATTCATCACCTGCTAGTCTCGATACAGTGTCTGCTCTACGAACACAACTGGACAAACGCTCAGCCACATTTACCAATACTAAATCACCAATATCATGTCCTAAAGTATCATTCACTTGTTTAAATCCATCTAGATCAATGAACATGACAGCCAAATAATTTGTTTTTTTATCTTTTAATGTTTTATTTAAACGATCTAAAAACAAAAGTCGGTTAGGTAATTTTGTTAATGAATCATGATAAGCCAATTGGTGAACCATTTTTTCAGCTTTTTTCCTATCTGAAATGTCTTGAAAGAAAACTTGTACTAATGTATCACCATTACTAGTTATTGAGAGTCCGGTCATTTCAACATCTATAACTTGTTTATCTAATCGTACCATTTTTTCTTCTAATGTCTCTGCTTTATTTTGTTCTCGTATCCTTAACCAGCGAGCCTTCACTATCTCGTGATAGTCAGGATGGATGAAATCTAATATATTCCGACCAATCAAGTCTTCCACTGAGTTAGCACCCAAGATTGTCATTCCTACAGGATTAATAAAAGTGATTACACCAAATTTATGTATCGCAATTCCAATTGGAGATAGTTCAACTAAACGTCGATACTGTTCTTCTCTTTCTCTCAGTTTCCATGCGTATCGTTCATCTATTACAGAAGTAATCAAAATGACTATTAAAACCAAGAAAAAAAACAAGCCACTTGCAACAATGAAAGTAGAATAACTACTATAGTCAATCGGACTCGGAACAGTTTGTTCATGACCACTAATTGTTATTTCTGCTGCAGACATACCCATATAATGCATACTTGATACGGCTATACCTAAAATGATTGAACTACTAATTTTCCCGGTTATTTTACCATTTCTGTACCTTGAGAATATAAATAATGCAAGCATAGAAGCCAATATCCCAACTAAAATCGAAATTATAAATAACATTGGTTCATATGTAATTTCTCCGGGTATCTCCATAGATTCCAACCCTGTATAATGCATCCCAGCAATACCAAGCCCCATAATTCCACTGCTTAAAAATACATTATGTTTCCTTTGTGAATGCCAAACAATGAACCAAAAAGAAATAATCGAAGAAGCAATTGGAAGTACGAATGAGACAATCGTTAAACCTATATCGTATCTATGGGAAATACCTTCATGAAACGCGAGCATCCCAATAAAATGCATCGTCCATATTCCACCACCCATAAGGATTGATGAAGTTAGTAACAACCACATATCTATAATTGTTTTAGCTTTAATTCTGCTAACAAGATTGATGGCTGCATACGAAGCAAAGATGGCAACCAAAATGGAGATGAATACCAAATGAATATTATAAGAACTTAATACTCCTTCTTCAATTAACACTTTTAACATTCCTTTACATATGACTACGTATTTTACATTCAAATGACACATCCGCTTATTTATTATGCCTATAAAAGGTTAATCTGATTAAGTGTTACATTAAATTGATTTTATGAAATTTTCTTATAAGGAAGTGATATCTTTTTATACACTTCTGATATATAAAACGCCTTATAAAGCGGTGACATGTATTCCTTAATACGTTCAAATTAATTACATAAAAAGATTAGACTTGTAAAATAAGAAAAAATCTAGTAAACTCATCAAAGTGGTTAATGAAACTAAATATCTCTATACCCTGTATAACCTCAAGAATATGGCTTGAGGGTTTCTACCAGGAACCTTAAAATCCTGATTACAGAAAAATGAATTCTATTCGTTTTCTGTAATCAGGATTTTTTTATTTTCAGAAATTTAAAGCAAATGATGAAAGGAAGATAAATTAAATATGAATTTCAAAGTTTTTATACTTGCATTATCGACTGTGGCCGTTGGGCTTGTTGAGTTAATCGTGGGGGGAATCCTACCTACGATTGCAAATGATTTTAACATCTCTCTAAGTAGTGCTGGCCAGCTAATAACCGTATTCGCGCTAATATATGCAGTCGCTGGACCCGTTTTGCTTGTTTTAACGAGTAAAATTGAGCGAAAGAAGCTGTATCTCATCTCCTTGTTTGTTTTCTTTCTCGGTAATATCATGACCTATTTCAGTTCAAGCTTTACCTTTATGATGGCCGCAAGGGTGTTGACTGCCATGAGTACAGCCCTTATCGTTGTCCTTTCGTTAACCATTGCTGCAAAAATTGTTACTCCTGCACATCGAGCAAAGGCTCTGGGGTTCATTTATGTGGGGATTAGTTCATCACTTGTCATGGGTGTGCCACTTGGGATATTAATTTCTAATGCTTTCGGCTGGCGTGTGATTTTCCTTGGTATAGCTATTTTATCCATTGGGTCAATTGTTCTAATTTCCATCTTTTTGGAGCGAATTCCAGGTGATAATACAATCCCACTTTCACAACAATTAAAAGCAGTAGGTAGCGCAAAACTAGGAAGTGCTCATCTTGCCACCATGTTTATGCTAGCTGGACACTATACAATTTATGCCTATTTCACGCCATTTCTAGAAGCGGAATTTAATATGACTTCCAATTGGATTAGTATTTGTTATTTATTATTTGGAATTGCAGCTGTAAGTGGTGGAGCCTTTGGAGGCATTCTTTCAGATTCGATTGGCGCACCAAAAAGCATCATTGGTGTCATCAGCGCATTTGTGATTGTTCTCTTCATCTTACCATTAACCACTTTTTCACTAATTGTATTCATTCCAATCATGATGATTTGGGCAGCATTAAGTTGGAGTCTAGCACCACCACAGCAAAGTTACTTGATTCAAACAGACCCAGCTACGTCAGATATTCAGCAAAGCTTTAACAATTCCGCATTACAAGTAGGAATTGCTCTTGGTTCAGGATTGGGTGGCCTTGTGTTAAGTCATTCCGGTACAGTTTCGCATACAGCATGGGTTGGCGGCGGGATTGTCATCATCGCCCTCCTATGTGCAATCTTTTCACTAACAAGAACAACCATTTTTAGAGAGAATACGATGAAAGTTTCTTCGTAAAATGGCTTAAGTCAAAACAACTAAAAGCGGTCAAGAAACCTCGTTCATATATATGAGGTTTCTTGGTCCGTTATGGTTTAAAATTAACCCTATATTTTTTAACCTTCCAGCTTGTTTGTTGACGTTTTTAATTGTTGGCCAGACTTATCTAGATAGATGTCTAAAAACGTACCATCAGTAAATTTTATTACTACTGCCTTTGTTGTAATAGCAACATCAGACACTGTCTTCCCCTTAAGTTTTTCAGGTATAACTTTAAAATTATTCTTTTCCATTTTTAAATTTCCTTTCAGTAACTCTCCTGTTTCTATCCACTCTATTAGTTGTTAGAAATCGAGCTTTTTAACAATTTTAATTCTATTATTCATTACCTTTATAACTTCAAAATAATAGCGATAATCGTTCTTGGATCATCGCATCTGTACTCCATTTAGTTATTACAGAGGGACATTTTCGAAATGTTCGACTGTTGGAAAAGGATCATAGAAATGATGTAGTTGGTTTTTCCATTCTTGATATTCCTTAGACTGTCTAAATCCAACTGTATGGTCTTCTAAATTTCTCCACTTCACCAACAATAAATATCTCCCCTTCACTTCCATACATCTTTGTAATTCGTGAGATATGTAGCCTTTCATTGATGATATAATTTTTGATGCCTCTCGAAATGCATCCTCATACTCATTTTCCATCCCCTGCTTAACTTGAAGCATAACAGCTTCTAATATCATAACTATCTCCCCTTTTAAAGAATATGACTACTGTGATACAGCTTTACTTACTTTAGGTTCTGTAAAGAGATAGATATCGATTTTAGTTCCTTTTCCAACTTCACTGAAAATTTTTATTCTTCCCCCATGTGCTTCTTCAACAATACTAAACGTAGTCAACATTCCAAGTCCTGTTCCTTTTGTGTAAAAAGGAAGACCTATTTTACTGAGATATTCCTTTGGTATACCACATCCCTGATCAGCAACTTGAAGACATATTTCATCCTCAGAGATTTTCCTTAAATGAATCTTAAGTTCCCCTCCGTTAGGCATCGATTCAATCGAATTTTTTATTACATTGATTAAAACTTGTTTTAGTTGATTAGCAATACAAGAAATAGGAGGAATCTCTTCATATTTAACATTTATAACCACATTATTAATTAATGCTTGAGGGTTCAGTAGGACTACAACGTTCTCCACTATTTCAGTGAACTTTTCTTTTTGAAAGTCACGAGCCTGAGGTTTTGCATTCAGTAATAATTCATTCGTAATACTTTCGATTCGTTCTATCTCATCTCTCATAATATGGAAGTAATCTGGAACACTATTAATTGAGGATTGAAGCAATTGCAAAAATCCTTTAAGAGACGTAAGTGGATTTCTAATCTCATGAGCAATGGATGCTGCTAGTTGTCCTACCACCGATAACTTTTCAGAACGTAAAAGCATGTCTTCGGACTGTTTCTGCTTTGTCAAATCTTTTGCAATACCATAAACACCAACAATCTCATCATCTACAATGATTGGGATGTTTGTCACGTTAACTGGTACAGCATGTCCATTTTTATGTAATACAATTGATTCATAGTTTTGAGTGATTCCATTAACAGCTCTATTAAATTTTTCATTCTTATGTTCTAAATAATCCTCTTCAACTAATTGCTTGTATGATAATGATAAGAATTCATTTGCCACCATTTACACGCATGCTTACTAATTAATCACGGACCTGTTCCCAGCCCTTATCAACAATTTTGTAATCTCGACTCTGCTTTTTGATGTACAGGCTTTTCACTGTATAATCCGGATCTTTACTTCTCACCCAACATCCTGTCCTTGTTTGTTCAGTATCCCATCAATTCTGTGATCGTTTTGTTTAATAGTCCAATTAATCGTAAAAAGACGCGTTATGTAGCAAACGCGCCAGATTGCAGATCTACTCATTCTAGTGAATTCATCGAAATTGATTTCTATGATAATCCTAAATGTTCACGGAAAGTATGGCCTTCATATTTTTTTCTAAAAAGACCTCTTCGTTGCAATTCAGGAACAACGAGTTCTACAAAGTCGTCTAAACTACCGGGTAATGTGGGAGGCATTAGGTTAAAACCGCCAGCCACACCAGCTTTAAACCAGACTTCCATCTGATCTACAATTTGTTCGGGTGTACCTATCAACGTGTGATGCCCACCGCCTGCATTAAGATAGCCTAATAATTCTCTTACTGTAGGTTGGGTATCATTTATAATTTCTAGTATGGTTTCGTATCGTCCAATAGGACCGGCAAATTCTTCTACTGGGGGTAATGGAGGTACTTCTTTATCAATTTCCCAATTAGAACAGTCTTGTTGTATGAAGAAACTCAACTGCTTTAAAGCTGTTTCAAGTGGTAATTGCTCATCTAACACTGCTTTTTTGGCCAGCGCTTCTTCGATGGTATGGCCCACGTAAGTTACTAAGCCTGGAAACACTTTAATATGTCTATCGCTGTTTTCGCTTTGTTTCACTTGTTCGTCTAATTTTTTCCGAAACTTCTTTGCTTGCTTTAAATTCCATGACACGGAATAGACTGCATCGGCATATTTAGCGGCTAAAGCAATTCCTTGTTTAGAAGCCCCCGCTTGCATAGATACTGGTTTGCCTTGAGGGCTTTTTGGCGTAGTGGATGGGCCATACACTTTAAAATACGTACCTTCATGTTTAATGGGATGAATGTTTGAAGGATTTATCAATGTTCTTTCTTCTCGATGATGGAGAAACTCATTGCTATCCCATGACAGAAATAACTTATTCATTAATGCAGCGAATTCATCTGCTTTCTCATAGCGTTTTTCATGGGAAGGTAATTCTTCCATACCATGGTTTAATGCCTCTACATCTCTCATTGACGTAACGAGGTTCCAACCAACACGTCCTTTTGTAATATGGTCTAAACTTAATAGTTGTCGTGAAGCTGTGAAAGGATTAGAAAAAGTACTTGAAATTGTTGAAACTAGTCCCACATGTTTAGTCACTTGAGAAATAGCCGTCAAATTGACGACTGGATCAAACCAAAAGGCTGGCATCTCACTCGTATCTTCCCCTTGAAAGGATTGATTATCAGCAAAGAATACTGCATCAAAGTACCCTTTTTCCGCCAGCTGAGCTAAAGACTGATAGTAGGAAATGTCACCGATACGTTCAACACTTGAATCAGGCATTAACCAAGCAGCTTGATGGTGTCCACAACCATACAGTAGAACACCTAAGTGTAGTTGTTTCTCTTTCATTTTTGTCATTTGTTTACACCTCAAAGGTTTATCTACGGTAATTTATTCGATTAGTTCATTGTCAAACCGCCATCTACTGTGAAATTTTGACCTGTAATCCCGTTTGCATGTTCGGAGGATAAATAAGCGACCATATTGGCTACATCTTCAGGTGTGGTCACCTTCCTCAATGGTGTTGATTGAGCAATTAAATCAAATACTTCTGGTGTTGTCACAGCACTTGCGTCAGTCATTTTTAACAATCCGCCTGAAACTACATTCGCTCTTATACCATATGGTCCTAATTCAGAAGCGACATTACGTGTAAACCCTATCAACCCAGCTTTAGCTGTTGTATATTCATGGTAAGGTACAACAGGATTTTGATATAAATTCGTACCTATACTTATAATACTTCCATCTTGGCGTTCTATAAATTGAGGTAAGACGCTTTGAACTACATTAAATGCTCCTTTTAACGTACCATCTAATTGGTTTTGATAGTCTTCCCAAGTCAAATCTATGAATGCTTTCTGTTTCGTTGGATCGAATTTAAAGTCTACTAACGCATTGTTGACGACAACATCGATTTGACCAAAATATGTGGTTGCTTTCTTTATTAAGTTATCAACTTCTTCACGATTGGTCACGTCCGCCTGAATGGCAATCGCATTCTCTTCACCAAGCTCAGAAACGAGCTTCTTTGCAGCATCTTCACTTTTATAGTAATTGATAACTACTTGAAATCCTTGTTTTGCCAATGTCCTTACAATCGTTGCGCCTAACCCTCGACTACTACCTGTTACGACTACTGTTCTAGTCATCCTAGCAACTCCTCTATTTTACATTTTTGTTGAAACTCACCTAAAAAATGATAGAAAAAAAACGCAACATCCCCAAAGGAAAGTTGCGTACAAACAAATATATACATAGTAAAACTAAGGCACAATGGCCTTTCAATATGTATTACAGTTTACACTTTCCTACGCTAGTATTAGCTAGTTCAGGTTCAAAGGGTTTGAGTAAGACTCATCTCAGTTAAATAACACCCCTAGTGTTTATCATTAAGTTATATATAATGTTATAGTTTCTAGAAAATTATGTCAAGAACCTCTAAACGAATGATTAGAAGCAGACTTGCAGTCAACAATCCCCATATTCCAAATCCTAATGAATTATTCCCCTTTAGAAATAAGTTACTTAATCATTTAAGGCACTTTGAATATCACTACTTTTTCTATATACTCTTTGGGTAGTCATAGCATTGAATGTATCAGCTATTGCAGTAATTCGGGAAACCAATGGGATTTCTTTTTCCTTTCGTCCTGTAGGATAACCCTTGCCATCAAACCTCTCATGATGAAATAAGATGCAATCTAATACTCCATTAAGTCTGACTACTTTCGATGCAGACGACGACCTTTCCCTTGGCGTTTCCTTCACCAAGATAGCGAATCGCTTCCTCCGTTAGATTTCAATTTTATTAATGCACCTTTATTAAACTGTCACTTATCTCTCTACCAATTCCAACTTCTCCCCATTAGGACCTTGGAAAAAGGCGATTTTAACAGTACCTTTTAAAATAATTTGAGGTTCTTCATTTATTAATTGAGTACCGGCTTCTTTTAATCGAATAATTTCATCTTCGATGTTATTCACTGTAAAGGCCAGGTGGTTCACGATCCCTTCGTTTTCTACAGGGACGCCGTGTACAAGTTCAATCTCTACACTTGGCTGTTCTGGGAAGAATAAAAAGGCAAGCTCAACCGTTTCATTCAACCATTCTCTTTTTCTTAATTTTAATCCGAGGATGTTTTGGTAGAACGCCAAAGACTCGTTCATGTCATTGACCATGATCCCTACATGTTCTATTTTCATAATTGTTTCCTCCTAAAATGAGATTAACGCACATTCATTTCCTTTGGATGAGGACCAGTCCTCCGTCCAGAATCTAATTGATTAATTGCCTCCATATCTTCATGAGAAAGCTCAAAGTCAAATACCTGAATGTTCTCTTCCATGCGGGAAGGTGTGACTGTTTTTGGAATTACAATTGTATGATTCTGTAAATGCCAGCGTAAAATGACTTGAGTTGGAGTCTTGTCATATTTCTCTGCAATCTGGAAAATTATAATTTATATTTAATTAATTGGACTAATTCTAAACAAGATCAATATGTGATGAGGAATTTAATATCTAGAATAGCTATCTTCTTTACTAGCTACAAGGGATCGACCCCTTACTAAGGCATCGCTCCTAATAGTATATTTATACTTTCCACAAACAACAAGGGACTGTCCTTGGTCACTTACATGCTCTTACAAATTCTACAAACAATTTAAAGTTATCGTCATCAAATTCGTAGTTGAACTCAGGATGCCATTGAACTGCTAAAGTAAATTTCCTATTTGGCATGACAACTGCTTCTATCAATCCATCTTCTGCTGTTGCGGCAGACTCTAATTGTTCCGATATAGTCTGAATACCCTGATGATGATAACTATTCACTTTTAGTGTATCTGTTTGAAGAATATGATATAGCAAGGTATTTTTAGCTATGTAAACATTGTGTACTGGTTCAGTGTATGGCGGCTTTTGCTTATGTTTAATATGACTATGACTTAGTTGAGTTGGAATATCCTGATATAAGGTTCCTCCTAACAAGACGTTAAATAATTGAAGACCACGACAAATCCCTAATGCTGGTTTATCTAGCTCTATAACTTGCTTAAAAAGTTTTGCTTCCATTGTATCACGTGCAACGCATATTTCCCCACATTTATCCCCTATTTCCTCACCATACAACTTTGGGTTTATATCATGACCACCAGTAAATAAAAATCCATCCAAAGTATTGGCTAATCTCAAGATCGCTTCACCATCGGTGGTTAACGGTAACATTATCGGGATTCCTCCTGCATCCTCAATCCCTTTCATGTAACCTGGTAGCATCCAGTAACTTTCTTTTTCACTATCATACAAGGGTAAAACGCCAACCAAGGGTTTCTCCATATCTTATTCACTCCCTGTTTATTTCTATTAAACTATAAAGGTGAAATTTATTTTACCTTTAACACTATTATATTTGATTTTCAAAAAATCACCTACTCCCGTTCACGGAACAATGGAGCGTAGGTTCATTTATACAGACATAATTACGATATACTGAACAAAAGTTAGGGAAGTCTGTTTTTTAATTGTGAATAAGGTAACTTATTATTATATAGTGTTGGCACTATTTACTATGAAAGATTCTCCAATAATAAGCAATACAATCTCCCAGTAGTTACTCACAAAGATAACGCCGGTTATAAAAACTGGTCGTTTAATTTTTTCTAAAAGAAATTCCTTCCAGTTTTTCATTGAATGATAGGTTTCCCTCCAGGTAATCCTCCTCAATAAAACCTTAAAACATATAGTAAAGATACCCAGTTTTATACTCTTTTTGTGGAACTATCCTGCTCGTTAGAGGTTAAGTATATTCTTCACAAGTTACCTAAAAATGAAGATATTTATTGCACAGTATTTAGTCAACTAAGTATTAAAAAAGCCACTGATTCCTCAGCAGCTCCCCAATCCCTTATACATATTTCCTAGTCACACTCTTCCCATCATACGTAAACACAACACCCTTGTTCTCAATCATCGACTCCATATGAACTGGTCTTCCCCAAAGCTGGTGAAGATATGGCATGACCTTCTCAAGGTATTTCAAATCAAGTTCGATTCCCTCATACCAATGTTTTAAATACAGCTCCCCCGTTTTCATGTAATCTCCATCATTAACGGTGATATATGGAAACCCTCCATTAACACGCATGCTCACTAGCTGATCACGTACTTGCTCCCAGCCTTTATCGACAATTTTATAGTCACGACCTTGCTTCTGGAATAAGTACATATCCTCGCGCATGACTAGATCTTTTGTTAAATAGTTACGGATAAACGAGATATCTGATTCCACTTCACGAACCTCAAACATCTTCTCTCGACCAGATCCTGGCTTCACACCCCGCTCAATCATATCAGCTGTAGGATTATTATAACGTTCCTCAATGTCTTCGAAGATTTTCAAACCTAAATAGTAAGGGTTAATTTGAGTCCTCGATGGCTGGACCACACCTGCATTTAGCTTTGCAAATTCAATCGCCTCATCAGACGTTAAGTCCATTTCACGAATGATGCGTTGATGCCAGTACGAAGCCCAACCTTCATTCATAATCTTTGTTTCAAGCTGTGGCCAGAAATAGAGCATTTCTTCTCTCATCATCGTAAGAATATCGCGCTGCCAATCTTCCAAATCTCTGCTGTATTCTTCAATGAATAGGAGAATATCCTTTTCTGGTTGAGGAGGGAGCTTTCTTTTCTTCTTCTTTCGAACTGGTTTTGGCTTATCTTTGTCATCCAATGACCATAAATCATCATAAGGTGAAACTGATTTTGCCGGGATGTCCTCTTCATCATCTTCTATTGTATCGTCCAGACTCCATGCAAGCTTTGGTCTCATAAGTGAGGGGTCAATATGCTCTTGAATCGCAAGAACCGCATCTAAAAATGATTCAACCTCTGCTGTTCCATAGATATGTTCATAATGCTTTACCCGCTCAGCTGTTGCAGCCATACTTTCAACCATGTCTCGCTTTGTGTTACTGAAGCGGTAGTTATTCTTAAAGAAATCACAATGTGCTAGAACATGCGCGACAATTAGCTTATTTTGAATAAGTGAATTAGAATCTAATAAAAACGCATAGCAAGGATCAGAATTAATCACAAGCTCATAAATCTTACTTAATCCAAGATCATATTGTAATTTCATCCGGTGAAATTGCTTACCAAAGCTCCAATGTGAAAAACGCGTCGGCATACCATATGCCCCAAACGTATAAATAATATCAGCCGGACAAATTTCATATCTCATCGGATAATAATCCAGACCAAATCCATCTGCAATTTCAGTGATTTCATCAATAGCATACTCGAGTGCTTTACGATCTTCCTCTCTCACTGCCATCTCCTCCTTTTTGTCCTTACAAACACTTTATGAACAAACCTATGAAATGATGAAAGAGGAATGCAGAATCATGTGATTTTCTTTTTATGTTGTAATAAAAAAGAGATAAAATGCACTAAGCACTTTACCTCATTTCTTCTAAGCTTAACGATATAAGTGAATCTGTTTTTGGATTAAATAAGATGATAACGTTCACCTTAATTGTTCCCTGTTCGCCTTCTGTATTTAATTCAAAAGTATCCTTTGCTTGGACATCAGAAATTTCTTCTCTGCCTTTGTAGCTGTAGTCACTTACCTTTCGCTCTGGATAATTTAATTTGACGACATCAATGGCAATTTTGCTCCATTTTTCATAATCTGCTGCCTGTTCTTCAGGCTCTGCACTCGCAAATGTGTTCATCAACCCAAAAGCCAATAAGCTACAAAAAATCGTAATAAAGCACGATTTAAGGACAAATTTTTCTCCCACGTTTTCTACCTCCTGCTTTGTTACATATTTATTGATAGCATACCCCGATGGAAGAAAAATAATCTTTTTAGTTGAGTGGTTTAATCACTTTTGCTTGTTCAGCAATCATTAGACCTACACCATTATTTCGCTTCCATACCTCAGGAAATATGCTCAATGGGAGGTTTGTTTCTTTTACTCTATATCCGATTTCAATGGTGTATGCCGGTCTTTTATAATGAGTAATAAACCAATCTGTTAGTCCTCCTCCTACTGCTGTCTTTGGAGGTTTAGCAAGCGAATATCCCGTTAGAGTCGAAAGCTTGGATGCAATGGCTTTATCTCGATTCACATTGTTTTTATCATTTTTATAAGCCCAATAAATGACTCGACCTGCTGAATGGTAAGCAACTGAAATGAGTGGATCCTCTTCAAGAATGAAGCGAACAAGCGCATTCACTTCGACAGCTTCTAGAGGCTGTGTTCCTTTGTAATATTGATAGGATTGAAAAGGGTGATCTCCTTTTATCTCTTTCCATCCAGCTGGATACTGTCGATTCAAATCTATCCCAATCCCATTTGCTTTCCATTTCTTAAAATTCAAATCATTGCCATTCATCTCCAGTAAAAGCTGTTGGTGAATTAGTGGAAAGGCCAGCATTCCTTTTTGTTGAATATCGACTCCATCTGGATTTAACATTGGCACAAACCAAATCGAGACTTCGTCTAATATCCTCGGATCAAATTGACCAACCTTTGTATGTTGATAGTATGCCTCTGAATAGCTCTCAATCATTTTCATTAACAAAGTCGATGTTAGCCATTCTCTTCCATGATGTGAGCCAACAAATAATACGTGTTGCTTTCCTGCTCCAAGTTTAATCGCTGGTATTTCTTTACCTAAAGTTGATTTGCCAATTGTTTTATATTCAATAAAATTCGGGTATTTTTCCGATAATAAATAGAGATCCTTCAACATTTTTTCATATGTATAGATCTGGGAAGTTTGAACAATTTTCTCTGTTTTCCCTTGAACAGGACTTACAAAAAGGAGACATAGTCCGAGGATACAAATAAATATTCGATGCATTTATTTAACACTCCAATGACTTCTTTTTGCTTAGTTTTCACTCTACCCTTGATATTACAATGGTAATTTAGGGAATCACCTATTTGGCGATGTGACCAATATTTACAGTGAGAAAAAATTGTACAACTCCACACACTAGTATTAACTCCTAAAAAGGAGGCAACTAGTGATGAATACAGCAGATTATGATAAAGCATTGTACTATACACATCGTTCCCAATGGGATAACCTACTTATTCTTATGGTCAGAACGAAGGACGATTTTCTTTCTAAGAAAATTGAGCATTTCCTACATGCGTATAACTTTGAAAAAGATTACTCGGTTATCGAGCGCGAACTCTATTCCTTGTTAAGATATATTGATCATGCCTCACATGATTTCAGTGATGACGAAGAATTAACGGCGTATCTATAAATAAAAGGAAGGGACCTCTAAAAGTCCCTTCCTTTTTTGATGCTTATATTAGCTCGTGAATTTGTGCCATCACATCTTCTTTGATCGCTTTTAACACATCTTCACTGTCAGCAAGTGAGTTGCCCTTCACTCCAAAGTAGAATTTCACCTTTGGTTCTGTTCCAGATGGTCGTAAGCAGAACCATGACCCATCCTCAAGGAAATATTTAAGTACATTTGATTTAGGTAAATCAATGACC
This sequence comes from Litchfieldia stipae, assembly GCF_014837155.1. Taxonomy (GTDB): domain Bacteria; phylum Bacillota; class Bacilli; order Bacillales; family Bacillaceae_L; genus Litchfieldia. Next base: position 27,852 of record NZ_JACYHA010000023.1, on the reverse strand, counting down.
ACAGTTTCGTTTTGTTGAACATTAATTCTTTCGCTAGCTTTATAATCCTCAACTGTTACTACTTTTCGTCCAGCAACAGCCGTTGGAGGAGTACTTCTGAAGGTTGAAAGGATGCTGTTAATTTGTTCAGCCCCTTCTTTTCCTTTTAACGTTAATGACTCTAAGCCCTCTTTATAAAATCCATATTCTTCAAAGATCGATACTAACGCGTCATATAGTGACATGCCTTTTTTCTTGTAGTAAGCAGCAACCTCAACAGCAAATAATACCGCTTGAATGGCATCCTTATCACGAGCAAAATCTGCGATTAAATACCCATAACTTTCTTCATAACCAAATTGGAATTGGTATTGACCTGTTTGTTCATACTCTTTAATTTTTTCCCCAATGAACTTAAATCCAGTAAGGGTATCAATCGTATCTAACCCGAATGATTTAGCAATTTCTCTACCAATTTCTGAAGTAACGATTGTCTTTAGGACAACCCCATTTTCAGGTAAAATGCCTTTTTCCTTCTTCTCTGATAATAAATAATGTAGAAGGATAGCACCTGTTTGGTTCCCTGTTAAAACGGTGTATTCACCTTGATCATTTTTCACAGCGACACCTAAACGATCTGCATCTGGATCTGTTGCGATTAAGAGGTCTGCACCAACCTCAAGTCCATCACGAATCGCTAATTCAAAAGCCGCATGCTCTTCCGGATTTGGTGATGTAACTGTTGAGAAGTTTGGATCTGGTAGCTCTTGTTCTTTTACAACTGTAATATTTTTGTACCCTAATGCTTCTAAGCCTCTTCGTGCTGGCTTGTTAGCAGTACCATGTAAAGGTGTGAAGACAATCTTTAAATCCACTTCCTCAGAAAGTGTTGGATTTAGGGAGATTGTTTTTAACTTATCCGTATATGCTTGGTCAATTTCTTCACCGATCATTTTAATTAGACCCGCTGATTTAAGCGTTGCTTCGTCATCCACTTGAATTGTAAGTTCATTTTCAATTTCATTTACCTTGGCAATCACTGCATCTGCTTCTAATGGAGGTAATTGACCGCCGTCAGATCCGTACACTTTGTACCCATTATATTCTGGAGGATTATGACTAGCTGTGACAACGATTCCTGAGAATGCTTGTAAATGTCTTACGGCAAATGATAATTCTGGTGTTGGTCTTAATTCTTCAAATACATAGGTTTGAATGCCGTGGGTTGCTAATGTTTTCGCAGCCTCCATCGCAAATTCCGGAGATTTATGGCGTGAATCATAAGCAATAACTACACCTTTCTTTTTAGCCTCTTCTCCAGCTGATTCGATGAATCTTGCTAGACCTTCCGAAGCCTTGCGAACTGTGTAGAGATTCATTCGGTTTGTACCTGGTCCAATTTCTCCACGCATTCCACCAGTTCCGAATTCAAGATTTTTATAGAAGCAATCCTCAAGCTCCTTCGGATTGTCTTTTTTCTCTTCTAGTAATGCTTTTATTTCATCATCTAGGTTTGATGTGTTTGTCCATAAATCATATTTCTCTTTCCAGCTCATTTTGTTCCTCCTTAAATATGTAACTTTGTTACCATTTCTTATTCTCCATCTTTTGAAGGATTCCTGCAACAAGATGATGTCAGTATATGTCATTTTATCATAAAATCATTGAAAACCTTTTATATTTGATTTTTTTGTAATTTTTTGATGTGGGTTTGGTGATTGGGGGATTATGTTGAGGGTCTGTAGCTCTTATTTTGGAATTAATTGGATGATTGAGAGCTATTCTGGCGCTCTGCTATCCTTTTCATAGTATCCATGCCTTGATTGGGGGCACTACTCATGCGAACTAGTACCCCCATTCAGGCTTCATCTCTCCGTTCAGGTCACTACTCACGTGTTCTAGTACCCTCATCAGGACTTCTCCACTCCGTTCAGGCCACTACTCATGCGTTCTAGTACCCTCATCCAGTCTGCTCCACACGAATCAGGGCACTACTCACGCGTTCTAGTACCCCCATCCAGTCTGCTCCACACCAATCAAGCCACTACTCACGCGTTCTAGTACCCCCATCCAGTCTGCTCCACACCAATCAGGACACTACTCGCGCTCACTAGTACCCCCATTCACTCTTCTCCACACCAATCAGGACACTACTCACGCGCACTAGCAACCCCATCCAGTCTGCTCCACACGAATCAGGGCACTACTCACGCGTTCTAGCACCCCCACCTAGCAATCTCCCCCTTAATCAGGGCACTAGCACTAGTACTATTACCATCCAAACACCAATCCATCAACTCATAGCTTAAATTTTTGAAGCGAGGATGTTAATTCTTGGCTTACTTTCTCTAATTTTGTTGAAAGGTCGATTAAATTTTCTCCAATACTTAATTGTTGGACACTTAGTGAAGCTACTTCTTCTGATGTAGCGGAAGATTCCTCTGCCACCGCATTCACATTTTCCATTGCGCTTGATAATGTTGATTGTGAGTTCTCAAGCTCATAAATTGAGCGCGACACGATACCTAGTTCATCTAAAAAGCTAAACATTTCCTCTTTTACAGATAAAAAGATGGTATTTGATTCTTTCACTGCTGTCACTTGTTCTTGGAAAAGTGGATATGCTGTTGATAACACATCTACGGTTTCATCAATATCCTGTTGAATGCCATCGGTAATTTCTCCGACTATTTTAATTGATTGACTTGATTGATCAGCCAATTTTCTAATCTCATCAGCAACGACCATAAATCCTCTGCCTGCTTCACCAGCTCTTGCCGCTTCAATTGCTGCATTCAGAGATAGGATATTGGTTTGTTTAGTCATATTATTAAGCAAATCCAAAATTTTACGAATCGATTTTGTACTTTCTTTTAATTCATCTACTTTGTTAAGAATAGCAAGGTTCATTTGCTCTGTTGAATTAGTTTTTGAAATAAGTTCATTCATATAGACTGTACCTTGTTCACTGACCATATTTACTTCATTAGCTGTACTTCCTAATGATTCATTTGTTTGAATGACTTTTTTCATTTGATCTGAAATGGTGGTTGTGATGTATGTTCCTTTTTCAGCTTCAGATGCTAATGTTGATGCCCCTAAAGCAATTTCTTCTGTTGCTGTAGCAACCTCTCTTGCTGCTTCTGCTGTATGCTGAGATGCTTTTGTTAATTCAGTTGCTGTACTTAGAACCTCTTCAGTTGCTTCATTTACCTGATTCACTAAATGAGTGATTTGGTCCATCATGTCATTAAAGTTCTGTGCTAGCTGTCCAATTTCGTCCTTGCTCTTAATTGATGAACGAACTGTTAGATTCCCTCTTATTCCTTCAAGCATTAATGAGCTAAGCTGTGTAATTGGTTTTCCAATCATTTTCACGACAACAAAACCTATCACAACAGCAATGAGTGCAGCAGCTAATGCCATTAAGATTGTTAGTATTCTAATTGAGTTTGTTTCATCGGCTAACTCTGATTTAGGAAAAGCCCCAGCCACATCCCAGTTGAATTCACCTATCTGATTAGATACCTTAATCATTTCAGCATCATCTATAATATGCTCTGTTCCGATTAATTCAGAATCTGGAGAGTAAATGACTTGATTCTCCTCATTAATTACCATCGTATAACCCGCTTGTCCTAGCTGAGCTGACTCTAAATATTCCCCAAGTTGGGAAAGCTTGATTTCCATGAGGAGTACAAACTGATAATTTCCATTGGCTAGCTTCACCAATCGGGAAAGTCCAAAGGTTGGTTCTCCATTTCCTAGAATCCCTTCTTGATTAGATTCAATCCATCTTGGAGTTCCATCTAATGCGATGCTATCCTCAAACCACTTGGAATTCCTAATTTCATCAGGTACAGCAATCTCTGTTGAAATCTCTTCCTTGTCCTTATCAATCGGAATAATTGAAATGGAAGCGATCTCTTTATTGACATACAGGTAGCTTTTCAGCCTGTCCTCTGCTGATTTAATAGCTGTTAATCGATCAAACTCATTATCAGAACTTGAAGCGGTTACAGGAAATTTCATTAAATCCTGATCCACGATTAAACTCACGGTTCGCTTCACATAATCATCAAATACAATATTTAGCTTTTCAGCCGTCTGAGTAATCGTTTGTTGACTACCTTCAGACACCTTTGACTCAATGACTTTTTTCGAATTTGTATAAGAGAAAAGCCCCACTGCGACGACACAAACTACAATGCTAATGAAAAATAATACAAATAATTTCATCCCCACAGAATTGAATTGAAACGTCCTCTTCTGCCCATTTGTCTTTTTCTTTTTTTTCAGTAATTGTTTTTTTAATAACACGTCATTTTTCCCCCATAGCTCCAGTTTATGAATTCGTTTTCATTATACCATCGGACCCATTTTCATTGAGGAAATGTTTATGAATTTTATATGTTTTTTATTCATCAACAGGACTTTTGACCTAATTTATCCTCAACAAAAAATGTCAGACTTCATTAAGTCCGACATTTTCCATAGCTATTGCTTATAGTTAATATGATATATATCACGTCTTCGATCCTTCAGCTGGCGAACCGTTCCTGATTGGCGTTGTCGTCTTAACACTTCTAAGTCTACATCACCAATGACAACCATCGGTAAATTGGGACTACATTCTCCTACAATTCCATCTCTCGCGAATTCAAAGTCTGATGGAGCAAAAATCGCTGACTGTGCATATTGAATATCCATATTTTCTGTTTCTGGTAAATGACCAACAGTTCCAGCAATAACTGTATAGATTTGGTTTTCAACGGCTCTTGCTTGTGCACAATATCTTACCCTTAAGTAGCCTTGACGATCCTCAGTGCAAAACGGGGTGAAGATGATTTTGGCTCCTTGCTCTGTGGCAATTCTAGCAAGCTCTGGAAACTCAATATCATAACAAATTTGGATTGCAATTTTCCCGCAATCGGTATCGAATACTCGAACTTTATCCCCTCGACTAATCCCCCACCATTTCCGTTCGTTCGGTGTAATATGTAGCTTATATTGCTTCTCAATTGTTCCATCTCGTCTAAAAAGATAAGCAATATTATAAATCTTATCGTCTTCTTCTACAAAATGAGAACCACCAATGATATTAACATTGTATCGAACCGCTAAGCTTGTAAATAATTGAATATAATCTTCTGTGTACTCCGTCACTCGTTGAATCGCCTTACTTGGTGATTTCTCTTGCATAAAGGACATTAGCTGTGTTGTGAAAATTTCAGGAAAAACAGCAAAATCACTTCCTGCATCTGAAGCCACATCTGTATAGTACTCAACTTGCTTAGCAAATTCATCAAAAGACTCAATCAGCTTCATTTCATATTGAACAACACAAATACGGACTGGAAAGGATGTTTTGTAATGCTGCTTTGTTTTCCCGATGTAATCAATGTTATTCCATTCCATTAAGGTCGCATATTTATCCGATTGAAAATCATCTGGTAAATAGTTTGGATTGATCCTCATTAATGTAAATCCATTCATTAGTTGGAAGGACAACACTGGGTCATATAATTTGTGAAGCATCACCTGTTGAACGTATTCTCTAGGAGATAATTCACTCGAGTGCTTATGGAAATTAGGAATCCTTCCACCAATGATAATGCTCTTTAAATTCAGTCTTCTGGCAAGGTCCTTCCTTGCTTCATATAAGCGATTACCAATTTTCATCCCACGGTAATCTGGGTGTACCATGACTTCTATACCGTAGAGATTATACCCATCAGGATTATGATTAGTTATATAGCCTTCATCGGTAATATCATCCCATGTGTGGCGATCATCATATTCGTCAAAATTCACAATCAAACTTGAGCAAGAACCAATGATTTCTCCGTCAAACTCAGCACATATTTGACCTTCAGGAAAATGCTCTAGGTGACTAATTAATTGCTCCTTCTCCCAAGGTACCATTCCTTTGAAACACTTTTCTTGTAGTTTGATAATGTCCTCTATATCCTTAAACTCGATGTTTCTGATGATCATCTTCTTTTCAAATTTGGATAAATCAATTTTCTCTGACATCATTCATCCCCCTTGATTGACCAGGCTTTTGACTCTTTTGTTCCCTTTTTCATATAAAAATAAACCTTTGCGAGCTATTACCCCTTCTTTTTTCCCTATTCATCCATTCTTTCTAATTGTTATACTATATAGTTGTATGCTTTAATATATTTATCAAATGCACAATCAGAGAGGAATAAGCAGGAATGAGTCAAAGTTATGAGAAGAAATTAGAAACATATCAGCTTATTGCGTTTTCAGCTGCGTTAATTGCTACATTAGGAAGTCTATATTTTTCCGAGATTATGTTATTTATTCCTTGTGAGCTCTGCTGGTATCAACGGATTTTGATGTATCCACAAGTCATTCTCCTTGCGATTAGCATTGTAAAAAAGGATTATGGTGTTTCAGTCTATACATTCGTCCTTTCTGTGATTGGATTATGCACTTCCTTCTATCATTACTTAGTTCAGAAGGTACCATTTCTTGGTGAGCATTCACTTTCATGTGGGATCGTTCCATGTAATACACAGTATATTAATTGGCTTGGCTTTATCACTATTCCTTTTTTAGCATTAGTGGCCTTTATTATCATCTCAATTTGTAGTTATTTAATGATGAAACAACTGAAAGAAGGGAAATAATCGTGAAGAAACTAATTATCTTTACATCTATAATTATTGTATTATTTGGTGCCCTGGCTTTTGTCACCACCTATTCAAACAGTGAAAAAGTAAAAGGGAATCCTTATGGGAAAGATACCTTAAACCAAGCAACTACAGATCAATTAGATGATCCTAATTATCAAAATCAAATCCTACCAGAGGAATTAAAAGCTAGTCTAGAAGCTGGGGAAACACAAACTGTCTACTTCTACAGTCCTACCTGTCCAGCTTGCCAAGCTTCCACACCAGTCGTCGTACCATTAGCAGAAGAACTTGGAATAGACCTGAAGAAATTCAATCTACTCGAATTCCAAGCTGGCTGGAACGAATACGGAATCGACGTAACCCCAACCATCATTCACTTTGTAGATGGTAAAGAAGTAAAGCGCATCGACAGCTACCAAGAAGAAGAAACCTTTAGAACTTGGTTCAGTGAACTAGAAGTAGAAAAATAGACGGGTTCTCTAAGAGAATGGTGATTCACCACACTAGCAGGCTGAATATATGGAGACTCCCGTGGGACTAGTGCTACCCGAGAGGACGCGGAGTATATCCAGACTGCGGCATTTTATCAACAAAAAAAAGGCATTCCCACCAGTGCACCAGCACTAAAGGGAAAGCCTTTTTCATTATAATTACGCTAAATATAGATTAGTCGGTTTAGAATACCTACTTATTACCTCATGCTTCAACGTTGTAAATTGATCCAACGTAAAAGGAAACGAATACCCATATTCATTTAAAATCATCACATTCTTAGAAAAAATATCTTCGTGAGTACGCTCAATCATCTCATATTGAACAGTTTCCATCACAGCAATTAAAGCCTGCAAGCTTGAGATAAGTTGGAATGCCTCTTTCATCGTCCCATTATACTGAAGATCTTCCTCATTCGGTGCTAATACATTAATTGCTTCCATTTTGATAATATACTCATCAGAAAAATGTAAAGGAAAAATCTCAGAATAAATATATTCAATTAATTCCTTTATATAATTTTCCTGTTCTGGAGTAGATGCGCATACTATTTTCACCCTAAAACCACCTTACTGTCTAGTCTTCCAATTTTGCTACTAATAGAATAACATAGGGCTACATTCAAATGGTAAGGTAAGTCTTTCCTCTATATTCATTTCCTTCTAACGTTACCATTCGATATAATAGAGCTTACGTACATTTAGATTGAAAGGTGATTATCTTTGAAAATAGCGAAAAGAGGACAATGGTTACAAATAGCAGTACCCGTAGAATGGTCAGGACTTAAAATTGAAGACATTCTTAAAGAAAAACTACATATTCCTAAATCCTTACTACACGAAATCCGTATGAATAAAGGGGTAAAGCTAAATAATGATACCCTCCCCTGGAGCAATACAGTAAAAACATCCGATTCCCTTCAAATTCAATTATTTGTGGATGAGGACTACGGGTTGATTCCAGAGTATACCGATTTAAACATCCTTTATGAGGACGATCATGTGTTAGTCGTGAATAAGCCAGCTAATATGGATACACATCCAACAACAGAAGGGCAATTAGGGACACTTGCAAATGCAGTTGCTTTTCATTATCAAGCCCAAGGTATACAGACAAAGGTGAGGCATGTTCATCGTCTTGATCAAGATACAACAGGTGCGATTCTTTTTGCGAAGGATCGATTATCTTCAGCCGTGTTGGATCGTATGCTTGAACGCAGGGAGATCAAACGTACCTATTATGCACTAGTCCATGGAATCATCAAGCAGAAATCAGGAACGATCGATGCCTCCATCGGTCGAGATCGCCATCATCCAACTAGAAGACGTGTCTCCCCATCTGGGCAGCAGGCAAAAACGAGATTCAAGGTCATTGAGAAACTTCCTAGTGAACAGATGACACTTATCGAGCTTCAGCTTGAAACGGGAAGAACTCATCAAATACGTGTTCATATGAGTCATTTAGGGTATCCCTTGGTTGGGGATATTCTCTATGGGGGCAAAGAGGTTTTCTCTAGACAGGCACTGCATGCGAAGTATGTACAATTTCCACATCCAATTACAAATGAGGTTATTCAAGTTGAAGCACCTTATATGGATGTACCACCTATTTTTCCACAATAAAAAAGAGGTTGTCCTACAAGTATTCACTACTTGCATTGGACAACCTCTATATTTATTAAATAAATTTCTCGATTTCACTATCTTCTCTTAGCTGATCAAGTAATGCTTGAATTTCTTGTTGCTGTTTTTGCTGAACAATGGTTTGTTCAATTTGCGGCTTCACTTCTTCAAGTGTAGGTAACTCTTCTTCTTCACTTACTTCTGTATATTGATCATACATTTCTTTAATTTCTTCGTCTGTTGCTTCTGGTGTCGGAATCTTTGACGTTAGATATTTACTAATTTTTAAATCCTTAGCAATTTGAGCTTCTAACTCTTCTTCAGTCAAATTATTCGCTTCTAATGCTTCATTATATTGTTCATCTGTTTCAAATTGGCCTTTGATTTCAGTTAAACTAGCCGTCACATCTTCAGGAGAAGTAACAATTTCATCTTTATCAGCAGCTTGGAGGACTAATTCATTATTGATTAATTGATCTAGTGCCTGCTGTTCGAGTAGCTTCGTCTCTTCTTCACCCAAACTATCAACATCGATGCCGCTCTGTGCATAATTTAATTTATACTGCTCTAATGCAGAGCTATATTCAGATGACAAAATCGTTTGTCCATTGACACTTGCCACGACTTCATCCTTTTTTGACGATTCGTCTGTTGATTTATCGTTTGATCCACAACCAGCTAATGCGAAGATCAAGCTTAAGCCTACAATGATGCCCTTACTCTTATTAAAAAACATTTTACCTCTCCTTTTTTTTAAAGAATACTAATAATTGTAACATAGCTTCTCCTATCCTGCATTTTAATTTGCTGTTTGTCATGCAAATGTATTATCAATGGAAAATTTGGGCATCACGTTTTAAAGTTTTACATAAGAATGAGTTCATGCCCTTCTATAATCAACATGGTTTCTGTATGATAGGAGGAGAGACATTTTTTAACCTTAACCATGTTTAAAATCCTTATGCCATCACAAAATAGATAAGGGTTAGTAGATGGTCATAAGAAAGGAGTTTCTCAATTGCCAGAAATTATTCTTTATCTTTCTTTAGGTTTGGGAATTGGAATCTTGTCTGGTTTCTTTGGAATTGGAGGAGGATTTATCCTTACACCAATTCTATTATTACTTGCTTTCAATCCTGTTATAGCCATTGCGACAAGCCTATTATATACAATTGCTACTTCCCTTTCCGGCTCTTTCGCCCATTATCGGTTACATCATATTAAGTGGAAGCCTGCAATTCTAATTGGCATCAGTGGAATCATTGCCACACAATTTGCACATCCATTTGTTTTATATATTGAAAGGTTACAGATCGAAGATACAGTCGTCCCCATTTTATATATTCTGTTAATCTGTTATTTTTCCATCTCGTTATTACGGAGACAAAAAGAGCAAATATTAGCTAGTACAATAGAAAAGAATACTCGTGTTCAAGTCATCAGTAAAACAATTCTGATTGGATTCTTCGCCGGTTTCATTTCGGCTACATTGGGTGTTGGTGGTGGCTTCATCATTGTCCCATTATTAATTAGTGTTCTTTCCTTTACGCCTAAATATGCTGTTGGCACAAGTCTCTTTAGTGTTCTGTTAATTGTCACAGCTGGTTTTGCCTCATATGCCTTCAATACACCCCTTAATTATGAGATCAGTGGAATCTTAATTATTGGGGCCATTTTCGGTGGACAAATCGGTTCCCTTTTTACAAAAGGCTATTCAAATAAACAAATTCGAACCTTCCTGGCAGGTCTCTATATAGCAACAGGGATTAGCTTGGTTCTCGATTTATTTAAGCAAGATCTTGTAGGGTTAATGACACTTTCCATTTATTGTTTATTTTTACTTATTCATTTTTCAATGCATTCGATCCGTAAGAGAAATGTTATGAAAGAAAACCAAACCCCATAAAAAAACAAGGCAAGCTTCTGCCTTGTGAATTCGAACAATTATTGTCTTTCCGCATACATAATATAGCGGTCTGGAGCATCACCAATATAGCTAAATGGATAGCAGGTTGTAAGAATTAATTCTTCTTCCTCGTCCTGTAAGGTGATAATGCTTGTATCATCTGCACTTACGATTTTCGTATTGGTAATCTTGTAAGTGAAATCCCCTGTTGGTAATTGAATGACTAACGTATCTCCTAGCTTTAATTTTCCCATATCCCGAAAGACCGTGTCACGATGTCCTGATAAAACAATTTGTCCATTTTCATCTGGAAGGTAAGAACCTCGGTAATGCCCTACCCCTTTATCTAAATCATCAGGATCAGTACCTTCAACAATTGGTAGCTCTGCATTCAAAACAGGAATCGATAATATTCCGATGGTTTCACCGAATTTCACGTCAGATTTTTTGATCACTTCCTGACTATTATTCTCACGTCCCTGTTGAATTAATTCCTTAGCTTCAACCAAAGACTTAGATGTCTCTGCCTTGGTCTTATAGATCTCCCATCCAGAATAGCCGATAATGCCTCCTCCACAAAGAATAAATAAAAGAGCAATGATTGAGCTTTTTTTCATGGAATTCTCCCTTTTTTCGAATTTTTCATATAGGATTTATTTTAACATATTTTGTTGAAAATCAATTGTTAAAACTTTTTTGTTTTTCCACCGATGTCCATTTCACATCATCAAAAGGACGCATAGATTATAGTAACTCTGTTAAAGGAGGTGCTACTATGAGCTACGCAGGTGGAGGATATGGAAACAGCTTTGCGTTAATTGTTGTACTTTTCATCCTTTTAATTATTGTTGGTTCAGCTTACGTAGGCTGGTAATTAACAAAATGGAAGAAGGCCCACTCTAAAAAAGGTGAGCCTTTTTTCAATGACTTTATTCAAGAAATCGGAATAAGTCACCATATATGATTTGATCTGAGTAATTAAGCTCTTCTTTTGCTAATGACATGTAAGGTTTGCAGGATTCTTTCGCAGCCTTCATCCCTGTATCACGTATGTAACAGTTATTTCCAGTCATGATATATTTATCCGTTATAAAGCTTCCATCCCTCAAAATCACAAATTGTCGCTTATCTGTTGAAAATAAATCACTCCCAAATTGAATCGCTCCCTGTTCATTAATCCCCATCAGGTTAAGAATCGTTGGTTTGACATCAACCTGTCCAGCAACCGTAGTGATTTCTTTCGTTTCCGTACGATTTGGAAAATGAATGATAAAAGGGACACGTTGCAATTGAATCGTCTCATATGGTGTTATTTCCTTTTCTAAAAACTGAGCCATTGCTTTATTATGATTTTCGGATATACCATAATGGTCTCCATACAGGATAAAAATAGAATTATCATATAACCCCTCTTGCTTCATCTTCTCAAAAAATTGCTTTAGGGCTTCATCCTGATATCTTACGGTTGTAAAGTAGCGATTCACCGTACCATCCTTTGATGTCCATTCAGGAATAATCTCGTCTGCTTGTGCTAGAGTGAACGGAAAGTGATTGGTCAAGGTCAGTAATTTTGCATAATAAGGCTGTGGAAGCTCTTTTAAATACGGAATCGTTTGGGAGAAGAATTCTTCATCCTTCAAGCCCCAGCCAATTGAATTCTCCTTACTGATCTTATATTCCTCTTCTGCATAAAAGCGATCATAGCCTATTGCATTATACATTACGTTTCGATTCCAGAAGCTTTTATTATTCGCATGAAAAACCGCAGAATAATAGTCACCCGCTTCCCCTAAGACACTTGCTAAAGTATGGTATTGATTTTCCGGATTCGAAAAAAACACCGCTCCTCTCGGAAGTCCATAAAGCGAGTTCTCAATAATAAATTCTGCATCAGACGTCTTACCTTGTCCGGTTTGATGGTAGAAATTCGAGAAATAATAGGTTCCCCGCTCTTTAATTAATTGGTTAAGAAATGGCGTGATTTCTTGCCCTTCTACCTTATTATTAATAACAAAGCTTTGTGTTGATTCGAGCGCAATCATGATAATATTTTTCCCTTTAGCTGCCCCAAAGTAATCTGGATTAGGTTTCTGTTCATTCGCTTTGACATAATTAATGATTTCAGTCAGCTCATTATTATCAGCTAATACGATTTTTGTCTTCGTATTGGTATATAGATAGAAATCGTATACATGATAAGCATAGAGACCAATATTTTTCACAAGCAGCTTTCGATCAAACGATCTCGTTAATAATTCTGGTCGTTCTTTATGGGCTAATCCTGTATTCAGAAGAAGTAAGATTATCCCCATAGTAAGAATGGCTGTCCTATTTTGATTGATCACTTCACTTCTTAAGTGTAATCTTTTTGAAAGAAGAATCAGCAAGAGTAAATCTACAAACAATAGGAGATCTAGCAATCCAATCAACCCGAATAGACTCCCACCAAGATTGGCCAAGTGCATCGACTGAAACATCACCGGGATTGTAATAAAATCATTAAAGAAACGGTAGTAGAGAACATTGCCATATAATACAACAGATATAATGGAATAAATAATGAATAGGGCAGATTGATGATACTTCCTCTTCACAAATAATGAAGCTGATAGAAGAAGCATAATGGCACTTACCGTACTTAATACTAAAATGATCTCAGCAATCGCTGTATCAATTCCCAGATCAAATACCGTTTTGCTCACAATATATGTTTTGATACTTAATAGAATAGTTGCCACCCAATACAAAGAAATCCTAAACACAAAAAAACGCAATGTACAGCCTCCTTTTTTGCCTCTTTTAGGATTATATGTATTTACTTGTTTTTTTAACAAAGAAATCATACAATTTGTCCATTTTTTTCATAAACTTGGTAAATAAATAGAGCTATCAGATAAGTGGTGTGCACTTATTTCAATAGCTCTTAATCATAGTATATTTATTGTCCTGCAACAAAGCGTCCTGCTGATGTGATTTGCACTTCTAATGTACCAGCGCTTTCGTTCATTATTGTTTTGATGACGACTGGGTAGTCTTTGTTATTGATGAATTTAAAATCTTTGAATCCATATGCAATGGTCGCGTCTTTTCCTTTTGGAACATAGCCTACTTCTTTTGAATGATGATGAAGTTCGATGATTTCTAGTCCCGCTCTTTCAACTGCATTATAGAGGGTACTTGATGTTTGACAGATGCCTCCACCATACCCTGTCACAAATTGTTTGTTTTCAATAACAGTAGCAAGCTGATAACCTTTATCTGGCGTTGAATCTCCTACAATTAAGTTAAAATAAAAACGGTCCCCTGGCCCTAAGACAATTTGATCAATTTCTTTTGCAGATAACGCAATATTCGTTGTTCTGCCTTTGACAGAAGGGTCAAATCTCGTAGTATAACTCCCTAACACAACCTCCTCAAGTCCCATTACGGTTTCCATACTTACGTTAGGTTCTGTCTCTGTAATAGGCAATTCTACTACCCTATCAAATACTGACACATTCGTAAGTTGTTCTAACAACGCTTGCTCATCTAGGATGACTCTGCTTTGTCCGTCAATTAGACTCCCATCCTGACTGATGCGTGCGGGAATCATTGGTTGATCATATACCGAAGCTAGCTCTTTCACTAATGCTTTCATTTCTTCTTCATACTGTGTTTCGTCTGTATAATCAAATGGCTTAAGTGATTGAATGACAGAATCATTTCTTTGGTCAATCAACGTTAATTCATGTTCAAATTGTTTCGCTGACATTTGGATTTCTTTTTCTAAATGTGTAGCTGGACTTGCCTCTCCTTTTACTGTTGCTTTCGCTTCAACACTGCACCCCGCTAGTAATACTGAAATTCCTAATAAAAGTCCCCATTTCCTTTTCAACCGCACTCTCTCCCATACTAAAAGTTAATGTCACCATTTGTGCTTACTAGGAATTTTATTACAAATATTACAAATATATTACTGAATATGTTATTGTTTTATCTCCCATAAGTATTAGACGTTTTAGAGAACGGAAAGGTTACATAAATTGGAAAAATGTTTCAAATGGATATTAAGTAGTTGTGGATTGTTTGGGGAGCCACAATTTTGGTGGCCCCCTTCACCTGGTTATCAAAATATTTGAGGAGTTTGTCATTCATTTTACTTAGATAGCAGCACCGATTTTTTTGTACACTGTTCCATTGCTTTTAGAATCGTTCCTCTGAATTGAGTTTGTTCTAAGCTAACAACTGCTTCAATTGTTGCACCACCTGGGGTGCAAACATGATCCTTTAATTCTGCGGGATGGATTCCTGTTTCGAGCACCATTTTTGCTGCTCCTAATACAGCTTGGGCTGCCATATTCAAACCTTGTTTCTTTGTAAATCCTTGTTGAACAGCACCATCAGCAAGAGCTTCAATTAACATATACACATAAGCTGGAGACGATCCACTTACAGCCGGAATCGCATCCATTAATCTCTCTTCGATCGCTTCGACTTTCCCAATGCTTTCAAAAAGAACTTTGATTTGTTGTAACTCTTTATCAGTGACTAGGTCATTGTGACACATAGCTGTCATTCCTTCACCAACTAAGGAAGGGGTATTTGGCATCGTTCGAACAGCCTTAACTTTTCTAGAAAAACGTTCTTCTAATCCATCCAAACTTATCCCTGCAGCAATCGTTATGATGACAGTTGCTTCATTTAACTTGTCTTTTATTTCATCAATAACTGTTTGATATAAATTAGGTTTGACGGCAAGGACGAGAAAATCTGATTTTTGCGCTACCTCTAAATTATTTAATGTGACATGTATGCCATATGTATTCCTTACTTTTTCAAGGGTCTCATCCGACTTTGCACTTGCGATAATACGTGTAGGTTCAATGGTTTGAGCTCTAATTAGGCCTTGAATAATGGATTGAGCCATTTTTCCACAGCCAATAAAACCAATCGTTTTTTCCATAGTGTTCTCACTCCTGCTGCATTTATTTACTCTAAGGATACCCATTGAATGTTCGATCTTGCAACTTTTTAATTCCATGAATAATCCAAGGGTGACTTGGAACGCTAAAGAATAAAAGGACTGATGATTGTGGCTAAATTTACGCAAATGATGGATGTGATTTTTGGATTAACCCATTGGGTTGATTTCACAAATGAATGGAACGGCTTAACATCAGAGACAACAGATGTCCAAGGTGCTACAAATGAAGAACTGGAAGACATTAGCCCTGTTGTGACTGAATAGATCCATAAATGAATGCAACATCTCCATTGCCAGTCAAATGACTGGTTATTTTTATATAGAGAAAATCTTCAGCTTGTGGGGGAATTTATGGTTATAACAACCTGGAGGTGAACAAGATGGAGAACGAAGAGCTTAGAGATACGATTACGGTTGAAGATGAGAATGGCGTGATTAGAGATTATCGTATTGAAGCATTATTTGATATGGAAGAGGATTCCTATGCGTTATTAAGGGATGGCGAGGAAACTCTCTTGATGAGAATTGAGGATGAAGATGAGGAGCAGTACCTCGTAGGGATTGAAGATCTTCAAGAAAAAAACTCCATTCTCGATGCGTATCAAATTGCCGTAGAAGCAGCACCAGCTGACTAGAAAGAAAAAGACCCCAAGAGGTCTTTTTCCTGTTGATTATTAATACGGATCTGACGGGTGACCCATTTGTTCTGCTTGCTTTACAGCTTCTTCTGTATCTGTTGCCCCAATCGGACCACGATGAGTCGCGTTTGGATCATTATCGGCCATAGAAAGTCCTTCTCTGACTCTTCTTCCATATTCTTCATCACATTTTGTGAAATGTTCAACCATTTGGTCTTGAATTTCTTTGCGACAAGGCTTTAATGTGTTAACTAAATTGTTAATCAGCTCATCACGTTCCCAATCAGTAAATCGGCGATAGGTTTCACCCGCTTGACCATAATTATTTTCTCGCTCAATTTTTTCTCTTTTCACTTCACCCTCAACATAAGGTGTATGCTCTTTGCCAGTTTGTTGTGCTTCCTTTAGTCCTCCAATGATCGATGGCTCATAGTTTACATGTGGATTTTGTTTCTCACCTTTATCCACTACATATTCCATTTGCCCACCACGTTGATTGGTTGCTACATGTTTTTTCGGAGCATTGATTGGCAGCTTTAGATAATTTGTCCCAACCCGGTATCTTTGTGTATCAGAGTAAGAGAATGTTCTCCCCTGTAAAAGCTTATCATCTGAGAAATCAAGTCCATCTACAAGGACCCCAGTACCAAAGGCAGCTTGCTCAACCTCTGCAAAGTAATCCTCAGGATTCTTATTTAGCACTAATTTCCCTACTGGCACCCATGGGAAATCTTCTTTATACCAAAGCTTTGTTGGGTCAAGAGGATCATAATCTAGCTCAGGATGCTCATCATCACTCATGATTTGAACAAAGAGTTCCCATTCTGGATAATCTCCATTTTCAATTGCTTCATATAAATCTTGAGTCGCATGATTAAAGTTCTTTGATTGAATTTCTTCCGCCTCAGCTTGAGTTAGATTTTTAATCCCTTGCTTTGGTTCGAAGTGATATTTAACAAGCACTGCTTTCCCTTCATCATTCACCCAACGATATGCATGAACACCTGATCCTTGCATATGACGATAGTTTGCAGGAATTCCCCAAGGTGAGAATAAGAAGGTAATCATTTGCATTGCTTCTGGTGATTGAGAAATAAAATCAAAAATACGCTCGCCATCCTGAAGATTTGTGACTGGATCTGGCTTAAAGGCATGCACTAAATCTGGAAACTTAAGAGGATCTCTGATAAAAAATATTTTCAAGTTATTCCCAACTAAATCCCAGTTCCCATCCTCGGTATAGAATTTAACAGCAAATCCTCTTGGGTCTCTCAATGTTTCTGGAGAATGTCCTCCATGAATTACTGTGGAGAATCTGATAAATACTGGAGTTTGCTTTCCCTTCTCCGTGAATACCTTTGCACGAGTATATTTTGAAATCGGATCATCACCATATGTACCATACGACTCGAAGTAACCGTGTGCCCCTGCACCACGGGCATGAACAACACGCTCAGGGATTCTCTCGCGGTCAAAATGACTAATTTTTTCAAGGAAATCGTAATTTTCTAATGTGGTTGGTCCACGATTCCCCACAGTTCGTACACTTTGATTATTTGTTACTGGATGCCCTTGTCGATTCGTTAATACGTCTTCACTATTCGATTGTTTATCTTCCATTTTCATCCTCCTTATGAACATCATGGAAGTATTATTACCCAACCTATATCGTAATACACCAAAATAATATGAAAAAAATGTTAATTTTTTTGTGCTTTTTTTCATAATAACTGGGGATAACAAGAGCATACTTGTATACAAAACTCTATATGAAAGCGATCGACATGTGGATAATGATGTGGATAAACCTCATTTCGCTGTGGATATGATGTTATTATCTGTTATTTCAAATAAAAAAAACATAAACAATCATCTCTAGAAAAAGGATGAGTTGTTTATGTTTTAGTAATCCTGTTCTAATAACATTTTGGCAGTTAAGTCATCAGTGACTAACACATTAGCATAGCCGCCCTTAAGTGCCCCATATATAGCATCAAGCTTTCGCGGACCACCTGCAATCAGGATGGATTTATCCTTTTTCGCTAATTCGTCAAGTTGAATCCCAATCGTTCGATCATTTAGCCCCTCTATGCAAATATACCCCTGCTTATCGAAGAATCTTGAGCATATTTCGCCCGCTGCCTTCGATTGAATTAACTCTCTATCACTGTTTGAGAAATATTCAGCTTGTAATAAGACTGAATCAACTTCTGGGATACCTACACTGAAGATGGCGATATTCGCTTCTCTTCCTTTTTCCAATAGCTTATGAATATGGCGATCAGCTTCAATTGCCTGCTTAACGACGATGTGATCAACAATCGCTGGCAGTGGCAATAGAAATGTTGGCGTATTAAATGCCTCACCAAACAAATGGATGATTTCAGATGCATATGTTTTTGTTTCTGAATGACTAATTCCTCCATTTAATTGGACAATTTGAGCACCTGATATATTCTTAGGCTTCAGGTTTTTGGCCACTTCATAAATCGTTGTTCCCCAAGATGTTGCAACAATATCGCCTTCATTAATAACATTATATAAGTAAGCTGCTGCAGCTTCTCCTATGTATTTCTTGATGATTTCGTTTTCAAATTCAGGAACTGAAATGACATACGCATCTTTTAATCCAAATTTCGCTTTTAACTGCTCTGTTAGAATTTCACCGGTCTCTACTGGGTTGTTGATTTTTATTTCAACAATTCCTAACTCTTTCGCCTGTTTAAGCAGCCTTGAGACAGTAGGCCTAGAAACATCTAGTTTTTTTGCAATATCCTGCTGACTATAGTCTAATTGATAATATAATCTTGCTGCTTCAACGATTTTAGCTAGTTTTTCATTCTCCATTTAACCGCACCTATTAATCCTTTAGAATCAAAAAACAAAGTTGGTTCAAACTTTGTCTCAACTACTTCTTTTGTAGTAAACCACATCGCTGAACCAACTTTGTTTGTGTCATACATTAAATTAGTTATTATTAATTAAGTTCTTTACACGTGAAACCACGTTTTCAACTGTGAATCCGTACTCAGCCATGATTTTTTCACCTGGAGCTGATGCCCCGAATTGGTCAATGGCAAGAATATCTCCTTCGTCACCTGTGTAGCGTTCCCAGCCAAGAGAAGAAGCCATTTCAATGCCAAGACGTTTCTTCACTGATTTTGGAATCACTGATTCTTTGTATTCTTTTGATTGCTTCTCGAAGCGATCCCATGATGGCATACTTACAACCGATACTTGAATATTCTCAGTCGCTAATACCTTCTGAGCTTCCACTGCTAAGCTTACTTCAGAACCTGTAGCCAAAATTAATGCGTCTGGTTGATCTGAACTTGCTGGAGATACCACGTATGCTCCTTTTTGAACACCCTCATAAGCATTTTTATCTGTACCAGGTAGTGTTGGTAAGTTTTGACGAGTTAGAACAAGTGCAGTTGGCGTATCTGTTGATTCAACGGCAGTTCTCCATGCAGCAGCTGTTTCATTACCATCTGCTGGACGGATAATTGATAATCCAGGCATTGTTCTTAATGATGGTAATTGCTCGATTGGCTCATGTGTTGGACCATCTTCCCCAACGGCAATACTATCATGTGTGAATACATAAGTTACAGGAAGCTTCATTAAAGCTGCAAGACGGATTGCTGGTCGTAAGTAGTCAGAGAAAACAAAGAATGTTCCACCAAATACCTTCACACCACCATGAAGCGCCATTCCGTTTAATGCTGCACCCATTGCAAATTCACGTACACCGAACCAAATGTTACGGCCACTGAAATCTGCTGGAGTAAAGTCATTTCCGCCCTTAATCATTGTTTTATTTGATCCTGCTAAGTCAGCAGAACCTCCAAAGAATTGAGGAACACTGCTTGCAACTGCATTTAGTGCTTCTCCTGATGATGCACGAGTTGCTAAGCTTTTACCTTCTTCATAGACCGGTAAGCTTTTTTCCCATCCTTCAGGTAGCTTTCCAGCAATCGCTAGCTCCAATTGATTACTTAAATCAGGATATTGTTTTTTATATTCAGCTAATAATGCATTCCATTCTGTTTCTTTTTGTTCACCAGCGTCTTTGATCACTTCTTTAAAGTGTGCATAAACCTCAGATGGCACGTGGAAATCTTCTTCGAATTCCCATTTGTAAGAAGCCTTTGTTAATTTTGTTTCTTCTGCTCCAAGTGGTGCACCGTGTACATTTGACGTTCCAGCTAAGTTTGGAGAACCATATCCAATCGTTGTTTTTACTTCGATCATGGTTGGACGTGTAAGATCACTCTTTGCTTCTTCAATTGCTTTTGCAATTTCCTTAATATCATTTCCATCCTCAACACGGATGTATTGCCAATTATAAGATTTGAAGCGTTGTTCGATTGACTCTGAGAACGAACGATCTAAGTCACCATCTAGTGAAATATCATTTGAATCATATAGAACGACTAATTTCCCTAATTGTAAGTGACCAGCTAATGAAGCTGCTTCTGCAGATACACCCTCCATTAAGTCGCCATCTCCACAAATGCTGTAAGTGAAATGATCAACTACGTTAAAGCTGTCTTTGTTGTAGACAGATGCTAAATGTCTTTCTGCCATTGCCATACCAACAGCCATAGCAACACCTTGACCTAGCGGACCAGTTGTTGCATCTACTCCTGGAGTGTGACCAAACTCAGGATGTCCTGGTGTTTTGCTTCCCCATTGACGGAAATTCTTGATGTCATCAATCGATAAATCATAACCAGATAAGTGTAATAGGCTGTATAAAAGCATTGAGCCATGACCTGCTGATAAAACAAAGCGATCACGATTAAACCATGTTGGGTTGCTTGGATTATGATTCATGAATTTTGACCATAACGTATACGCCATCGGTGCTGCTCCCATTGGCATTCCTGGGTGACCTGAGTTAGATTTCTCAATCGCATCAATTGAAAGTGTACGAATTGAATGAATAGCTAATTGCTCTAAATTTACTGTTTCACTTACTGACATTGTTGTTCCCTCCGACTTTTTACTTTTTTTTGAAAATAACTTCATGATTTTGAATCACTAAACGTCCAGGCTCTAGACCTTTATTTATTAAATCTAATAACATAGTGCTAAGCTTTCTTATATAAATCTGATCCAATGCAGTAGGAAACGGACCGACACATTGGGACTTACTAATGCTCATGACCTTCCAGTCTACATCAAATTCAGTGGTAATCACTTGCTCTAGGCTTTTATGATCAACAGAGTAGTCCATCAGAATAAATAAGTATGATTGATTACGTCTATTTTTTTCCTCAATCGCCTTTTTTATTATCGTGAGACCTTCATTATGATCATTTGTTACAAATGGTGCATTAACAGCAAGTGCTGCATCCTCGACAAGTGGTGTAAATTGTTCACCAGGTACTTGAATCGGGAACACTCTTAATTTGTTATAAATTAAAGAACTCGCTGTATCACGAATTTTTTCTACTGATGAATATACCGTGTTAAGAGCTGAATCATATCCTAGGGAATAGCTTGATTCGGGTATCTCATTGAAAATCGAAACTGGCACATGAATCATATTAATCGTTGAATTGATTTGATGATGCTCTTCTCCACCTAATACAATCACATGATCAAGTTGTGCGATTTCCTCTAATTCATGATTGCTCCAATATTGATCTGGAAATGACATCAGAAGTGAATCACCTTTATAATCTGCTTGTTTGATTGATTCTGTATGTAGTTCTTTAAGTTCGATTCCTTTTGTATGACGATTCCATTCAATTCCATATAATGTATAGAGATTCTGATGATTTTCCTCAATAAGTGTACGAATTACTTCTATCGCACCCATTGTAAAGGAACCAAAATGAACTACTCCTAATTTCATGAACACCCTCCTCACGCATGAAATTTTGTTAATTCAGTTATGAACAAATGTTACATAAATTAGTATACTATATTCTCTTTTTAAAATAAACACTTCAACTCTTACTTTTTTATGTAAAATACGAAACAATGTTCATCTGTTTGTTAACTTTTTTACAAACGCTATACAAAAAGAAAGGGTAGACTCTAAATAGTCTACCCTCTTCAAAAGTTTTTTTATAAAAATTATCGCTTATTTGACCAAACAAAATCATTCCATTGTAATTCTTTGCGGAACTGCTGTACTTTTGTATCTTTATCAATGACAACGCACTCAATGCCAGTCATCTCGGCAAAGTCTTGTAATTGTTCAGTTGTTACCTTAAAGGAGAATCCAGTATGATGCGCTCCACCCGCATGGATCCATGCCTCCACTCCGTCTTTTAACGAAGGCTCAACTTTCCATAATACACGAGCTACTGGAAGATTTGGCATTTCTTCTTCTAATTTGACTGCTTCTACTTCATTCACAATCAGACGGAAGCGATTACCCATATCAATGATTGACGCATTTAATGCTGCTCCAGAAGCTCCATCAAACACCATACGTGCTGGGTCTTCTTTTCCACCTATTCCCAGAGGATGTACCTCTAAACGCGGACGAGTCACTGCAATTGTTGGGCAGATTTCTAACATGTGAGATCCCAACACTAGCTCATTTCCTGGCTCGAAGTGATACGTATAGTCCTCCATAAATGAAGTACCTTCATTACCTGCCATAATTTTCATTAAGCGAACAAGTGCAGACGTCTTCCAGTCACCTTCTCCACCAAATCCATAGCCTTGCTCCATTAAACGTTGAACAGCAAGACCTGGAAGCTGCTTCATTCCATGTAAATCTTCAAACGTTGTTGTGAATCCACCAAAGTTCCCTTCTTCTAGGAATCCTTTAAGTCCCAATTCAATCTTTGCTTGCTCTTTAATTGAGTCTCTTACTGGCCCTTCCACTAATCCTTCAGGAGTAAATTCATACGTTTCTTCATATTCTTTCATTAAATTGTTTAACTCTTCTTCTGACACATCGTTGATTCTTTGAACAAGGTCACCAATTCCATAGCCATTGATTGACCAGCCAAATTTAATTTGAGCTTCAACCTTATCCCCTTCTGTAACAGCTACTTCACGCATGTTATCACCGAAACGAGCAATCTTCAAATGCTTGCTTTCATTTACTGCCACTGCTGTACGCGTCCAAGTACCAATTTTCTCAAGGACTTCTTGGTCTTCCCAATAACCAACCACCACTTTACGGGAGATTCCAAGACGTGCCCCAATGAAACCATACTCACGGTCACCATGTGCAGATTGATTTGTGTTCATGAAGTCCATATCAATGCTATCCCAAGGAATATCACGATTAAACTGTGTATGAAGATGTAATAAAGGCTTCTGTAATGCTGTTAATCCAGCAATCCACATTTTCGCTGGTGAGAACGTGTGCATCCAAGTGATAATTCCAGCACAATTCTCATCATGATTAGCCTCCATACATAACGCACGAATATCATCTGGAGTTGTTAGAACAGGCTTAAAGACAATCTTATAAGAAATCTCTTCACTACTATTGATTCCTTCTGTAATTACCTTTGAATGCTCGGCTACTTCTACTAATGTTTCAGGTCCATATAAATGCTGACTACCTGTTACAAACCAAAACTCATAGTTCTTCGTTAATTTCATTGTGAATTCCTCCTACTATTTTTATGATATTAATAAATTACCGTTGTTAGTTCCCTTGACCATAGTAAGCATTCGCACCATGTTTACGTAAAAAATGCTTGTCTAATAACGCTTGATTAATTGGCTCTACATTCGGATTTAATTTCATTGTTTCTGATGCAATTTTTGCAACCTCTTCTAATACAACAGCATTATGAACGGCGTTATGTGCATCCTTGCCCCAAGTGAATGGTGCATGACCATTCACAAGTACGCCTGGCATAAATAAAGGATTAACCCCTTGGAAATGCTCGATAATGACGTTACCCGTTTCCAATTCATACTCACCTTGAATTTCTTCGTCTGTCATCTTTCTTGTACAAGGGATTTCCCCATAAAAATAATCTGCATGTGTTGTTCCTAACGCAGGAATACTTCTGCCTGCTTGAGCCCAGCTTGTAGCCCATGGAGAATGTGTATGAACAATTCCACCGATGGTTGGAAACGCTTTATACAACGCTAAATGAGTAGGAGTATCTGACGAAGGTTTTAACTCTCCTTCTAATCTATTACCCTCTAAATCTATAACCACCATGTCCTCAAGCGACATATCTTCATACTCTACTCCGCTTGGCTTAATCACAACTAAACCACTTTCTCTATCAATCGCACTTACATTGCCCCATGTAAACGTCACCATTTTGTATTTAGGTAATTCCAAATTAGCCTCAAATACAGCCTTTTTTAATTCTTCAAGCATCATCTCAGCTCCTTGTTCGAAAAAATCATTCTACACTCATTATATAATTGTACGTACAAATTTTCTAGTTATTTTTCATTTGTACGTACATAACTTTATATTATTCTCGTTGAATCCCTAACAATTAACTCAGGTGAAAATATAAAGTCATTCTGTCTAATTGAAGGATTCTCTATCATCTGTAAAAGAACTTCAGCTGCTTTCTTCCCGATTTCTGCCTTCGGATGACTTAATGTAGTAAACTTCACTTCCGTTGCAGTAGCTAATAGCGAATCATCAAAGCTAACCATTGAGAGATCACTTGGTATGCTTAGTCCCTCTTGACGCAGGACTTCTAAGAGCTTAATCGCCAGTTCATCATTATAACAAACAAATGCAGTAGGTCGTTCTTCATTTCGCTTTATCGCTTCTAGTGCTTTCTCTAGTGGCTTATCATTTTTCTCTTCTGTTGCATAGGTAATCACATTTACCGGATTCATAACAACTTGATCCTTTTGATGAGCACGGATAAATCCCTTCAGACGATTCACCCCTTGAATATCATCCGTCTTAAAAAATCCCATGATCCTTTTGTGTCCAAGCTTTATTAAATGCTCTGCTGCTAAAAATCCACCCAATTCATCGTCCACTTTTATGCAAGGACATGATAGCTCTGGATATCTTTCATTAATCATTAAATATGGTAGGTTTTTATTCTCAAGGGATAAGTAGAATTCTAAATTCGGATTTCCTTGAGCACTTTTAGTTGGCTCTATAATTAATCCCGATAACGGCTGATTCATTAACATTTCTAAGTTTTCTTTTTCCTTCTCCTTATGATTATCGGTACTAGATAATAGAAGACGATACCCTTTTGTCCTTAACGTTTCTTCAGCCCCACGAACTATATGTGGAAAAATATAATCTGAAATATATGTTGTTAATATCCCAATTAGATTAATATCCTTGCCTTTATTTGCTTCACGCTTAGACACAAAGGATCCTTTCCCTTGCACTTTGTATAACCAGCCTTCTTTTTCGAGTTCACCTAATGTTTGTCGAACCGTATGGCGACTGACCTCAAACTGTTGGGCCAGTTCATTCTCTGTAGGAATTTGGCCATTCATCTTTAACCTGCCAGAATGTATCCATGATAAAATCTCTTGCTTTAATTGTAGGTATTTCGGAATATTTCTTTCTTTCATTAGGTCACCCCGTCATCATCTAAAAAAATAGATCGTTTCTTTCACCTATTGTACCACGGATTAAATTTGTACGTACAAATGGATTTTTATCTGACAATTAAATGAAAATCTTCTTCTTTGTCCTATTTAATGTATAATGAAAGGGTATTAATCATTTATTGGAGGAATTACTTATGCAGACTTCCGGATTGATGGGCGGCTTTTATAAAATCACATTGATTATCTCAAGACTTGCCTATGTAAATTTACTTTGGACAATCTTTACACTAGCAGGACTCGTTGTATTCGGGTTATTTCCTGCCACTACTGCCATGTTTGCCGTAACACGAAAATGGGTAATGGGAGAGGACGACATCCCTGTCTTTAAAACCTTTTGGCAATCATACAAATCAGAATTTCTTAAGAGTAATCTAATTGGGCTAATTTTAATTGTGATCGGATTTATCTTATTCATTGATATTAGATTTTTCCAATCCCCTGACATTGGATTTTTTGCTATTCTGTTTATCCCTTTACTAGTCGTTTCTGTTATTTTTCTTTTAATATCGCTCTATGTCTTCCCTATCCTGGTTCATTTCGATATTAATATTAGACAAGTTCTTAAGAATTCATTTTTAGTGATGGCTTTAAATCCATTATTAACAATAATGATGTCTGTTAGTATCCTTGCATATTTCTTCATTCTATTTAAAATACCTGGATTAACGCTCTTTTTCACAGGAAGTGTAACTGCTTATATCATTATGTGGTTTGCAAATCACGCTTTCCAAAAGGTTCAACAAAAGCAACAAACATTTTTTGCAAAGAAGGAGAATGTGTAATTCATTGTTTTTGATGAGTCGGCTGGTTGAGCAACAAACTAGAAGTCGTAGATAAGAAGAACTTTTGCGGAAATTGCCTTCGATACAAAGCTAAATGCCTCTTTTAATTGGAAAGAGAGGCATTTAGTTTTTTTTATGCTGTTTTATCCTATTTGACTGGCTTACAGGACATTAGTGGCATTGACTTAGCTTGTTTATCTGTTTTATTCTTTTGATTTGTCCTATTGGATGCTCCCCTAAGACACTTCGCTCGAGATTTGCTCCTGTTTTGTCCTATTAGATGCTCCAACAAGACAGTTCGCTCGTTCTTTGCTCTTGCTTTGTCCTATTGGATGACCAACAACAGAACAGTTTGCTAGTTTTTTGCTCTTGCTTTGTCCTATTGGATGACCAACAGAACAGTTTGCTAGTTTTTTGCTCTTGCTTTGTCCTATTGGATGACCAACAGAACAGTTCGCTCGGGATTTGCTCTTGTTTTGTCCTATTGGCTGCTATAACAGAACAGTTTGCTAGTTCTTTGCTCTTGCTTTGTCCTATTGGGTGCTCCAACAAGACAGTTCGCTCGTTCTTTGCTCTTGTTTTGTCCTATTGGATGACCCTACAGGACACTTCGATTGGGAATTTCTCTTGTTTTGTCCTATTGGCTGATCCTACAGAACAGTTCGCTCGGGATTTGATCTTGTTTTGTCCTATTGGATGACCCTACAGAACAGTTCGCTCGGGATTTGCTCCTGTTTTGTCCTATTGGATGACCCTACAGAACAGTTCGCTCGGGATTTGCTCCTATTTTGTCCTATTGGATGCTCCAACAAGACAGTTCGCTCGGGATTTGCTCTTGAAGTGTCATATTGGATGCTACAAAAGAACAGTTCGCTCGGGATTTGCTCCTATTTTGTCCTATTGGATGCTACAACAAGACAGTTCGCTCGGGATTTTCTCCTGTTCTGTACCATTGGATACCCCAACAAGACAGTTCTTTCGTTTTTTGCTCTTTCTTTGTACTATTGGATACACCAACTGGACACTTCAATCTGGCTTTGTTCTTACTTTGTCCTATTAAATGCCCCAACAGGACACTTCAATCTGGCTTTGCTCTTATTTCGTCCTTTAATATGCTAAAAAACAATAATCTAAAACACAAAAAAGACCAGCTCCAAAAGGAACTGATCTTTTGTCTTGCCTAGCGACGTCCTACTCTCACAGGGGGAGTCCCCCAACTACCATCGGCGCTGAAGAGCTTAACTTCCGTGTTCGGTATG
>NZ_JACYHA010000022.1 GCF_014837155.1 Litchfieldia stipae | reverse complement strand
ATTTTGGCGAAGAGGTCACACCCGTTCCCATACCGAACACGGAAGTTAAGCTCTTCAGCGCCGATGGTAGTTGGGGGACTCCCCCTGTGAGAGTAGGACGTCGCTAGGCAAAATAAAAGATCAGTTCCTTTTGGAGCTGGTCTTTTTTGTGTTTTAGATTATTGTCATTTAAGGATATTAAAAGGACAAAACAAGTGCAAATCCCGAGCAAAGTGTCCTGTTAGTGCATCCAATGGGACAAAACAGGAGCAAAGACCAATTGAACTGTCCAATTAGAGCATCCAATAGGACAAAGCAAGTGCAAATCCTGAGCAAAGTGTCCTGTTAGTGCATCCAATGGGACAAAACTAGAATAAAGAACAGCTGAAGTGTCCTGTTGAGGCATCCAATAAGACAAAACAAGAGCAAACCCCGAGCGACCTGTCCTATTGGTCCATCCAATGGGACAAAACAAGAACAAAGACCAATTGAACTGTCCAATTAGAGCATCCAATAGGACAAAGCAAGTGCAAATCCTGAGCAAAGTGTCCTGTTAGTGCATCCAATAGGACAAAACAAGAAAAAAGAACAAGCAAAGTGTCCTGTTGAGACATCTAATAAGACAAAACAAGTGCAAAAGCCTGGCGAAGTGTCCTGTTGGGGCATCTAATAAGACATAACAAGAGAAAATTCCAATTGAAGTGTCCTGTTGACGCATCCAATAAGACAAAGCAAGAGCAAATCCCAAGGGAAGTGTCCTGTTAGGGCATCCAATAAGACAAAACAAGAGCAAATCCAATTGAACTGTCCTATTAGAGCATCCCATAGAACAAAACAAGAGCAAATTCCAATCGACCTGTCCTGTTAACACATCCAATAAGACAAAACACAACCACCCAGCCATCGACCTGTCCCTATTAGCTCACACAAAGTGTCAAAAATAGATTAACCACTCAAACGAAAGAAAAATTATAAAAAATAATAAACTAACATAAAAACAGGCTCAAATTCAACCGACTTATCATAGTTTAAAAGTGATACAAAAAAATAATTGTAGATTAAATTAGAAATTGTGTATACATTTGATACTTATGGGAATGCTGATAATGGAGGTGGAGGCAATTGAGTTCACTCATTACTGAAAGAAATATTGGGGAAACGTGTGTAATATGTGAAGAACAAAAGCAAAGAGGGATTCATTTATACACAAAATTTATTTGCACAGATTGCGAGAAAGATATGATTCAAACGGAAACAAATGACCCGAAATACCTTTATTATCTAAAGAAATTAAGAAGTGTAACGACACCTGAGATATATTCATAGAAATAGGGATCCTTTATAGGGTCCTATTTTTATAGAAAAAAAAGCATAACAATGGTAGATTAATGTTGTACTAACATAAAAAAACTAAGGGACAATCAATGATGAATCAAAAACAAACACCACTATATGATAAACTTATGACACACCAAAAAAGCAATCCAATGTCACTCCATGTCCCAGGGCATCACAATGGACAAGTCTTCCCTCAAGAGAAGACGAGCGGCTTTGAAGAGATATTAAAATTAGATGTAACTGAATTAACCGGAATGGATGATCTTCATGATCCAAGTGGGGTTATTAAAGAAGCCGAGCAATTAACGTCTGAACTCTATGGAGTTGAGAAGAGCTATTTTTTAGTAAACGGTTCAACTGTCGGCAATTTAGCGATGATCCTTGCTACTTGTGAAGAGAATGATGTTGTTTTAGTTCAAAGAAATTCACATAAATCCATTTTGCACGGATTGCAACTGGCATCTGTTAGACCAGTTTTCTTAAGTCCAGAATATGATGAAGTGGCACAAGTAGCTGTTGGCCTATCTATAGAAACTGTAAAATCAGCCATAGAAACACATCCTAATGCAAAAGCAATTATACTTACAAATCCTAATTACTATGGAATGACGATTGATTTAAAGGAAATTATTAAGCTTGCTCATTCTTTATCAATCCCCGTTTTGGTTGATGAAGCACATGGAGCTCATTTCATTCTTGAGAGTTTTCCAATTTCTGCAGTTGAAGCTGGTGCTGATATTGTGGTTAACTCAGCTCATAAGACGCTACCTGCGATGACAATGGGGGCTTATCTTCATTTTAATAGTAAATTAGTAGATCTAAGTCGATTAAACGTCTATCTTCAAATGCTCCAATCGAGTAGTCCATCTTATCCCATTATGGCATCCTTAGATATTGCAAGGTACTACTTAGCACTGATGCAGGAGACAGGGACGAGAGAATTACTCAATGAAATCAATTGGCTTAAAACATCATTAAATGAAATTCCACAAATTAATGTTGTACAAGCACATAAGAATTCAATTGATATTGATCCACTGAAGGTGACGATTCAATCCAACTTCGGTTTGAACGGATTTGAATTACAAGCTCTGTTAGAAAAACAAGGTCTTTTCACAGAAATGGCTGACCCAAATAATGTATTAATGGTTCTCCCTTTAATAAAGGATAGAATCTTTGGGGAAAATTTGATTACAAAGATTAGGGCGATAGTAGAACCATTACCTTGTGTGGACTCTTCACGGAGTTCGTCCTATATTGAAACGGATAAACTAACCGAATTGGGTCTATCTTATAAGCAAATAAAAGGTTACAATAAAAAAGCTGTGCCTTTAAATGAATCAATTGGCTACATGTCAGCTGAAATGATTATTCCCTACCCTCCAGGAATTCCTGTGTTAATGGCTGGAGAGTATATAACGGAAAAACATATGAATATCCTAACAACCTACATAGAAGCAGGTACTCGTTTTCAAGGTAATAAGTTAATTAATCGAACAATTCATATTATAGAATGTTAATACATACATGGGGGCTTTATACATGAAAAATCTTTTTATTGTATTTGAAGGAATTGATGGTTCTGGAACGTCAACGCAATCAAACCTACTTAGAAATTATTATTTGAAAAAGGGTGATCATGCTGTTTTAACATTTGAACCTTCAAGTGGACCAGTAGGACACTTAATTCGTGAAGGACTGAAGAAGCGTGTTGTTTTTAGTGAAAATGAAACACATTTTGATCAACAACTAGCTTATTTATTTGCGGCTGATCGACATGATCATTTGTATAATGATGTTGATGGAGTTTATAAGCTTTTGGGAGATAAGAAGCATGTGATATGTACGCGATATTACTTTTCTTCTCTTGCTTATCACTGCTCAACTGAAGAAGATTTTGCCTTTGTAGGGAATTTGAATTCGAAATTTCCAAATCCTGATTTAGTGATTTATATTGATAATCCGATTGAGATTTCTCTTGAACGCCTACAGCAAAGAACAGTTCAGGATGTGTATGAGAATAAAGAAAAGCTTCTTGCTGTTAAAGAGAATTATAAGAAGATTTTTTCTAAGTATCCGGATAAATTATTAGTTGTTAAAGGGGATAAGCCTGTAAAGGAAATTCACCAAGAAATCATAACGTATATAGAAGCAAATTTTTAAACTAGCTTGCTTATAAAAGCCGTAGTCTGAATACACTCCGCATCCTGTGGGGTAACCAGTGAGTCTCC
The DNA here is from genome assembly GCF_014837155.1 of Litchfieldia stipae. GTDB lineage: Bacteria > Bacillota > Bacilli > Bacillales > Bacillaceae_L > Litchfieldia. The sequence continues at coordinate 51,789 of NZ_JACYHA010000022.1, read as the reverse complement.
TCATCCATCGATAGAGGAGATTTTTTTTGTTGTATGACCAAATTAGGTCTTTCGATGGCCGAAATGAAGCTATTTTTTTTGCGTTTTACTTTAAGCTGCTTTTTTTCTTGCTATAATAGAGAGTAAACACATCTCTTGATCTGGTATTTTCCAGAAAACGTAAAATGAAGTTTCCGAGAAAGAATGATAAAATATAAGGAGGCACATAGGATGAAACTAATTATGGCAGTTGTTCAGGACAAAGACAGTAATCGTTTATCCCAAGCATTAGTAGAGCATAACTTTCGAGCAACAAAGTTAGCAAGTACGGGAGGATTTCTACGTTCAGGTAATACAACATTTATGATTGGTGTTGAAGATATTCGTGTAGAGAAAGCCTTGCAAATAATTAATGATAATTGTAAGCACCGTGATCAATTAGTTGCACCTGTCTCTCCAATGGGAGGAAATGCAGACTCCTATGTCCCATATCCAGTAGAAGTAGAAGTGGGTGGGGCAACTGTATTTGTGCTTCCGATTGAACAGTTTCATCAATTTTAGTAAGATAAAAAGGACAGATGAGATATGAAGATAAGTCAAGATGTTAGAATGTCTGTCAATAACGATAGAAGTAACACAATTGTAAGATCTCAAAGCAGTCATTCATTTGGTGTGCAGTTTGCAAAGAATGAACAGAAGCTTCATATAGAACAATTAAATAAATTTATGTCTAATATTGAGAGTGCGGGTCAAAGGCTTGCAAAATCAAGGACATTTAAGGATCTAGCCACATATAAAAAGCTAGTAAAGGATTTTATTCATGAGGCTGTCGAATTTGGATTTGAATTAAAACAATCTCATGATTGGAATTATAATGGCAACTCTAGAACACTCCACCTGGTTGAGAAGGTTGATCAGGAGCTGTTAACTTTAACTAAGGATCTTGTTGACCAAGAAAAGGATTCAATAAATATATTAGATAAGATCGGAGAAATTAAGGGCTTGCTGATTGATTTATACAAGTAAGGTCGAAAGTGTGATTGATGTGCAAAAAACATGGGAAGAGTTATACCAGCAGCAACCAATTGTCATGAAGATGATTGAAAATAGTTTTCGAAAAAAGCGTGTGGCTCATGCGTACATCCTAGAAGGTGCAAAGGGTACTGGTAAGAAAGCAATAAGCCTAAGCTTTGCAAAAGCGTACTTTTGCTTGGAGCCTGAGGATGGTATTAGACCTTGTCTCATGTGTAATAATTGTCGTAGGATTGATTCTGGAAATCATCCTGATCTTCATTTGATTGAGCCAGATGGGTTATCCATTAAAAAAGGGCAAATTCAAGAGCTGCAGGAAGAGTTTTCTAAGACAGGTGTTGAGTCAAATCGAAAGCTCTACATTATTGAACATGCTGACAGAATGACGACTAATGCCGCAAATAGTTTGTTAAAGTTTTTAGAAGAACCAAATAGTCAAACGGTAGCACTCCTAATAACAGAGCAGGTGCACCGTATGCTTGATACCATTCAATCTAGGTGTCAATCACTTTCATTTAAGCCTTTATCTGCAAACATTGTTAAGAATTATTTGATAAAGGAAAAGGCCGTATCTGGCGGCCTAGCATCTATTGTATCTCAAGTGACCAATGATTTAGATGAGGCATACCAAATGAGTCAAGATGAATGGTTTGGACAGTCTAGGGCGATAGTGTTACAATTAAATGAAGTATTAAACACACGTCCAGTTGATGCACTTTTCCTTATTCAGGATAAGTGGCTGCCCCATTTTAAAGAAAAGGCACAATTAGACTTAGGATTAAGCTTATTATTACTTTTATATAGAGATTTAATACAGATCCAAATCGGTGATGAAGATAATGTTGTTTATACTGATCAAATAGATGTATTAAGACAACGCGCACTTCAAACCTCTTCTAGTCGTGTTAGTCAACAAATAGCATTCATTCTTGAGGCTAAGAAACGTCTAAACACCAACATGAATCCACACTTATTAATGGAACAACTGGTATTGAAATTACAGGAGGGGTAAAGCTTGTATGATGTAGTTGGTGTCCGCTTTAAAAAAGCTGGAAAAATCTATTATTTTGATCCAAATGGCTTAACCATTCCTGATGGAGAGTTTGTCATTGTTGAAACTGTTCGAGGGATTGAATTTGGTAAAGTTGTTATAAATAAGAAGCAGGTCGAAGAAAATGATATCGTGCTACCCTTGAAAAAGGTAGTTAGAATCGCAGAACAAAAGGATAAATTAATTGTAAGTGAGAATAAACAAGCAGCTAAGGAAGCGTATGATGTTTGTTTTCAAAAAGTAATAGAACACAATCTAGATATGAAGCTAGTTGATGTAGAATATACATTTGATCGAAACAAAGTCATTTTCTATTTCACAGCTGACGGAAGAGTAGATTTTAGAGAGTTAGTAAAGGATTTAGCAGCCATTTTCCGTACACGTATTGAATTAAGGCAAATAGGTGTAAGGGATGAAGCGAAGATGCTTGGCGGTATTGGCCCATGCGGAAGAATGCTATGCTGTTCAACATTCTTAGGTGATTTTGAGCCAGTTTCTATTAAAATGGCGAAGGATCAAAACCTTTCGTTAAATCCAACAAAAATTTCTGGTCTTTGTGGTCGTTTAATGTGCTGTCTGAAGTATGAGAATGATGAATATGAAACTGCGAAAGAACAATTACCTGATTTAGGTGAAATGCTTCAAACGCCAAGTGGACTTGGAAAAGTAGTAGGATTAAATATTCTAGAGAGAGTACTTCAAGTTGAGTTAGTGGATCGTGAACGTGTAATTGAATACACATGGGATGAGCTACTCAGAGAAGGAGCTGTTTCGATACAAGCCACAGATTAACGAGGTGGATATCGTGGACAAAAAGGACATATTTGAATCTGTTATAAGTATGGAAGAACAAATTGGCCATTTATATCGCCAATTAGGAGATTTAAAACAGCACCTAGGTGAATTGCTTGAAGAAAATCATAATTTAATGGTTGAGAATGATCATTTACGTCGTAGACTAGAAGAACCCATTGTCGAGACGAAGAAAAAAGAAAAGACAGATCATGGGACTAGTGATTCGAAGCAACAACTCGATATCGGTGAGGGCTATGATAATTTAGCCAGACTGTATCAAGAAGGATTTCATATTTGCAATGTGCACTATGGAAGTGTTCGAAAAGATGGAGATTGTTTATTTTGCTTATCCTTCTTAAATAAGAAGTAGGTCTTCCAGTTTTGGAGGACTTTTTTTTGTGTGTTAAGGTGTATACTAAAGAGAATAATACATCATTAAATGTTTGGAATAGAAAGGAATACTTATATGGTAGAAATACAAAATGGGGAGCGGCTAGATCATTTATTAGCTGAGGATCTCAAAATTATACAAAGCCCCTCCGTATTTGCTTTTTCGTTAGATACGGTATTATTAGCTAAGTTTGCATATGTTCCCATTCAAAAGGGAAAAGTGATTGATTTATGTACAGGAAATGGGGTCATCCCGTTATTATTAAGCCTGCGATCTAAGTCAGAGATTACTGGTGTTGAAATCCAAGAGAAAATCTATGATATGGCACAAAGGAGTGTTCAATATAATCAGTTAGAAGATCGCATTCAATTGATTCATGGAGATTTGAAGGACATGCCTTCTAGACTTGGACACGGGAAATTTGATGTGGTTACATGCAATCCTCCCTATTTTCAAACGCCAGGGAAGGATGAAATGAATAAGAACGAGCACTTAGCCATTGCAAGGCATGAAATCTATTGTACCTTAGAGGATGTCATTCGAGTGAGCAGTCAACTCGTGAAACAAGGTGGCAAGGTGGCACTTGTTCATCGACCAGGTCGACTATTAGATATTTTGACATTAATGAGAGCTCATCGCTTAGAGCCAAAACGGATGAGATTTGTTTATCCTAAAGAAGGTAAGGAAGCAAATACACTTTTAATTGAAGGAATTAAAGATGGAAAACCAGATTTAAAAATCCTCCCCCCACTGATTGTATATAATCAAAATAATGAATACACGGCAGAAGTAAATGACATTCTTTATGATGGCAAATAACGAAAGAGAGGAGAGATTTCGATGTGGCAACAGAAGAGTTTTCAAGGAAACGCTGACGTTGGTACCCTATATTTAGTACCAACACCAATAGGTAACTTAGATGATATGACGTTTCGTGCAATTAAGACATTAAAAGAAGCTGATATTATTGCAGCAGAGGATACAAGACATTCAAAAAAGCTCTGTAATTATTTCGAAATCACGACACCTATTATTAGTTACCATGATCATAATAAAGAAGTAAGTGGAGACAAGATTATTGGGTTATTAAAAGAAGGAAAGAACATTGCTCTGGTAAGTGATGCAGGTCTCCCAACCATTTCTGATCCAGGCTATGAGCTTGTCGTCCAGGCAGTATCAGAGAAATTATTTGTTGTTCCATTACCTGGAGCTAATGCAGCTTTAACAGCGATGATTGCATCAGGATTACGTACACAACCCTTCTATTTTTATGGCTTTTTAGATCGTCAAAAGAAAGAAAAAAAGCTACAATTGGAAGGTTTAAAACGAATTGAAGCAACTTTAATCTTTTATGAAGCACCACATCGCCTCAAAGAAACACTTCAGGTGATGAGAGAGATTCTAGGGAACCGTCAGATTTCAATTTCTAGAGAGCTTACAAAGAAATTTGAAGAATTTATACGTGGGGACTTAGACCGTGTTATAGAATGGTCAAAAAGTGATCAAATCAGAGGTGAATTTTGTCTGATTGTTGAAGGGGCCAATTCATCAGATTTAGAGGCTGAAGAAGATGAAAGCTGGTGGATTCAATTTTCAATCGAGGAGCATGTCAATCATTACATAACTAATAAGGAATTCTCTGTGAAGGATGCAATCAAGGAAGTATCGAAGGACCGTCAATTACCGAAGCGGGAAATCTATAATACTTATCATAAATAATGAACAATAAAAATGAGGCTATCTCCTAAATTGTTAGGTGATAGCCTCAAGTATATTTAAATTAGTTATTTACTTTTTCTAAGTTATTATTAAGCTCTTGAAGGATTTGTTCTGCACCTTCACGACTTAACACAATTTTACCACCAGCAAGTGTGATGTTTGAATCAGACACTTCACCAGTAATGTGGCAAGTCATATTTGGCTTGTATTTCTTTAAGATGATTTTTTCATCATCAACATAAATTTCAAGTGCATCTTTCTCTGCGATTCCTAATGTGCGTCGTAATTCGATTGGAATAACAACACGTCCTAATTCATCAACTTTACGTACAATACCAGTAGATTTCATTAAAAAGTTCCCCTCTCTCGACCTATAAACTATTTATTTTCATTTCATTCATTAATTCGTCATTATTCGACAAAAAACTTATAGATTAATAATAACAAGGTTTCCAATAAACGTCAATAACTAATTACAAATGTTTGAAGTTATATAAAAAACTGTATGTCTATATCCACAAAACGCTGTTATGACAATATTTTTTATATGATAAATCGCGAGAAATAATATATTAATATAATTTAAATTATAGTTGAATGCTATATGTAATTCGACAAATAGTGCACAATAATTCGACATGTGTACAATCTGAATTTATTACATATACATCCATATATAGAAATAACAGCTATTATTGTTAATAAACTGTTATGTAAACATAACAATGGTTCGTATGAAATCGTTATTTTTTAAGGGTCGTATCATTGCATATCTCCCTTTTTTTAGGTATATTTTGTTGGTAGAAGAGGAATAGATGAATTTGTGAAGAATTTATTTTATGATAGTTAAGGTACATATACTAAGATGATTTTTTTCATGCTGTAGAATAGCAGGTTTGATTTTTGATGCTTTTCTTCTATAGATATGAAGGTGAAAGAGGAGGTTTATGAATGGAAAATAAAACGTTTTATATTACAACACCGATTTATTATCCAAGTGGTAAATTACATATTGGACATGCGTATACTACTGTCGCAGGAGACGCGTTAGCTCGTTATAAGAGATTACGTGGTTATGATGTCATGTACTTAACTGGTACAGATGAACACGGACAAAAAATTCAACGTAAGGCTGAGGAACAAGGAATCACACCACAAAGCTATGTTGATGAGATCGTTGCTGGTATCCAAGAACTATGGTCGAAAATGGACATTTCGTATGATGATTTTATTCGTACAACAGAAGATCGACACAAGAATGTGGTCGAAAAGATCTTCAAGCAATTATTAGATCAAGGTGATATTTATTTAGATCAATATGAAGGCTGGTATTCTGTGCCAGACGAAACCTTCTATACCGAGCTTCAGTTAGTAGACGCAATTATGGAGAATGGAAAGATTGTTGGAGGTAAGAGCCCTGACAGTGGCCATCCAGTTGAATTGGTAAAAGAAGAGTCTTATTTCTTCAGAATGGGGAAATATGTAGACAGATTGCTACAGTATTATGAAGAAAATCCTGATTTCATTCAACCAGAATCTAGGAAGAATGAAATGATTAATAACTTTATCAAACCAGGGTTAGAGGATCTGGCAGTTTCAAGAACAACCTTCAATTGGGGAGTAAAGGTACCTGGAGATCCAAAGCATGTTATCTATGTATGGATTGATGCTCTTTCTAATTATATTACAGCTTTAGGATATGGATCAGATAATGATGCAGCTTATTTAAAATATTGGCCAGCAGATGTCCATCTTGTTGGGAAGGAAATTGTTCGTTTCCACACGATTTATTGGCCAATTATGTTGATGGCACTAGACATCCCATTACCTAAAAAAGTATTTGCACACGGCTGGCTTTTGATGAAGGATGGAAAAATGTCTAAGTCAAAAGGTAATGTTGTCGATCCTGTGACATTAATTGATCGTTATGGATTAGATGCTCTTCGCTATTATTTATTAAGAGAAGTTCCATTTGGTTCAGATGGTGTATTTACACCTGAAAGCTTTGTAGAGCGTATTAACTTTGATTTAGCAAATGATCTTGGGAATTTATTAAACCGTACGATTGCTATGATTGATAAGTATTTTGATGGTAAGGTTCCTACTTATAAGGGGGAAGTTACTGAGTTTGATCAATCATTAGTTTCTTTAATAAAGGATAGCCAAGATAAGTATGAGGAAGCTCTTGATAATCTTGAGTTTTCTGTTGCACTAACAGTCTTATGGCAAATGATAAGTAGAACGAACAAATACATTGATGAAACACAGCCTTGGGTTCTTGCAAAGGATGAGGCCAACAAAGATGCATTGGCATCAGTTATGTCTCATTTAGCTGAATCATTACGATTTGCGGCAGTGATGCTTCAACCGTTCTTAACAACAACGCCTGCTCAAATCTTTACACAATTAGGATTGACGGATGAATCTTATCAATCCTGGGATAGCTTGAAGGAATTCGGTTTGAAGGCAGAAGGAGTTACTGTATCAAAGGGTAATCCAATCTTCCCAAGATTAGAAATGGATGTAGAAATTGAGTTCATTAAATCGCAAATGCAGGGTTCAGCACCGAAGGAAGAGGAAAAAAAGGTTGAGGTTCCAACAGTAGATGAGATCTCCATCGATGAATTTATGAAAGTAGATTTACGAGTGGCAGAAGTTCTACATGCAGAGCCTGTGAAGAAAACCGACAAATTAATGAAAATTCAACTTGATTTAGGCTATGAAAAACGCCAGGTTGTATCAGGGATTGCTAAGTTTTATTCTCCAGAGGATTTAGTTGGTAGAAAAGTCATATGTGTGACAAATTTAAAGCCGGTTAAACTAAGAGGAGAGCTATCCCAAGGAATGATTCTAGCGGGTAGTGAAGATGGAATGTTATCACTTGCGACTGTGGATCAAAACCTTCCAAATGGGTCAAAGGTTAAATAAATAGTAGGAAAAGAAGAATGGGACAGAGGAATCTGTTCCTTTCTCTTTTATCGTTATAGAATATGAAGGAGGAAGCCATGTTAATCGATACACATGCACATTTAAATGCACTGCAGTATGAAGAAGATGTTGAAGAGGTAATTGAACGTGCTTTAGCTGAAGGGGTTTCACGAATTGTAGTTGTGGGATTTGATCGTGATACCATTACAAAAGCGATGGAGCTCATTGATCAATATGACTTTATTTATGCAACAATTGGATGGCATCCTGTTGATGCAATTGATATGACAGATGAAGATTTAGAATGGATTGAGAAGCTCTCAGAGCACCCGAAGGTTGTTGGAATTGGTGAAATGGGACTTGATTATTACTGGGATAAATCACCTAAGGATGTTCAGAAAGAAGTATTTAGGAAACAAATTGCGTTAGCGAAAAAAGTGAAATTACCCATTATTATTCATAATCGAGATGCAACTGCTGATATTGTGGAAATCCTAAAGGAGGAAAATGCAGCAGAAGTGGGAGGAATTATGCATTGCTTTACTGGTAGCTATGAGGTGGCTAAACAATGTATGGATATGAATTTCTATATTTCGTTTGGCGGACCAGTGACGTTTAAGAATGCTAAACAACCGAAAGAAGTGGCCAAGCAAATTCCACTAGATCGACTATTAATTGAAACAGATTGTCCTTATTTAACCCCTCATCCATTTAGAGGAAAACGAAATGAACCTGCTTATGTGAAGTACATTGCAGAGCAAATTGCAGAGTTGAAAGAGGTTACATTTGAGGAAATTGCCGAAAAAACATCCGACAATGCAAAGAAAATTTTCGACATTAGCTGATAAATTTTTTTGTTAAATCTTGGAGAAACTTGTCCGATAGGTGAAAATTAGAAAATGTTCTACAAACCTCTTCTCATACATATATTTCTTTGTCGACAAGTTCTCCTTTCTTTTTTTAAAGAAGGTTTGCATAATTAGGATTACGGTCCAGGGTGAAGAGGAGGGGTTGACAGCGAGAAGGAATGTTTATATAATCTCTCCGAGGAGAAGGAGGCGTTTTTCATCGTGTTAAAAAACATGAAAAAGCTGTTATCCGAGTCAATGAAAAAGAAGAGATTCATAGTCTCAGTTAGTAGTTTACTAGCATTTGCAGCTGCAGGCACGGCCTATGGCGCATATGAAGTATCAAAAGAAACCGTAAAGGTATCATTGGATGGAGAAGAACAGGTAATAAGGACGCACGCAAAAACGGTTCAAGAGGTTCTAAATGAATTTAACGTTGAACTGCGTGAAGAAGACCATTTATCCCATGAACTAGAAGATAAAATTAAGCAGGACATGACCATTGTTTGGGAAGCAGCTGTTCCAGTGACCATTGAAATTGGTGAAGATGAGGAACGGGTATGGACAACATTGGATACAGTTCAAGAGTTGCTTGCATTTAAAGAAATCGAGCTTAATGAGCACGACATCATTTCACCTGAAGTAGACACAGATATAACGAAGGATTTAACTGTATCTATTGAGAAAGCATTTGAGTTAACAATGGATGTTGGCGGAGAAGAAAAAAAGGTTTGGTCCACTTCGACTACGGTCGCTGACTTTTTAAAAAATCAAAATATCACACTTGGAAAATTGGATCGTGTAGAACCAGAAATGGATCAAGAGATTGCAGAAGATAGTGTAGTAAAAGTCATTCGTGTAGAAAAAGTCACCGATGTAGTGGAAGAACCAATCTCCTACGCAGTTGTAACGAAGAAAGACGATTCTCTTGAAAAAGGGAAGCAACAGGTGGTTAATGCTGGTAAAGAAGGTAAGCTTGAAAAGCATTATGAAGTAGTTCTTGAGAACGGTAAGGAAGTTTCAAGAGAATTACTTAAGAAAGAAACAGTCTCAGAAAGCGTGAACCGCGTTGTAGCTGTTGGCACAAAAGTGATCCAAAAGCAAGTATCAAGAAGCAATGACTCTGTTTCTAAAGAGTTCTATGTATCTTCTACTGCCTATACAGCCAATTGTACGGGGTGTTCAGGTACGACTAGTACTGGAATAAATCTAAAGGCAAATCCGAATTCAAAGGTTATTGCTGTTGACCCTAGTGTGATTCCTTTAGGAACGAAGGTATATGTAGAAGGCTACGGATATGCAATAGCAGGTGACACGGGTTCAAGTATTAAAGGCAATAAGATTGATGTATTCTTTGCTGATAAATCCCAAGCCTATCGTTGGGGTACAAAAAAGGTGAAAATTAAAATCTTAAACTAGAATGACGATACAGGAGATTTTTATCTCCTGTTTTTTTACGTTATAATAAAGGGAAATTTTGCTTCTATACTAATAGACGTATTCACCTGGTTAAAAGTTTCACTTTATTGGAGGAAAAAATGTTAATTAAAGAGATAATTGTTGTAGAAGGAAAAGATGATACAGTAGCTATAAAAAGAGCTGTGAATGCAGATACGATAGAAACAAATGGTTCAGCTGTTAATCAGGAAACACTTGAGAAGATTAAATTAGCGATGCAGGTGAGAGGTGTTATTATATTCACAGACCCAGATTATCCTGGAGAGAGAATTCGACATATTGTTTCTGAAGCCGTACCAGGTTGTAAGCATGCATTCTTACCCAAATCAGAAGCCATCCCGAAAAAAGGAAAAGGACTTGGTGTGGAGCATGCGTCTGTAGAAGCGATTAGAGAGGCATTGAAATCGGTCCAGCAGGAAATGGAGGAAATCTCAACTGAAATCAGTTTTGAGGATCTTGTTGATGCTGGATTAATTGGTGGTCCACAAGCAAAAGAGCGAAGAGAAAAACTCGGACTGCTTTTGAAAATTGGATATACTAATGGAAAACAACTACATAAACGATTAAAAATGTTTAAAATATCTAGAGAATCATTTGCAGCAGCAATAAAAGAAGTGATACAGGGGGATTAATAGAAGTGAATAAGGATATAGCTACACCACTACGAACAAAAGCAATATTAGAGAAATATGGATTTTCTTTTAAGAAGAGCTTAGGACAAAATTTTCTAATTGATACAAATATATTAAATCGGATTGTTGATCATGCTGAGTTAACAGAAGCATCGGGTGCAATTGAAATCGGACCAGGAATTGGTGCCTTAACCGAACAAATTGCAAAAAGAGCAAAAAAAGTTGTAGCTTTTGAAATTGATCAAAGACTCTTACCAATCCTAAAGGATACCTTATCACCTTATCCTCATGTTGAAGTCATTCACCAGGATATCTTAAAAGCTGATGTCTCAACTGTAGTAAATGAAACAATGGACGGTATAGAAGATATTATGGTTGTTGCGAATTTACCTTATTACGTGACTACACCGATTATTATGAAGTTGTTAGAAGAGCAGCTACCGATTCGTGGGATGGTCGTTATGCTTCAGAAGGAGGTAGCTGAGCGTATATCAGCTAAACCGGGAACAAAGGACTACGGATCACTTTCAATTGCCGTACAGTATTATACAAAGGCTGAGGTTGTAATGATTGTTCCAAGAACAGTATTTGTTCCACAGCCAAACGTCGATTCTGCTGTTATTCGTTTGCTTAGAAGACCAGAACCTGCAGTGAAAGTGAAAAATGAAGAGTTTTTCTTTGATATTGTACGAGCTTCATTTGCCCAAAGAAGAAAAACGATTCTTAACAACCTAATTAGCGGGATCCCTGATGGGAAAGAGAAAAAATCTGTGATTGAGAAATGTCTAGCAGATGCAGAAATTGATCCAAGAAGACGAGGAGAGACACTATCAATCGAAGAATTTGGTCGATTAAGTGATCTTTTGCTTGATTCTCTATAAGAATGTAAAAAGCTTATTTCAGGAGAGTTCCTTGAGATAAGCTTTTTTTATGACCAATGATTGCTCATATCGGCTTTCACCCATTGTCTGAAGCATGCATAAGCTAGGGTAAGGTTTATGCCTTGGATAAATAATGATCACTACTATGGAGTGAAGAGAATGGAAGTTAAAGTGGGGGACATTGTGAGTCGTAAATCCTACAAAGGGGATTTATTATTCCGTGTGATTGATATTAAAGTAGAGCGAGGCAATCAAAAGGTTGCGATTTTATATGGAGAAGACGTTCGATTAATGGCAGATGCACCTTATCAGGATTTGCTTTTAATTACAGAAACGGAAAAACAAGAAAGAAAACATGCTGAAGATAAAATGATTGAGCATTCATATCATCTTTTTCGACAAGATTATCAATTGATCAGACAAAAGAATGAGTATAATGCCACAGGTGGATATACAAACGAACAAGACTATTTTCAAATGCCTGGACGTGTTCTTCATATTGATGGAGATCCAGTATATTTAAAGAAATGCTTAGCTCTTTATGAAAAACTAGGTGTACCAGTCTATGGTGTTCATAGTGATGAGAAGGAAATGCCAGAGAAAGTAGGCGGATTAATTGATCGCTTTCGTCCCGATATTCTTGTCATTACTGGACATGATGCCTACTCTAAATCTAAGGGAAAGATGTCAGAGTTAAAAGCGTACCGACACTCCATGTATTTTGCTCAAACGGTTAGACAGGCAAGGAAGAAAGTGCCTCATCTAGATCAGCTTGTCATCTTTGCAGGTGCCTGTCAATCTCATTTTGAATCACTGATTCGCGCTGGAGCGAATTTTGCTAGCTCTCCATCGCGAGTCAATATCCATGCACTTGATCCTGTCTATATTGTTGCCAAGATTAGCTTTACTCCTTTTGTGGAGAGAGTAAATGTGTGGGATATATTGAGAAATACATTAACAGGAGAGAAAGGGCTTGGTGGTGTTGAGACAAAAGGGTTACTACGAACTGGTATGCCTTTTAGATCCTATAATGATCAATCCTAATCCTAAAAGCTAGCCTCAAACCTACTTATTTGAGGTAGCTTTTGGGTTCGTTTAAAAATTTTTAAAATTGCTTACATATTTCAGGAAATCTCGTACACAATATTGGTAGTAAGGTGAAAATTTTGTTGTAAAATAATGATTGACAATCAAATTGTTTCACTGTTATAATTTAAATTTTGTTTGACAAAATTTTGTTCGGTGTGTTATACTACATATAGTGAGGTGGAGTGAATGGGTAAAACGTTGCTAGATATTAAAAAGAATTTAGACTTTAATCTTGGCAAGCGACTTACATTAAAAGCTAATGGTGGTCGTAGAAAAACGATAGAGCGCTCTGGAGTGCTTGCGGAAACATATCCCTCAGTGTTTGTAATAGAACTTGATCAGGATGAGAATTCATTTGAGAGAGTATCTTATAGCTATGCAGACGTATTAACTGAAACCGTTCAACTTACATTTTTTGATGAGACAACTGGGAATTTAGCGATAAGTGGGCAGTAGACATTGGTTTGCTGCTTTTTGTTTACCAAAAAATCAAAAAGTATACATAATATAGGCACAACCCTTCAAATACTAATGAAAGTAACTAGCTTTTATTTGGTGAGATGAAAAGGAGCTGTCTTTCGTATGAGTAGGCGAAAAGGGTTAATGTCAAACCAATTTAAAGAAGAATTAGCAAAGGATTTAGGCTTTTATAACAGGGTCCACGATGAAGGATGGGGAGCTATTAAGGCAACAGAAGCTGGTAATATGGTCAAAAGGGCCATTGAAATTGCCCAAAACCAATTAGCTTCGAATGGAAAGTCGAAATCCTAATCATTTGATATTCATCACATAACTTAACAGCCGGAGCTTTCGCTTCGGCTTTTTTTGCAATAAAATACACGCGTGTCGAATGTAGCATTTTTCTAATTTATTTTGTGGTACAATATCGGTAATAACATGAAATTGAGTGGAGAAATGTACATATTAATCAATGCTTTTGAGACGTTAGCCAAGCAATTTTTATGAAGTGAATGACGAAGTAGGTGGATTTAGTGAAATTATTAGTAAAAGCTCCGGCGAAAATCAACTTGGCGCTTGATGTCCTAGGAAAGCGGTCTGATGGTTTTCATGAGGTAAAAATGATCATGACAACCATTGATCTTGCAGACCGAATTGAGCTAGTGAAATTACAAGAGGATAAAATTAAGATTATCTCTCATAGCCGATATGTGCCAGACGATAATCGAAATCTTGCATTTCAGGCAGCCAATCTGTTGAAAAAACGATATAACGTTAAGAGTGGTGTATCTATTACGATTATGAAGGCGATTCCTGTAGCTGCAGGTTTGGCTGGAGGAAGTAGCGATGCAGCTGCTACATTAAGAGGATTGAATAAGCTTTGGAACTTGCAGTTAAGTTTGGACGAGCTTGCAGAAATCGGAGCGGAAATTGGATCGGATGTTTCTTTTTGCGTGTATGGAGGAACGGCCATTGCTACAGGTCGAGGAGAGAAGATTGAACATATTGAATCACCGCCACATTGTTGGGTGATTCTTGCTAAACCTTCAATTGGAGTATCGACAGCGGATGTCTACAAAAATCTTTCATTAGACACGATTAACCATCCTAATGTAGATGGAATGGTTAAGGCAATTAAGAATCAAAGCTACCAGGATATTTGCAGTCTAGTTGGAAATGTATTAGAAGATGTTACGTTAAAGATGCATCCTGAAGTAGCGAACATTAAGGACCAAATGAAGAAATTTGGAGCAGATGCGGTTTTAATGAGCGGAAGTGGCCCCACTGTCTTTGGATTAGTTCAGCATGATTCGAGAATGCAGAGGATCTATAATGGGTTGCGAGGCTTCTGTGATCAAGTATATGCTGTACGATTAATAGGAGAGCGAAATACGCTTGATTAAATCCGTATATTAATGGTATATTTACTATTAAATATTCGGATTTTGTGGAGGTATTATAAAAATGAAATTTCGTCGCAGCAGTAGACTGGTAGATATGACGAATTACTTGCTGGAGCATCCGCAGCATTTAGTATCTCTGTCTTATTTTGCAGATCGATATGATTCAGCAAAATCTTCAATCAGTGAAGATTTAACCATCATTAAGCAAACATTTGAGCAGCAAGGGATTGGTACGCTTTTAACGGTAGCAGGAGCAGCGGGTGGTGTTCGATTTATTCCGCATATCGGTGTAAGTGAAGCAAAAGCATTTATTGATCATCTTTGTGAACAAATTGCTAAACCAGAACGAATCTTACCAGGTGGTTATTTATACTTAACGGATCTCCTTGGGAATCCAAAGCTTGTGAATCAAATTGGAAAGTTATATGCTTCTGTATATAGTGGCCGCGAAATCGATGTTGTCATGACGGTTGCCACAAAGGGGATTCCCCTTGCTTATGCAGTAGCCAATTATTTAAATGTTCCTGTTGTCATTGTTAGACGTGATAGCAAGGTAACTGAAGGATCAACAGTAAGTATCAATTATGTTTCAGGTTCTTCAAAGCGCATTCAAACGATGGGACTAGCGAAGCGAAGTCTTCAGGAAGGCTCTAATGTTCTAATTATTGATGACTTCATGAAGGCTGGTGGTACCATCAATGGAATGATTAATATCCTTGAAGAATTCAATGCCAATGTAGCAGGTATTGGTGTACTGGTTGAATCTGAGGATATTGAAGAGCGTTTAGTTGATGAGTATATTTCCTTGGTCAAATTGACTCGTGTAGATGTAAAAGAAAAGCAAATTCAACTTGAACTTGGGAATTATTTTAATTTTTTAAAGGATATTCAAGAGATTGATCATTCAAATGAAATTGAAA
Source organism: Litchfieldia stipae (assembly GCF_014837155.1). Lineage (GTDB taxonomy): Bacteria > Bacillota > Bacilli > Bacillales > Bacillaceae_L > Litchfieldia. The sequence continues at coordinate 36,204 of NZ_JACYHA010000022.1, read as the reverse complement.
TGGAGGAAGAGAAATGAAAATTGTTCAAACAAATGATGCACCACAAGCCATCGGACCATATTCACAAGGAATTGTCGTAAACAATATGTTTTATAGTTCAGGGCAAATTCCTCTAACAGCTGAAGGGCAGTTAGTTGAAGGTGGAATTAAAGAACAAGCAGAACAAGTCTTTCAAAATTTAGCTGCCGTATTAAAAGCAGCAGGAGCTTCGTTTGAGTCGGTTGTGAAAGCGACTGTTTTTATCAAAAACATGGATGACTTTGCTGATTTAAATGAGGTCTATGGAACTTATTTCTCGTCTCATAAGCCAGCTCGTTCTTGTGTAGAGGTAGCTCGCCTGCCAAAAGATGTCCTAGTAGAAATTGAATTAATTGCGCTTGTTAAGTAAGTTTCGTTAAAAATTCCATCTGTTCACCAAATTTTGAAAAAAATTAAAAATTTTTTCTGTTTATGCAGGAGATTAAGAATTTTAGTTGAATAATATAACTAAGTTTTATCTTTGTTTATTATCAACGGAAAAAGGTGGTGAACAGAATGGAAGTAACTGACGTAAGATTACGCCGTGTGAATACCGAAGGCCGTATGAGAGCGATTGCTTCGATTACATTAGATCATGAATTTGTTGTTCATGATATTCGAGTGATTGATGGAAACAATGGTTTGTTTGTTGCAATGCCAAGTAAGCGTACTCCTGATGGAGAGTTTAGAGATATTGCGCATCCAATTAATTCAAGTACACGTGGAAAGATTCAAGATGCTGTACTAGCTGAGTATCACCGTCTAGGTGAATTAGAAGTTGAGTTTGAAGAAGCTGGAGCATCGTAACATTTAAATAAAACATCGAAGAGCCTACATCAAGTATAGGCTCTTTTTTTCTACTAATTAAATCTCTTAAAAATCCTTCGCACCATTCTCCTAATTCCCTCATCATAATGATAATCCTTCACTTATTTTTAACTTAATCATAGAGTTTTGTATGTTTCCTTGAAATAGTACGGTTTTTAAGATATATTCGTAATGGATAAAAAGGTTATTGGAGGCCTAAAATGACAAATCGGTTTGCGGTGATTTTAGCAGCAGGTCAAGGAACAAGAATGAAGTCTAAATTATATAAAGTGCTACACCCAGTTTGTGGTAAACCAATGGTTCAACATGTCGTTGATCAAGTGGCTGCACTACAGACACAGAAGTTAGTGACGATAATTGGCCATGGAGCTGAGTTAGTGAAGTCACAGCTAGGGGAGAGTAGTGAATATGCTTTACAAGAGGAACAGCTAGGGACTGCACATGCTGTGATGCAAGCTGCTCCGCTTTTAGAAGGGCAAGAAGGCGTCACATTAGTTGTATGTGGTGATACACCATTAATTACTTCTACGACGATGGAAGAATTGTTAAAGCACCATGAGCAAGTCGGTGCTAAGGCGACGATTCTTACTGCTCATGCAGAGGATCCAACAGGTTACGGTCGTATTATTCGAGACGAGAATGGGAATGTCGAGAAGATTGTCGAACATAAGGATGCTAGTGAGCAAGAGCGCTCTGTCCGAGAAATCAATACAGGTACGTATTGCTTTGATAATCAATTATTATTCGATGCTCTAAAGAACGTTTCAAATCACAATGTACAAGGTGAATATTATTTACCAGATGTCATTGAAATCTTGAAAAATCAAGGGCATATCGTTTCAGCCTATCAGACAATGAGTTTCGCTGAAACATTAGGGGTCAATGATCGATATGCATTAAGTCAGGCAGAAAAAACGATGAAGCTCCGCATTAACAAACAGCATATGCTTAATGGGGTTACTATCATTGATCCTGACAATACGTATATTGGTGCAGATGTATCTATTGGTCAGGATACTGTGATTCTTCCAGGAACGATTATTTCAGGGTCTTCGAGCATTGCATCAAATTGTGAAATTGGTCCACATACTGAAATTAGAGAGTGTAAGATTGGAGAAAGAACGGTTATAAGACAATCAGTTGCACATAATAGCAGTATTGGAAATGATGTAAATATTGGGCCATTCGCACATATTAGACCAGATTCTATGATTGATGATGAAGTAAAAGTAGGTAACTTTGTTGAACTTAAGAAAGCTGTGTTTGGGAAGGGAAGTAAGGCTTCTCATCTAAGCTATATTGGCGATGCTGAAGTTGGCGCAGATGTGAATATCGGCTGTGGTACCATTACTGTTAATTATGATGGTAAGAATAAGTATCTGACAAAAATAGAAGATGGTGTATTCGTCGGTTGTAATTCGAATCTAATTGCACCTGTTACAATTGGGAAGGATGCATATATTGCCGCAGGGTCAACGATCAATCAAGATGTCCCAAGCAAAGCATTATCGATTGCCCGAGCAAGACAGGTAAATAAGGAAAACTATATAGATAAATTAAATAAAAATGAATAATAATTCCTAATGGAGGCTTTAATTAACATGTCGAAACAATATTTAAATTCTAGTTTGAAAATCTTTTCGTTAAATTCCAATCGCGGGTTAGCTGAGGAAATTGCTAAAGAAGTAGGAATAGAGCTTGGAAAATGTTCTGTAGATCGTTTTAGTGATGGTGAAATTCAGATCAATATCGAAGAAAGTATTCGAGGTTGTGATGTTTTTGTGATTCAGTCGACAAGCGGACCTGTTAATGAACACATTATGGAATTATTAATTATGATTGATGCACTAAAACGTGCGGCTGCAAAAACAATCACAATTGTAATGCCTTACTATGGCTATGCACGTCAAGACCGTAAAGCACGTGCTAGAGAGCCAATTACAGCTAAGCTGATTGCTAATCTATTAGAAACGGCTGGCGCAACTCGTGTCATCACATTAGATTTACATGCTCCTCAGATTCAAGGGTTTTTCGATATCTTAATTGATCATCTAATGGGTGTACCAATTTTAGCTGATTATTTCAAGAATAAAAACCTTAACGATATTGTCATTGTTTCTCCTGACCATGGCGGTGTGACAAGAACACGTAAGCTTGCTGACAGATTAAAAGCTCCGATTGCTATTATTGATAAGCGCAGACCACGACCAAATGTGGCTGAAATTATGAATATTGTTGGGCATATTGAAGGGAAAACGGCCATTCTTATTGATGATATCATTGATACAGCAGGTACGATTACCCTTGCAGCTAATGCATTGATCGAAAATGGTGCAACTGAGGTATACGCATGCTGTACTCACCCAGTCTTATCAGGACCTGCTATTGAAAGAATTCAAAATTCAAAAATCAAAGAATTAGTTGTAACAAATACAATTGAATTACCAGAGGAAAAGAAAATTGATAAGATCGTTGAACTTTCAGTTGCTAAGCTAATTAGTGAAGCGATTATTAGAGTGTACGAGGATCAATCAGTAAGTACTCTTTTTGATTGATTTTTATAAACATGTTGTTTAGACCTTCCAAGTTTAGGATATTTTATAGATATCACGATAAATATTAGGAGGGTTTACAACATGGCAGTTCGTTTAGAAGCAATGCCTCGAACAGGGGAAAAACACTCGAGTATACGAAAAATTAGACAAGAAGGAAATATACCAGCGATTTTAAATGGAGCTAATAAAAGTGAGCCTATTTACATTAATAGTATTGAATTCTTGAAAACCATTCGTGAAGCAGGTAGAAATGGAATTATCAATCTTTCTGTTAATCAGGAACAGCATCCTGTCATGATTCACGAAATTCAAAAGGATTCGATTAAAGGTGATGTTCTTCATGCAGATTTCCAGATTGTTAATATGTCTGAGAAGGTGGAAGTAGAAGTAGGGATTCACTTAGTTGGAGATGCAATAGGAGTGAAGGATGGTGGCGTACTTCAGCAGCCTCTGCATCAACTCTTAATTAAGTCATTACCTTCTGATATTCCACAATCAATCGAGGTTGATATAAGCAGCTTAGAAGTAGGGGCAACACTTGTTGTAGGTGATCTTCCAGCTACAGGTGCTTATGAAATTCTTCAAGACAAAGAACAGGTAGTTGCTTCAATACTCGCTCCACGTCAGGAAGAAGAGATTAGTACTGGTGAAGAGCAAGAAGAAGGAATCCCTGAATCAGTAGAAGGACGCGAAGAAGAACCACCAGCTGGTGAATAAAATGTAGGCTGACCGCTAGTGTCTTGTATCACGTATAGGTGATTTGAGATACTTTCCATATGGTCAGCTTTTTTTACACTTCAAGGTCTAAGGGGGGACTATAATGAAATGTATCGTTGGGCTGGGTAATCCAGGAAAACAATATGAAGAAACAAGACATAATGTTGGCTTTAAAGTCATTGATGAGCTTTCAAACCGATTAAATATTCCGTTAGATCAATCTAAGCATAAAGGAATATACGGAATAGGGAATATTTTTGGTCAAAGAGTTCTAATTTTGAAGCCTCTTACATATATGAATTTATCGGGCGAATCGATTAGAGCCGTTCTAGATTACTATGACATAGAGGTTGAGGACCTAGTTGTGATTTATGATGATCTTGACCTTCCTGTTGGGAAAATCCGAATCCGCACAAAGGGGAGTGCAGGTGGGCATAATGGAATTAAGTCAACCATCGCCCATTTAGGAACACAGGAATTTAATCGTATCCGAATTGGAATTGACCGTCCAAAAAATGGAATGAAGGTGCCTGACTATGTATTGGGACGATTCTTGGAGGAAGAAGTTCAAGAGGTTCAAGAGTCCGTAAAGAAATCAGCAAGTGCATGTGAGAAGTGGTTAACCACACCTTTTTTGCAGGTCATGAATGAGTTCAATCAATAAGGTGCGATTTTTTAAGAGTACATGAAGTTAAATTAGACGGTTATCATAAAATAGTGGTACGATGAATAAAGCACCACTTAACTGTTCATAATAGAAAAAAATAGACTTTCTATTGCTATGTTCAGTTAGGAGGAATTTAGATTATGGCACTCCATTACTTTTGTCGCCATTGTGGGGTCAAGGTTGGAAGTATAGACCAGATGTCTTTATATACTGATAGTTTAGGCTTTCATCAACTGACAGATGATGAAAGACAAGATATGATTACATACGAATCAACGGGTGATATTCATGTTAAGACGATTTGTGAAGACTGTCAGGAAGCGTTAGAACGGAATCCAGATTTACATCAATATGAACGTTTTATTCAATAGTTATTCGCTTTGGCAAACAACCAAAGCATTTTTCTGTTTTATTATTTAATTTTTGAAACCCTATCGAATGTCATAGGGAGGAGGGGTTTAGCTTGTTAGCGGGAATACAAAAATATTTTATCGAAAATGATGAAATTAAATCAATCTTAAACGGAATGGATGGTGGATTAAGGGAGCAGCTGGTTGCTGGTCTATCTGGTTCGGCACGAACAGTCTTAATCGCCTCAATATATAAAGAAACGAAGCGTCCGTTGCTTGTAGTTACACATAATCTCTTTCAAGCGCAAAAGCTCTATGAGGACTTAACGACATTGGTGACTGAGGATGAAGTATTTCTATATCCTGTTAATGAACTAATTGCATCTGAGATTGCTGTCTCTAGTCCAGAGCTGAAGGGGCAGAGAATTGAAGCGCTTAATTATTGGAGTGCTTCTAAACGAGGGATTGTGATCGCTCCTGTTGCAGGGATGAAGAGATATCTTCCTCATAAGTCACAATGGCTCCAAAGTCAGCTTGAACTAAAAGTAGGAGAAGATATAGATTTAGATCATCTTCTAGAGAAGCTAATTAAAATGGGGTATGAGAGAACCTCCATGGTTGCAACACCTGGTGAATTTAGCCTGCGTGGTGGGATCTTTGATATCTATCCGTTAACTGAAGAGAATCCTTTGCGGATTGAATTGTTTGATACTGAGATAGATTCTATAAGAACGTTTTCTATTGATGATCAACGTTCGATGGGAAAACTAAGCTCCGTGATGATTGGACCAGCAACTGAGATACTACTTGATCAAGGGCAAATTGAAGAGGGAATTGAATTATTAGAAGCGGGTCTTTCAAAAAGCTTAAAGAAGATTAAGAACGAAAGTAGTAAGGAACGATTAGTAGAGAATATTAATCATGAATTGGAATTACTTAAGAGTGGTCAGCAGTTTGGACAAATCTTCAAATACATTTCACTCTTCTACAAAAAGCCTGCTAGTTTGCTAGACTATTTACCAGCTAATGGTGCAGTCATTCTTGATGAGATTAGTAGGGTCTTTGAAATGTCTGATCATTTGGATAAGGAAGAAGCTGAATGGTATACGAACCTCCTTGAAGATGGTGAGATTATTCAAGGAATGAAGTTTTCTCATGAAATGACGGGCTTTATTCAAAAATCAACACAGCCGTTTATTTACTTTTCACTATTTTTACGACATGTACCACATACAAATCCACAAAACATCTTAAATTTATCCTGTAAACAAATGCAAAATTTCCATGGTCAGATGAATGTGTTAAAGACCGAGATTGAACGGTGGAAGAAAGGGAATCATGCGGTAGTCCTTTTAGGCTCTAATGAGGATCGAGTGAAGAAGCTAGAAGCTGTACTGGATGATTATGAGATAGAGGGAATCACGGTTGGCTCTGACACAGAGCTTACTCATGGGAAGGTTCATATCGTGCTAGGTGATTTAAATGATGGATTTGAATTGCCACTTCAAAAGCTAGCTGTCATTACTGAGGAAGAGCTCTTTAAGAAACGATTAAAAAAGAGTAAAAGAAAGCAAAAGCTATCTAATGCAGAACGAATTAAAAGCTATTCTGAGCTTCAAATTGGCGATCATGTTGTTCATGTAAATCATGGGATTGGTAAGTATTTAGGAATCGAGACGTTAGAAATTAACGGTGTTCATAAGGATTACTTAAATATCAGGTATCAAGGAACGGATCAGCTCTATGTCCCTGTTGATCAGATTGACCAGGTTCAGAAGTACGTAGGTTCTGAAGGCAAAGAACCAAAGATTTATAAGCTTGGTGGAAGCGATTGGAAACGCGTGAAGAAAAAGGTTGAATCGTCTGTTCAGGATATTGCGGATGATTTGATTAAATTATATGCAGAACGTGAAGCGAGTAAAGGATATGCCTATTCGCCTGATGGCGATATGCAACGTGAGTTTGAAACGGCGTTTGCTTATCAGGAAACAGAGGATCAATTACGCTCTATTCAAGAAATTAAGAAGGATATGGAAAGTGAACGACCAATGGATCGCTTATTATGTGGTGATGTTGGATATGGAAAGACAGAGGTAGCAATCAGAGCTGCATTTAAGGCAATAATGGATGGAAAGCAGGTTGCTTTCTTAGTTCCAACCACGATTTTGGCCCAACAGCATTATGAAACCATTCGAGAACGATTTCAGGATTTCCCGATATCCATTGGCTTGCTAAGTCGATTCCGTTCTAGAAAACAACAGAATGAAGTAATCAAAGGGTTAGGTACATCAGCCGTTGATATCGTTGTCGGAACACATCGGATTCTATCTAAGGATATTACGTTTAGAGATCTTGGGCTATTAATTATCGATGAAGAACAAAGATTTGGTGTAACTCATAAAGAGAAGATTAAGCAATTAAAAGCAAATATTGATGTGCTGACATTAACAGCAACTCCAATTCCACGAACGCTGCATATGTCTATGCTCGGAGTGCGGGACTTATCTGTCATTGAAACGCCACCTGAGAACAGATATCCAGTACAAACGTATGTCGTAGAATACAATGGTGCACTAATTCGTGAAGCGATTGAGAGAGAGTTGGCAAGAGATGGTCAAGTCTATTTCCTCTATAATCGGGTAGAGGATATTGAACGAAAAGCAGAGGAAATATCGATGCTGGTTCCTGATGCAAGAGTTGCCTATGCTCATGGAAAAATGACTGAGAATGAATTAGAATCTGTCATTCTTAATTTCTTAGATGGTCAATATGATGTGTTAGTTACAACCACAATTATTGAAACAGGTGTAGATATTCCCAATGTAAATACATTGATTGTACATGATGCAGACCGTATGGGACTTTCGCAACTGTATCAATTACGTGGGCGAGTTGGGCGTTCAAACCGAATTGCTTATGCATATTTCACTCATCGAAAAGATAAAGTGCTAACTGAAGTAGCTGAAAGAAGGTTACAGGCAATTAAAGAATTTACGGAGCTAGGTTCAGGCTTTAAGATTGCGATGCGTGACTTGTCAATAAGAGGTGCAGGAAATATTCTTGGAGCACAACAGCATGGCTTTATAGATTCTGTCGGATTTGATCTCTACTCGCAAATGCTAAAGGAAGCAATCGAAGAGAAACGTGGAAATGGAAATGTCGAAAAGAAAATCAATGTTGAGATTGATTTAGAAATCGATGCGTATATTCCAGATGCCTATCTTTCAGACGGTCATCAGAAAATTGAAATGTATAAGCGTTTTAGAACAATTAGTTCAATTGAAGATGTAGAGGAATTGAAGGAAGAAATGGTGGATCGTTTTGGTGATTATCCAAGAGAAGTCGAACTACTATTTATGATTGCTGAAATGAAAGTGTATGCAGCGCGAGAACAAGTCGAGTCGATTAAGCAGAATAAACAAGAGATCACGATTCTTATCTCTGAGCAAGCAAGCCAACTAATTGATGGACAGAAGTTATTCCAGTTAAGTAATGAGTTTGGTCGAATGATCAGTCTTGGTATGGAAGGAAGTCGCCTTAAGATTGTGCTTCATACGAAGAATGTGAGTGTCGATAAATGGTTAGATATTTCACAAAAGATGATAAAAGGACTTGCTAATGTAAAAAAAGAAAATGTAAGCACAAGATAGTATGAAAAAATAATTTTAATGGGTATGATTATTTATCCTTTTGGCTATTCTTAAATTGGGGTTTTTTCACTTATAAAGAAAAAAAAGCTTTCATGATGAATATAAGTTTGCTTGTGTAGGATACTAAACTTATCACAGCAAATGGTGATTTATTGAAATGTAGGTCAATTATACAAATCACCTCAAAATTTTTAATCATCAGATGAAAGTGAGGCAACTTAAGAATGAAAGCAACTGGAATTGTTCGTCGAATTGATGATTTAGGTCGAGTAGTCATCCCGAAGGAAATCCGTAGAACCTTGCGTATTAGAGAAGGTGACCCACTAGAGATATTTGTAGACAGAGATGGTGAAGTCATTCTAAAGAAATACTCACCAATCAGTGAATTGAGTGACTTTGCAAAAGAATATGCGGAAGCATTATATGATAGTTTGGGTCAAACGATTCTCATTTGTGACCGAGATGCCTTCATAGCAGTGGCTGGTGGATCTAAAAAAGAATACTTAAGCAAAAATATTAGTGATGTGATTGAGAAGTCGATGGAAGATCGAAGCTCATTACTTGAAACAAGTGAGCGTCAGATTGAAATCGTTGATGGGCAGGAAGAAACAATATCTTCGTATACGGTTGGACCAATCATTGCAAATGGTGATCCAATTGGGGCTGTCGTGATTTTATCAAAGGAAAAGACACTTGGTGAAGTTGAACAAAAAGCAGTTGAAACGGCAGCAGGATTCTTAGCACGTCAAATGGAGCAATAATATATTAATGAACATTAGGTAGCAGTAATGCTACCTTTTTATTATGGTATAATACTTTTTGAATCTAAGGGTGAAAGGAGATGACTATGGAGGATAAAATGACTCAACATGTGAAAATAAGAGTATGGGAAGGCGCATTTATCCTAACGATAGCAGGACTTTTCATGAAGGTTCTTAGCGCGTTTTATCGAATCCCCTATCAAAATATAGCAGGAGACATCGGCTTTTATATTTATCAGCAAGTCTACCCAATAGGTGGCATCGCTCTGGCGTTATCTACATACGGATTTCCTGTAGTCATCTCCAAGCTAATTGCTGAGAAGGATGAACTTCAGGATGATGCTGGGATGAACAAAATTTTATACACATCTCTTTATATGCTATCTATTATTGGAATTTTGTTATTTAGCTTTCTATATATAGGAGCTGACTGGATTGCTGGAATTATGGGAGATCTGGAGTTAGTTCTTTTAATTAAAGTGGTGTCCTTTTCTTTTCTATTGCTTCCTATCACATCGATTTTGCGTGGATATTTCCAAGGAAGAAAAACAATGACACCAACTGCCCTATCGCAGGTAACAGAGCAAACAATCAGAGTTTGTACAATTCTTATCCTGTCTTATTTGTTAATAAGTCATGATTATGATATTTATTTCGCTGGAGCGGGTGCGGTATTTGGATCAATTACGGGTGCGATTGCAGCAATTGGCATCTTACTTTATTTTGCACTTAGGCAGAAAAAAGGAACACAAAAGAAACAGCAAAGATCGACAATCTCTAGTGTTGAGGTCATAAAGGCTGTCCTTGGACAAGGAATTACGATTTGTATCAGTGGACTAATCCTCATTCTTATTCAACTAATGGATTCCTTTTCACTGTATTCGTTATTGTTACAAAGTGGATTGGAGGAAACAACGGCAAAGGAAATGAAGGGTGTATATGATCGGGGCCAGCCTTTAATTCAACTTGGGACCGTAGTTGCTACCTCCTTATCATTAGCGCTTGTTCCGTTAATCGCCAGTGCAAAAAAGAGAGAAGATCTGCCATTTATACATACGAAAATTAGCTTGTCTCTCCGTTTGAGCTTAATGGTGGGGATTGGAGCGACAATCGGTCTTGCATGCATTATAAAACCGACGAACATTATGCTATTCCAGAATCAGTCAGGCTCTCAGGTCTTATGGTTATTATCATTTTCAATTTTATTTACGTCACTTGCTCTCACTCTTGCCCCTATTTTACAAGGCTTAGGGCATCCTGGAATCTCAGCACTCGTTGTTTTAGCTGGGATCGGGTTAAAATGGTGGCTAAATCAGCTCCTTATTCCGTCCTATCAGCTTATTGGAGCTGCTGTTGCAACTGTTATCGCCTTTGTCTTTATTGCTTTAGTACAATGGCTGATATTAAAAAAGAAGGTTCAAGGTGTCTTTGTATCAACTCATTCCTTGAGCAAAATGGTCTTATCAGCCTTCATTATGTTCATAACAATAAGAGGATATTATTTTGTGCTATCGCTAATGATTGATCCTGCTGGTGATTCACGCTTATTGGCTACTTTTAGTTCGTTAACAGGAGTTGTGCTTGGAGGAGTTGTGTATATCATTTGCATTATAAAAGGACAAGTCTTTACAGATGAAGAATTATCGCTAGTCCCTATGGGGGATAAGCTAACGAATATTAGAAGAAAAATAAGCTAGGGAGGCATATATGAAGCATACAATCACAATTGTTGGGCTAGGTGCAGGGGATTTGAATCAAATGCCCGTGGGACTCTATAAAATAATTACAAAAGCAGAGCATTTGTATTTACGAACGAAAGAACATCCAGTCATTACGGAGTTAGAGAAGGAAGGTCTTGTCTATCAGTCGTTTGATGAAATCTATGAAGGACATGAGCAATTTCAAGATGTTTATGAGGAAATTGCCCACCGGTTAGTAGAGGAAGCAAGAACGAAGGATGTCATTTATGCAGTACCTGGGCATCCACTAGTAGCTGAAAAAACAGTCCAGCTCCTCCTCGAACCAAAAGAGGACACTCATTATCAGGTCGAAGTAGCGGGTGGACAAAGCTTCTTAGACCCATTATTTGCAGCTCTTCAAATCGATCCGATTGAAGGCTTTCAATTTCTTGATGGTCTTACATTTGAAGAAGATGAATTACAGCTTTCTCAACATATTATTATTTGTCAGGTCTATGATGCGATGGTTGCTTCCCACGTGAAATTAACGTTAATGGAACAATTGCGAGATGATTATGAGGTTTTTATTGTCACTGCAGTTGGAAGCAGGGAAGAAGTCATTCAAAAGGTGCCTTTATATGAACTAGACAGAGGAGTAGAGCTTAGTAATTTAACAAGTATCTATGTTCCGCCAGTTAAAGATTCTCATGCGTTATCCCATGACTTTAGAACATTCAAGCGAGTCATTGCTGCATTAAGAGGTCCTGGTGGTTGTCCATGGGATCAAAAGCAAACCCATCAATCACTGAAGAAGTATCTTTTAGAAGAAGCGTATGAATTATTAGAAGCGATTGATAATGAAGATGATTTACATATGGTTGAAGAGCTTGGTGATGTCTTATTACAGGTGGTACTTCATGCTCAAATTGGAGAGGATGAAGGGTACTTCTCAATGAAGGATATTATTAAAGGCGTTACAGAAAAAATGATTCGCAGACATCCCCATGTATTTGGTGATGCGCAAGCAGATAGTGCTGAAGAAGTAGTGAGAAATTGGGACGAAATCAAACGTTCAGAAAAAGGAGAAACCAAGGAAGAATCCATCCTTGATGATGTCCCGAAAAGCTATACTGGTTTAATGAAAGCATACAAGTATCAGCATAAAGCTGGAAAAGTAGGGTTTGATTGGCAGGAAATCGAACCGATGTGGGCGAAAGTAAAAGAGGAGATTCAAGAATTCACGGAGATTGCAGATGAAAAGCAGGATTCAACGAAACAAATGATCTCAGAATTAGGAGATATCTTATTTGCATTAGTGAATGTTGCTAGATTCTATAAAATCGACCCAGAAGAAGCAATCAATATGACGAATGCAAAATTCTATCGAAGATTCTCTCATATTGAGAATGAAGTACGTAACATGGGTAAAGAAATGGAACAACTGAGTCTTGAGGAGCTCGATGCCATTTGGGAAGAAGCGAAGAAAAAGGGTCTGTGAAAAAATATAATGTTGTAGGAAATGGAAGTGATCAATATGAGATTAGATAAATTTCTAAAGGTTTCACGATTAATAAAACGACGTACACTTGCAAAAGAGGTTGCTGATCAAGGAAGAATCGCCATTAATGGATTAGCTGCTAAAGCAAGCTCAACTGTAAAAGTCGGAGATGAATTATCGATTCGATTTGGTCAAAAAATCGTGTTCGCCAAAATCAATGAGTTAAAGGAATCAACAAAAAAAGAAGACGCACAAAACATGTTTACCATCCTTAAAGAAGAAAAAGTCGAAGAGTAAAGGCTTGTTCTAAAAAATTCATCACCCACATAGATATATACTAAACCTGAGTGAAAGGGTGTCCTAAAAGGAATGAGGATGCCTTCCATTGCTACTCATAAAAGATATGTGGGGGATGTATATGAGTCAGTACTATGAAACAGGACCTACAAATAAAGGGACTGTACAAGAACATGATGTTGTCATGAGAAGTAGAAGAGTCTTAGATATTACGGGTGTGAAACAAGTAGAAAGCTTTGATAATGAAGAGTTTCTACTTGAAACGGTGATGGGTTTTTTAGCGATTCGAGGACAGAATCTACAAATGAAGAACCTAGATGTGGAAAAAGGAATCGTATCCATTAAAGGAAAAGTCTATGACATTAGCTATCTAGATGAACAGCACGGGGAGAAGGCTAAAGGATTCTTTAGCAAGTTGTTTAAATGAGTTTAACTACCCAGTTCTATACGATGATGGCAATGATAGGTATGGGTAGCTGGTTAGGTGCTGCGCTTGACACGTATGGCCGCTTTTTAAAGCGGCCAACACGTGCCCATTGGGTAGTCTTTATAAACGACCTATTATTTTGGCTATTCCAAGGACTTATCATTTTTTATACGTTATTATTAGTTAATGAGGGAGAGCTGCGATTTTATGTGTTCATTGCCCTACTTTGTGGCTATGCGGCATATCAAAGTATCTTAAAAGAGTGGTATAATAAAGGACTAGAAGTATTTATTCAATTTATCATTGGAACATACAGATTCCTAGCGAAGGCGTTTCATTTATTCATTATTAGACCGATTATGGCTATTTTTCAAGCGATTCTTGTTCTGCTACTTGGGATCTATAACTTTGTGCTAATCCTTTTGAACATGATCTTGAAAATAGTACTAGTTCTATTGAAAATAGTCTTTACTCCAGTAAAATGGATCGGGCTTCTAATCTGGAATTTTGTACCAAAGAAAATAAAAAGATTCTGTGAAAAATATTTTTATAAATTAGCAGGATTTTTTCAACATGCACAGAATATCAAACATATCATATATAAATTATGGAAGAAGATAAAAAAGTCTTAAGGAGGCAATCGCTTGATGAGTGCAGCTAAAAAAGGGAATCTCGCACAACTACAATCAACATACATAAATGCACATAACAAACAGGAAGAAGCAATTGCTAGAAAACGCCGTGGCTTATATCGTCGCCTCATCGCTTTTACCGTCCTTGGCTTGCTGATCACGTATGGATTTGTTTCAACGTTAATATCTCAATATAACAAGATACAAGAACAAGCACAAACGAGAATTGAGCTAGAGCAAGAAGCTACAGAACTGAAGAAACAGCAAGTCTTATTAGAAGAGGAAATTGTCAAGCTAGATGATGATGATTATATTGCAAAAATTGCGAGAAGAGATTACTTTCTTTCTGAAGAAGGAGAAATCATTTTTAAGATTTCAGGCAGTTCTTCGTCTTATTGACACTCGTTTTTGCGTTTATGTATAATGTAATAAAGTGATTTTTTTATATCTTAAGGAGGAGCATTTTTTTTATGTCAATTGAAGTAGGCAGCAAGTTACAGGGTAAAGTAACAGGTATTACTAATTTCGGAGCGTTTGTAGAATTGCCAGAAGGTTCAACAGGGCTTGTCCATATTAGTGAGGTTGCTGATAATTACGTGAAGGACATTAATGAGCACCTAAAAGTTGGAGATCAAGTTGAAGTGAAGGTTATAAATGTTGAAAAGGATGGCAAAATTGGTCTGTCTATTAAAAAGGCAAAAGAAACACAACAACAACAACGTCCGCAAAGAAACAATAATCCTCGAAACAATAACAGAAATCATCAAGATCAACGACCAAAGGAAAACTTTGAACAAAAGATGAATCGTTTCCTGAAGGATAGTGAAGAACGATTATCTTCCCTTAAGCGTCATACCGAATCAAAACGAGGTGGACGAGGAGCCAGAAGAGGTTAACTTGCTGCTATTACATTTTTAATAAAGGCTGTTTTCTCAAAGTTTGTTGTTTTTTGATGTGAATTAGTTGAGAATAGATTTCTAGCAGACTGAATACACGGAGACTCCCGTGGGACTAGTAGCCAAAGTGAGACCCCGCAGGAGCACAAGCGACGAGGAGGCTCACCGGTTACCCACAGGACGCGGAGTGTATTCAGGCTGCGGTATCAAAAGCAACAATATATACGAAAACAGCCTTAATAAATGATACAAAGCACTCCGTTTGGGTGCTTTTTTTATAGTTGATATAATTTAATAATTCTGTGATTAAAAGAATGTATTGACGGATAATTTATCTGATTGTATGATAGTTTTTGTGATTTCTCTTCATTAATCAATTTGGCGGTGTAGCTCAGCTGGCTAGAGCGTACGGTTCATACCCGTGAGGTCGTGGGTTCGACTCCCTCCGCCGCTACCAAATTCATTAATCACATAGTCTGGCCCGTTGGTCAAGCGGTTAAGACACCGCCCTTTCACGGCGGTAACACGGGTTCGAATCCCGTACGGGTCATCTCAAAAAAAGAGGTATTTCTTATTGTAGAAAAAACAATAGGAAATACCTCTTTTTGTATCTAGTCGTAAATTTCTACATCTTTTTTTCATGATTCTACTTTTTTTGAATAGATTTGGCATGAAAAACTTAAAAAATCAACTAAGTCTCTTTGATTTTGTAAGATTTCTTGTAATACAGTCGAATGATTTCTAAGAGTTGTTCTGTTGTTTTGACAAATTATTGAAACAATTGTCTGTATAATTACAATCAACTATCTAAAACGGGGAGTGTTTACGATGGAAAGACTAGAGAGGAATCTGATTGATCCAATATCAGAGGTTGACATAGGGGAGACTCAAAGTAACTTATCTCAATGGACGCGACGACTTCAGGTTAAAATAGAAAATGTATTAATGCATAAAGGACTCTTACTAATCTTAGTAGGCTTTTTGCTTGGACGAGCAATTATTCTAGCGAACATTACTCCTTTTGCACTACCATTTTTTGCTACTGTGTATTTAATGAAAAAAGATAGAATTGGATTTGCCTTTCTATCGGTATTAGCAGGTGCCATGACTGTATCTGTGAATATTACAATATACACATTTATCAGCATTGTCTTATTTGTGATTTCGCAGCAGCTAATCAAAAGGCTAAAGGCTGATCCACTCAAATGGTTACCAACCATGGTATTAGGTTCAGCATTAGTTACTAAACTAGCAATTACTTTTGTTACAACAGGTGACCTTACTTTTTATGATGGAATGATGGCTGGAGTAGAATCGGGGTTAAGTTTTATTTTGACATTAATCTTTCTACAGAGTATTCCTCTATTAACTTTAAAAAAACCAAGACATTCATTAAAAACAGAAGAAGTTATATGTATGATTATATTAACTGCCTCCGTATTAACCGGAACCATTGGTTGGTCAATGTATGATTTAGCATTAGAAAATATTATGTCTAGATATCTAGTGTTATTATTTGCATTTGTTGCGGGTGCGACGATGGGTTCGACAGTAGGTGTGGTGACGGGATTAATATTAAGTCTTGCTAATGTGACAAGCCTTTCTCAAATGAGTCTGCTTGCTTTCTCCGGTTTACTAGGTGGATTACTTAAGGAAGGTAAGAAAATAGGCGTGTCAATGGGTCTATTAATAAGTTCATTATTATTGGGCTTGTACGGTGAGGGATCGACACAAATTTTATCAACGATGTATGAATCATTACTAGCCATTGGGTTGTTTTTAATTACACCTGCAGCTTTAACATCAAAGCTAGCAAAAATGATTCCAGGAACAGCTGAATATTCCGCTGAACAGCAGCAATACTTAAGAAAGATTAGAGATGTAACTGCAAACCGTGTTGAGCAGTTTTCATCTGTATTTCAAGCGCTGTCAAATAGCTTTTCCCAATTTGGCACACCGCCACAAACAGAGGATGAGGACCGTGAAATTGATTATTTCCTCAGTAATGTGACTGAGAAAACCTGCCAAACCTGCTTCAAGAAGGAAGTGTGCTGGGCAAAGAACTTTAATACAACATATGATCATATGAAAGATATTATGCATGAATTAGATAGTGATTCTTTACAATACAATTACACTCTTACTAGGGAATGGGACAAGCATTGTGTGAAATCAAAGAAGGTTATTGAAGCAATTGATCAAGAGCTCACTCATTTTCAAGCCAATCAGAAATTAAAAAGGCAGGTACAGGAAAGTAGAAAGCTAGTGGCAGATCAATTACTAGGTGTCTCTCAAGTGATGGAGAATTTCGCAAAAGAAATTCAGCGTGAACGAGAAAACCATCACATGCAGGAAGAGCAAATACTTGAGGCTTTGCACTCATTCGGAATAGAGATTGGACATGTTGAAATCTATAGTTTAGAACAAGGCAATATTGATATAGAGATGAGTATTCCATACTGCAATGGAAGCGGTGAATGTGAAAAACTAGTAGCTCCAATGCTATCGAATATCCTGAACGAAACAATTGTAGTTAAGCAGGAGGATTGTGCCTCTTACCCTAATGGATATTGCCACGTATCATTTGGATCAACGAAAGCGTTTGTCATTGATACAGGTGTAGCTCATGCTGCAAAAGGAGGAGGACTTGTTTCTGGAGACAGCTTCTCGACGATTGAACTGGGTGTTGGAAAGTATGCTGTTGCTATTAGCGATGGAATGGGTAATGGTGTTCGTGCACATCATGAAAGCAATGAGACGTTGAAGCTTTTACAAAAAATCCTCCAGACCGGAATTGAGGAAAAAGTAGCCATTAAATCGGTGAATTCTATTCTATCGTTACGTACAACAGATGAAATTTTCTCAACACTAGACTTAGCTGTCATAGATTTACAGGATGCTAGTGCAAAATTCTTAAAAATTGGTTCAACACCAAGCTATATCAAGAGAGGGGAACGTATTAATCGAGTACAAGCAAGTAATCTACCAATGGGAATTATAGAAGACTTCGAGGTAGATGTTGTAAGTGAGCAACTAAAGGCTGGTGACATCCTAATTATGATGAGTGATGGCATCTTTGAAGGACCAAAGCATGTTGAAAATTATGATTTATGGATGAAGCGTAAAATTAAAGAGCTAGAAACAACTGATCCACAGGAAATTGCTGATTTAATTATGGAAGAAGTGATCCGTACACGCTCAGGTAGTATAGAGGATGACATGACTATTGTTGTAACAAAAATAAAAAGAAACATTCCTAAATGGGCAGCCATTCCAGTCTATCCATCACAGAAAAAGGCTCAATGATATTTTGCTAGAAAAAGAATAGAATGAGAGGTTTAAATTTATCCTTTCCCGTCAATGATGATAATACAAAATCACCAGGAGGGGATAAACGGTGCAAAAAGGTTCACTGAAGCAAATCTTATTAATTACAGATGGTTGTTCAAATCAAGGGGAAGATCCACTAGCAATGGCAGCTCTTGCAAAAGAGCAAGGAGTAACAGTAAATGTAATAGGTGTTCTAGAAGAAGATACGATAGATGAAAAAGGACTTCAAGAAATAGAAGGCATTGCACTTGCGAGTGGTGGGGTTAGTCAGGTAGTTTATTCTTCACAGCTATCCCACACGGTTCAAATGGTCACAAAAAAAGCGATGACACAAACTCTGCAAGGTGTAGTAAACAAAGAACTACAACAAATATTAGGTTCGAAAGCATCGATGGAGGATCTTCCACCTGAAAAACGTGGGGAGGTCATGGAGGTTGTCGATGAATTAGGAGAAACTGTCGAATTAGAGGTTCTTGTATTAGTAGATACAAGTGCTAGTATGAAACATAAATTACCGACAGTTAAAGAAGCATTACTTGATTTATCCTTAAGTCTCAATGCTCGAATGGGTGATAATCAATTTTCTGTCTTTATATTTCCTGGGAAAAGGAAAGATGTCGAAAAAGTGCTGGATTGGACACCAAACCTTCATGCGGTGTCGAGTATTTTCCCGAAGCTGACTACAGGAGGGATTACACCAACAGGGCCAGCGATTCGAGAAGCACTCACTTCCTTCAAGAAAAAACGTTCGTTAAGGAGTTTGATTTCTCGTGATGAACAATACTACGAAGAGTCAGGTATGTAATGTTAGATCAGGTACAATCATTACAGGGAAATGGCATAAAAAATCATATAGAATCGTGAAGCCATTAGGGTATGGAGCCAACGGTGTCGTTTATTTAGCTGAATCATCTGAGGGATCTGTAGCATTGAAAATCAGTGAAAATAGTATGTCGATTACTTCAGAAGTGAATGTGTTAAAACACTTTTCTAAGGTCCAGGGCTCTGCCCTAGGACCTTCTTTGCTAGATGTCGATGATTGGTACCGAGCGGATATACGTCAAACCGTTCCATTTTATGTGATGGAATATATAAAAGGAGACACCTTTTTAACATTTATTGAAAAGCGGGGAATAGAATGGACAGGGATTTTGTGCTTGCAACTATTAACTGATTTAGAGCGACTACATCAGAATGGATGGGTGTTTGGAGACCTTAAGCCAGACAATTTAATTGTATCGGGTCATCCTCCTAGAATTAGATGTATAGATGTGGGAGGGACAACGGTTCAAGGGAGAGCGATAAAGGAATTTACTGAGTTCTATGATCGTGGATATTGGGGAGTCGGATCACGAAAAGCAGAGCCGTCCTATGATCTATTTGCGGTAGCAATGATTATTATGAACGCAGTCTATCCAAAACGATTTCCAAGGTCCAGTAGTCAGGAAGGTCGAGAACAATTAAAACAAAAAATTGACTCCAAACAAGAACTAAAGAAATTTGAAACAGTTTTATTAAACGCCATTGATGGCAAATACCAACAAGCTAATGAAATGAGAAGAGATTTAGTTCAGTCACTTAGTCGTACTAATATCCATAATAAAGATAAGAAAAAAGTTATTAAGCAACAGCCGGTGAAAAACGGGTCACGATCAACGATACGGAAACATCGTCCACCTTCAAAAAAACAAGGGTTTGTAGAAACCTGTTTGATTGTCATGCTAGTCTTTCTTGGATATATCCTCTATATATATGGTCAGCTGCTCTAGCAACCAAATGAATGAAAAGTCATATCTTCTTTGCAGAACATTCATGAGTGGTGGTAGGATAAGTAGGAAAGATGATTTGATAAAGCCTTTAGAATAGTTAAAGGTTAAAGGATTGATGATATGAAGCTCGGGCAAGTTGACGAATTTATTAAGAAACAGAAGTTATCGCTGGATCGCTCAATCATCCTAGTGGGAGTCTCTGGTGGGCCTGATTCATTGGCGTTGCTTCATTATCTATGGAAGAATTACAGCAAGAACAGCAGTCGCATAATTGCTATCCATGTTGATCATATGTTTAGAGGGATTGAGTCAGAAAATGATCGGCTCTTTGTTGAAGAGTTCTGTCATACTAGGGGGATTCCTATTGAATCAACTAGCATCAATGTAAGTGCACATCAACAAAAATATGGCAAAAGCGCACAGGTTGCAGCCAGAGACTGTCGGTATAAATTCTTCGAAGAGATGATGGAAAAGCATAAAGGAGACTATCTTGCGCTAGGGCATCATGGGGATGATCAGGTTGAAACCATGTTAATGAGATTAGCTAGAGGAGGAACCACTACAAGTAATGCTGGGATAAGAGTGAAAAGGAAATTTGCAACAGGCTATATTCTTCGACCATTTCTAAGCTTGACTAAAGAGGATATTAGTGAGTACTGTGTATATCATCATTTAACTCCCAGGCACGACCCAAGTAATGATCAGGATAAGTATACAAGGAATCGTTTTAGGCATCATGTCCTTCCATTCTTAAAGCAGGAGAATCCACAGGTTCACCTTCGTTTTCAACAATTTAGCGAGCAACTTCTTGAAGATGAGGAATTATTACAGGAATTAACTTTGCAAAAAATGAATACAGTTATAAAAAGGAATGACCAAGACCACATAACCATTTCAGTTAGTAAGTTCAAAGAAGTGCCTAAACCTTTACAAAGAAGAGCGATTCAACTAATATTAAACTATCTTTATAAAGACACTTCTCCAGATCTCAACTCAATACATATTGATAATTTATTATCCTTTTTAGTGAAAGAGCATCCTTCAGGTGAGCAACACTTTCCATTAGGATTACGAATTGTCCGTTCTTATGATGATTGTCATTTTCGCTTTCTTGAAAAAAAGGCCGAGCCATATTCATTTATTCTTGGAGAGGAATCCACGATTCAATGTTCAAATGGATATGAATTGGTTACACAAAGAAGAGAAGTATACCCTAAAGGATTAAATGGTAATGATGTATTTATTATCGATCCAGAAAGAATAGAACTTCCTTTATATGTGCGTACAAGAAAAACTGGAGACAAAATGACACAAAAAGGCATGAAGGGAACAAAAAAGGTAAAAGATATTTTTATCGACCAAAAAGTAGACCGAGCTCTAAGAGATCTTTGGCCTATTGTTACTGATTCAAAAGGAAGAATACTCTGGATCCCTTTGTTAAAGAAATCATCATTTGAAGCAAGTGACCTATCAAAAGATAAGTACATCATCTTAAAGTACAAAGCAACGAATTCTAGGGGGCAATCATAATTATGAAGCAAGATATCGAAAAAATTCTCTATTCAGAAGAAGAACTTCAAGAAAAAGTAGCAGAATTAGGGAAAGCATTATCTGAAGAATATCAAGACCGTTTTCCATTAGCAATAGGTATATTAAAGGGCGCAATGCCATTTATGGGCGATTTATTAAAACGTATCGATACTTATTTAGAAATGGATTTCATGGATGTTTCAAGCTATGGAAATGCGATGGTTTCATCAGGTGAAGTCAAAATTCTTAAGGATTTGGATACGTCAGTTGAAGGAAGAGACATCTTAATCATTGAAGATATTATTGATAGCGGACTAACATTAAGCTATATTGTTGAGCTATTTAGATATCGAAAAGCGAAATCAATTAAAATTGTTACATTATTAGATAAGCCAACAGGTAGAAAAGCACCAATTGAGGCTGACTATGTTGGATTCATCGTTCCTGATGAATTTGTTGTTGGTTATGGTCTTGATTATGCTGAGAAATATCGAAACCTACCATACATAGGAATCCTTAAACCTGAGGTATATAGTAAGTAATTGTCGAAAGTTGAATTTTTTCATAATACGGTGAAAACCACAGTATATTGTTTGATTTGACTTAATTTTCTATGATACTATTTAATATAGTTTGTTCATCGTGGGAGGAGGTAAGGGATGAATCGGATTTTCCGTAATACAATATTTTATTTACTAATCTTTTTAGTGATTATTGGTGTAGTAAGCTTTTTCCAAGGAAATAACACACCTACAACGGAATTGAAGTATAATCAATTTATTTCAAACCTTGAAAAGGGTGAGGTAAAGAGTTTCACTCTACAGCCTGAACGTGGGGTCTATGTAGTGAGAGGGCAGCTTAAAGGTGCTGCTGATGATGAGTTTTTCCAAACATTCGTTGTAAATAGTGATAATGTGATGGATCGAATTGATGCGGCAGCTGCTACTGGTGGAGTCGATGTCGGTATTCTTCAAGCGAAAGAAACTAGTGGATGGGTAACATTCTTCACATCCATCATTCCATTCGTTATTATCTTTATTCTATTCTTCTTCCTATTAAACCAAGCTCAAGGTGGCGGAAGCCGTGTCATGAACTTTGGTAAAAGTAAAGCAAAGCTTTACAGTGAAGAAAAGAAAAAGGTTAAATTTAAAGATGTTGCTGGGGCCGATGAGGAAAAGCAAGAGCTTGTTGAGGTTGTTGAGTTCCTTAAAGACCCAAGAAAGTTTGCAGAGTTAGGTGCTCGTATACCAAAGGGTGTTCTATTAAATGGACCTCCAGGTACAGGTAAAACATTACTTGCACGTGCAGTTGCTGGGGAAGCGGGAGTACCATTCTTCTCAATCAGTGGTTCTGACTTTGTTGAAATGTTTGTTGGGGTCGGAGCATCTCGTGTGCGTGATCTCTTTGAAAATGCAAAAAAGAATGCACCATGTATTATCTTCATTGACGAGATTGATGCAGTAGGTCGTCAGCGTGGAGCAGGTCTTGGTGGTGGACACGATGAGCGTGAGCAAACACTTAACCAATTACTTGTTGAGATGGATGGTTTTGGAGCAAATGAAGGGATCATCATCATTGCTGCTACAAACAGACCTGACATTCTTGACCCAGCGCTATTACGTCCAGGACGTTTTGACCGTCAAATTACAGTAGATCGACCAGATGTAAATGGAAGAGAAGCTGTGTTAAAGGTTCATTTAAATAATAAGCCATTAGATGAATCTGTTAATTTAAGAGCGATTGCGATGAGAACACCAGGATTCTCTGGTGCAGATCTTGAAAACTTATTAAATGAAGCTGCACTAGTTGCAGCACGTCAAAATAAGAAAACGATCGAAATGGAAGATATCGATGAAGCAACAGACCGAGTAATTGCAGGTCCTGCAAAGAAAACAAGGGTTATTTCAAAGAAAGAGCGAAATATTGTTGCATATCATGAAGCAGGGCATGTTATTATCGGTGTGGTGTTAGATGAGGCTGACATGGTACATAAGGTGACAATCGTCCCTCGTGGTCAAGCTGGTGGATACGCGGTGATGTTACCGAAGGAAGATCGCTACTTCATGACAAAGCCTGAATTACTTGATAAGATTACAGGATTACTTGGT
Source organism: Litchfieldia stipae (assembly GCF_014837155.1). Taxonomy (GTDB): domain Bacteria; phylum Bacillota; class Bacilli; order Bacillales; family Bacillaceae_L; genus Litchfieldia. The sequence continues at coordinate 12,492 of NZ_JACYHA010000022.1, read as the reverse complement.
GGTCGTGTGGCAGAGGAACTTATTTTTGGTGAAGTAAGTACCGGTGCACATAATGACTTCCAACGTGCAACAGGTATTGCTCGTAAGATGGTAACTGAATATGGAATGAGTGAAAAGCTCGGACCACTCCAATTTGGTCAGGCACAAGGTGGCCAGGTATTCCTTGGCAGAGACCTTCATAATGAGCAAAATTATAGTGATGCCATTGCGCATGAGATTGACATGGAGATTCAACGCTTTATTAAAGAAAGCTATGAAAGAGCCCGTCAAATTCTAACTGAGAACCGCGAAAAGTTAGAACTAATTGCGCAAACATTACTAGAAGTTGAAACATTGGATGCGGAGCAAATCAAGAATCTTGTTGATAAAGGGACATTGCCAGAGCGTCCTGTAAGTTCAAATTCAACGGAAACTTCAGGGAAGACGTCGGATGATGTGAAAGTAAACATCAATACGAAGAAGGATGAAAATCCAGGAACTGAAGACAATAATAAATAACCATTTCCAGCGATTTGGCCTAAGTGGTCAAATCGCTTTTTTATGTCATTAAGGGCCTGTTATGATATGATAAATTCAAAAATTAGAACTCAAAGTGGTGATTATATATGATTTTTGTTTTAGATGTGGGAAATACAAATACCGTTCTAGGTGTTTATGAACAAGACACACTTAAGTATCATTGGAGAATTGAAACTAGTCGCAATAAAACAGAAGATGAATATGGAATGATTGTTAAATCATTATTAGATCATGTTAAATTATCCTTTAACGATTTCAAGGGGATAATTATTTCATCTGTGGTACCGCCAATTATGTTCTCTCTGGAAAGAATGTGTGAGAAATATTTCAAAATCAAACCGATGGTTGTTGGACCTGGCATCAAAACCGGTTTAAATATTAAATATGATAATCCGAAAGAGGTCGGAGCTGACAGAATTGTCAATGCGGTAGCAGGTATTCATTTGTATGGAAGTCCTCTTATTATTGTTGATTTTGGAACTGCAACAACCTATTGCTATATTAATGAGCAAGGTCAGTACATGGGAGGTGCGATTGCCCCTGGTATCGGCATCTCAACAGAAGCGCTATATTCACGTGCTTCGAAACTGCCAAGGATAGAAATTGCCAGACCGGATGATGTGATTGGCAAAAATACGGTTAGTGCTATGCAGTCTGGGATATTATACGGGTATGTAGGTCAAGTTGAAGGAATTGTTAATCGTATTAAATCGCAAGCTACAATTGAGCCTAAAGTAATTGCTACGGGAGGATTAGCTTCACTGATTTCAAAAGAATCAAATGTAATTGATATTATCGATCCTTTCCTTACATTAAAAGGATTACAGCTTATCTATGAAAGAAATATTGATCATCGGGTTAGAGGGTAGAAATCAATTTTGATGATGACACGTAAATGAAAAGGAGTTTTAGATATGAGTGATTATTTAATAAAAGCACTTGCCTTTGATGGACAAGTTAGAGCATATGCTCTGCGAACAACAGAAACGGTTGCAGAAGCACAAAGAAGACATCAAACCTGGGCAACAGCATCTGCTGCACTTGGAAGATCAATGACAGCTGGGGTCATGTTAGGTGCTACGTTAAAAGGGGAGGATAAAATAACCATCAAGGTCGAAGGTGGTGGACCAATTGGTGTCATCCTCGTTGATGCTAATGCAAAAGGAGAAGTCAGAGGATATGTGACGAATCCACAAGTCAATTTTGAATTAAATGCCCATGGCAAATTAGATGTGAGAAGAGCGGTTGGTACAGAAGGAACATTAACAGTCGTTAAGGATTTAGGGATGAGAGAACAATTCTCAGGACAGGTTCCTATCGTCTCAGGTGAACTTGGGGATGATTTCACCTATTATTTAGTATCCTCAGAACAGGTTCCTTCATCGGTTGGAGTGGGTGTACTTGTAAATCCAGATGAGTCAATCCTGGCTGCAGGAGGTTTCTTAATTCAATTACTACCAGGTACAAAAGAGGAAACCATCACAGAAATCGAGAATAAATTAAAGACAATCCCAGCTATCTCAAAACTCATTGAGAAAGGGTTAACCCCAGAGGAAATCCTATATGAGATTCTTGGGAAAGACAATGTAAAAATCATTGACCGTATGGATGTAGAATTTAAATGTCCATGTTCAAGAGAACGTATCGAGAATGCCCTTATTAGTTTAGGTAATCAAGAACTTCAAGAAATGATTGAAGAGGATGGAAAAGCTGATGCTCAGTGTCATTTCTGCAACGAGAATTATCATTTTACGAAAGAACAGCTTATTGAATTGAAAGAACAGACAAAGTAGTTAATGCTGGGGGAGGGCTACATGAATTCGAAAACACAATGGGGAATAATTGGTTTTTTAGTTTTGCTTAACTGTCTAACTGTCGCTTACTTTCTGACAAACAGCCAAGGTAGTGTCAAACAGGTTGCAACAAATGCAGTTTTAGATAGTGTTACTGAGGAATCTGTAGGGAAAATTGGGGATACTGTCATTACAAGACAGCAATGGTTAATTGAATTAGAAAATCGTTATGGAAAACAAACATTAGAGGATATGATTAATGAAAAAGTCATCAAACAAATGGCAGATAAATATGATATCCAAATTTCTAAAGAAGCAATCGACCGAGAAGTAACAATGATCAAATCAATGTATAACCCACTTGATCATGAGGAAATTAATGATGAACAGTGGAGAGAACAAATCGAAATGAGCCTTTTGCTCGAAGAACTAGTAACAAAGGATGCTGTCATCTCTGATGAAGAGTTACAGCAATTCTTTGAAAAAAACAAAGATTTATATGATATACCAACAACATACCATCTTTCTCATATCGTTGTAAAAGACCAAGAGGAAGCAAATCAGGTGATAAAAGAGCTTGAGAATGGCTCTAGCTTCTCTGCTCTAGCTATGGAGAGATCATTAGATGTATTTTCTGCAAATCAGGGTGGAGAATTAGGATTTGTATCCGAAGAAAGTGGCTATGTTCCTGAACAATATATTGAGATTGCAAGTGAATTAGATGTAGACAAATGGAGTGAGCCTATAAAGGTTGAAGAAGGATATGCAATCATCAATCTGAAAGAAGTAATCCAAGGGGTTACTTATGGATTCGATGAAGTCAAGGATCAAATAAGAAGACAAATTGCGATTGATCAAGTTCAAGGGGCTCTTTCAACCCAGTCATTCTGGGAAGAAGCAGGTGTTTCTTGGTTCTATGGAAAAGAATAAATTGTCACAAATTTATTTGAAAAAATAAGTCTAAATGATTGACAATTTCGATAACAATTGGTAAATTGTATACAAAACCAATAAAAATACTAGGGATTAAGAGGTGTATTGATATGGTACGTGTAGCAAATTCGATTCATGAGTTAGTAGGTCAAACTCCGATTGTAAAATTAAATAGACTTGTAGACGAAAACAGTGCAGATGTTTACTTGAAATTAGAATTTATGAACCCTGGGAGTAGTGTTAAGGACCGTATTGCTCTAGCGATGATTGAAGCAGCAGAAAAAAGCGGTGAACTAAAAGCAGGTGACACAATTGTTGAACCAACTAGTGGTAACACTGGGATTGGATTAGCGATGGTTGCGGCTGCTAAAGGGATCAAAGCAGTTCTTGTTATGCCAGAAACAATGAGTTTAGAAAGACGTAATCTATTACGTGCATATGGTGCTGAGCTTGTTCTTACACCAGGACCAGAAGGAATGGGTGGAGCGATTCGTAAGGCGGAAGAGCTTGCGAAGGAGCACGGTTACTTCATGCCACAGCAATTCAAGAACGAAGCCAATCCAGAAATTCACCGTAACACAACTGGTAAAGAAATCGTTGAGCAAATGAGCGATGGTGTAGACGCGTTTATTTCAGGTATTGGAACTGGAGGAACAATAACAGGTGTTGGGCAAGTATTAAAAGAAAACTTCCCAGGAGTTAAGATTGTAGCTGTTGAACCAGCAGACTCACCTGTCCTTTCAGGTGGTAAGCCAGGTCCTCACAAAATCCAAGGAATTGGTGCAGGTTTTGTACCAGCTATTCTTGATACAGATGTATATGATGAAATCATCACAGTGAAGAACGAAGAAGCATTCGAGTATGCGCGTAGAGCTGCTCGTGAAGAAGGTCTCCTTGGTGGAATTTCATCAGGTGCTGCAATTTTTGCTGCATTAAAAGTAGCAAAAGAACTTGGAAAAGGCAAGAAAGTAGTAGCTGTTATTCCAAGTAATGGTGAGAGATACTTAAGTACACCTCTTTACCAATTTGAAGAGTAATCACCAATAATAAATATGAGGGCTTTCCGATAAGTTAGTGTGTGTAACTACATCTAGCTTAGGAGAGCCTTTTTTATTTTTTTAGCCCCTTCTCAAAATGATGAACACAACACAAGAATCGTGTACAATAGCGTTAAGAGAGTACAAGGAGAGTGGGAGCTGTGCAACAACGAAGGACACCTCTAGCGAAGAAAATAAATTATCAGAACAGAAGCTGGTTTAAACAATATAAGCAGCTGTCTAAAAATGAAGAGTATCATGTTCTACTCGAAAGTGGACGCGGTGGAAAATATAGTATCATCGGTTTTTCTCCTTTTGCTGTGTTAAAAGGGAAGAATTATGAATTAACGATTACAACAATGAGCGATAATTGTCAGGAAATTCTTCATGGTGATCCTCTGGAAAATATGAAAAAGTGGATGTCGACTTATAAGACGATTCAAAATCCGTTATATCCAGACTTTCAAGGTGGAGCGATTGGCTTTGTAAGTTATGATTATGCTCGATATATAGAATCATTGCCAGAACAATCGGAAGATGACTTAGATACTCCAGATCTTTATTTTATGATTTATAATGATGTCGTTGTTTTTGACCACGAGGAAGAAGCACTTTGGGTGATTACTCATTATCAAGAGGACAAATCAGCTGCTGAGCGGAGATTAGACGAATTAGAGCAATTGTGGACGAGTGATCTTGACGAGTCGACTTATCCTAGAATAAATCATGAAGAACAAAGCTTCCAACATGTATCATTTAAGGAGGAGGATTTCCATCATGCGGTAGAGAAGATTAAAGACTATATAGCTGATGGTGATATTTTTCAAGTCAATTTGTCAGTAAGGCAGTCTCAGCGATTAAATACTCATCCGCTTAAAATCTATGAAAAGTTAAGAGAGATTAATCCTTCTCCATATATGGCATATGTGCAAGTGCCAGAGTTTCAGTTAATAAGTGGGTCACCTGAGCTACTTGTTAAGAAGAAGGGTGCTGAAGTAAGCACAAGACCGATTGCGGGCACGCGTTCAAGAGGAGCGAATGAAGAGGAAGATCTTGCGTTAGCCAATGAATTAATTACTAATGAAAAGGAACGAGCGGAGCATGTCATGCTTGTAGATCTTGAAAGAAATGACTTAGGTCGAGTATGTTCCTTTGGCACTGTAGAAGTGAATGAATTTATGGTGATTGAAAAGTACTCACATGTAATGCATATTGTCTCAAATGTGCGAGGTTTGCTATCAGAGGAAAAGGATGCTTATGATCTGTTGCGTGCAACTTTTCCTGGAGGAACAATTACGGGAGCTCCTAAGGTAAGAACGATGGAAATTATTGAAGAGCTTGAGCCAGTACGAAGGGGGGTATATACTGGTTCTATAGGGTGGTTTGGTTTCTCAGGAGAAATGGAAATGAATATAACCATTCGCACAATGATTGCACAAAATGGAATCGCCCATGTTCAAGCTGGGGCGGGGATCGTAATTGATTCTAATCCAAAGCATGAATACAAGGAATCATTAAAGAAAGCAAAAGCATTGTGGAAAGCAAAGGAATTAAGCGAAGCTGAGTAGAAGTCTAGACAAAAAATGAGGTTGAGGTGAGCAGAATGATATTAATGATTGATAACTATGATTCTTTTACTTTTAATTTAGTGCAGTATTTGGGTGAATTAGGACAAGAATTAGTGGTTAAACGAAATGATGAAATATCAATCAAAGAGATAGAGGAGCTTAATCCTGAGTTTCTAATGATATCTCCAGGGCCATGTAGTCCAAATGAAGCGGGGATTAGTCTTGAAGCCATTGAATATTTCGCTGGGAAGATTCCAATCTTTGGTGTTTGCTTAGGGCATCAGTCGATTGGTCAAGTGTTCGGGGGAGAGGTTGTTCGTGCAGAACGCTTAATGCACGGGAAAACATCACAAATCCATCATAACAATGAAACTATTTTTGCTGGCTTAGAAAATCCGTTAACAGCTACTAGATACCATTCTCTTATAGTGAAGAGAGAAACGCTACCAGAATGTCTTGAAATCACAGCTTGGACGGACGAGCAGGAAATTATGGCCATTCGCCATAAAACATTACCGATTGAAGGGGTACAGTTCCATCCAGAATCAATCATGACCTCTTTCGGTAAAGAAATGCTTCAAAATTTTATCACTAAATACAAGAGGACTGAGCAACCTTCATGTTCATCTATATAAATGGGAAAATTGTAAAACAAGAAGAAGCGCAAATATCACCATTTGACCATGGATATCTCTATGGTCTTGGTGTGTTTGAAACCTTTAGAGTCTATGATGGTCATCCTTTTTTAATCGATGACCATCTTATGCGTTTGAGGGTGGGATTAAAAGAGTTAAATATCTTATTTGAATACAAACGAGATGAGATATTAGACATAATTGACCGCATTCTTGAAGCTAACGGGTTGAGGGATGCCTATATTCGATTCAATGTGTCTGCTGGGCAAGGTGAGATTGGATTGCAGACGGAGGAATATAGTCAGCCAACTGTGATTGCTTTTGCAAAACCAGTTCCGAAGTTGGTCAAACAAAAGCAAGCCGTTATCCTTAAGACGCCTCGTAATACTCCAGAAGGTCCATTTCGTTTAAAGTCACATCATTTTCTAAATTCCATCTATGCAAAACGTGAACTTGGAAATGATCCTGCAAAGGAAGGGATTTTACTTACAAGTGAAGGATATCTCTCTGAAGGAATTACATCAAATCTCTTTTGGGTGAAGGATAACAGCTTCTATACACCTTCACTTGATACAGGGATATTGAACGGTATTACTAGATTGTACATAAAAGAGGTTATCAATCAATTAGGATTTTCATTGTATGAGTCCCGATATACAGTGAGTGAGTTAGACAAAAGTGATGAGATATTTATCACAAATTCAATCCAAGAGATAATTCCTATTTCTAGGTTAAACGAGACAGCTTTACCAGGGGCTAATGGCCCTCTGACAACAAGACTACAAAAAATCTATAACATTCATCGAACGAAATTGTGGAGTAGGGATGATTTGAAAGAGAGGGAAGGTTTCATTGAAATATAAGATACATACAAAGTATCCGCATCTTTCTTGTGGACCATATCAATTTGCATTTTCTGACAAAACCTATATGATGGGGATCTTAAATATCACTCCCGATTCATTCTCTGATGGGGGTAAGTATAATCAAATGGAGCTTGCAGTCAAACGTGCTGAGGAAATGGTCGGAGAAGGCGCTGATATTATAGATGTTGGCGGGGAATCCACGAGACCAGGTCATCAACCGGTTTCTATAGAAGATGAAATAAAGAGAGTGGTGCCTATCATTAAGGCTATTGCCTCTTCGATCGACGTTCCGATTTCGATTGATACATATAAGGCTGAGGTAGCTGAACAAGCTATAAAAGCAGGCGCTCATCTTATTAATGATGTTTGGGGAGCAAAAGCAGACCCGCAAATGGCTCATGTTGCTGCCAAGTATGATGTGCCGATCATTCTCATGCATAACAGAGACAATATGGATTATACAAATCTCATTGAAGACATGATTCTGGATTTGCAGGAGAGCATCGACATTGTTAAAGCTGCCGGAGTAAAGGACGAGAAGATCATCATTGATCCAGGGATTGGTTTTGCGAAGGAATTCGAACATAATATTGAGGTGCTCCAACAGCTTGAACAGTTCAATCGCTTAGGGTATCCTATTCTTTTGGGAACATCAAGAAAACGATTTATAGGTCATGTGCTAGATCTTCCTCCAGAACAAAGGGATGAAGGGACAGGAGCAACAACATGTCTTGGTATTGAAAAAGGTTGTTCGTTTGTTCGAGTACACAATGTGCAATTAAATAAAAGAATAGCAAGTATGATGGATGTACTTGTAGGTAAAGGTGGGGAATACCATCGATAAGATCTATGTAAATCAGATGGACTTTTACGGGTACCACGGTGTCCTTCCTGAAGAAACACGTTTAGGGCAACGATTTTTTGTTGATTTAGTCGTTGAGGCTGACTTAAAGCAAGCAGGAGAAACGGATGAGCTACAGTATACAATAAACTATGCAGAGTTATACAAGAGCTGTAAGGAAATTGTTGAGGGTGAGCCATACCAATTAATCGAGGCGGTAGCAGAGAAAATTGCGTCTGTCATTCTTAGAGAATTTCCATCTATAAAAACCTGTCATGTCAAAATGATTAAACCTAATCCTCCGATTCAAGGGCACTATCATTCAGTAGCCGTTGAAATTAAAAGGAGTCGATGAACATGAATACAGCTTATATTTCACTAGGATCTAATATAGGAGATCGTTCTCACTATTTAGATGAAGCGGTGAAGTTTTTGCAATTTGAGGAACACATTGAAGTAGTTGAGGTGTCTTCAATCTATGAAACAGCTCCAGTAGGATATGTGGAACAAGACTCCTTTTTAAATATGGTAATTAAAGTTAACACATCTTTGACACCTCTTGATTTATTAAAAGTAATTCAAGAAATAGAGAATGAACTTGGTAGAAAAAGGGAGATTCGTTGGGGTCCGAGAACAATTGACCTTGACATTTTACTATATAATAACGAAAATATTGAAACAGAGAAGTTAATTATTCCTCATCCAAGAATGAAGGAACGAGCCTTTGTGCTAGTTCCACTCATGGAAATAGATGAATCAATTGTGATTCCCAATATAAAGATGCCAATATCTTTTTTCATAAAAGAACTACAAGATAGAGAAGAGGTACAACTATGGAAGCGGAAAAGTGGGGAAGGCGTATCCGAGCTTTTCGGAAGTTAAAGGGCTACACACAAGAGAGCTTCGCGAAGGACCTTGGTGTTTCGGTATCTGTACTAGGCGAAATTGAGCGAGGTAATCGTGTACCGACTGAAAGTTTTATTAAGAATGTAGCAGATATTCTCAATATAACAATTACAGAATTAACTCCAAAAAATACAAATTAAATTAAACAAAAAGGGGGGACATTATGTTAAAAATCGGAGATATTCAAATGAAAAACCAAGTCGTTTTAGCGCCGATGGCTGGGGTCTGTAATTCAGCTTTCCGTCTAACTGTCAAAGAGTTCGGTGCCGGTTTAGTTTGTGCAGAGATGGTAAGTGATAAAGCAATCCTATACAATAATGCTAAAACAATGGGAATGCTCTATATAGATGAACAAGAAAAACCATTAAGCCTACAGATTTTTGGTGGGGAAAAAGATACACTAGTTGAAGCAGCCAAGTTTGTAGATAAAAATACAACAGCTGATATTATTGATATCAATATGGGGTGTCCAGTACCTAAGATCACTAAATGTGATGCAGGGGCAAAATGGCTTCTAGATCCAAACAAAATTTATGAAATGGTATCAGCTGTTGTAGATGCAGTTGATAAACCAGTTACTGTAAAAATGCGAATGGGTTGGGATGAAGACCATATTTTTGCGATTCAAAATGCTCAAGCAATTGAACGAGCAGGAGGAAAAGCGGTTGCGCTTCACGGAAGAACTCGTGTTCAAATGTATGAAGGGCATGCAAATTGGGATATCATTAAGGATGTAAAGCAAGCTGTTTCCATTCCAGTCATTGGAAATGGTGATGTGAAAACGCCACAGGATGCAAAGCGTATGCTTGATGAAACAGGTGTTGACGGTGTGATGATCGGAAGAGCGGCATTAGGTAATCCATGGATGATTTATCAAACGGTTAAATACCTTGAAACAGGTGAATTGATTCCTGAGCCTAGTGTCAAAGAAAAAATTGATGTATGTGTACTCCATTTAGATCGATTAATAGATTTAAAGGATGAATTCATTGCGGTAAGAGAAATGAGAAAGCATGCAGCCTGGTATCTAAAGGGTATAAGAGGGCATGCAACCGTTCGTAATTCGGTAAATCAATGTAACACAAGACGAGAGCTTGTCACATTATTATATGACTTTGTTGAAGAGATTGAACAAAAGCAACAAAGCAATACTCAGGTGGTTTAAACGTAGTCGTTATACACATTATTACTACTGCCAGTTGCTTACTGGCAGTTTTTCTGATTAGATAGTTATTGAGTGTAGGAGTATACTTACATACAAGCGGGTTTAAAAGAAGATATAACATACTTTTAATAGATAGTGGAGTGATCTTATGAGTCAAGAAGAATTAAATGACCAGTTTTTAGTGAGAAGGGAAAAGTTAAATACTTTACGTGATAAAGGGTTAGACCCGTTCGGAAAGCGATTTGACAGAACGCATACATCAAAAGAACTTATCGATTTATATGATGGAATGACAAAAGAAGAGCTAGATGAAAAAGAGATAACAGTCACAATCGCAGGTCGAATCAAAACAAAGCGTGGAAAAGGGAAAGCGGGCTTCACCCATATCCAAGACCTTACAGGCCAAATTCAATTGTATATTCGTCAAGATGCAGTTGGAGAAGAGCAATATGATGTATTTAACTCTGCGGACTTAGGTGATATTGTCGGAGTAACAGGGAATATATTCAAAACAAAGGTTGGAGAACTTTCAATCAAAGTAGAATCATTCGAATTATTATCAAAATCACTAAGACCTCTTCCGGAGAAGTTTCACGGGTTGAAGGATGTTGAACAACGTTACCGTCAACGCTACTTAGACTTAATTATGAACCCAGAGAGCAAGGATACATTTATTCTACGAAGCAAAATTATCCGTTCTATGCGTAGATATTTAGATGATCATGGTTACTTAGAGGTTGAAACACCAATGATGCATTCTATTCCTGGTGGAGCATCGGCTAGACCGTTTGTTACACACCATAATGCATTAGACATCCCCCTTTATATGAGAATCGCAATTGAGCTTCACTTAAAGCGTCTTATTGTAGGTGGGTTGGAAAAGGTATACGAAATTGGACGTGTATTCAGAAACGAAGGTGTTTCAACAAGGCATAACCCAGAATTCACAATGATTGAACTATACGAAGCGTACGCGGATTATAAGGATATTATGAGCCTAACTGAAAACCTAATTGCTCATATTGCTAAAGAAGTACTTGGTACTACAACGGTACAATACGGTGAATATGAAGTGAATTTAGAGCCAGAGTGGACAAGACTTCACATGGTTGATGCAATTAAAGAGCACACTGGTGTAGACTTCTGGAAGCACATGGATGTAGAAGAAGCTAGACAACTAGCAAAAGAACATGGGGTTGAAATCAACAACAATATGCAATACGGGCATATTGTAAATGAATTCTTTGAGCAAAAGGTTGAGGAAAAACTAATTCAACCAACATTTATCTATGGTCATCCAGTAGAAATCTCACCTTTAGCTAAGAAAAATCCTGATGACGAACGATTCACAGATCGTTTTGAATTATTTATTGTTGCGCGTGAACATGCAAATGCATTTACAGAATTAAATGATCCAATTGATCAACGTCAGCGATTCGAAGCACAGCTACAGGAGAGAGAACAAGGTAATGATGAAGCTCATATGATGGACGATGACTTCATTGAGGCATTAGAATACGGTATGCCTCCAACTGGTGGACTAGGAATTGGTATTGATCGTCTTGTTATGCTACTAACTAATGCACCGTCAATCAGAGACGTATTATTATTCCCGCAAATGCGTAATAAATAATATGTGGAACAATGATGAAGGGCGTCCCAAGAGGCGCCCTTTTTCGTTAATTAACTAAGATAGAATAATAAAAGATGGCTGTTTTCTCAAAGTTTGTTGTTTTTTGAGGTGAATTAATTGAGAATAGAATTCTAGCAGACTGAATACACGGAGACTCCCGTGGGACTAGTAGGCTCCCACAGGACGCGGAGTGTATTCAGGCTGCGGTATCAAAAGCAACAATATATATGAAAACAGCCTAAAAGATAAAGATTTAAATAAAAAACAAAAAAAGTATTGCATTGATATTATTATAGTGATATATTATTAAACGTCGCTTCTGACGAAAAACACTTTTGAAAAAGAAATTAAAAAAGGTGTTGACTTCGAAAACAGAAGGTGATAATATAATAAAGCTGCTCCGATAAAGCGGCGGAAAAGTAAGACAAGTTCTTTGAAAACTGAACACAATAAACAAGCGTCAACGTTTTATCAAGTAACAAATTATTGAGCAATCAATACTCTTTTTGGAGAGTTTGATCCTGGCTCAGGATGAACGCTGGCGGCGTGCCTAATACATGCAAGTCGAGCGGATCTTTGGGAGCTTGCTCCCAAAG
>NZ_JACYHA010000021.1 GCF_014837155.1 Litchfieldia stipae | reverse complement strand
ATTTTGGCGAAGAGGTCACACCCGTTCCCATACCGAACACGGAAGTTAAGCTCTTCAGCGCCGATGGTAGTTGGGGGACTCCCCCTGTGAGAGTAGGACGTCGCTAGGCAACAGAGGAGACTAGTTCATTAATGAACTAGTCTTTTTTGTGTGTGAAAAATCAAAAGGGTAAGCAAGGAATACTAGCTACCCTTGCCTTAATTACTAGCATTTTTCACCTTAACTCGATGAACAATACTTAATTTTTGAAGCTTCTCCACTATAATTTGTTTGCTTGCTTTCTTTGGGATTTTTACAAGAAGAGTATACTTCACCAAACCAAGGTTTTGAGTATCATACTCCTCTGAATCAATTTCAACAATTTCAATTTTTTCTTTAGCAATTAAATCACTCAGAATGGTTAAATTACCTATTTGTTGTTTGACGACGAGAGTGAGTTGTATAAATTTTTCACCTTTTACTTTATTTTTATATAGTGCTTCTAATTTATTTAAGAAAAAGAGCGTTGTAATAATAATAATTGTTGTTAAAATTGCCTCAAAAAACATGCCAATCCCAACAACCAATCCTAACCCTGCAACTACCCAGATGCTTGCTGCTGTTGTTAAACCTTTTACTGTAATCCCACGATGAACTAAGATCGTTCCTGCGCCTAAGAATCCTATACCTGAGATGACATAGGAAGGTATCCTACTTGGATCATACCCAACTAACTTTGGATGTTCTGTTAAGTAGTCCTCAAATCCAAAAATTGATACGAGCATTAATAAGCAAGAGCCTACTCCAACTAGGATATGAGTTCTTAAACCAGCAGGGTGATTTTTCATTTCTCGTTCAATTCCGATTAATCCACTTAATAACACAATAAGTGATAGACGAATCGTTGATGTGATCATTTCATCTGTAATAAACGCCACTAATCCCCCTCCTGAATCATTAATGCGTTAGATAAAAGACATATATATAAAGTATTTCTTATTATGAAATACTTATGTTAAAACAATCAATTTATACTTACTAAGCAAATGTATGAAAAACAGACATATAATAAATATAAAAGATGTTTTGTAAACAGATTTTTTTGGATAGGATAGTAAAGGTATCAGTCACAATAGTTGAAAATTTTTTTAATTCAATTTATAGTATTGTTATAGTCAAATATAGTCAAAGTCAAGGTGGGGTGTGGAGCCAGAGTGCGAAATATTTCTGATATCATTGAGCAGTATTTAAAGCAGGTACTTGAATTAAGTGACCGAGATATTGTGGAGATTAAAAGAAGTGAAGTGGCAGAACAATTCGAATGTGTCCCATCTCAAATTAATTACGTAATTAATACACGCTTTACTCTTGAACGTGGGTATTTAGTAGAAAGTAAACGTGGTGGGGGCGGCTATATTCGCATAATGAAGGTGAAAACCAATGATGATGCACACCTTATTAAACAATTGGTCCATTTAATTGAGAATCGAGTAAGTCAAGCAAGTGCAGAGGATGTGATTTTTCGCCTAGTTGAAGAAGGCATCATATCAGACCGAGAAGCCAAAATAATGCTAAGCGTGATTGATCGGTCAGTCCTTTTCTTAGAGCTACCATATCGAGATGAGCTGAGAGCAAGGATGTTAAACGCAATGCTAAAGTCACTAATGTATAAATAATAAAATGAAATTTCTTCTTGAATGATTAGAGAGGTGAAATTTATGATTTGTCAGGAATGTAAAAAAAGACCAGCAACGCTACATTTTACGAAAATAGTGAATGGTGATAAGACTGAAGTTCATATTTGCGAGCATTGTGCCCAGGATAAGGGGGAAATGCTGATGTTCTCAGGAAATAATGGATTCTCCATTCATAACCTGTTATCTGGTTTATTAAATATAGAACCTCAGATTTCTGAACCAACGAAGGATGCATTTCAAAAGAGTGAAGTGCTACAGTGTGAAAAGTGCAAAATGACTTTTCAACAGTTTGCGAAGGTTGGACGATTTGGTTGTTCAAATTGTTATAAAACATTTGGAGATCAGTTAAATCCAATTCTAAAAAGAGTTCATAGTGGGAATACAACTCATAATGGAAAGATTCCAAAGAGAATTGGAGGAAGTATCCACATTCGTAAGCAAATTGCTGAATTAAAAGGAAAGCTACAAGAATACATTAGCCTTGAAGAATTTGAAAAGGCTGCGGAAATTAGAGATGAAGTAAGAGCATTAGAACGAAGTGTAAGTGAACATAGAGAGGGGGAGCAATAATCTATGTCGCTCGAACGATTTATTGATAAGGCAATTAGTTCTTGGATGAATCAGGATGGTCCAGAGATGGATATTGTATTAAGCTCACGTATTCGATTAGCAAGAAATCTAGAGCATACGTTGTTTCCAACTCTAGCAACAAATGAAGATGCAAAGAGTGTTATTCAATTATTTTCTGGGCAATTTTCAAATAAGTATTTTTCCAATATTGGAGAATTAGAACTGTTAGATATGAATGAGCTACAACCAATTGAGAAACGAGTATTAGTTGAGAAACATCTTATTAGTCCACATCTGGCAGAGGACTCCCCATTTGGAGCATGTCTGTTATCTGAGAATGAAGAGATTAGTATCATGATCAATGAAGAAGATCATGTCAGAATTCAATGCTTATATCCTGGATTTCAGCTTGAAGAAGCTTTGAAGACGGCAAATGAATTGGATGATTGGATCGAGACAAAGGTAGATTATGCCTTTGATGAAAAAAGAGGATATTTAACAAGCTGTCCAACAAACGTTGGAACGGGTCTAAGAGCATCTGTCATGATGCACTTACCTGCGTTAATTTTGACACAGCAAATGAGTAGAATTATTCCGGCAATTAATCAATTAGGTCTAGTTGTCAGAGGGACCTATGGTGAGGGTAGTGAAGCTTTAGGGAACATCTTTCAAATCTCAAATCAGATTACCTTAGGAAAGACAGAAGAAGATATTGTAGGGGACTTGAAAAGTGTCGTAAGTCAGTTAATTTCTCAAGAACGTTCTGCAAGAGACGCATTAGTTAAGACTTCAAACATACAATTAGAAGACCGGGTGTACCGCTCATATGGTGTATTAGCAAATAGCCGTATTATCGAATCAAAGGAAGCAGCTAAATGCTTATCAGATGTGCGCTTAGGGATAGACTTGGGATATATCAAAAATTTATCAAGTAATATCTTAAATGAATTAATGATATTGACTCAACCAGGGTTTCTGCAATTATACGCTGGTGGGGCGCTGAGACCAAATGAAAGAGATATTAGAAGAGCCACTTTAATTAGAGAAAGATTAGAGCTAGAAGAAAAAAAGACTAATAGCATGGAGGTCGATGAATCATGATGTTTGGACGATTTACTGAACGAGCACAGAAGGTATTAGCATTAGCTCAAGAAGAGGCTGTTCGCCTTGGACATAATAATATTGGAACTGAACATATCCTACTTGGATTAATCCGTGAAGGTGAAGGGATTGCTGCTAAAGCATTGGTTGCACTTGGTTTAGGACCTGAAAAAATCCAAAAAGAAGTGGAAGCGTTGATCGGAAGAGGACATGATGCATCTCAAACGATTCATTATACACCACGAGCAAAAAAAGTAATAGAGCTCTCAATGGATGAAGCTAGGAAGCTAGGTCATTCTTATGTCGGTACTGAGCATATCTTACTGGGGTTAATTAGAGAAGGCGAGGGTGTTGCAGCTCGTGTTCTAAATAATCTTGGAGTAAGCTTAAACAAAGCACGTCAACAGGTGCTTCAATTACTAGGTAGTAATGAATCTTCTTCAGGTCACCAAGGTAGTGGGACTGTTAGTGCCAATACACCAACTTTAGATAGTCTAGCACGTGATTTAACGGCAATTGCTAGAGAAGGTAGCTTAGATCCTGTAATTGGACGTAGTAAGGAAATTCAGCGTGTCATTGAGGTACTAAGCCGTCGTACAAAAAACAATCCAGTGTTAATTGGGGAACCAGGGGTAGGGAAAACAGCGATAGCTGAAGGCCTAGCACAGCAAATTATTAATAATGAAGTACCAGAGACATTACGTGATAAGCGTGTCATGACATTAGATATGGGAACGGTTGTTGCAGGTACTAAATACCGCGGCGAATTCGAAGATCGCTTGAAAAAAGTGATGGATGAAATTCGTCAAGCTGGTAATATCATCTTGTTTATTGATGAGCTTCATACGTTAATTGGTGCTGGCGGTGCAGAGGGAGCAATTGATGCTTCTAATATTCTAAAACCATCGTTAGCAAGAGGAGAGCTACAATGTATTGGAGCGACAACTCTGGATGAGTATCGTAAATATATTGAAAAGGATGCTGCTTTAGAGCGAAGATTCCAGCCGATTACGGTTGATGAACCAACGATTGAAGAATCAATTCAAATTTTACAAGGATTACGTGATCGTTATGAGGCTCATCATAGAGTATCTATTATCGATGAAGCGATCGTTCAAGCAGTTAAATTATCAGATCGCTATATATCTGATCGTTTCTTACCTGACAAAGCGATTGATTTGATCGATGAAGCTGGATCTAAAGTGCGCTTACGTTCTTATACAGCTCCACCGAACTTAAAAGAGCTTGAAGCAAAGCTAGAAGAGGTTAGAAAAGAGAAAGATGCTGCAGTTCAAAGCCAAGAATTCGAAAAGGCTGCATCATTAAGAGATAGTGAGCAACGTTTACGTGAGAAGTTAGAAGAAACGAAGAAGTCATGGAAAGAAAAGCAAGGCCAAGAGAATTCAGAAGTAACAGTAGAAGATATTGCAATGGTGGTTTCTAGCTGGACCGGAATTCCGGTGTCTAAGCTTGCACAAACTGAAACAGATAAGCTTCTGAATATGGAGGAAATTCTTCATTCACGAGTAATCGGTCAAGAAGAGGCGGTTAAAGCCGTTTCTAAAGCAGTGAGACGTGCTAGAGCAGGACTTAAGGATCCAAAGCGACCAATTGGTTCATTTATTTTCTTAGGGCCAACTGGTGTTGGTAAAACAGAATTGGCAAGAGCCTTAGCAGAATCAATCTTCGGTGATGAGGATGCGATGATTCGAATTGATATGTCTGAGTACATGGAGAAGCATTCTACATCACGCCTAGTTGGATCACCTCCAGGGTATGTTGGGTATGATGAAGGTGGCCAATTAACTGAAAAGGTTCGTCGTAAGCCATATTCAGTTGTTTTATTAGATGAAATTGAAAAGGCTCATCCGGATGTATTTAATATCTTATTACAAGTATTAGAGGATGGTCGCTTAACAGATTCAAGAGGTCGTACAGTTGATTTCAGAAATACGATCTTAATCTTAACCTCTAACGTCGGTGCAAGTGAGCTTAAACGTAATAAATACTTAGGATTTAATGTTCAAGATGAGGGAAGAGACTACAAGGATATGAAGGGCAAGGTAATGGATGCACTTAAGAAAGCATTCCGTCCAGAGTTCTTAAATCGTATTGATGAAATTATCGTCTTCCATTCGCTAGAGAAGAAGCATTTAAAAGAAATTGTTACGCTTATGGCTAATCAGCTTACAAAGCGTCTACAAGAGCAAGATTTAGAATTAGAAATTACTGACGCAGCGAAGGAGAAAATTGCTGAAGAAGGTTATGATCCAGAGTATGGAGCTCGTCCATTAAGAAGAGCTATCCAGAAGCAAATTGAAGATAAGCTTTCTGAGGAACTTTTAAAGGGTTCAATAGAAAAAGGACAACATATCATCATGGATATCGAAAATGGAGAATTTGTTGTTAAGCTTGCGGAAAAAGTAAATCAATTATAATCAATGACAATTAGGCTGACCCTGAATTTAGTTTGGGCACCACTTATCTCATAGGTTGACTGGGGGAGAAGTGGTGCTAAGAACGAATGGTCAGCTTCCTTTTTATTAAAATTGTTCATAATTCAATCATTACATAGGTATTCTTATAAGAGAGGTATTTTTATTATGGCAAAAAAGAAAACAAAGTTCACATGCCAAACTTGCGGCTATGAATCTCCAAAATGGATGGGGAAATGCCCTGGCTGTAGCGCATGGAATACATTAGTTGAAGAAATTGAACAAACAACGGCACGAAGAGGTGCATTTAATCATTCAGCCTCAACGGTACTAAGTAAACCTTCACCAATCACCTCAATTGAAACCATCAGTGAGCCCAGAATGTATACCGAAAGCAAGGAGTTTGACCGAGTTCTAGGGGGAGGAATTGTCCGAGGATCACTTGTACTTATAGGTGGAGATCCTGGAATTGGAAAATCCACATTGCTTCTTCAGGTGTCAGCACAATTGGCTAAGGGAAATCGAGTGCTATATATTTCAGGTGAGGAATCAGTGAAGCAAACAAAGCTACGGTCTGATCGACTTGGCGTCACTTCGAAGGAATTATTTGTCTTGTCTGAGACAGATTTGGAGCATATCTCACAATCTATTAACGAATTAGATCCAGCATTTGTTGTGGTTGATTCAATCCAAACGATGTATCATTCTTCCATCAATTCAGCCCCAGGAAGTGTGTCTCAAGTTAGGGAGTGTACTTCTGAATTGATGAGAATTGCAAAGACCAAGGGCATTGCTATCTTTATTGTTGGGCATGTAACGAAGGAAGGGTCGATTGCAGGTCCGAGACTTTTAGAGCATATGGTTGATACGGTATTGTATTTTGAAGGTGAACGTCACCATACGTATCGAATTTTGAGAGCGGTTAAGAACCGATTTGGTTCAACAAATGAAATGGGTATTTTCGAAATGAAGGAATCTGGACTAGATGAAGTGGCTAATCCGTCCGAGATTTTTTTAGAAGAACGTTCACAAGGAGCAGCGGGTTCGACGGTGGTTGCCTCGATGGAGGGGACACGTCCAGTATTAGTTGAAATTCAGGCCCTCATTTCACCAACAAGCTTCGGTAATCCACGCCGAATGGCTACAGGGATTGATCAAAACAGGGTATCCCTGTTAATGGCAGTATTAGAAAAAAGGGTCGGACTGTTGTTACAAAACCAAGACGCCTATTTAAAGGTTGCAGGAGGGGTTAAGCTCGATGAACCTGCGATTGATTTAGCGGTAGCTATTAGTATTGCTTCAAGCTTCAGAGACAAACCGACTGGGGCAACAGATGTGTTTGTTGGAGAGGTTGGTTTAACGGGTGAGGTAAGAAGAGTGTCTAGAATTGAACAAAGAGTCCAAGAAGCAGCTAAGCTAGGATTCAAACGTGTGATTATACCAGAGAGAAACATCGGAGGCTGGAGTGTACCAAAAGGAATTGAAATTGTAGGAGTTTCAGATGTTAGGCAGGCGCTTAAACATGCACTAGGGGGATGAAAATGGATGAAATTATACATCATGAGCAAAGTTTAGCTCAAATTTTGAAGTTCGTTGCTCCAGGAACACCATTACGTGAAGGAATTGAAAATGTTTTAAGTGCAAAGACAGGTGGACTTATTGTCGTTGGATATAATGCCTCGATGGAACGTATTGTGGATGGTGGATTTCGAATTGATTGTAAATTTTCACCAGCTTCTCTTTATGAATTAGCAAAAATGGATGGAGCGATTGTATTAGATAATGAGGGAAAGAACATTCTTATTTCTAATGCACAACTAATGCCTGATCCAACCACCTTCTCTTCTGAGACAGGTATGAGGCATCGAACAGCGGAAAGGGTAGCCAGGCAAACGAGTAGCTTAGTTATTGCCATTTCACAAAGAAGGAATGTAATCACTTTATACAAAGGTGATTTAAGATATGTTCTAAAGGATATTGGAGTCATCCTTACAAAAGGAAACCAAGCGATTCAAACACTTGATAAATATAAGTCAGTTCTTATGCAATCCATTACAGACCTTAGTGTCTTAGAATTTGAGAATCTAGTCACGATTCAGGAAGTATTACTTGTAATTCATCGAATCGAAATGGTCGTTCGAATTAAGAGTGAAATCCTTGGCTATATTAATGAACTAGGAACAGAAGGTCGATTATTAAGACTACAATTAAGAGAGTTACTCGTTAGTATAGAAGAAGAGGCAGCTCATATTATTAAAGATTATGCGAAAGCGGAACTAACTGAACCTTATACAATTCTTGGGCAATTACAGTCCTTATCAAATCAAGAGCTTCTTGATGATTCGATTCTATTAAAGTTATTGGGATACTCTCCTAATACAAATGTGGATGAAATTGTTTGTCCGAGGGGGTACCGAGTTCTTCATAAAATACCAAGACTTCCGACTCATATTATCGAAAATGTCATAAATCATTTCAATCATTTGAAACATATTTTAACTTCATCCGTAGAAGACTTAGATGTAGTAGAAGGGATAGGTGAAGTCCGTGCAAGAAAAATAAAATCAGGATTAATGAATATTAGAAGACAACTAACAATTGACAGGGACGTATAGTAGAGTAAGATATGAATTTCAAAAATATACCATTTTTGGTTTGACTATCATTTTTTACAATGATAATCTTTATTTTATCTATTTTGCTTTTTTACACGTACATGTCATTACCTTTACATTTTAAAAAAACTATTTAATGTAGGTTTCAATTAGTATAAAGTGTTTATAATGATTATGAGGAGGTGAAGGAATGTTAAAGCGTATAGTTCATATCTTTTTTCTAATAGTCGGAGGTACTCTTGGAATTTTCTTTATACCAGAGCTTCTTGACTTATTAAATATCGGAGACGTTCCTTTTTTAGATAAACCATACACACTGGCTGTATTAGGTGCAATTATCTTATTTCTTACTACTTTTTGGTTAGTTGATTACATTGTAGGTTTAATTAAATGGCTAGAAGATACACTTATTAAAGCGCCGATTACAGATGTAATATTCGGTAGTTTGGGACTAATAATTGGACTCATTGTTGCGTTTTTAATTGTGATCCCATTAGGGCAAATACAATGGATTGTTGTTAACACAGTCATTCCTATCTTCGTCACTTTATTATTAGGATACCTTGGATTCCAAGTAGGATTTAGAAAAAGGGATGAGTTAGTGAACTTGTTTTCAATCAACAAGAGTAAGAAAAAGGGTCATGAGGAAGAAGAAATTGAGCCTATTAGTAAGAAATTAAAAATTCTAGATACTAGTGTTATTATAGATGGACGGATCGCTGATATTTGCCAAACAGGATTCTTAGAAGGAACCATTGTTATACCTCAATTCGTGCTTGAAGAGCTTCAGCATATAGCTGATTCATCAGATGTTCTTAAGAGAAACAGAGGAAGACGTGGTCTTGACATCTTAAATCGAATCCAAAAGGAACTAGCAATCAAGGTTGAAATTTATGAAGGTGACTTTGAAGAGATTCAAGAAGTCGATAGCAAACTAGTGAAGCTAGCGAAGCTAACGATGGGTGTCGTTGTAACCAATGACTTTAACTTAAACAAAGTATGTGAATTGCAAAATGTCGCGGTTTTAAATATAAACGATTTAGCAAATGCAGTGAAACCAGTAGTCCTTCCTGGTGAAGAGATGAAGGTTCAAGTTATTAAGGATGGGAAAGAGCATAATCAAGGGATTGCATATCTTGATGACGGAACAATGATTGTTGTTGAGGATGGAAGAGATTATATCGGCAAGCATATCGATGTATTAGTAACAAGTGTGCTACAAACATCTGCAGGTAGAATGATCTTTGCAAAACCCAAGCTATTAGAAAAAGCATTATAGTGTTGTTGGAGGTTTGAATGATAGATGTAGGCTTAGTATGCAAGTTCTTAGTTTTAAAACTGAGGAGGAAAAGCCGGGATATCTATCAGTTGCAAGCCTCTTTTTTTTGATTTAGAGAGAGTCTGATTTGACAATGAGGTGAATAATAAATTGCCATATGAAATTATTATTCTTGCTGCAGGGCAGGGAAAAAGAATGAATGCGGGAAAGAACAAGCAGTTTGTGACGATCAAATCGATTCCGCTTATTATACATACGTTGAGGGTGTTTGAAGAGGATGATCAATGTGCTGGGATTATTTTAGTCATCAATCCAATCGAATCCGAGCAGATAAATGAATTGTTAAAGAAATATGAGATAAAAAAAGTAAAAAGGATTGTGTTTGGCGGGAAGGAAAGACAGGATAGTGTGTATAATGGATTAAAGGCAATCGGTAACACGGAGATTGTTCTAGTACATGATGGAGCAAGGCCATTTGTAAGGATTCCAACTATTCATCAGCTTATAGAGCAAGCAAAGTCCAGTAGTGGAGCAATCTTAGCCGTTCCTGTTAAGGATACGATTAAGCAAGTCGATGACCAATTAGCTGTCAAAAACACGATAGACAGAACGAATGTTTGGTCTATTCAAACTCCACAAGCATTCCAGGTTGATATCCTTATTGATGCCCACCAAAAGGCAAGAGAAGAAGGCTTTCTTGGGACTGATGATGCAAGTTTAGTTGAACGTTTAGGAAAAAATGTGTATATTGTTGAAAGTGATTATAAGAATATAAAGTTAACAACTCCTGAAGATTTACTGTTTGCAGAGGCTATTCTAGCAAACTGGAGTAACCAATAAAAGAGGAGATGAACGTATGTTTCGAATTGGACAAGGCTATGATGTTCATCAATTAGTTGAAGGAAGACCGTTAATCATCGGGGGAATTGAGATTCCTTTTGAAAAGGGATTATTAGGTCACTCTGATGCTGATGTACTATTACATACGATTGCAGATGCCTGCCTTGGAGCGATTGCTGCAGGTGATATCGGGAAGCATTTCCCAGATACTGATCCAGCATTTAAAGATGCTGATTCAGCCAAGCTATTGACACATGTATGGAATCTTATTAAAGAGGAAGGGTATTCCTTAGGAAATATTGATTGCACCATCATTGCACAAAAACCGAAGATGGCGCCATATATTGGTCAAATGCAGGAGCGGGTTGCTGAATTACTAGAAGCAGATCCTTCTCAAGTAAATGTAAAAGCAACAACAACAGAAAAATTAGGATTTACAGGTCGTGAGGAAGGAATTGCTGCACAAGCAACAGTCCTCTTAATGAAAAGTAAATAATATCATGGAGGGATACAAATGACTCAAGAAGTGAGAGTCCGTTATGCACCAAGTCCAACAGGACATTTACATATTGGTAACGCTAGAACTGCTTTATTCAATTATTTATTTGCTAGAAATCAGAATGGTAAATTTATCATTCGAATCGAAGATACAGATAAGAAGCGTAATATCGCTGGTGGCGAAGAGAGTCAATTAAAGTACTTGAAATGGCTAGGCATTGATTGGGATGAGAGTACAGATGTAGGTGGAGAATATGGTCCATATCGTCAATCTGAGCGTAATGAGATCTATAAGAAATATTATGAAGAGCTTCTTGAAAAAGGACTAGCTTATAAATGCTATTGCACAGAAGAAGAAATTGAGCAAGAGCGTGAAGAGCAAATTGCAAAAGGAGAAATGCCTCGTTACTCTGGTAAACACCGTAATCTTACGGCAGAAGAGCAACTAGCATTTGAAAAAGAAGGTAGATTACCAAGTATTCGTTTCAAAGTAGAAGAAAACAAAGTGTATTCATTCAATGATATGGTAAAAGGCGAAATTTCGTTTGAATCTGAAGGGATTGGCGACTATGTCATCGTCAAAAAGGATGGAACGCCAACTTATAATTTTGCTGTAGCCATCGATGATCATTTAATGAAGATCACTCATGTTCTACGTGGAGAGGATCATATCTCAAATACACCAAAGCAAATGATGATCTATGAAGCATTTGGTTGGGAAGTTCCGACATTTGGCCATATGACTCTCATTGTTAACGAAAGCCGTAAGAAATTAAGTAAAAGAGATGAGTCTATTATTCAATTTATTGAGCAGTATGAGGAATTAGGCTACTTACCAGAAGCGCTCTTTAACTTCATTGCTTTATTAGGCTGGTCTCCATCTGGAGAAGAAGAAATTTATACAAAGGATCAATTTATTGATATTTTTGATGCAAATCGATTATCAAAGTCGCCTGCGGTATTTGATACACATAAATTAAAGTGGATGAATAATCAATATATTAAAACAGTGGATGCGGATAAGTTAGTTGACATCTCCTTACCACATCTTATCTCTGCCGGCCGTGTGGGTCAGGATATGACAGCTGATAAGAAGGAATGGGTAAAGGAATTAATTTTACTACATCAAGAGAAGATGAATTACGGAGCAGAGATTGTTGAGCTAACGGAACTTTTCTTCAAGGATGAGCTAAGCTATGATGATGAGGCGAAAGAAGTCTTATCAGAGGAGCAAGTAGAAGAGGTACTTAAGGCGTTTGTGAATGAGCTAAAGAGTCTTGAAGCATTTACTGCGGAGGATATCAAAGCAGCAATGAAGGCAGTTCAAAAGGCAACTGGGCAAAAAGGGAAAAAACTATTTATGCCTATTCGGGTAGCTACAACTGGCCAAACTCATGGTCCAGATCTACCAAAAGCAATCCATTTGTTAGGCCTAGAAACTGTAGTGAATCGAATTGAAAATATTTTTAGTTAACATTTTGACTTAAATGTAATATAGTTAACTATGATTAGTAATGTTTACGTAAGAATAAGTTCAAATAATTAAGGTTAATATAATAATTAAATAGCAGAAAATGTTGAGAAGGAGAGTAAGAAAGCATTTGCTTATTAGAGAGAACCATCGCCGGCTGAAAGTGGTTTAAGTGGAATGTTTTTTGAAATGCACCTTTGAGTCTTTTGTTGAACATACGAGTGTATTAGTAGGCAAAGGCGGCTGCTCGCCGTTAAGTGAGTTAAAGTTGAGGAATCGCTAATTAGAGGGTTCCTAAACAGAGTGGAACCGCGTGAAAACGTCTCTGTGTTTATACACAGAGGCGTTTTTTTTTTTTTTTTGAGGGGAAAAGGGGAAAATAATACCATTCTAAAGGGGAGTGGAGAACATGTTTCGTAGGATAAAAGAAGATATAGAAGTTGTATTTGAACAGGATCCTGCAGCAAGAACTCGTATTGAAGTGATTTTGACCTATTCAGGCTTACATGCCATATGGAATCATCGGATTGCGCATGGTCTATATAAGCGGAAATTGTTTTTCTTAGCCCGAGTGGTATCACAAATTAGTCGATTGTTCACTGGGATTGAGATTCATCCTGGGGCGAAGATTGGGCGAAGATTTTTTATTGACCATGGAATGGGTGTGGTCATTGGGGAGACATGTGAGATTGGCGACAATGTAACAGTTTTCCAAGGAGTTACTTTAGGTGGTACGGGGAAAGAGAGAGGAAAGCGACACCCGACAATTAAAGACAATGCCCTTATTGCTACTGGAGCAAAGGTATTAGGTTCTATCACAATTGGTGAAAATTCAAAGGTGGGAGCGGGAGCTGTGGTCTTAAATGATGTTCCCCCTAACTCAACAGTAGTCGGAATTAAAGGTAGAGTAGTTATTCAAAATGGAATTAAAGTCAATCGATTAAATCATTGTGATGTACCAGATCCAATTGCTGATCGGATTAAGGAGCTTGAGCTTGAAGTTGGGAAACTAAAGGAAGAGCTAAAGAAAGGAGAAAATAGCAATGTCCATTCAAATATATAATACTTTAACTAGAAAAAAAGAAGTGTTTACACCGATAGAAGAAAATAAGGTGAAAATGTATGTGTGCGGTCCTACTGTCTATAACTATATTCATATCGGGAATGCCAGACCTGCGATTGTTTTTGATACGGTTCGTCGTTACTTAGAATTTCGCGGGTATGAGGTGAACTATGTATCAAACTTTACGGATGTAGACGATAAATTAATTAGAGCAGCAAATGAATTAGGTGAGGAAGTACCTGTTATAGCTGATCGTTTCATTGAAGCATATCATGAGGATGTTTCGTCACTAGGGTGTAAGGAAGCAACTGTACATCCTCGAGTTACAGAAAATATTGATATTATCATTGAGTTTATACAGGCTCTTATCGACAAAGGATTTGCCTATGAAGCGGGTGGTGACGTCTATTACCGTACAAGGTCGTTTAAGGAGTATGGGAAACTATCACATCAATCAATCGATGAACTAAAGGTAGGAGCAAGAATTGATGTTGGTGATAAAAAGGAAGATGCTCTTGATTTTGTACTATGGAAGAATGCCAAAGAAGGAGAAATTTCTTGGCAAAGTCCTTGGGGCGAAGGAAGACCAGGTTGGCATATTGAGTGCTCAGCGATGGCAAAGAAATACCTAGGTGATACCATTGATATCCATGCTGGTGGACAGGATTTAGCGTTCCCGCACCATGAGAACGAAATTGCACAATCAGAAGCAATTAGCGAGAAATCATTTGCTAATTATTGGATGCATAACGGGTATATTAATATAGATAATGAAAAAATGTCTAAATCACTCGGTAACTTTATTTTGGTCCATGATATTATCAAGCAGCATGACCCACAGTTAATTCGATTCTTCATGTTATCTGTTCATTACAGACATCCAATTAACTACAATGAAGAATTGTTAGAAAGTACGAATAAGGGGTTTGAACGTATTAAAACCTCATACGACAACTTAAAGCACCGTAAAGAAAGCAGCACAAATCTAACAAATGATGACCAAGAGTGGATTAATACCATCAATTCTCTAAGAGAAGAATTTATCATCGCGATGGATGATGATTTCAATACGGCAAATGCTGTGTCAGTTCTATTTGAGTTGTCTAAGCAAGCGAATTATTATCTTCAATTGAAGAACACGTCTGTTGAGGTTATTGAGCACTTCATGAATCAGTTTGAAGAATTTTTCCAAGTCCTAGGATTGAAGCTGAGCAATGAAGAGGGCTTACTTGATGAGGAGATTGAAGAGCTTATTCAAAAAAGAATTGAAGCGAGAAAAAATCGTGATTTTGCCCTGTCAGATCAAATCCGCGATCAGCTAAAAGAAATGAATATCATCCTTGAAGATACCCCGCAAGGTACTCGTTGGAAAAGAGGGTCCTAATGTTACTTGATTCATCAACCATTGATGTGAACCAATTAAATAGCTTAGCTCTTGCTTATATGGGCGACGGGGTCTATGAAATGTACGTCAGACATCATATCCTTAGCAATGGTGCAGTGAGACCAAATCAATTGCACAAAATTGCGAAGGGGTATGTGTCAGCAAAAGCTCAAGCCAGCATTTTGCACCACTTATACTCGCTTGATTTCTTTACTGAGGAAGAAGAGGGTGTACTAAGAAGAGGAAGAAATGCGAAAAGTGGTACTGTTCCTAAAAATACGGATGTACAAACCTACAGGTATAGTACATCCTTTGAAGCACTAATAGGGCATCATCATTTGCATAAAAATAAAGACCGATTAGAAGAAATCATCAACGCATCATTTCACTATATCGATCAATCATTCAATAAATAAAAGAAAGGAGGATTACCATGTCAACAGATTTTATCATTGGAAGAAATCCAGTAATAGAAGCATTGAAATCTGAACGAGATATCAACAAAATCTTAGTTGCAGAAGGTTCACAAAAAGGATCTATGAGTGTCATAATCAATCTTGCTAAAGAGAATGGGGTCATGCTTCAAATTGTCCCAAAAAAGAAGATTGATCAAATGGTTGAAGGTAATCATCAAGGCGTTGTTGCACAAGTGGCCGCTTATGAATATGCAGAGGTAGAGGATTTATTTAAGGTAGCAGAAGAAAGAGGAGAACAGCCATTTTTCCTTTTACTAGATGAACTTGAGGATCCACATAATCTTGGATCTATTTTAAGAACAGCAGACAGTGTAGGCGCTCATGGTGTAATCATCCCAAAAAGAAGGTCAGTAGGATTAACGGCAACTGTGGCGAAGGCATCAACTGGAGCAATTGAATATATCCCAGTCGCTCGTGTTACTAATCTTGCTAGAACAATTGATGAATTAAAGGACCGTGGGGTTTGGATTTTTGGAACTGATGCATCAGGCAAAGACGATTATCGGAAGATGGATGGAACGATGCCTTTAGGACTTGTTATTGGTAGTGAAGGAAAAGGAATGGGAAGATTAATCAAAGATAAATGTGATTTCTTAGTTCGTCTACCAATGAAGGGAAAGGTTACCTCCTTAAATGCTTCTGTCGCAGCTAGCCTCCTCATGTATGAGGTATATCGTAAACGCAACCCTCTAGGTGAATAGGTAAGATGGATATCCTCATTGTTGATGGATATAACATAATTGGAGCATGGCCTGAGCTGCGAAAGCTAAAAAATGTTGATTTTGCTGAAGCACGAAAAATCCTTATTGAGAAAATGGCAGAATATCAAGCCTATACGGGATACCGAGTGATTATTGTTTTTGACGCACATCTTGTTCAGGGGACGGAAAAGAAAAGTAAGAATCATAAGGTAGAGGTTATTTTTACTAGAGAGAATGAAACCGCAGATGAGCGGATTGAAAAACTTGCTCAGGAGCTAAGTGATCGGCGGACCCAAATTCATGTTGCGACTTCAGATTATACGGAGCAATGGGCGATATTTGGTCAAGGGGCTCTAAGAAAGTCGGCACGAGAATTACAAACTGAAATGGGTTTGATTGAAAAGGGGATTGAAAAAAAAGTCCAGAAAACTTATCAAAAGAAAAGCATTACAAAGATCCCACTAACAGATGAAATGATAGAAATATTCGAAAAATGGCGACGAGGAGAGAAGTGACCTGTTGACGCCTTCAAAAAAAGTCCTGTATAATATTTCTATCTACAAGTCCGGTCGGGGGGATCGACGTGATTTCAAACTTCAATGGAAAAGTCAACACAGTGTATGAACGATTAGAAGATGAGGAAGTCGTAGAATTAGTTCATTCTGGTGAAAGTGATGCACTCGATTACCTAATTAACAAGTACAAGAATTTTGTACGTGCAAAAGCCCGGTCATATTTTCTGATTGGTGCTGACAGAGAGGATATTGTTCAAGAAGGAATGATTGGTCTATATAAAGCCATTCGTGATTTCAAAGAGGACAAGCTTACTTCGTTCAAAGCCTTTGCTGAGCTTTGTATTACGAGGCAGATTATCACAGCTATTAAGACAGCAACAAGACAAAAGCATATCCCGTTGAATTCTTATGTTTCATTGGACAAGCCTATTTATGATGAGGAATCTGATCGCACCTTAATGGATGTCATTTCTGGAGCAAAGGTGATGGATCCAGAAGAGTTGATCATAAATCAAGAGAAATTTGATGATATTGAAATCAAAATGGCAGAGCTATTGAGTGACTTAGAAAGGAAAGTATTGGCACTTTATCTCGATGGTCGTTCGTATCAAGAGATATCAGAGGATTTAAACAGACATGTGAAATCCATTGATAATGCCCTGCAGCGGGTCAAACGCAAACTTGAACGATACTTAGAGATTAGAGAAATCAGTCTTTAATTTGACACATACGTGAAGTGCAACCGAAAGCCCTTTCCCTGGAGTATTGACATCCAGAACAAGCTTATGTTACATTTTTAAAGAATTTATACAATTATTATAATTATTATCATAGCGGAAGGTGCTAATGATGAGCAAAAAAGTAGTTTTAGCATGTAATGACTGTGCGAGTCGTAATTATACAACTATGATTAACTCAGGCAAAGCAGAAGAGCGCCTTGAATTAAAGAAGTTTTGCAAGACTTGTAATAACCACACAATACATCGTGAAACAAAATAGGATTTTTCTAAAACTGTTGGAGGTAACATAATGCAGCGTCTAGTAAAGTTTTTCCAAAGTGTTGCTCGTGAAATGAAAAAAGTTAGCTGGCCTAAAAGGAAAGAGTTAACTCGATATACAATTATCGTTTTATCAACAATTACTTTCGTGTCTGTTTTCTTTGCACTCATTGATACAGGTATTTCAAAATTAATTCGTATGGTTATTGAATAAGTCATACAAAGTCATGGTATAATGATGGTAAATAATGTAGTCAGTAAAAGCCCGTTTACGGGTTTTTTTAATTGCGTTAATCCTATAAAAGATCAAGGGGAGGGACGGACAGCTGGTTGTCCTAACGAATGGAAAAAAATTGGTATGTAGTACATACGTATTCAGGTTATGAAAATAAAGTAAAAGCAAATTTAGAAAAACGTGTAGAATCTATGGGGATGCAGGATAAGATTTTCCGCGTTGTTGTTCCTGAAGAAGAAGAAACAGAAATCAAGAACGGCAAAAAGAAAGTTGTAAAGAAAAAAGTATTCCCAGGTTATGTTTTGGTTGAAATCATCATGACTGATGATTCATGGTACGTAGTTCGTAATACTCCAGGAGTAACAGGGTTTGTTGGATCTGCAGGTTCAGGTTCAAAGCCAACTCCATTATTACCAGATGAGGTTACTAGTCTACTTAAGCGCATGGGTGTTGATGAAAAGTCGGTAGAAGTCGACTTTGAATTAAAAGAAACTGTCCGAGTAAACGAAGGGCCATTTGCTAATTTCACTGGAAGTATTGAAGACATCGATCTGGACAAGCATAAAGTAAAAGTTCATGTTAATATGTTTGGGAGAGAAACTCCTGTTGAACTAGACTTTGCTCAAATTGAGAAATTATAAGAATTTGATTGAAAGAAATTGAGATACAGAAGGATTTTAAGTTAATTTCAAAAAAACTCTAGAAAAAACTTGAAATCTATTTAGTATAGTGTTAAAATTTCAAAGGTCAGTATGTCTAAAAGACATGACCAAGACATGTAAGGATAATAAAATTATCTTTATATAAAGAGATGAGTGGGAGGGAAAACCCCTATTACCACATCACGGACTTTAAGGAGGTGTGTACCGTGGCTAAAAAAGTAATTAAAATGGTTAAATTACAAATTCCTGCTGGAAAAGCTAATCCAGCGCCACCAGTTGGACCAGCTTTAGGTCAAGCCGGTGTTAATATCATGGGATTCTGTAAAGAATTTAACGCACGTACAGCTGAACAAGCTGGATTGATCATCCCTGTTGAAATCACGGTATTTGAGGACCGTTCATTTACATTTATTACGAAAACTCCTCCTGCTGCAGTTCTTCTTAAGAAGGCGGCTGGAATCGAGTCAGGTTCTGGTGAACCAAACCGTAATAAAGTAGCGACAGTTAAGCGTGACAAAGTACGCGAAATCGCAGAAACAAAAATGCCGGACTTAAATGCGGCTAGTGTTGAATCTGCAATGCGTATGGTTGAAGGAACTGCACGCAGCATGGGAATTGTTATCGAAGACTAATCCTGTGTAATGTCACATGTATTGGGGGGTTGCGTTACTAGGTTATACCTGTTCGCAACCTTTATTCGTGGGAGGTAAATCCGTTAAAACCACATTCGAGGAGGAAATATCATGGCAAAAAGAGGTAAAAAGTACGTTGAAGCTGCTAAATTAGTAGATCGTACAAAAGCATATCCAGTTGCTGAAGCAATTGAATTAGCGAAAAAAACAAGTACAGCTAAATTTGATGCTACTGTTGAAGTTGCATTCCGTTTAGGTGTAGACCCTAAGAAAGCTGACCAACAAATCCGTGGAGCAGTAGTGCTTCCAAACGGAACTGGTAAAACACAACGCGTATTAGTGTTTGCTAAAGGTGAGAAAGCGAAAGAAGCAGAAGCTGCTGGAGCTGACTATGTTGGAGATAGCGACTATATCACAAAGATTACTCAAGGTTGGTTTGAGTTTGACGTAATCGTAGCTACACCTGACATGATGGGTGAAGTTGGTAAGCTTGGTCGTGTATTAGGACCTAAAGGTTTAATGCCAAACCCTAAAACAGGAACAGTTACATTTGATGTAGACAAAGCTGTTAAAGAAATCAAAGCTGGTAAAGTTGAATACCGCGTTGATAAAGCTGGAAACATCCATGTTCCAATCGGAAAAATTTCTTTTGAAGATCAAAAGTTAGCAGAAAACTTCACAACTATTTATGAAACTTTATTAAAAGTTAAGCCTGCTGCTGCAAAAGGTACTTACATGAAGAACATCGCTGTTTCTTCTACAATGGGACCTGGCGTAAAAGTAGACGCTTCTACATTTGTTGCTTCTAAATAATGGAAGTTGACTTTTAATAACGTTTAAAATATAATATATTCTGTTGTTAAAAAAATATCATTTGTACCGTAGACAGTAGGTGCTTGCATATCAAGCTTAAATATCGGCCTGCCGAGGTGTAGTAATCGCATTTTTGTAATGCATTAATTGCTATATACCACCTCTACGTCTGCAGGGCGTAGAGGTTTTTTATACTTTTACACCGAATCGGTATTAAGTGTTTATAAAAACTATAGGAGGTGTAAGAATGAGCAGTGCTGTAGAACAAAAGAAACAAATCGTATCTGAGATCGAAACTAAGTTCCGTGAAAGTAAATCAACAATCGTTGTTGACTATCGTGGATTAACGGTTGCTGAAGTAACTGAACTTCGTAAGCAACTTCGTGAAGCTGGTGTCGAATTCAAAGTATACAAAAATACTATGACTCGTCGTGCAGCTGAAGCGGCTGAATTAGCTGGTATTAACGAAGCGTTAACTGGACCTAATGCTATTGCATTCAGTGCTGATGACGTAGTAGCTCCTGCGAAAATTCTTAACGACTTTGCTAAAAAGCATGAAGCGTTAGAAATTAAAGCTGGTGTTATCGAAGGAAATATCGCTACAGTTGAAGAAGTTAAAGCTCTTGCTGAACTTCCATCACGCGAAGGTTTACTTTCAATGTTGCTTAGCGTACTTCAAGCTCCAATTCGCAACTTTGCTCTTGCAACTAAAGCAGTTGCAGATCAAAAAGAAGAACAAGGCGCTTAATCTTTACCCGATATAAAAAAACAAATTGATAAATATTCCAAGGAGGAAACATACAATGACTCAAGAACAAATCATTGAAGCAGTTAAAAATATGACTGTTTTAGAATTAAATGACTTAGTAAAAGCAATCGAAGAAGAATTTGGTGTAACTGCTGCTGCTCCTGTAGCTGTAGCTGCTGGCGGTGCTGCTGAAGCTGCTGAGCAAACTGAATTTGATGTAGTATTAGCTTCTGCTGGTGCTCAAAAAATCAAGGTTATCAAAGTAGTACGTGAAATCACTGGTCTTGGCTTAAAAGAAGCTAAAGAATTAGTTGACAACACTCCAAAAGCTATTAAAGAAGGAGCTTCTAAAGAAGAAGCTGAAGAAATCAAAGCTAAACTTGAAGAAGTTGGAGCTGGCGTAGAAGTTAAGTAATTAAGATAAAAAGCTCGCAGTAATTGCGGGCTTTTTTTTAACTCTACCAAAAAACCTCTAAGTAAGTGAGTGGTACCTCAAGAGATGCATCTTTGATAGGGGAGATGCGCTTAATCAGTGAATCTCTACGAAAAAAAGTCACTACATACTATACTTCCAAGAAATAGTTTAGATAAATGGGAATAAGTAAATACTTCTTAATGGAGGAGGTGCGAGACTAATGAGTGATCATTACTATACTAGTCAACCATCTGTAGCAAGTAATCCCGTGCGATGGACCTTTGAATTAAGAAATCATACATATCAATTTACGAGTGATAATGGTGTGTTTTCGAAAAAAGAAGTAGATTTTGGTTCGAGATTACTAATCGAAAGTTTTGTAGAACCATCAGAAGAAGGACAAATTCTAGACGTAGGTTGTGGTTATGGACCAATCGGACTTTCGATTGCCAAGGAATTTTCGCAAAGAACAATTGAAATGATCGATGTGAATGAGAGGGCAATTGAATTAGCAAAGGAAAATGCGAAGCTTAATCAAATAGATAATGCTCTGATTTATAAGAGTGACCTATTTGAGAATGTAACACATACTAATTATGCTGCGATCCTAACCAATCCGCCAATTCGTGCAGGTAAAAAAGTAGTTCATGAAATATTAACTGAAAGCTATCACCGCTTAATTGACGGTGGAGAATTATGGGTAGTTATTCAGAAGAAGCAAGGGGCGCCGTCGGCCATAGAGAAATTAGAATCAATTTTTTCTGAGGTTGAGGTTGTGCTTAAGAAAAAAGGGTATTATATCATAAAATCAAAAAAAGGTTGACGGTTATTTTTACCTATGTTAACATTATAAAATGCCAATATGTATATTTTTCATGCAGAACTAATTTTTTATTATAATGTATAATATTAGAAAGTATGGAAAAACTAATAAAATCAATAGTTCGTTATGATGAAAAATGTGGTTTTCTTGAATGAAACCCTTTTTCTTTTTGTCTATAGGTATTCTACTATAGATGCAAAATAATAGCTTTATTTTTTTAAAAAACGCTTGATTTGAGAGGTGAATGAGTTGACAGGTCAACTAGTTCAGTATGGACGACACCGCCAACGAAGAAGTTATGCTCGCATTAGTGAAGTATTAGAATTACCGAATCTTATCGAAATCCAAACCTCTTCCTATCAATGGTTTCTTGATGAGGGATTAAGAGAAATGTTCCAAGATATTTCTCCTATTGAAGATTTCACTGGTAACCTATCATTAGAATTCATTGATTATAGTTTAGGGGAACCTAAATATTCAGTGGAAGAAACTAAAGAGCGTGATGTAACATATTCTGCGCCATTGCGTGTAAAGGTGCGCCTAATTAACAAAGAAACTGGCGAAGTAAAAGATCAAGATGTCTTTATGGGAGATTTCCCATTAATGACTGAAACAGGTACGTTTGTCATCAATGGTGCTGAACGTGTTATCGTTTCCCAGTTAGTAAGATCCCCGAGTGTTTATTTCAGTGGTAAAGTAGACAAAAACGGTAAGCGTGGATACACTGCAACCGTTATTCCAAACCGTGGTGCTTGGCTTGAGTATGAAACAGATGCTAAGGATGTAGTACATGTCCGTATCGATCGTACTCGTAAATTACCTGTTACGGTTCTTTTGCGTGCGCTTGGATTTGGTTCTGACCAAGAGATTCTTGATCTATTTGGTGATAACGAATATTTAAGAAACACACTTGAGAAAGACAATACAGAAAGCACTGAAAAAGCGTTACTTGAAATATATGAAAGACTACGCCCAGGTGAGCCACCTACTGTAGAAAATGCAAAAAGTTTGTTAGAATCTCGCTTTTTCGACCCAAAACGTTATGATTTAGCGAATGTAGGTCGTTATAAGATTAATAAAAAGCTTCATATAAAAAATCGCTTGTTTAACCAAAGATTAGCAGAAACGTTAGTAGATGGTGAAACTGGTGAAATTATTGCGGAAAAAGGTACTCTATTAGATAGAAGAACACTAGATCGTATTCTACCAAACCTAGAAAATGGGATTGGATTTAAGACGTTAACACCTTCTGGTGGCGTTCTAAATGAGGATACAACTGTTCAATCTATCAAAATTTTCGCTCCAAGCGATCCTGATGGCGAGCTTGTAATTAATGTGATTGGAAATGCTTATACAGATGAATCTGTTAAGAATATTTCACAATCTGATATTATCGCTTCTATTAGTTATTTCTTTAATTTATTACATCAAGTTGGAGACACAGATGATATTGATCATTTAGGTAACCGTCGTTTACGTTCTGTTGGTGAATTACTACAGAATCAATTCCGAATCGGTTTGTCTAGAATGGAACGTGTAGTACGTGAAAGAATGTCAATCCAAGACACAAACACGATTACACCACAACAACTGATTAATATTCGTCCAGTTATTGCATCAATGAAAGAGTTCTTCGGAAGCTCTCAGCTTTCTCAATTCATGGATCAAACGAATCCACTTGGTGAATTAACTCATAAACGAAGATTATCAGCTCTTGGACCTGGTGGATTAACAAGAGAACGTGCTGGATTTGAAGTGCGTGACGTTCACTACTCTCACTATGGTCGTATGTGTCCGATTGAGACTCCTGAGGGACCGAACATCGGATTAATTAACTCATTATCGTCATTTGCAAAAGTAAACCGATTTGGATTTATCGAAACTCCATATCGCCGAGTAGATCCTGAGACAGGAAAGGTAACGACTCGTATTGATTACTTAACAGCAGACGAAGAAGACAACTATGTAGTTGCCCAAGCGAACGTTCGCTTAGCAGAAGATGGTTCATTTATCGATGAAGATATCATCGCGCGTTTCCGTGGTGAGAATACGGTGGTTAATCGTGACCGAGTTGATTACATGGACGTATCTCCTAAACAGGTTGTATCAGCAGCGACAGCATGTATCCCATTCTTAGAAAACGATGACTCTAACCGTGCTCTAATGGGAGCGAACATGCAACGTCAAGCAGTACCACTTATGCAACCGGAATCTCCAATTGTTGGAACTGGTATGGAACACGTATCAGCGAAGGATTCTGGGGCAGCGGTGATCTGTAAGTACCCTGGAGTTGTTGAGCGCGTTGAAGCGAAGCAAGTTTGGGTAAGACGCTACACAGAAGTTGATGGACAAAAAGTCAAAGGTGACTTAGATAAATATCGTATGATGAAATTCATCCGTTCAAACCAAGGTATGTGTTACAACCAACGTCCAATCGTATCGGTTGGAGACGAAGTTGTGAAGGGTGAAATTCTAGCAGATGGTCCGTCGATGGAAAAAGGTGAATTAGCACTTGGTAGAAACGTTCTTGTTGGGTTTATGACATGGGATGGTTATAACTACGAGGATGCAATCATCATGAGCCAACGACTTGTAAAAGATGATGTATATACGTCTATTCATATTGAAGAGTATGAGTCAGAGTCTCGTGATACAAAGCTTGGACCAGAAGAAATCACACGTGATATTCCAAACGTTGGTGAGGATGCACTACGTAATCTTGATGAGCGCGGGATCATTCGTGTTGGTGCAGAAGTAAAAGACGGAGATTTACTAGTAGGAAAGGTTACACCTAAGGGAGTAACCGAATTAACTGCTGAAGAACGCCTTTTACATGCAATCTTCGGTGAAAAAGCGCGTGAAGTACGTGACACATCTTTACGAGTTCCACACGGTGGTGGCGGAATCGTATTAGATGTTAAAGTCTTCAATCGTGAAGATGGTGATGAATTACCACCAGGTGTTAACCAATTAGTTCGTGCTTATATCGTTCAGAAACGTAAAATCTCTGAGGGAGATAAAATGGCAGGACGACATGGTAACAAAGGGGTTATCTCACGTATTCTTCCAGAAGAAGATATGCCATACCTTCCAGATGGCACACCAATCGATATCATGTTAAATCCACTTGGGGTTCCATCTCGTATGAACATCGGGCAAGTGCTTGAGCTTCATTTAGGGATGGCTGCAAGAAAGCTAGGAATACATGTTGCTTCACCAGTATTTGATGGTGCACGTGAGGAAGATGTATGGGGCACTCTTGAAGAGGCCGGTATGTCACGTGATGCAAAAACTGTACTATATGATGGAAGAACAGGAGAACCATTTGATAACCGTGTATCTGTTGGGGTTATGTATATGATCAAGCTTGCTCACATGGTTGACGATAAGCTACATGCACGTTCAACTGGACCATACTCACTTGTTACACAGCAGCCACTTGGTGGTAAAGCACAATTTGGTGGACAGCGTTTCGGTGAGATGGAGGTATGGGCACTTGAAGCTTATGGTGCTGCATATACATTACAAGAGATTCTTACAGTTAAATCAGATGATGTTGTTGGTCGTGTGAAGACATATGAAGCCATCGTTAAAGGTGAAAATGTTCCAGAGCCAGGCGTACCTGAATCATTTAAAGTATTAATGAAAGAACTCCAATCACTAGGAATGGATGTTAAAATCCTTTCTGAAGATGAGCAAGAAATAGAAATGCGCGACACTGAAGATGATGACGATACAAATCAATCAGAAGGTGTTGCATTAGATAACGATACACTTGAAGAAGAAGTGCTTAAGGATACTGTGACTAAAGAGTAATCATTAAAAAATCCACTTGTTAGGCAATTAGGGTAAAACCTGGAGATAAAAAGGGAGGTAGGCCCCTTGCTAGATGTAAATAACTTTGAGTATATGAATATAGGTCTTGCTTCACCTGATAAGATCCGTTCTTGGTCTTTTGGTGAAGTAAAGAAACCTGAGACGATTAACTATCGTACATTAAAACCTGAAAAAGACGGTTTGTTCTGTGAGCGTATTTTCGGTCCAACAAAGGACTGGGAATGTCATTGTGGTAAATACAAGCGTGTCCGTTATAAAGGTGTTGTCTGTGACCGTTGTGGAGTAGAAGTAACTCGTGCAAAAGTGCGTCGTGAACGTATGGGTCATATTGAATTAGCTGCACCTGTTTCTCATATCTGGTACTTTAAAGGAATCCCTAGCCGTATGGGACTTGTCTTAGACATGTCCCCACGTGCTTTAGAGGAAGTCATTTATTTTGCTTCGTATGTAGTAACTGAGGTTGGCGATACTCCTTTAGACAAGAAGCAATTATTGTCTGAGAAAGAATATCGTGCATACCGTGAAAAGTATGGAAACACATTCCAAGCTGCTATGGGTGCAGAAGCGATTAAAAAGCTTTTACATGACATTGAGCTTGAAAAAGAAGTGTTAGCACTGAAAGAAGAGCTTAAGACGTCTCAAGGTCAAAGACGTACTAGAGCAATCAAGAGACTAGAGGTTCTTGAAGCATTCAGAAACTCTGGAAATGAACCTTCATGGATGATTCTTGATGTTCTTCCAGTAATCCCGCCAGAATTACGTCCTATGGTGCAATTAGACGGTGGACGTTTTGCTACATCTGACTTGAACGATTTATATCGTCGTGTTATTAACCGTAACAACCGTTTAAAGCGTCTGTTAGATCTTGGAGCTCCAAGCATTATCGTTCAAAACGAAAAGCGTATGCTTCAAGAAGCAGTTGATGCACTAATCGACAACGGACGAAGAGGAAGACCTGTAACAGGTCCAGGGAATCGCCCATTGAAATCTCTTTCACATATGTTGAAGGGGAAACAAGGCCGTTTCCGTCAGAACTTACTTGGTAAGCGTGTTGACTACTCTGGTCGTTCTGTTATCGTCGTTGGTCCTAACCTAAAGATGTATCAGTGTGGATTACCGAAAGAAATGGCACTAGAATTATTTAAGCCGTTTGTCATGAAAGAGTTAGTTGAAAAAGGTTTAGCACATAACATTAAGAGTGCAAAGAGAAAAATTGAACGAGTTCAACCTGAAGTTTGGGATGTCCTTGAATCAGTGATTAAAGAGCATCCAGTGCTACTAAATCGTGCCCCTACTCTACATAGATTAGGTATTCAAGCATTCGAACCAACACTAGTTGAAGGAAGAGCAATTCGTCTACATCCACTTGTATGTACTGCATACAACGCTGACTTTGATGGAGACCAAATGGCTGTTCACGTTCCACTATCTGCTGAAGCTCAAGCTGAAGCACGTATTCTTATGTTAGCTGCTCAAAACATCCTTAACCCTAAGGATGGAAAACCAGTTGTTACACCATCTCAGGATATGGTATTAGGTAACTATTACCTAACATTAGAACGCGTTGGTGCCGTTGGTGAAGGAATGATCTTCAAAGATACTGATGAAGCGTTAATCGCTTATCAAAATGGTTATGTACATCTTCACACAAGAGTCGCTGTACATGCTGGTTCTCTGAAGAATGAAACCTTTACTGAAGAACAAAACAACAAATTATTAATTACGACAGTAGGTAAGTTAATATTCAATGAAATCTTACCTAAGACGTTCCCATATATTAATGAACCAACAAGAAAGAACCTAGAAGAGAAGACACCTGAACGATTCTTTGTTGAAAAAGGTGCTAATGTTCTAGAAGCGATCCAAAATCAAGAATTGATTGAACCATTCAAGAAGAAAATTCTTGGTAATGTCATTGCTGAAGTATTTAAGAAGTTCAAGATTACTGAGACTTCAAAAATGCTTGATCGCATGAAAAATCTTGGTTTTAGATTCTCAACAAAAGCTGGTATTACAGTAGGGGTTTCAGATATCGTCGTACTTGCTGAAAAAGAAGAAATTCTTAAAGAAGCACAAGCGAAGGTTGATAATGTTCTTAAACAGTTCAGACGTGGTCTAATCACTGAAGAGGAACGTTATGATCGTGTTATCTCTATTTGGAGTGCTGCTAAAGACACCATTCAAGGTAAGTTAATGAAAACATTAGATAAAAGTAACCCAATCTTCATGATGAGTGACTCTGGAGCCCGTGGTAACGCATCTAACTTTACACAGCTTGCTGGTATGCGTGGATTGATGGCAAACCCATCTGGACGTATCATTGAACTTCCAATCAAATCAAGTTTCCGTGAAGGATTAACAGTATTAGAGTACTTTATCTCTACTCACGGTGCTCGTAAAGGTCTTGCCGATACAGCCTTAAAAACAGCTGACTCAGGTTACTTAACTCGTCGTCTTGTTGACGTAGCACAAGATGTTATCGTTCGTGATAATGATTGTGGTACAGACCGCGGATTACTAGTTAAATCGTTAAAAGACGGTACAGAGGTCATCGAACCGTTAGAAGAACGTTTAATTGGCCGTTATGCAAGAAGAACAGTTAGACATCCAGAAACAAAAGAAGTCCTTGTGAAGGAAAACGATCTTATTACTGAAGACATTGCTCGTATGATTATTGAAGCTGGAATTGAAGAGGTAACGATTCGTTCAGCATTCACATGTAATACAAGACATGGTGTATGTAAGAAATGTTATGGTCGTAACCTAGCAACTGGATCAGAGGTTGAAGTTGGAGAAGCAGTAGGTATTATTGCCGCTCAATCAATCGGTGAGCCAGGAACTCAGTTAACGATGCGTACTTTCCATACAGGTGGGGTAGCAGGAGACGATATCACACAAGGTTTACCGCGTATTCAAGAACTATTTGAGGCACGTAATCCAAAGGGGCAAGCAGTAATTACTGAAATTGATGGGGTAATTGCTTCAATTACTGAAGTGAAGGATCGCCAACAAGAAATTGTCGTTCAAGGAAGTGTCGAAAGCCGATCTTATACTGCACCTTATAGTGCACGTCTAAAAGTAAAAGAAGGTCAAGAAGTTGAACGTGGTCAAGAATTAACCGAAGGATCAATTGATCCGAAAGAGTTATTAAAAGTAAAAGACATGCAAGCAGTTCAAGAATACTTATTAAAAGAAGTTCAAAGAGTTTACCGTATGCAGGGTGTTGAAATTGGAGATAAGCACGTTGAGGTTATGGTACGCCAAATGCTTCGTAAAGTAAGAGTCATTGATGCAGGTGAAACAGATGTATTACCAGGTTCATTGCTTGATGTTCACCAGTTTACTGATGCAAATGCAAAAGTATTACTAGATGGTAGAGCACCAGCAACAGGTCGACCTGTATTACTTGGTATTACAAAAGCTTCTCTTGAAACAGACTCATTCTTATCTGCAGCTTCGTTCCAAGAAACAACTCGTGTCCTAACTGATGCAGCAATCAAAGGAAAACGTGATGAGCTTCTAGGTCTGAAGGAAAATGTTATTATCGGTAAGCTTGTACCAGCTGGAACAGGTATGAATCGTTACCGTAAAGCAGAATTAATCATGCAAGAAGAGTCTGATGAAGAAACTGTTGCAATTGATTAATCTCTAATTGATTTAGTGGAGTTAGGTGTCAACAAAAAATATTTTTCAAAGATTGTTGACACTTACCCACAATCAATGTTAATATATCCAAGGTGCTCCTATAACCTGATACTTTGGAGGATAGGTTCGAAATGTCTTATGAAAAAGTATTACAGGCAAGTAAGATTATTATTGGAACAAAGCAAACCGTTAAGGCGCTACAAACAACCGAAGTGCTGGAAGTAATCATCGCTGACGACGCTGATCGCCGTGTGTTAAACAAGGTCATTCAAGTGGCAGAAGAGAAGAACATTCCTGTTACAAAGGTAGAATCTATGAAAAAGCTTGGAAAAGCTTGCGGAATAGAAGTAGGTGCAGCAACAGTTGCTATAATTAATTAAAAACTGTTTTTGTGGATCAAATGCTCTGCAAAGACTTTGTTTTTTGTAAAAAAATGAACCACCTGGATGTGTGGTC
Source organism: Litchfieldia stipae (assembly GCF_014837155.1). Lineage (GTDB taxonomy): Bacteria > Bacillota > Bacilli > Bacillales > Bacillaceae_L > Litchfieldia. The sequence continues at coordinate 32,550 of NZ_JACYHA010000021.1, read as the reverse complement.
TTAAAGAAAGTTTGAAAGGAGGAAAAAACATGCCTACAATTAATCAATTAGTACGCAAAGGCCGTGAGTCAAAGATTCAAAAATCTGATTCACCAGCTTTAAACAAAGGATACAACAGCTTCAAGAAATCACAAACTAACCAGTCTTCTCCACAAAAGCGTGGTGTTTGTACTCGTGTTGGTACAATGACTCCGAAGAAGCCGAACTCAGCATTACGTAAATATGCTCGTGTTCGTTTAACTAACGGAATCGAGGTTACTGCTTACATTCCTGGTATCGGACATAACCTACAAGAGCACAGTGTAGTGTTAATCCGTGGCGGACGTGTAAAAGACTTACCAGGGGTACGTTACCACATCGTTCGTGGAGCGTTAGATACTGCTGGAGTTAACAACCGTATGCAAGGTCGTTCTAAATACGGAACTAAGAGACCTAAAGCACCTAAGAAGTAATACACATTATAATTAATATGATTGAAAGGAGGAAATTAGAATGCCTCGTAAAGGACCTGTAGCTAAAAGAGATGTTTTACCTGATCCGATTTACAATTCAAAGCTTGTAAGTCGTTTAATTAACAAAATGATGGTAGATGGTAAGAGAGGTAAATCTCAAGCTATTTTATATAATGCTTTTGATTTAGTACAACAACGTTCTGGTAAAGATGCAATGGAAGTGTTTGAACAAGCTATCAAGAACATCATGCCAGTACTTGAAGTAAGAGCTCGTCGTGTTGGGGGTGCTAACTACCAAGTACCTGTGGAAGTTCGCCCAGACCGTCGTACTACTCTTGGTCTTCGTTGGTTAGTAAACTATGCTCGTCTTCGTGGAGAAAAAACGATGGAAGAGCGTTTAGCTAACGAAATCTTAGATGCAGCAAACAATACTGGAGCTGCTGTTAAGAAACGTGAAGATACACATAAAATGGCAGAAGCTAACAAAGCGTTTGCTCACTACCGTTGGTAGAATAAAAATAAATTGCTCTGTTAAAATAGTAATATGCTTTTAGCAGAGCTTTTTCCAAAAAAAAATACTTAATATATGGAAGGAGAAAGACCCCATGGCAAGAGAGTTCTCCTTGAACAACACTCGTAATATCGGTATCATGGCACACATCGATGCTGGTAAAACAACGACTACTGAGCGTGTCCTTTATTACACTGGTCGTATTCACAAGATCGGTGAAACACATGAAGGTGCATCTCAAATGGACTGGATGGAACAAGAGCAAGAGCGCGGAATCACTATTACATCTGCTGCAACTACTGCACAATGGAAAGGTCACCGCGTTAACATCATTGATACACCAGGACACGTAGACTTCACAGTTGAAGTTGAACGTTCTTTACGTGTACTTGATGGTGCTGTTGCTGTACTTGATGCTCAATCAGGTGTTGAGCCACAAACTGAAACAGTTTGGCGTCAAGCTACAACATACGGTGTTCCACGTGTTGTTTTCGTTAATAAAATGGATAAAATCGGTGCAGACTTCTTGTATTCAGTTGGAACAATCCACGATCGTTTACAAGCTAATGCACACCCAATTCAATTACCAATCGGTGCTGAAGATCAATTCGAAGGTATCATTGACCTAGTTGAAATGAAAGCTACTTTCTACGGAAATGACTTAGGTACGGACATTGAAGAGCGTGAAATTCCTGAAGAATACATGGCTCAAGCAGAAGAGTACCGTGAGAAGTTAGTAGAAGCTGTAGCTGAGCTTGATGAAGCTCTTATGGAAAAATACCTTGGTGGTGAAGAAATCACTAACGAGGAATTAAAAGCAGGTATCCGTCAAGGAACTGTAAATGTAGAATTCTACCCAGTTATCTGTGGTTCTGCATTCAAAAACAAAGGTGTTCAAAAAATGCTTGATGCAGTTATTGACTATCTTCCATCTCCATTAGATGTACCAGCAATCAAAGGTACTCTACCAGATAGCGAAGAAGAAGTAACTCGTCCATCAAGTGATGATGAGCCATTCTCAGCATTAGCATTTAAAGTTATGACTGACCCATATGTAGGGAAATTAACATTCTTCCGTGTGTACTCTGGTACATTAAGCTCAGGATCATATGTTCAAAACTCTACTAAAGGTAAGCGTGAGCGTGTAGGACGTATCCTTCAAATGCATGCTAACAGCCGTGAAGAAATCTCTATCGTTCACTCTGGAGATATCGCAGCAGCTGTAGGTTTAAAAGATACAACAACTGGTGATACTCTATGTGATGACAAAGCGCCAGTTATCTTAGAATCAATGAACTTCCCTGAGCCAGTTATCCAATTATCTGTTGAGCCTAAATCTAAGGCTGACCAAGATAAGATGACTACTGCTCTTCAGAAGCTTCAAGAAGAAGATCCAACTTTCCGTGCACATACTGACCAAGAAACTGGTCAAACAATCATCGCTGGTATGGGTGAGCTTCACCTTGATATCATCGTTGACCGTATGAAGCGTGAATTCAAAGTTGAAGCTAACGTAGGTGCTCCACAGGTTGCTTACCGTGAAACTTTCCGTGAATCTGCTAAGGTTGAAGGGAAATTCGCGCGTCAATCAGGTGGACGTGGACAATTCGGTCACGTTTGGATTGAATTTGCTCCTAACGAAGAAGGAAAAGGTTTTGAGTTCGAAAACGCTATCGTTGGTGGGGTAGTACCTCGTGAATACATTCCAGCTGTTCAAGCAGGTCTGGAAGAATCACTTAACAGAGGTGTACTTGCTGGATATCCGTTAGTAGACATCAAAGCAAAACTAGTTGATGGATCATACCATGATGTTGACTCTAGTGAAATGGCGTTTAAGATTGCCGCTTCTATGGCACTTAAGAACGCTGCATCAAAATGTAAACCTGTCATTCTTGAGCCAATGATGAGAGTAGAAGTTGTTGTTCCTGAAGAATATATGGGTGACATTATGGGTCAAATCACTGCACGTCGTGGACGTGTTGAAGGTATGGAAGCTCGTGGAAACGCGCAAGTAGTACGTTCAATGGTTCCACTTTCTGAAATGTTTGGTTATGCAACTTCATTACGTTCAAACACTCAAGGTCGCGGAGTATTCACAATGCACTTTGATCATTACGAAGAAGTTCCAAAATCAGTATCAGAAGAAATTATCAAAAAAAATAAAGGTGAATAATTGATTTTCACCACTAATTAAAGTATAACTACTTATGTAAGCTAAGAAAGTGAAGCAATGCTTTCACTTTCCTAGCATTTCATACTTAATTACTAAAATAATATTAGGTTTAATACTTAAGGAGGATTTATAATGGGTAAAGAAAAATTTGACCGTTCCAAGCCGCATGCTAACATCGGTACTATTGGACACGTTGACCATGGTAAAACAACTTTAACTGCTGCTATCACTTCAGTACTTGCTAGACGTTCTGGTAAAGGCCAAGCTATGGCTTATGACCAAATCGATGGTGCTCCTGAAGAGCGTGAGCGTGGAATTACAATCTCAACTGCACACGTTGAGTACGAAACTGAAAACCGTCACTATGCACACGTTGACTGCCCAGGACATGCTGACTATGTTAAGAACATGATCACTGGTGCTGCTCAAATGGACGGTGGGATCCTAGTTGTATCTGCAGCTGACGGCCCAATGCCACAAACTCGTGAGCACATTCTATTATCTCGTCAAGTAGGTGTACCTTACCTTGTTGTATTCTTAAACAAGTGTGATATGGTAGACGACGAAGAATTACTAGAATTAGTTGAAATGGAAGTTCGTGACCTTCTTTCTGAATACGAATTCCCAGGAGACGATGTTCCTGTAATCAAAGGTTCTGCTCTTAAAGCTCTTGAAGGAGATGCTGAGTGGGAAGCTAAAGTTATCGAATTAATGGACGCTGTTGATGAGTACATTCCAACTCCACAACGTGACACTGAAAAGCCATTCATGATGCCAGTTGAGGACGTATTCTCAATCACTGGTCGTGGTACAGTTGCTACTGGACGTGTTGAGCGTGGACAAATCAAAGTTGGTGACGTAATTGAAATCGTTGGTTTAACTGAAGAGCCAAAATCAACTACTGTAACTGGTGTTGAAATGTTCCGTAAGCTTCTTGACTTCGCTCAAGCTGGAGACAACATTGGTGCACTTCTTCGTGGGGTAGCTCGTGAAGATATTCAACGTGGTCAAGTACTTGCTAAGCCAGGTACAATCAACCCACACACAAAGTTCAAAGCTGAAGTTTATGTTTTATCAAAAGAAGAAGGTGGACGTCACACTCCATTCTTCACTAACTACCGCCCACAGTTCTACTTCCGTACAACTGACGTAACTGGAATTTGTAACCTTCCAGAAGGTGTTGAAATGGTTATGCCTGGTGACAACATCGAAATGACAGTTGAACTAATCGCTCCAGTTGCAATCGAAGAAGGAACTAAGTTCTCTATTCGTGAAGGTGGACGTACAGTAGGCGCTGGCGTTGTTGCTACAATCCAAGAGTAATTAATACTCTTTCTCAGAAACAGATGAGCATTTGCTCGTCTGTTTTTTTGTTGAGATTATAATGGGTGATCTCAGTATATTGTTTGTTTACGGGATAGTTCAGAGATGAGTAATGTATTTTGGAGGAAGCTAATAGGACAGTATAGAAAGAAAAGAGAGAGCAAATGTCTTATAGGGACAGGGCAATAAGACAATAAAGAGTGAAATAAGAGAAGAAATGTCTTGTAGGGACAGGGCAATAAGACAATAAAGAGTGAAATAAGAGAAGAAATGTCTTATAGGGACAGCCAATAGGACAAAATAAAGAGAAAAGAACGAAGAAATGTCTTATAGGGATAGCCAATAGGACAGTAGAGAAAGAAAAGAGAGAGGAAATGTCTCATTGGAACAACCAACAAGACAATAAAGAGTGAAAAGATCGAAGAAGTGTCTCGTTGGAACAGCCCATAGGACAAAACAAAGAGAAAAGAGTGAAGAAGTGTCTTGTAGGGGTACCCAATAAGACAATATAGAAAGAAAAGAGAGAGGAAATGTCTCATTGGAACAACCAACAAGACAATAAAGAGTGAAAAGATCGAAGAAGTGTCTCATAGGATCAGCCAATAGGATAAAACAAAGTAAAAAGAGTAAAGAAGTGTCTTGTAGGGATACCCAATAGGACAATATAGAAAGAAAAGAGAGAGGAAATGTCTCATTGGAACAACCAACAAGACAATAAAGAGTGAAAAGATCGAAGAAGTGTCTCGTTGGAACAGCCCATAGGACAAAACAAAGAGAAAAGATCGAAGAAGTGTCTCATAGGAACAGCCCATAGGACAAAACAAAGAGATAACTGAGATAAACTGTCTCATAGGAACATCTAACAGAACAAAACAACCCCCAAATACCACCGCGAAGCTCTATTGTAACCGCACAAACCCCACACAAAAAACCACCCGAATCAAACACAACAATATAATAGAAGAAACTCGTACAAACAATCGAAATAATCTAAAAAATACCCTTCCATTATCTAACTATAAATATATTCCCTACAGAGTTGAAAAGTAGCATAGACATATGTATAATAATAAAAGTGCGAAAAACATGCATAATAAAAACAATTTGTGTTGCAATTATGTTTTGTTTTTTATATAATAGACAATGTTGGTCTTTGACTGCGATGAAGTGAAAGGTTGCTGACACACCCGGCCGCTTTGCCATGGCGAGTGTGAGGAAATTTTCACGGAGAAGGTCTATTTAAAAAAGTAGGCGATAAAGGAGGGAAAATAATGGCAAAACAAAAAATTCGTATCCGTTTAAAAGCATATGATCATAGAATTCTTGATCAATCTGCTGAGAAGATCGTAGAAACAGCGAAGCGTTCTGGAGCTGCAGTATCAGGTCCAATCCCACTTCCAACTGAGAAATCAGTTTACACGATCCTTCGTGCTGTACACAAATACAAAGACTCTCGTGAGCAATTTGAAATGCGTACACACAAGCGCTTAATCGATATTATTAATCCAACACCACAAACTGTTGATGCATTAATGAGATTAGACCTGCCATCAGGTGTAGATATCGAAATTAAATTATAATAAATAAATTTCACATTACTATAGGAGGTGTGACTAATGACCAAAGGAATCTTAGGAAGAAAAGTTGGTATGACGCAAGTGTTCGTTGGAAATGGTGAGCTAGTTCCTGTAACTGTAATCGAAGCTTCTCCAAACGTAGTACTTCAGAAGAAATCATCAGAAACTGATGGTTACGAAGCAGTACAAGTTGGATTTGAAGATTTAAGAGAGAAACTTGCTAACAAGCCATCTAAAGGACATGTAGCAAAAGCTAATACTGCACCTAAGCGCTTCGTACGTGAATTACGTGGAGTAAGCTTAGAACAGTATGAAGTTGGTCAGGAAGTCAAAGTTGATATCTTTACAGAAGGAGATATCGTAGATGTAACAGGAGTATCAAAAGGAAAAGGATTCCAAGGTTCAATCAAGCGCCACGGACAATCTCGCGGACCTATGTCTCATGGTTCACGTTACCACCGTCGCCCTGGTTCAATGGGACCTGTTGCTCCTAACCGTGTTTTCAAAAACAAACTATTACCTGGACGTATGGGTGGAGAGCGCGTAACAGTGCAAAACCTACAAATCGTTAAGGTTGATACAGAGCGTAACCTTTTATTAGTAAAAGGAAATGTTCCTGGTGCTAGAAAATCACTTATTACTGTTAAATCTGCTGTTAAAGCAAAGTAATACAATAAGAAAGGAGGAATTAGCCAATGCCTAAAGTAGCATTGTATAGCCAAACCGGTTCAACAGTTGGAGAAATCGAACTTAATGATTCCGTTTTTGGTATCGAACCAAATCAGCACGTATTATTCGATGCTGTTGTTATGCAAAGAGCTTCCTTACGTCAAGGAACTCATAAAACAAAAATTCGTTCAGAAGTAGCTGGCGGAGGACGCAAACCATGGCGTCAAAAAGGTACAGGTCGTGCACGTCAAGGATCTATCCGTTCACCACAATGGCGTGGTGGTGGTACTGTATTCGGACCTACACCAAGAAGCTATAGCTATAAATTACCTAAAAAAGTACGCCGTTTAGCAATCAAATCAGCTTTATCAACAAAGGTTCAAGAGAACAACATTCTTGTATTGGAGAACCTATTATTAGATACTCCAAAAACAAAAGAAATGGTTGCAATCTTAACTGGTTTAAACATCGAACGTAAAGCATTAATCGTTACTGCTGATGCAAATGAAGCTGTAGCTTTATCAGCTCGTAATATCCAAGGAGTAACTGTTGTTGCTGCCGATGGAATTAATGTTCTTGATGTTTTAAATCACGATAAACTTGTGATTACTAAAGGTGCGGTGGAAAAAGTAGAGGAGGTGCTTGCATAATGAAAGATCCTCGTGATATTATTAAGCGCCCCGTTATTACAGAACGTACTACAGACTTAATGGCTGAGAAGAAATACACTTTTGATGTAGATGTGAAAGCTAACAAGACTGAAGTAAAAGACGCAATCGAGCAAATCTTTGGAGTAAAAGTTGAGCAAGTCAACGTAATGAACTACAAAGGCAAGTTTAAGCGTATGGGACGTCATAGCGGATATACAAACCGTCGTAGAAAAGCAATCGTTAAATTAACTGCTGATAGCAAAGAAATCGAATTCTTTGAAGTATAAGTTTTATAGTGAAGGAGGGAAATAGACATGGCGATTAAAAAGTACAAACCAACCTCTAATGGTCGTCGTGGTATGACAGTTTCAGATTTCGCTGAAATCACTACTGCCACACCAGAAAAATCATTACTTGCACCTTTACACAGAAAAGGTGGTCGTAATAACCAAGGTAAATTAACTGTACGTCACCAAGGTGGCGGACATAAGCGTCAATACCGTGTTATCGACTTTAAGCGTAACAAAGATGGTATACCTGGACGCGTTGCTACAATTGAGTATGATCCAAACCGTTCTGCTAACATTGCATTAATCAACTACGCTGATGGAGAAAAGCGTTACATCTTAGCTCCAAAAAATCTTCAAGTTGGCCTAGAAATCATGTCAGGTCCTGAAGCTGACATTAAAGTAGGAAATGCATTACCATTAGCTAACATCCCAGTAGGTACTGTTATTCATAATATCGAATTAAAGCCAGGTAAGGGCGGACAATTAGTACGTTCTGCAGGAACTTCTGCTCAAGTACTTGGTAAAGAAGGTAAATATGTATTAGTACGTTTGAACTCTGGTGAAGTTCGTATGATTCTTGCAACTTGTCGCGCGACAGTTGGTCAAGTAGGAAACGAACAACACGAGCTTATCAACATTGGTAAAGCTGGACGTTCTCGCTGGTTAGGTATTCGTCCAACTGTACGTGGATCTGTTATGAACCCTAACGATCACCCACACGGTGGTGGTGAAGGTAAAGCTCCAATCGGACGTAAATCACCAATGTCACCATGGGGTAAACCAACTCTTGGTGCGAAAACACGTAAAAAGAAGAGCAAGTCAGATAAATTCATTGTTCGTCGACGTAAAAAATAACGGGGTTGTGCTACGGTTCCATAGAACCGTAGATCAATCACGAGAGGAGGTTCATTTATGGGTCGCAGTCTGAAAAAAGGACCTTTTGTGGATGATCATTTGATTAAGAAAGTTGAAAAATTGAATGAAGTTGAGAAGAAGCAAGTTGTTAAGACTTGGTCTCGTCGTTCAACAATTTTCCCACAATTCATTGGTCACACAATCGCAGTTTATGATGGTCGTAAACACGTGCCAGTATATGTTACGGAAGATATGGTAGGACACAAATTAGGTGAGTTCGCACCAACACGTACTTATAAAGGACACGCAAATGACGATAAGAAAACAAGACGTTAATGAGAGGAGGCTTAACTATGCAAGCTAAAGCTGTCGCTAGAACAGTACGTATTGCTCCTCGTAAAGCCCGTTTGGTCGTTGATTTAATTCGAGGTAAGCAAGTAGGTGAAGCTGTTGCAATTCTTAAACACACACCAAAAGCAGCATCTCCTATTGTTGAGAAGCTTTTAAACTCTGCAATTGCAAATGCTGAACATAATTATGAAATGGATGCTAATAGCTTAGTCGTATCACAAGTATTCGTTGATGAAGGTCCAACGCTAAAACGTTTCCGTCCACGTGCAATGGGACGCGCAAGCGCGATTAATAAACGCACGAGTCACATTACTATCGTGCTATCTGAAAAGAAGGAGGGATAAGCAGTGGGTCAAAAAGTTAATCCTATAGGTTTGCGTATCGGTGTTATCCGTGATTGGGAATCAAAATGGTACGCTGGCAAAGATTATTCTGATTTATTACATGAAGACCTTAAAATTCGTGAGTATATCACAAAACGTTTAAGTGATGCTTCTGTATCAAAAATTGAAATTGAACGTGCTGCTAACCGTGTTAACATCACAGTTCACACAGCTAAGCCAGGTATGGTAATCGGTAAAGGCGGTACTGAAGTTGAAGCACTTCGTAAAGCACTTAACCAATTAACTGGCAAGCGTGTACACATCAACATCTTAGAAATTAAGAGAGCTGACTTAGACGCTGTTCTAGTTGCTGAAAACATTGCTCGTCAATTAGAGAATCGTGTTTCTTTCCGTCGTGCTCAAAAACAAGCGATCCAACGTACAATGCGTGCAGGTGCACAAGGGATCAAGACTATGACTTCTGGTCGTCTTGGTGGTGCAGATATCGCTCGTGCTGAACATTACAGCGAAGGAACAGTTCCACTTCATACTCTTCGTGCTGACATCGACTATGGTACAGCTGAAGCTGATACTACTTACGGTAAAATCGGAGTTAAAGTATGGATTTATCGTGGAGAGGTTCTTCCTACTAAGAAGAAAAAAGAGGAAGGAGGAAATTAATTATGTTATTGCCAAAACGCGTTAAATATCGCAGAGAACACCGCGGAAAAATGCGTGGTCGTGCAAAGGGTGGTACTGAGGTACATTTCGGTGAATATGGTATCCAAGCTCTAGAAGCTTCATGGATCACTAACCGTCAAATCGAATCTGCTCGTATTGCAATGACTCGTTACATGAAACGTGGCGGTAAAGTTTGGATTAAGATCTTCCCTTCTAAGCCGTATACTGCAAAACCTCTAGAAGTACGTATGGGATCTGGTAAAGGGGCTCCTGAAGGTTGGGTAGCAGTTGTAAAGCCAGGTAAAGTAATGTTTGAAATCTCAGGTGTATCTGAAGAAGTTGCACGTGAAGCATTACGTCTTGCGTCTCACAAATTACCGATTAAAACTAAGTTTGTAAAACGCGAAGAAATTGGTGGTGAATCAAATGAAAGCTAATGAAATCCGTGACTTAACCACTGCAGAAATCGAACAAAAAGTAAAATCTTTAAAAGAAGAACTATTCAACCTACGCTTTCAATTAGCTACTGGTCAGCTTGAAAACACTGCACGTATCCGTGAAGTGCGTAAAGCAATCGCTCGTATGAAGACAGTAGTTCGTGAAAGAGAGATTAGCCGATAGAATTGATAACCTGAGAGGAGGTTTGCAAAGTGAGTGAACGCAACCAACGCAAAGTCTACACAGGACGTGTGGTTTCTGACAAGATGGACAAAACAGTAACTGTACTTGTAGAAACCTATAAGAAACATTCTCTTTACGGGAAGCGCGTAAAGTATTCAAAGAAATTTAAAGCACACGATGAAAACAACACAGCTAAGACTGGTGACATCGTAAAAATTATGGAGACTCGCCCATTATCTGCAACTAAACGCTTCCGTGTATTAGAAGTTGTAGAAAAAGCGGTTATTATATAATTAAGGTTCGGATCAATCACAAATCCGAAGGGAGGTTTCATGAATGATTCAACAAGAATCTCGTTTGAAGGTTGCTGACAACTCTGGTGCTCGTGAAGTATTAACTATCAAAGTACTAGGTGGTTCAGGCCGTAAAACTGCTAATATTGGTGACGTAATCGTTTGTACAGTGAAACAAGCAACACCAGGAGGCGTTGTTAAAAAAGGTGATGTTGTTAAAGCCGTAATCGTTCGTACGAAGCGCGGTGTTCGTCGTAATGACGGAACATACATCAAATTTGATGAAAATGCTTGCGTTATTATCCGTGATGACAAGGGTCCACGTGGAACTCGTATCTTTGGACCAGTTGCTCGTGAATTACGTGACAGCAACTTTATGAAAATTGTTTCTTTAGCTCCGGAAGTACTATAATAGAAATTTGATTTACCTTTTAAGGAGGTGCGAAATCGATGCATGTTAAAAAGGGTGACAAGGTACAAGTGATCTCTGGAAAAGACAAAGGAAAACAAGGTGTTATTCTTGAAGCTTTCCCAAAGAAAGATCGTGTACTAGTTGAAGGCGTAAATATCGTGAAAAAACACTCAAAACCGTCTCAAGATAATCCTCAAGGTGGTATTATCACGAAAGAGGCAGCAATTCATGTATCAAACGTTATGCCATTAGATCCTAAATCTGGTCAACCAACTAGAGTAGGTTATGAAGTGGTTAATGGTAAAAAGGTACGTATTGCAAAAAAATCTGGTGAAACTTTAGATAAATAGTATAGAAGAAAGGAGGTACTTTAGATGAACCGCCTAAAAGAAAAATATCAATCAGACATTACACCTGCTCTTATGAGCAAGTTTAACTATACTTCTGTAATGCAGGTTCCTAAGCTTGAAAAAATCGTAATTAACATGGGTGTAGGTGACGCTGTTGCTAACTCAAAAGCATTAGACAATGCTGTTGAAGAATTAGCTGCTATTACTGGTCAAAAGCCTGTGATCACTCGTGCTAAGAAATCAATCGCTGGTTTCCGTCTTCGTGAAGGTATGCCAATCGGTGCGAAAGTTACACTACGTGGTGAGCGTATGTATGAATTCTTCGATAAGTTAATCGCAGTTTCATTACCACGTGTACGTGATTTCCGTGGGATTTCTAAGAAATCATTTGATGGTCGCGGTAACTACACTCTTGGTGTAAAAGAGCAATTAATCTTCCCTGAAATTGATTACGATAAAGTAAGTAAAGTACGTGGTATGGATATCGTTATCGTAACTACTGCAAATACTGACGAGGAAGCTCGTGAGCTATTAACAGGGTTCGGAATGCCGTTCCAAAAATAAAGGAGGCGAAATCGTGGCTAAAAAATCTATGATTGCGAAACAAAAGCGCCAACAAAAATTTAAAGTGCAAGAGTATACACGTTGTGAGCGTTGTGGTCGTCCTCACTCTGTACTTCGCAAATTTAAATTATGCCGTATTTGTTTCCGTGAATTAGCGTACAAGGGTCAAATCCCTGGTGTAAAGAAAGCAAGTTGGTAATCCCCATACATGGGAAGGAGGTAATTATACAATGGTAATGACAGATCCAATTGCAGATATGCTTACTCGCATCCGTAATGCGAATATGGTTCGTCACGAGAAATTAGAAATCCCTGCTTCAAAAATCAAAAAGGATATTGCTGAGATTTTAAAGCGTGAAGGTTTCGTACGTGATGTTGAATATATCGAAGATAACAAACAAGGTATTATCCGTATCTTCTTAAAGTACGGTTCAAATAATGAGCGTGTTATTACTGGTCTTAAGCGTATTAGTAAGCCTGGTCTTCGTGTTTATGCAAAAGCTGATGAAGTTCCTCGCGTATTAAACGGTCTAGGGATCGCACTAGTATCAACTTCTCAAGGTGTTTTAACTGATAAAGAAGCTCGTCAAAAACAAGCTGGTGGAGAAGTATTAGCTTACGTTTGGTAATATTTTTTAAATGACTGGAGGTGTACTATATGTCACGTATTGGTAAGAAACCAATCGAAATTCCTGCTGGAGTTACTATTACTCTAAATGGTAGTGAGGTTACTGTTAAAGGACCTAAAGGTGAATTAACTCGTAGCTTCCACCCAGATATTCAAATTAGCGTTGAGGAAAACGTAATTAACGTTGTCCGTCCAACTGATAATAAAGAACACCGTGCACTTCATGGCACAACTCGTAGCATTTTAGCTAACATGGTTGAAGGTGTATCAAAAGGCTTTGAAAGAGGATTAGAATTAATCGGTGTAGGTTACCGTGCTTCTAAATCTGGAAACAAGCTTGTACTGAATGTAGGTTACTCTCATCCAGTAGAAATGACTCCTGAAGCTGGCATCGAAATCGAAGTGCCATCTAATACTAAGGTAGTTGTAAAAGGTATTGATAAGGAACGTGTTGGCGCATTAGCTGCTAACATTCGTGATGTACGTCCACCTGAGCCTTACAAAGGTAAAGGTATTCGTTATGAAGGTGAAAATGTACGTCGTAAAGAAGGTAAAACTGCGAAGTAATAACTTCTTAGCTTAAAGAAAGGAGTGACGTAAATGATTACGAAACAGGATAAAAATGCAGTTCGTAAAAAGAGACATGGACGTGTACGTGCTAAATTATCTGGAACTGCTGCTCGCCCTCGTTTAAATGTGTACCGTTCAAATCAACACATTTATGCTCAAGTGATCGATGATACTAATTCTGTAACTCTTGTAAGTGCATCTACTTTAGATAAAGAACTTAACCTTGAATCTGCTGGTAATGTTGCAGCTGCTCAAAAGGTTGGAGAGCTTGTAGCAAAGCGTGCAATTGAAAAAGGTGTTAAAACAGTAGTATTTGACCGCGGAGGATATTTATATCATGGTCGTGTAAAAGCTTTAGCTGATGCTGCTCGTGAAGCTGGATTAGAATTTTAATAGTAAAAGGAGGGACATGAGATGCGTATTGATCCAAACAAATTAGAACTTGAAGAACGCGTTGTTACCGTTAACCGTGTTGCTAAAGTTGTTAAGGGTGGACGTCGTTTCCGCTTTGCTGCTCTAGTTGTTGTCGGTGATAAAAACGGTCATGTAGGTTTCGGAACTGGTAAAGCACAAGAAGTTCCTGATGCTATCCGTAAAGCAATTGAAGATGCAAAGAAAAACTTAATTACTGTTCCTATGGTTGGAACAACTATTCCTCACCAAGTAATCGGACAATTCGGTGCTGGAAACATTTTATTAAAGCCTGCATCAGAAGGTACTGGGGTTATCGCTGGTGGACCTGTTCGTGCGGTGCTTGAATTAGCTGGTGTTGCAGATATCCTATCTAAATCATTAGGAACTAACACTCCAATTAATATGGTTCGTGCTACATTAGAAGGACTTAAACAATTAAAGCGTGCTGAAGATGTTGCAAAGTTACGTGGTAAATCAGTAGAAGAACTGTTAGGATAAGGGAGGGAAATAAGATGTCAAAACAATTAGCTATCACCCTTACTCGCAGTGTCATTGGACGCCCTGAAGACCAACGTGTAACTGTTCGTACACTAGGATTGAAAAAAATGCATCAAACTGTTGTTCATGATGATAATGCTGCGATTCGCGGTATGATTAATAAAGTTGCCCATCTTGTTACAGTTAAAGAACAATAATATAGATTTTCTTCTTAAATAAGGAGGTGCCCAAATGAAGCTACATGAATTGAAACCGACGGAAGGTTCTCGTAAAGAGCGTAACCGTGTAGGACGTGGAATTGGTTCTGGTAATGGTAAAACTGCTGGAAAAGGTCATAAAGGTCAAAATGCACGTTCTGGCGGAGGTGTTCGTCCAGGGTTTGAAGGTGGTCAAACACCATTATTCCAACGTTTACCTAAGCGTGGATTCACTAACATTAACCGTAAGGATTTTGCTATCGTGAATCTTGAGACTCTTAACCGCTTTGAAGATGGAACTGAAGTTACTCCAGAATTACTTGTTGAGACTGGTGTAGTAAGTAACCTAAAAGCAGGAGTTAAGGTTCTTGGAAAAGGAACTCTTGATAAAAAACTTACTGTTAAAGCTCACAAATTCTCCTCTACTGCTAAAGATGCTATTGAAGCGGCTGGCGGAACAGTTGAGGTGATCTAATGTTTCAGACAATCTCCAATTTTATGCGCGTTGGTGATATAAGAAACAAGATTATATTCACCTTACTGATGTTAGTTGTATTTCGAATTGGTACATTTATTCCAGTTCCAAACGTTAATGCTGATGTTTTAAGGTTGAATGATGAGTTGAATGTATTTGGAATTCTAAATACATTCGGTGGCGGTGCTTTAAGTAACTTCTCTATCTTAGCTATGGGGATTATGCCTTACATCACCGCTTCGATTATTATTCAGTTATTACAAATGGACGTTGTTCCTAAGTTTACTGAATGGTCGAAGCAAGGTGAGGTTGGCCGTCGTAAATTAGCACAATTTACTCGTTATGGTACAATTGGTTTAGGATTCATACAGGCACTTGGAATGTCATATGGCTTTAATAGTATGGCAGGCGGGATGTTGATTGAAAATCCAGGGATCACTACTTACTTGTTGATCGCGTTAGTTCTTACAGCTGGTACTGCATTTTTAATGTGGTTAGGTGAGCTAATTACATCAAAGGGTGTAGGTAACGGGATTTCAATTATTATCTTTGCTGGTATTGCTGCTGGAATTCCTACAACAGTGAACCAAATCTATGCTCAGCAATTCGAAGATGCTGGTGATCAATTATTTTTACGTATTGTTACAGTATTACTAATTTTGCTTGCTGTAATAGCGATTGTTGTCGGAGTTATCTTCGTTCAACAGGCATTACGTAAAATACCAATTCAATATGCAAAACGATTAGTTGCGAATAGCCCTGTAGGAGGACACTCCACTCATTTACCTCTTAAAGTAAATGCTGCTGGTGTTATTCCAGTAATCTTTGCAGTATCATTTATCATAACACCACCAACAATTGCATCCTTTTTTGGTCAAAATGATGTAACCTTGTGGATACAAAAAACATTTGATTACACTCAACCTGTAGGTATGATTCTGTATGTTGCACTTATTGTTGCTTTCACTTATTTCTATACATTCGTTCAGGTTAACCCAGAACAAATGGCTGAAAACTTGAAGAAACAAGGTGGCTATATACCTGGAATTCGCCCAGGAAGAAATACACAAGAATATGTAACAAAAATTCTATATCGTCTTACTTTCGTAGGAGCAATATTCCTATCAGCGATATCAATTCTTCCTGTTATCTTTATAAAGATTGCTGACCTGCCTCAATCTGCACAGATTGGTGGAACAAGTTTGTTGATCGTTGTTGGTGTTGCATTAGAGACAATGAAGCAACTTGAAAGTCAGTTAGTTAAGAGACATTATAAAGGTTTTATTAAATAGTATCTGGGGAGTGCTATCTCCCTGATTCTAAAATAGAAGAGACTGAGGGGAGTCATACGATGAATTTAGTTTTAATGGGCCTACCAGGTGCTGGTAAAGGTACTCAAGCAGAACGTATTGTAGAAGATTATCAAATCCCTCATATCTCAACAGGAGATATGTTTAGAGCTGCAATGAAGGATGAGACTGATTTAGGTTTGAAAGCTAAATCCTTTATGGATAAAGGCGAGCTTGTTCCGGATGAAGTAACGATTGGGATTGTACGTGAGCGTCTAAGTAAGGATGACTGTGAAAAAGGATTTCTACTTGATGGATTTCCACGAACAGTACCACAAGCTGAAGCTTTAGAACAAATCTTAGCTGATTTAAATCGTAAAATCGATTATGTAATTAATATCGATGTTGATCAAGACATCTTAATGGAAAGATTAACAGGTCGACGAATCTGTAAGAGTTGTGGGGCGACATTCCACTTAGTATTCAATCCACCGGCTAACCCTGGTGTATGTGATAAGTGTGGAGGCGAACTATATCAACGTGCAGATGATAACGAGGAAACAGTTGGAACTCGTCTTGAAGTAAATGTGAAGCAATCCCAACCACTACTAAGTTTTTATGAAGTGAAGGGATATCTACGAAACATTAACGGTCAACAAGAAATCGGTAAAGTTTATGAGGATATTGAGCAATTGCTTGGGGGCTTAAAATAATGATTATTTGTAAGACTCCGCGTGAGATTGAAATCATGCGTGAAGCTGGCAAGATTGTAGCTTTAACCCACCAAGAATTAATCAAACATATTACTCCAGGAATCACTACTTTAGAATTGGATACTATTGCAGAAAAATTCATACGCGGGTTAGGTGCAATTCCATCCTTTAAAGGGTATAATGGTTTTCGCGGGAGTATATGTGCTTCTGTTAATGAAGAATTAGTACATGGAATTCCTGGTGATCGTAAGCTACTAGATGGTGATATAATTAGTATCGATATCGGTGCGTATTATAATGGCTATCATGGAGATTCAGCTTGGACATATCCTGTTGGTACTATTTCGGCTGAAAATCAAAAACTTCTTGAGGTAACTGAGAAGTCA
Organism: Litchfieldia stipae; assembly: GCF_014837155.1. Taxonomy (GTDB): domain Bacteria; phylum Bacillota; class Bacilli; order Bacillales; family Bacillaceae_L; genus Litchfieldia. Next base: position 15,285 of record NZ_JACYHA010000021.1, on the reverse strand, counting down.
CTTTATAAAGGATTACAGGAAGCAAAACCTGGTGAGCGTCTTTCAAATATATCTCATGCAATCCAAACATACGTTGAAGAACATAACTTTTCTGTTGTCAGAGAGTATGTCGGACATGGAGTTGGGCAAGAATTGCATGAAGACCCACAAATTCCGCATTATGGTCCACCGAACAAGGGGCCTCGTTTAAAACCAGGCATGGTACTTGCCATTGAACCGATGGTGAATGCAGGTAGTCGATATGTGAAGACGTTAGCTGATGATTGGACTGTTGTGACAGTGGATCGTAAGACATGTGCTCACTTTGAGCACACAATTGCAATTACTGAAACAGGATATGAAATCCTAACAAAAGCCTAAGTGAAGGTGATTATGTATTGAATGATTCTGATTCGAGTCCGTGCATAGGTCAGTTTGTTTTGATAACTCAAGGCAGAGACGCTGGTCAGTTTGCTGTCATAGTAGAAATTCTCGATGATCGCTTCGTATTACTTGCAGATGGGGATAAGCGGAAGTTTAAAAATCCTAAAAAGAAAAATATTAATCACCTTGAATTTTTTGATTTCGTATCTCCGGAAGTTCAGAGCAGTATTAATGAAACTGGTCGTGTGACAAACGGTAAACTGCGTTTTGCCTTAACGAAGTTTGTCAATGAGCAAGTTACTGATTTGAAGAAGGGAGAACTTTTCAATGGCGAAAGACGATGTAATTGAAATTGAAGGTACTGTCGTAGAAACATTACCTAATGCTATGTTTAAAGTAGAATTAGAAAATGGGCACACAGTGTTAGCCCATGTATCTGGAAAAATTCGAATGCATTTTATTCGTATTTTACCTGGCGATAAAGTAACGGTTGAATTATCACCGTATGACTTAACTCGCGGTAGAATTACGTACCGTTTTAAATAAATTCACTCCGATATATCAAGGAGGTTTAAAAGATGAAAGTGAGACCATCTGTAAAGCCGATCTGCGAAAAATGTAAAGTTATTCGTCGTAACGGTAAAGTTATGGTTATTTGTGAAAACCCAAAACATAAACAAAAACAAGGTTAATAAACAAGGAGGTGTACGTTTAAATGGCACGTATTGCTGGTGTAGATATTCCACGCGATAAACGCATTGTTATTTCTTTAACATATATTTTTGGAATCGGCCGCCCAACAGCGGAGAAAGTACTTGCTGAAGCTGGTGTTTCTGAAGATACACGCGTTCGCGATTTAACAGAAGAAGAATTAGGGAAAATCCGTGATATTATCGATCGTCTAAAAGTTGAGGGGGATCTTCGTCGTGAAGTTTCACTTAACATTAAGCGTCTAATCGAAATCGGTTCATACCGCGGTCTTCGTCACCGTCGCGGATTACCTGTTCGTGGTCAAAATACGAAAAACAACGCTCGTACACGTAAAGGTCCACGTCGTACTGTAGCTAACAAGAAAAAATAGTAAAGGAGGTACTAGATAAATGGCTCGTAAAACGAATACTCGTAAACGTCGTGTGAAAAAGAATATTGAAGCTGGTGTTGCTCACATCCGTTCAACATTCAATAACACAATCGTAACAATAACAGATGTACACGGTAATGCGATTTCATGGTCAAGTGCTGGTGCGTTAGGTTTCAGAGGTTCTCGTAAATCTACTCCTTTCGCTGCTCAAATGGCTGCTGAAACAGCTGCTAAAGCATCACAGGAACATGGTTTAAAAACTCTTGAAGTAACTGTAAAAGGCCCAGGAGCTGGTCGTGAAGCAGCTATCCGTGCTCTTCAAGCTGCAGGCTTAGAAGTTACAGCTATCAAAGATGTTACTCCAGTCCCACATAACGGATGCCGTCCACCAAAACGTCGCCGTGTTTAATTTTTCTGTATAGATTTTGTATCCATGTCTATAATGGGTTATGATAAACTAAAAAATTTATAAGTTCTTACAGAATAATTATTCCAGTTGTTGTGCACATTCGGGAACTTAACTTTGGGGAATTTCGGTTAGATAAGTAATCGTAATCGTCTAGCCGAGGTTTCGACGTTTTGAAGGAGGGTTTATAAATGATCGAAATTGAAAAACCAAAAATCGAAACGGTTGAAATCAGCGAAGATACCAAATACGGTAAATTCGTCGTCGAGCCACTTGAGCGTGGATATGGTACTACTTTGGGTAACTCCTTACGTCGTATCCTATTATCTTCTCTCCCTGGTGCCGCTGTAACATCTATTCAGATAGATGGTGTACTGCACGAGTTCTCAACAATTGAAGGCGTCGTCGAGGATGTAACATCTATTATTTTAAATGTTAAGAAACTAGCACTTAAAATCTACTCTGATGAAGAGAAGACGCTCGAAATTGATATACAGGGTGAAGGGGCAGTGACTGCAGGAGATATTACTCATGACAGTGATGTGGAAGTGTTAAATCCTGATTTGCATATTGCAACACTTGCAAAGGATGCACATTTACGCATGAGATTAACTGCAAGACGTGGACGTGGATATACTCCAGCTGATTCAAACAAACGTGAAGATCAGCCAATAGGTGTAATTCCTATTGATTCAATTTTCACACCGGTTTCGCGCGTATCTTATCAAGTAGAAAATACCCGTGTAGGACAAGTATCGAACTTTGATAAGTTGACACTTGATGTCTGGACAGATGGTAGTACTGGTCCGAAAGAAGCAATTGCTCTTGGTTCAAAAATTTTGACTGAGCATTTGAACATTTTCGTTGGACTGACTGATGAAGCTCAAAATGCAGAAATTATGGTAGAGAAAGAAGAAGACCAAAAAGAAAAAGTTCTAGAGATGACGATCGAAGAACTAGATCTTTCTGTTCGCTCATATAACTGCTTAAAACGTGCTGGAATCAACACAGTTCAAGAACTTGCTCATAAAACAGAAGAAGATATGATGAAGGTTCGTAACCTTGGTCGTAAATCTTTAGAAGAAGTTAAGGCTAAATTAGAAGAACTAGGCTTAGGCTTACGTAAAGATGACTGACTAGTTATTTCTAGAAATAACTAGGCATTTTCTTGCCTAATGAATGTTTCATCTTCCAATTCAAGCTTAACAAAGGAGGGGACATCGAATGGGATATCAAAAACTAGGTCGTACAAGTGCTCAACGTAAAGCTTTACTTCGTGATCTTACAACTGACTTAATCATCAACGAGCGTATTGAAACTACTGAAGCTCGTGCGAAAGAATTGAAATCTGTTGTAGAAAAAATGATCACTTTAGGTAAGCGTGGAGACTTGCATGCACGTCGTCAAGCTGCAGCTTATATCCGTAATGAAGTAGCAAACGAAGAGTCTGGTCAAGACGCACTTCAAAAGCTATTCAGTGATATTGCAACTCGCTATGAAGAACGCCAAGGTGGATACACTCGTATCATGAAACTTGGACCTCGTCGTGGAGATGGCGCACCAATGGTTATTATTGAATTAGTATAATTCTAGCTACAAATATTTAAGGGCGGGGCAGTTTTTAACTGGATCTATGCCCTTTTTTATTTGGAGAAAAATAGGTTACATACATAACATGATATTTTTATTATTCATATACATCATATATAATTAACTCTATTACACTAGTCACCTGATAGTTGTGCTTAGGAGGAAAAAATGGCGGAAAATGAGATACTCCAAGTAAATGCTGTTACCTTTAAATATAATGATGAAGCACAGGATGTATTAAAAGAGGTTTCTTTCTCTGTACGTGCTGGTGAGTGGCTTGCGATTGTTGGTCATAATGGTTCAGGGAAATCAACACTAGCCAAAATCCTGAACGGAATTCTTTTCCCAGTCAGTGGGAATGTGTTGTTTCAAGGACTTGAGCTTAATGATGAAACAATTTGGGATGTACGTAAAAAGGTCGGTATGGTCTTTCAAAATCCAGATAATCAGTTTGTAGGATCAACGGTTAACGATGATATCGCATTTGGTCTCGAAAATAATGGTGTGCCTCGAAGTGAAATGTTACAACGAATTGCTGAGGCTGTTAAGCTAGTGAAAATGGAGGATTATCTTGACTCTGAACCTCATCAGCTTTCTGGTGGTCAAAAGCAAAGGGTGGCCATTGCTGGTGTCATTGCTCTCCATCCTGAAGTGATTATTTTGGATGAAGCCACAGCAATGTTAGATCCAAAGGGACGAGAAGAGGTCATTGAGACGATTTGGAAGCTAAAGGAACAATCTAATATTACTGTTTTATCAATTACACATGATTTGGAAGAGGCGTCTAGAGCAGACCGGATGATTGTTATGAAAGAAGGAGAACTCTATGCCGAAGGAACTCCAAGTGAAATCTTTAAGATGGAAAAGGAGTTAGTTGAGATTGGTTTAGATATTCCCTTTCCTGTTAAGTTATCTGGGCAGTTGGCTCAAAAAGGGATTGCTCTTACAAAAAAACATGTGACGGAAGAGGAGTTAATTGAAGAATTATGGACATTAGGTTTGAAGAATTAGAATATCGTTATCAGGTCCGTACTCCTTTCGAACGACTAGCATTATATGATATTAATACGACGATTAAGTCAGGGACTTTTATGGCGATAATAGGTCATACGGGGTCTGGTAAATCGACAATCATTCAGCATCTCAATGGGCTGTTAAAACCAACTTCAGGGACAATGACTATAGGGAATCGAAGCATAAGTGCAAAGAAGAAGGAAAAAGAGTTGAAATCTCTTCGACGTAAGGTAGGGATTGTCTTTCAATTTCCAGAGCATCAGTTGTTTGAAGAAACGATTGAAAAAGATATCTGCTATGGACCATTGAACTTTGGTGTTTCACTTGATGTTGCCCAAAAAAGAGCCAAAGAAGCGATTAAGCTTGTTGGATTGTCTGAGGAGTATTTATCAAGGTCACCGTTTGATTTAAGTGGTGGACAAATGAGAAGGGTAGCCATTGCTGGTATTCTTGCGATGGAGCCTGAAGTGATTGTTTTAGACGAACCAACTGCAGGATTAGACCCTAGAGGCCGTAAAGAGATGATGGATATGTTTTATCAGTTACATAAGGAGAAGCAGCTGACGACCATTCTAGTGACACATAGTATGGAGGATGCGGCTAGGTATGCCGATGAAATTTGTGTGATGCATAAAGGTACGATTGTTAATCAAGGTTCAGTTGAACAGATTTTCTCTAATCCTGAAGCACTTCATGCTCTTGGTCTGGATGTGCCAGAAACTGTTCGATTTAAGCAAAAGCTTGAACAACGTTTCAATATCACCATTCCTTCATCATGCTTAACGATGGATGAGTTGGTTGCCCATATAAATGAGCTTATAGCAAAGAGTGAGGGTGCACAATGCAAGGATTAATTATTGGCAGATATGTCCCTGGAAAATCGCTCATACATCAAATGGACCCTAGATCAAAGCTTGTCATTGTATCTCTTTTTGTGTTTGTTGTCTTTCTAGCAAACAATGCCTACTCCTATGCATTATTAGGACTCTTCACTATAGCTATTATACTTCTAACAAGAATTCCGCTCTATTATATTATAAATGGCTTGAAGCCTATCCTATTGATCATTATTTTTACTTTCTTTGTTCATCTCTTTATGACAAAAGAAGGGGAGTTACTATTTGAACTAGGGACCCTAGATATTTATGAAGGTGGACTAATCCAAGGGATCTATATTTCACTTAGATTATTATTCTTAATCCTAATGACAACGATCTTAACGTTGACCACAACACCCATTGAAGTCACTGATGGGATGGAGAGCTTATTACAACCATTAAAACGATTTAAATTCCCTGTCCATGAATTATCATTGATGATGTCTATTTCGTTAAGATTTATCCCAACACTGATGCAAGAAACGGAAAAAATTGTGAAGGCCCAAACGGCAAGAGGGATGGATTTTAGATCTGGTCCGGTGAAGGATAGACTTAATGCCATTGTTCCGTTATTAGTGCCATTATTTATTAGTGCTTTCAAACGAGCCGAGGAACTTGCAACAGCGATGGAGGCACGTGGTTATCGTGGAGGGGAAGGAAGAACGAAATTAAGAGTTCTACAATGGAAATTCATTGACACCATCATGCTAGGCCTTCTTATCCTTTTGGCAATAGGCCTCTTTTTTCTAAGGAGCTAAGAATATGAAACGACTTAAATGTACGATTGCGTATGATGGTACGAGCTTTTTTGGGTATCAAATTCAACCGAATAAACGATCCGTTCAGGAAACGGTAGAGAGTATCTTATCTAAGATGCATAAATGTCCTATTCATATTGTCGGGTCAGGACGGACAGATGCGAAGGTTCATGCGGTGGGACAGGTGATTCATTTTGACACTCCTTTAGATATTGCGGTAAATAGGTGGAAAAAGGCGTTAAATTCTTTGTTACCAGAAGACATTGTTGTCCATAATGTTGAAGAGGTATCAACTGATTTTCATGCCCGTTTTAATGTTGTTAAAAAGGAATACCGCTATAAGCTATCTCATACCCCAACAAGGGATGTGTTTAACAGACACTACGCTTATCACTATCCATATCAACTAGACCTAGAAAGCATAAAGGAAGCGATGCGTTATTTAATAGGTACCCATGACTTCACAAGTTTTTGTTCAGCAAAGACTGAGGTAAAGGATAAAGTAAGAACGTTGTATCAGGTGGAGCTGTTAGAAGAACGAGATGAGTATATTTTTCGTTTTGTTGGGAATGGTTTCCTCTACAATATGGTTCGTATTCTTGTTGGAACATTGTTGGAGGTTGGACAAGGGAAAATTAAGCCCCAGGATATCCAAGGAATGCTGTTGCAGCAGGACAGATCTCTAGCAGGAAAGACAGCCCCAGGTCATGGACTATATTTATGGAAAGTCACGTATGACAACTAATCCTGGTGTAACATTTTCTTGACATTAGTTGCACAAAGTTATATCATATCAAAGGTATGGTATTTTAACCCCACGATAAAGCCCCGGAAAGTCTTTAATCGTGTTAGAATAAAATAAACCAAAAGTATTTTTTACTTATTAGGAGGGAAACACATGCGTACAACGTTTATGGCGAAAGCTAATAACATAGAGCGTAAATGGTACGTTGTAGACGCTGAAGGTAAAACTTTAGGTCGTCTTGCAAGTGAAGTTGCTTCAGTTTTACGTGGTAAAAACAAGCCAACTTTTACACCAAATGTTGACACTGGTGATTATGTAATCATCATCAATGCTGAAAAGATCGAATTAACTGGTAAAAAACTAACTGATAAAATCTACTACCGTCACAGCCAATTCCCTGGTGGATTAAAGCAAAGAACGGCTTTAGAAATGCGCACAAACTACTCAGAGAAAATGTTAGAGCTTGCTATCAAAGGCATGCTTCCAAAAGGTTCTCTTGGTCGTCAAATGATCAAAAAGCTTCACGTTTATGCTGGAGCTGAACATCCACATCAAGCACAACAACCTGAAGTTTACGAACTTCGCGGTTAATTAATAAGGAGGTAATTTAATTTGGCACAGGTACAATATTATGGCACTGGTCGTCGTAAGAGCTCTGTTGCACGTGTACGCTTAGTTCCTGGCGACGGTAGCATCATCATCAACGGTCGTGACATCTCAGAATACATTCCATTCGAAGCTTTAAGAGAAGTTGTGAAACAACCACTTGCTGCTACTGAAACTGTAGGAAGCTACAATGTTCTTGTAAATGTAAATGGTGGTGGATACACTGGTCAAGCTGGTGCAATTCGTCACGGTATCGCTCGTGCGTTACTTCAAGCTGACCCAGAATTCCGCGGAACTCTAAAGCGCGCTGGACTATTAACTCGTGACGCTCGTATGAAAGAACGTAAAAAATACGGTCTTAAAGGCGCTCGTCGTGCACCTCAGTTCTCAAAGCGTTAATATTACGTTTCAAGGCTCTTTTCACTTTTTGTGGAAAGGGTCTTTTTTTATCAATGAATATGCCACATTTGGGTGACGAAAGGAGATGTTATGAGGCGGAATATGAATTATTAGCCACTCTAAATTAATAAGAAATAAGTAAGGTGGTTGAGGGAGATTACAAGCAAATACATAAAAAATACCCCAAGTATAACTTGAAAATAGTTTATACTATACTGGGGTATTTTCTTTTGTTTATTTATTAATTTTCACAACGATTTCTTGTAGCTTGATTGTTTCTATTGGGGCTGTACTATTTTCGTTACGATATACCCCTCCATATTCGTCTGTTCCATCAGACTGAGAAAGTTCTACTATTGGTGTAATAATTAGGCTTGTTGCTTCTAGATTAAGTTTTTCAAATGTACTCGTTAAATAGAGCATTGTTTCCGAGTTACTATATCCACCATTATGTTTGTATTTATATACATGACCAAGGTTATCCTTCACTTCAATATACGTTGATACAAAATCCCACTTGTCTCTTATTTCTTTTGAGATTACTTCATCGTAGAAGATTAAAAATGACATGGGGGTATATGTTATTTTCTTAATATTAATGGCTATGCCTGTCTTCTCAGAATGTAAGTCCACCAATTGTACCTCATTATCAGTAGCAACTAGCTTAAATTGAAAATTCCAATTGCCCATTATCGGTTCCGTACCATAAGTAAGATTCGGTATGATTTTTTCAATAACAAATTCAAAGGTCCCCTGATTAATTTGCTCTTCAGATAAAAGATTAGCAGTAGTTACTCCGATGTATGTATTCTCATCGATTTTCATCATTTCGTGATTTGCAGTATGAATAAATGTATCTTCTCCTACGATATTAGGCATTCCATCAATAAGAGGAGATTCTCCAAGATCTAATTGGCTCTCTATCGTATAGGTAATATAGAGGGTTTTTCCATCGAATATAGCTTCATTGACAGTAACGGATACGCCATTTACTTCTTGTGTAATGGTTAGGCTTTTCGCATTTTCATCATAACTCTCAAAAAATCCGTCATTATTGAAGAATTTAAATATATTACCTAAGATAGGAATTTCCTCTGCATTAGTGGTAAGGGAAAGTCCAAATAGTGTCGCTGACAATAGAAAGATGGAAATAGTGGCGGATGTTAGAGCTTTCTTCCATCTTGAGGGTTTTGCTTTTCTGATTTTTTTTAGTAGCTCTTTCTTCATCTTCTTCTTTTCAAATTCGCTAACATCTGCTTCTTCAAACTGATTTACATCTAATTCAACATCATTTAGATAATTATATATGTCCTTCATAAATAAACCTCCGATCAAGACTAGAAATGGTTTTTTTTAGCTTCTTTCGCCCTCTAAATATTCGATTGTCGATTGCAGATGTTGTCATGTTGAGTTTCACTGCAATTTCCTCTGATTTTAAATCTAATAAGTATCTCATAATAAAAATTTTTTGATCAAGAGGGTCCAATCGTCTAATTAGTTCCATGACCTCATCTTTGTTCTCAAAACGATTGATAGTATTCTCCGCAGATTTTACAGAATAGACCTCAAGATATTCTGAAGTTTTATCTCTGTTCTTTACTTCTCTTCTGTAATAATCAATAGATTTGTATTTTGCGATCGCACATATCCAACTTTTAAAGGCATTTGAATTATCACCGCGAAACTTATGCGCATTTTGCCAAATAGATAGAAAAACATCATTTACGCACTCCCCAATAACCTCTTCTTTTTGAATGGGCCTAAGTACTTTTTGAACAATACCTTTAATAAGAGGTAAATACAAATCAATAATATACTCCAAGGCATCTTCCTTCCCTTGTTGGAGACGCTTAATATAATTGGTTTCATTGGACTTCATTTGTGTTTTCTCCTTTAATTTGTTGTAAAAGCTGTTATACAATATATAACGAGAAGAAGATAATTTTTTTCTCATGATTTTTAAATTAATTGCTTATTTAATGAGGAATTCATTAGATATCACCAAAAATGGTTGATAATTACTTAATTATAATAATTTCTACTTTATTCCAATAGCGTAATTTGGAATATCATGTTTTTTGTTTTTAGGATTTAAACAAAGCAAGTTGTGGAAGTATTGGTAGTTTACACCTTGGTGCATGAATCACTGAACAAAACGGAAACTAGAGGTAAGGGAGGTTTCCGATCTATGAATGTCATTACAACGTTTAAAGAAAAGAAGGTCCAAAAGCAATTAAGTTATGAACGAAAGATGCTACGAGAAATCTCACTAGAAAGCCTGAAGGAGAAAATCAATCATAGCTTTGGGAGCTACTTACGTTCAAAGACTTTATTTGTGACTTCGATTGAAGAGGGATGTATGGATATAGCCATTGAGGCTTTTTTACTTGGAGCAAGGAATAGTCGTTTTGGCTATTATGGTGAATCGGTTGAGAGTGTGAAACAAAGAAGCTATTATGACCTTAAATATCTTACTGATCATTTATATGATTTTATCACGTATTGGACCCATGCTGGAGATTATGACATGGTAAGTGAAGGCTTGTATTATACCTGTGAACATTATGTGGATTCATGGTGGAATGAAGGCTTTATCAAAGGAGAAAAGCGATATCGATTAAAATTACATTAGAGGTAGACTTGAGGTGTTCTTTTCTAAATGAAAAGATCCCTTTTTTTATTCATAATATTTCCCCTTGTCCCATATAGTTAATTGACGGGACATGCAGGAGGGGTTAGGTTGAGAAAAAAATTAATACTAGGTGGCTTAATTATTATTTTTATTGCAGCATTTTCGGTTTTTCAAGTGATCTATTTAGATAAACCGTCATTAAATCCGTGGAATCTACCTCTATCAGGCAAGATTATTGTCTTAGATCCTGGGCATGGTGGGCCAGATGGGGGAGCAAATAGCGGTAAGGTGCTAGAAAAAGACATTGCCCTGGAAATTAGTTTGAAGCTTAGAGACTATCTGCAAGAACAGGGGGCTCTTGTCCAAATGACAAGAACGGATGACTCAGACCTAGCAGCTGAAGATACATCAGGTTATAGTCGTAGAAAATCGGAGGACTTAAGGAAAAGGGTTGAAATGATTAACTCCTCTGAGGCTGATTTATTTCTTAGTATTCATCTAAATGCGATTCCATCTCCAAAGTGGAGTGGCGCACAAACCTTTTATTATGGTACCTACAGTGAGAACGAAAGGGCAGCTAAGTTTATTCAAGATGAACTTCGCACCAACCTAGGAAACACCGACCGCAAAGCAAAAAAAATAAATGGTGTATACCTACTAAAGAATGCAAAGAAACCTGGTGCATTAGTAGAGGTTGGATTCTTATCAAATCCGAATGAGAGAAATATGCTGACTAAAGAAGAATATCAAACAAAGGTTGCTGAATCGATGTACCTTGGAATACTTAGATATTTTTCCAATGAAAACAACCCTCCTGATTAATAGGCGGGTATTTTCATTTTGTCTGAGTAATCTGACACGAAAATAAGACGAGATTATGCTATACTAACTTTAATTACTATAATAGGCGGTGTAGACGATGATAACTGAAGAGAAAGTACTTACCACATTATCAAGCTTAAATGATCCATTTTTACATAGAACCTTTGAGGAGACAGGTGCTGTCCAAGAAATTAAAATCAAGGAAGAAAAGGCACATGTGAGTGTGAAAATTGCACTTGCTAAGACTGGTACCTCTGAACAACTTCAGTTACAGAGTAAAATTGTAAACGCATTAAAAGAAGCTGGGGCTGAATCTGTGGGATTGAGATTTATGGATTTACCTAGTGAGGTTATTGAGAAATTTATTGAAAATGATGAATCAGAATCATTGCTATCCCCAGGGAATAAGACAACCTTTATCGCTGTAGCTAGTGGGAAGGGTGGAGTAGGTAAATCAACCGTTTCTGTCAATTTGGCGGTCTCATTAGCGAGATTAGGGAAGAAGGTTGGTTTAATCGACGCTGATATCTATGGTTTCAGTGTGCCAGATATGATGGGTATCTCCAAAAGACCGGTTGTAAAGGGAGAGAAAATTATCCCGGTTGACCGATTTGGGGTAAAGGTCATCTCTATGGGATTCTTTGTTGAGGACAACTCTCCGGTTATTTGGAGAGGGCCGATGCTAGGGAAAATGCTAGGAAATTTCTTCAATGATGTAGCATGGGGTAACTTAGATTACTTATTGTTAGATTTACCACCTGGTACTGGGGATGTAGCGTTAGATGTACATAATATGCTTCCTGCATGTAAGGAGGTCATCGTCACGACTCCCCATCCAACCGCAGCATTTGTTGCAGCAAGAGCGGGAGCAATGGCAATTAAGACAGATCATGAAGTCATTGGTGTGATTGAAAATATGTCTTATTTTGAAAGTAAGTTAACAGGTGAAAAGGAGTATGTATTTGGAAAAGGTGGAGGAGAGAAGTTAGCAGAAGAATTGCAAGCACCACTTCTTGGCCAATTACCTCTACAGCAGCCTGATTGGAACGAGGATGATTTTGCACCATCGATTTATGAAAAAGACCACCGTGTAGGGAAGGTCTATATGGAAATTGCTCAAAAGTTAATTGACACACTATAATTTAGAAAAAAAGAACTGTCCAACGCAATTGGTCAGTTCTTTTTACTTTGTTATTCTTCCTCTTCAGCCTTTTTTTCAGCTGATTTGATTGCTTGTACATCTTCAGCAGCTTTTATAAGGATATCTTGTATCTTTGTTTTATATAATGGACTGTCAAAGGTTTCACTCATGACTGTTTGGAGGTACCCGCGGTATTCTTTGCTTTTTAATAGCTCCAGCATTTCTTTCTCTAACTCAGGGTCCTTCATAATATCCATCATTAAACCTTGATATTCAGGGTCCTTCATTAAGCCCTTAATCATCTTTTCGTGCTCTGATTGCATACTTTTTGCAAATGTTTCTACAAACTTTGGATCTTCGAATGTCTTCTTCCAGAAAGCAATCCCTTCATCTGAGGTAAGTGTCGATTGAATAGACTGAGAAACGACGGATTGGTCCATAATTAACTTTTGCTGCATTTTTTCATCGTTGAAAATCTCTTCAATTGCTCCCTTACCTTCGTCCGTTTTTAATATATCAATGACCATTTTCTTTGTTTGGTCATAATCCATTCGATTACTTCCCTGCTCCGCCGGGGCACATCCTATCATAAGGAAAAAAGGAGTAAACAGGAGGAGCACTTTTAGTTTTCTCATATTGACAATAGCCCCTTTCAAGAATCATCCTATGTTTAATATGATACTATCGCAAAAAAATATACGTTTGTTATAATGAAGTTATGGAAATTTACAGAATCCATTGTTACAATCAAAACGTACGATTACTTGGTCATACTCAAGTAAATAGAATCTGGAGGATATTCTTGTGAAAAGCCGTAATTGGGTTAAATTATTTTTATCAACTTTACTCGTTGGTGCGTTAAGTACCTCAATCGTAGGGTTTGCTCTAAAATGGGATGAATATAAGCAATTATTCGTAAATGTTGAAGTGATAGAAATCCTTTCAATATTACTTTGGCTTATTGGAGTCGGATTTATATTTAGTATTATTAGCCAAATGGGGTTCTTTGCTTATTTAACAGTACATCGCTTCGGTCTAGGAATGTTTAGGAAGCTTTGGAATCCAGTACAGCTCGTCATTATTGCTTTCGTGCTCTTTGATTTGGTCTATTTTCGATATCAGGCATTTGCTGAGGATAAAGGGTATTCGCTACTCCCATACATAACCATTGCGTTGTCAGTATTTGTATTTTGCTTAATCATCGCTTACTTCAAGAGCAAAATGACGAATAAACAGGCGTATATCCCTGCTTTATTCTTTATGTTTGTTGTAACCACTATCGAATGGGTCCCTGCTCTAAGAGTGGATGAGTCAAGCTGGTTATATTTAATGATCATTCCATTATTAATATGTAATGCTTATCAATTACTCATCCTACCTAAAATTACAAATCAAAAAAGCTGATCAACATGATCAGCTTTTTTATTTGATTTCTTTTTCCTTCGCTTCTGCATTAGCAAGTAGGGATGATACGGATGCATTTTGGTAACCCATTTCCTTAATTTCATTAATGATTGGTGATAGTGCTTTTTCAGTTTGCTTGGCAGAGTCTGATGCATGAAGAAGAATGATGTCTCCGCCGTTAAGAGGCTTTACAACATTTTCAATGATTTTTTCAGTACCAGGGTTCTTCCAATCCTTTGAATCGATACTCCAATGGATGACAGTGTAACCCAATGAATCAGCAATCTTTAGAACTGTTTTATCAAAATTACCATTCGGTGGTCGTAACAAATTGATTTTCTTCACACCTAAGCTTTTAAATACATCTTGGGCATGTAAGATATCCCTTTTGACCTTTGCTTCTTCCATTCCAGTATAATTATCATAATTGTAGCCCATACTTCCAATCTCATGACCATCTTTAATAATTCGCTCCACAATATCTGGATGCCTTTCAGCCCACGATGCAGATAAAAAGAATGTCGTATTCTTTATTCCAGCATTTTTAAGTTCATCAAGGATCGGAATGGCTTTTGTATCTCCCCAGGAAATATTAAATGTCAGTGCCACTTTCTTTTCCTTTTCTTCACCTTTATAAATTGCCGTCGGCCCACCTTCTGAAGAAAATACAGGAGCAAGTGCCCCATTTTCAATATATAGGACTCCAGCAGTAAAGAATGCAGCAACGACAACGATAAGAGTTTGCTTTACTTTTTTTCCGTTCATAATAAAGAAAAAATTCATGCTAATCCCTCCAAAACAAAGTGAACTCCTTGTCTACATAATATGCTTGTCAACCTAATATATGAGGATTTTTTAGAGCGAAAAAATATTTCATAATTTCTCTATTAGTGGAAATAACTAGAAGTAAAGATAATCTTGGGGTGAAATCAATGATAGGGTTACTAATAAATAATAAAGAAGTAAAAGAAATAGAGTATCTAATAAAACGTGAGTTGGAGGAAATTCTCCTTGATATTGAAGACTCAAGAATTGATCACATTGTAAAAAAGGCAATGGAAGAAAGATATAAAATCTTATTCCAATTGTTCAAGCGGGTGGCAGCACCCTCTGAATGTACAAAGTACATACGAACGAAATCAATGAAAGTATAAAAAGGTAGAGTGAGCCTCTATCTTTTTTTGTTTTGTTGTTGACTTATTAAAAATAGGGTGGTATATTAGATTTCGTCGCAAAAAACAGTTACATGTTTTCAAAAAAACATTTCAAAGTTTTTGTTGACATTGAAAGAACATCATGTTATATTATGAAAGTCGCCTAAACGACATTCTTACGAAAAGTTCTTTGAAAACTGAACACAATAAACAAGCGTCAACGTTTTATCAAGTAACAAATTATTGAGCAATCAATACTCTTTTTGGAGAGTTTGATCCTGGCTCAGGATGA
>NZ_JACYHA010000020.1 GCF_014837155.1 Litchfieldia stipae | reverse complement strand
AAGGACAAGACATTTTATTTAATAAGTCAGGGACGTTCTTTAGCAAAAATTGATTTGCCCCCTTCAACAAATAGGAGCATTAATGCAACATTCCACTTTAATGTGAAAAAAAGCTTGAATTTCCTCAAGCTTTTTTGTGTGCAATTTACAGTGTTATGTGTTTTGCTAATTCGTATGTTATTTAACCATTGATTTTGGATTTTCTCCACCTTATCGGAACTACTTATCAAAAAAAATGAAGTACTTTTTCTTATACTGTTACACTCAAAGCTTTAGGTAATTTGGCGATCATATAGGCCATATGCACAACACCTTGTTCGAAATCCTTCAGACGAATCGATTCATTCGGAGCATGTGCTTTTGATCCAACCCAGCCTACACCAGTACTAACGACTGGTAGCTTGAGATGCTTACCGAAGATATACATCGGACCAGTACCTGCTGAGTTAGGGGCAAGCACGACTTCAGATTGATAGACTTCTTTTGCGGTTTCTTGAACGAGATGGACAAACGGATGACTATAATCAGAGCGGTAAGCTTTTTGGCCATTGATCATGCTAACCTCTACATCATCAAATCCGTGAGCAAGTAAATGCCTTTGGATGCAAGCTAAAATATGGTCTGGATCTTGCCCAGGAACTAAGCGACAATCTACTTTTGCACTCGCTTTCTTTGGAAGAACTGTTTTTGCACCAGGTCCTGAATAGCCACTATCAATGCCACAAATGGTCATTGTTGGTTCAAAGACCATGGCAACGCGCGGATCCTTACCTTTTTCCGCGGTAATTAAGGGACGCTTTAATCCATATAAATTAGCGACAGCTTCTTCACTGAAAGGTAGGTTATTTACAGCTTCGATCTCACTTTCTGTCGGAGGGGTAATCCCATCATAGAAGCCTTCTACTAAAATTTCATTTTGCTTATTTTTCATAGAGCTTAGTGCTTGAACAAGTCTCCAAGCGGCGTTATCAATGTACGCTCCAACTGAGGAGTGCATATCGATGTCTGCCCCAACACAGTTGAGCTCTAAGTAAGCCATTCCTTTAATTCCAGCGACCATGGTTACGCGTTCCTTTTCATCCTTGCCACCGAATTCCCAAATACAAGCATCTGCTTTGAATAAGTCTTTATATTGCTCAAGATAAGGTGGTAGGTTTGGGCTACCAATTTCCTCTTCACCTTCAATCATAAATTTAATATTACAAGGTAAGCCACCTTCTGTTTCTTGCAGCACTTTAATGGCTGTAAGACGTGCGACTAAATCTCCTTTATTATCTGAAGCGCCACGAGCATAGAGATGACCGTCAATTACTGTCGGCTCAAATGGTTCTGTTTGCCATTCTTCCAAGGGTTCAGGAGGTTGAACATCATAATGATTATAGAAAAGCAATGTCTTTTCAGCATCCCCATTTTCACCTGCGGCAAAATGACCATATACAACAGGATTTCCACCTAGGTCATCCAAGACCTGAGTAGTACCACCAAGCTCTTCAATCATACCAACCACATAAGCCACTGTTTCTGGAATTGCTTTGTGTTGAGCGGAAACAGTAGGGAAGCGTAAGTATGCTTTTAGCTTTTCAATCGATTCATCCATGATTTGACTTGTGAAATTACGTAACCCTTCGATTTGATGAGTCATAAAAAAACCTCCTTCGTAAGTTACTACTAATATTTCGTCATACGAAGGAAAATCCCTTTTATTTTTTAGAGTTTTCTAAAAGTATTTTTTTATAGGTTTTCAAGCTAAACTCTTTAAAGGTAGAAGGGGGAAGTGGGTCGAAATTAGTAACAGCTAATTCAGCTGAGTAAAGAGCTTTGCTTAAATTCCCGAGTTCAAGGTAGGAAAGTGCCTTGTAAGAATCCATGACGTAAAAGATTGAAAAATCATATGGGTGATGAACCGTAGAAGGTATTACTACTTTATTGATCCATTCAATGGATTCTTCATACTGACCAAGGTAGTATAGGGTTTTTCCTTTTTCGAGAGTGAACCATGCACCATGAGACTCTACTGAGGTTGGATCAGCCAATTGTCGTTCAATTCGCTCGAGAGCTTCATGGTGATTATGATCTACGGTGTTCATCGCTAGTATGGTTAATAGTTCACAGAAGATGATTGATTGCCTATCCTCAGCAAATTCTCCGTATTGCTTTAGCTTCTTCGAATAGAGTGCTTTCATTTCATGATTATCAGTTAACATCGCATGTGCAGCAGCCAGTCGGTAGAGATCATCAATTAAATAGTATATTCGACTCTTTTGTGAGAAGGTAATTGCATTCTCCATAACCCGCGTGGCTGACGCTGAGTCACCTACTGAGAAATGTAAAATTGCTTCATGGTAATCGAGATCAAGCTGAGACATAGGGTCTATATAGGTATGGTTTGTTTCAATTTCCTCTCGTTCCTTCAAGAATATATTTAATGCATCAATATAATGGTGTTTTACAAAGTGTTCCATAACTCTTAAATAAGTAATTTCAACCCGTTTTGATGTAATGTTCATTTGATCATATAATTTGGCGGCATGCTGGGCAGGTACTTTCCAACCATCTCTTTTTTCAAAATACAGACTGCCACTATAGATTTGGAGTAATCGGGCAGCTTCATAGCCTTGTATCAATTTGTCGAGGTAAGGCTGAATTAGAGTAATTAATTCTTTGTATTTATTAGGATAATCTGCTGTTTTTGTATTAAATAGTTTTTCGGATTGGTCTAAAATCTCACGTAATTCATGACTACTCACTTCCTCTAATAGGTCGCTTACTTCAACCCCGAGCTGTTCCGCAATATAAGTTAAGCTTTCGATCGAAGGCTTTGATTTGTTATTTTCAATGAGACTGAGCATTCCTTTTGTCAGTTCAGTACCTGCGAGTGCCTCTAGTGTCATCTTTTTTTGTTTGCGTATTTTTCTAATTCGTTCGCCTAGCATAGTAAATGGGCACACTCCTTGTTGATGAATAGTTTAATTATATTAAACTTCTTCTTGAAAGGAAAGTTTTGACATGATATGATTTGTTTAATTAAATTAAACTTTTTATCAGATGAGGTGTTTGGAATGGATGAGCAATCGAAGCTTAAAAAAGCAACATACCATTTGTATACTTTTACAATGAGTAAATTAATTTCAACGTTTGGTGCCCAGGTATATGCATTTGCGATTAGTTTTTATATTCTACAGCTAACTGGCTCAGCAACTAGCTTTGCGACAAATCTTGTATGTAATATCTTACCGCGAGCAGTTGCTGCACCATTTGTAGGGTATTTGGCGGATAAGTACTCTAGAAAAAAGATAGTTATTTTAGCACAAATAGCGACAACTCTAGCAATTGGAGGGCTCCTTGTAATTACAGTTACATCTGGTCTTTCGCTAGTGACGATTTATGCGACTACTTGTATATTGTCACTGACTTCAACGTTTTCGGGAGTAACGTTTAGCTCATCTATTACTGGCCTTGTTGATAAAGCTCGGATTCAAAGGGCGATGTCTTTGAACCAAATGTCCATTTCATTTGCCTCAATCGGTAGTCCAGCCTTAGGAGGTCTATTATATGGTACAGTCTCAATGCCAGTATTCTTGGTGATTTATATGATTGCTTCTAGTATTGCAATAATTCTCGAAGCAACAATGAATTTCAAATTATATGCAACTCCAAAACAAATGGCAGAAGAGAGCAAGAAGGAATCCATGTGGCAAAGCATGGGGGCAGGAATTGCTTATCTGAAATTACAGCCAATCCTATTAACGATTATGTTCATTTCATTTCTTATTAATTTCTTATTTGGTGCATTTGAGGTAGGTTATTCCTACATTTTAATTGAGAAGTTGAAAATGGCGTCTGAGCATTTTGGAACAACTCAGGGCGCATTTGCGATTGGGATGCTATTGATGTCAATTTACTTTTCTATAAGAAAAGAAGTAAAGTTTCCATTATTAGTTTCAAAAAGAGGTATCATCATGATGGGATTGATCATGGGGGCGATGGCGCTGCCACTGTTAATCCAGATGAGCTATTGGACGATATTTGCTTATTACCTTGTTATCATGTTCAGCTTTGGTGCAATGGTTATTATCGTTAATACTCCAATCCAAGTCATGTTTCAAAAACAGATAGACGATGAATATAAAGGACGGGTGTTCTCAATTCTTGAAACAAGTTCAATGGCCTTGATGCCAATAGGGATGGTGCTATATGGTTTTCTCTATGATGTTTTACCAGCACAATGGATTTTGATTTGTTCTTCCACCATTTTGATTGGTGTCGTGTTACTACTTGCGAGACCTTCTGTTATAAGAAATGCACATCCAGAGCTTGGCAGGAAGCAAGAGGAAGCAAGAAAGAAGAAGGTAGGTGTGGTTTCATAATGTGGAAATTAGGCTGATATTCAGTAGATTCGTGTCACCGGTCAACCTTACTTACCATAAGGTATAAAATAATTTTCTAATTAGACTGGAGAGAGATGAATGAATTATTATTCCTATTATCAGAATGGACAGCAGTATTACACTTATCAGCCTTATCCATACTATGATACAAGAAGCTATCCAACAAATCTGTATCGTCAGCAACCGATTAGTGGGCAAGCTACATGGACTGAGGGAGGAACTGTGACTCAATGTGGTATTCCTTGGTCTCATAATGAATATATGACGGCTGCAGTCGGCACAAATACGCCATATCGTTGTGGCCAGACACTGAAAATAAGAAATGTGTCTTCTGCAAATCCGAAGGAAATCCTTGTGGAGGTTGTTGATCGAGTTCCTGGTTTTCCACCAAATAGAATCAATCTGCACCGAAATGCTTTCCGTGCACTTGGGGCAAACCCTAGTCTAGGTGTAATTAATATTGAGATTGTTCCTTCACCTGAGGTGGAGCTTGAAGAGTGGGGGAAGTATTTATTAGCGGTAACTCAAGCGGCGTATCCTGGATATAATGTCACTGATTATAAATTTGTAGGCCGATCAGAGGTTGCACCTAATCAAGCAAGGCAAACATATGAATTTGTGATCAGTCGAGATCAACATCAAATGACAGTTCAGGGAAATGTCATTTATGATATTAACTCAAATAGAGTGATTTCTTTTGATATTAAAGAGGTATAATTCATATGAAAAAGCGCTTAGGATAGCATCCTTAGCGCTTTAATTGTTTAATGAGTTCCTCAAGTTCTTTGATATGCTTTAACCATACTTTTGATAGGGTGTCTTTTTTAAGTGTTAACAGGGCACCCTCGATTAAAAACATGCGGTGTTTTTTTGAGTGGAGTAGTTCTTCGTGTATAAAATCGAGCAGTTCGAAGTGTTTCTCCTTTTCTGATGTTGTAGCAGCTTCTTTTTTTAAGATAGGAACAATTCTAGTCAGCTCTATCTGAAGATCTTGCTTTTGTCTGTTTTCTTCAGGAAATAAGTGTTGTAGGAGCTCAGGTTCAAATAATTTTTGATTTGATGCTTCGAGCTCTTTAACAATGTGGAGAATTCGATCAACACTATATCGAACAACCTGTTTGATGTCAGCGGTGGCATTCGATTGATTTAACATCAGATAATATTTCATATTATGATGCAAAATACCTAAAAACATGATTGTACTATCTAATAGGTAAGGTTTTTTTCCTTCATCAAAGATATCTTGAAATCGTTCGTATACCCAGTGTAGTAATTTCAATTGTCCTTTTTTAAGTAAACCTTTAAGGTCCTCATCATTTGAAACCATGACTTCCTCAAAAAGAGTAAGTAATTTATTCTTTTTATTAATCTTCATTTGCAATTCAATCTGTTGGATGAAAATTTCAATATCTGAGGGGTCCTGCCCGATTAATAATTTTTTCCTTCCTGCTTCAACCTCTGCATTGATCGATTTGAATAGTTCAATTAATAATTCATTTTTAGAGGAAAAATAATTATAAAAAGTGCCTTTTGCAATTCCACTATAATCCAAAATATCCTGAATGGATGTAGATTGAAATCCTTTTTCAACAAATAATTGATGTGCTTTTTGGATGACATGCTGTTTCCGATCGTTCATGATATCACCTTCTATTCTTTTAGACTGCCTGTATAAATTTAATAGTACCTTATTTCTATTGGTTGTACAAACCCAGTAAATAACAAGAATAATTTTATTGCCAAAATTGAACCGTTGGTATAATATTAGTTTCTGGATAGAACAGTGGTACAAAAAATGAACTTAATGTACAGGAGGAAAAATGGATGGAACAATCAATTAAACCCAATGCCCGTCCTCAATATGGAATTCTTGCTGTATTGATGATTGGTGCATTTATCGCATTTTTAAATAATACATTATTAAATATTGCTTTACCTTCTATAATGACAGACTTAAAAGTTGAGCCTTCAACCGTTCAATGGTTAACAACTGGATTTATGCTTGTGAACGGAATTCTGATTCCGGCAACAGCGTTTTTAATTCAAAAATATTCAGTGCGACGCTTATTTTTAGTAGCAATGGGTCTTTTTACACTCGGTACGATTCTTGCGGGTGTGGCTCATGTCTTCCCTGTATTATTAGCTGGTCGTATGATTCAGGCTTCAGGTTCTGCGATTATGATGCCTCTATTAATGAATGTTATGTTAGTTAGCTTCCCAATCGAAAAAAGGGGAGCGGCTATGGGAATCTTTGGTTTAATCTTAATGGCTGCTCCAGCAATTGGACCAACTTTATCAGGTTGGATTGTTGAGCATTATGATTGGAGAATGCTGTTCCACTTTGTAACACCGATTGCTGTTGTTGTCTTACTAATCGGTTTCTTTCTTCTTAAAGATAAAAAGGAAAAAGTGGATATCAAATTGGATCTGTTATCACTTACATTATCAAGTGTAGGTTTTGGTGGATTACTTTATGGGTTTAGTTCAGCAGGAAGTAAAGGTTGGGGCAGTCCATTCGTGTATGGAACAATTATTATCGGTATCGTTTCATTAGTAACATTTATTTACCGACAATCAAAGCTTGAAAGACCTATGCTTAATTTTGAAGTGTTTAAATATCCAATGTTTGCACTGTCATCAGCAATTACAATTGTGTTAAATATGGCCCTGTTTTCAGGGATGTTACTGATCCCAATCTATGTTCAAACGATTCGTGGAATTTCTCCGATGGATGCTGGATTAATGATGCTTCCAGGAGCATTATTGATGGCAGTGATGTCGCCAATTACAGGAAGATTGTTTGATAAATTTGGAGGACGTAGCTTAGCAGTCACTGGATTACTAATAACAACAGTTACAACTTATTTCTTTAGCCAATTAACTCAGGATACTACTTATACTCACTTAGTGATTTTAAATTCTGTACGTATGTTAGGGATGTCGATGGTGATGATGCCAGTATCAACAAATGGATTAAATCAATTACCAACGAGATTCTACCCACATGGTACGGCGATGAATAATACATTAAACCAAGTATCAGGTGCGATTGGAACAGCGTTGTTAGTGACACTTATGTCAAATCGAACTGAAACACATGCTGTAGAAATTGGTGAAAAAGTGATGGGAAGCCTGACAGAGCAACCAACTGAAGCAGCACTTGCAGAGCTAACTAATCAGAT
Source organism: Litchfieldia stipae (assembly GCF_014837155.1). Lineage (GTDB taxonomy): Bacteria > Bacillota > Bacilli > Bacillales > Bacillaceae_L > Litchfieldia. Next base: position 70,179 of record NZ_JACYHA010000020.1, on the reverse strand, counting down.
TGGGATGCAAGCAATGTTAAAAGGAATTAATGATGCATTCTTTGTTGCCTCCTTAATTGCAGCAGTAGCACTTGTTCTTTCGTTCTTCATTAAACGAGCAAAGCAAGCAGAGGAAACAACTAAAGTGGCTGCTTAGTGGTGCCTGTCACCACCCGAATATTGTCGAAAAAAATGCCCCGAGTGCAGATGCACTTCGGGGCATTTTTTTTATGAGGTTACTAGCTGTGATTGTTTGACAAGTTGATGATAGATTCTGTATAGAATAAGTGCAATTACAGATAAAATAATACCTGTGATATACGGTAAACCAATCGTTAGTGTAAAGAGGAACCCTCCTAATGGTGGACCGATAATTCTACCTAGTGAGTCAAAGGACGATAAAAGTCCAGTTGTACTTCCATGTCCAGCAGTGGATTTCTTTGTAAGGAGGGAAGATATGCTTGGACGAATAAATCCATTACCGATCCCGAATATGGTTAAGTAGATGGCAGCTGTAGTAAAGCTGTCAATGAAGAGAATGAATGTGAAACCAATCATGGATATCACGATTCCAAGTTGAATCACTCTGCCTTCTCCAAATTTCTTAGTAAGTCTTCCAACTAACCCACCTTGTACCATGGCCCCAGCAAAGCCCATAATCATAAATATATATCCTAACTCAACGGATTCTAATTGTGCTTTTTCATAGGCGAAATAGGCAAACGTTGCTTCTAATCCTGCTAATGAAAGAGAAACGAATAATTGTAGGATAAATAAGATCGACATTGGACCATTGAACGCCTTTAGTAAAGGGGTTCTTCTTTGAGACTGAGCTTGACGCTGCTGGTCAGTTAATGACTCTTTTAATACAAACATCACTAGAAAAAAGGTAAGTAGTGAAGAGGCTCCTGCTAGGAAGAAAGGTGTATTCAAGTTCCCTTGTGAGAAGATACCACCAATTGCAGGACCAAAAATAAATCCTAAACCTACCGATGCACCAATGATTCCCATTCCTTTTCCGCGATTTTCTTCACTTGTAACGTCAGCTACATAGGCCATCACTGTTGGCATGTTAGCAGAAGAAAAGAACCCACCGATAATTCTAGCAGCAAACAGCATCCAAAGCTCTGTAGATATTCCCATAAGGAAAAAGGAAAGAGCTAGTCCAAAAATACCCACCATGATGATTGGCTTGCGGCCAACTCGGTCAGAAATTCTCCCCCACATCGGTGCAAAGATAAGCTGCATCAATGAATAGACAGCCATTAATAGACCTAATTGAGTAGGTGAAGCACCAATTTGTTCAGCATAGAAAGGCATGACAGGGATAATAATCCCAAATCCAACCATGACTAAGAACATAACAGCAAATAAAATAGATAATGATTTTTTTGAATTCAAGTGATAACAACTCCAGTATAAAAGGTGAAATAAACCAATATGTATGCTCTATAATTATACCCTTTTTATGATAAATGAGTGCGGATAGGAGAAACTTTTTCGACTTAAATGACAAATGTAGTCTATGGTACGGAGGGATACTAGTAATCGTGTTATCAAACGAAAAAAACTAACTACCTAGGTTAATAGGTGTTAGCTTTTTTTCATGTTTATATAAAACGATTATTTTATCTCGGCAATAATTCCTTCTTCATCATCAAGTACTAGATTTATGCCTGAAAAAGGGTTTCTATTTAAGTACTCTTCTAGCCAAAGTCGAAGTGCCTCAATGATGTTGGCTGTAATTAAGACTTGTTTCAGATCATTGACATAGGCTTCAGCAGAAAAACCGTAGTCATCATCATACATAAGCTCTACTTCAACTTCTTCAGGCTTCACTTGTTTTTTTCTAGAAACGTAGACACAAATTGAATTAATGATATCCTGTTCGGGGATAATTAACTTCTCCATGAATTCATTTCCTCTTTTTTCTTTTTATCCTTGAAGAATATAAAGATTTTACGAATCACGGCGATTAATACAACGATTGCAATAACGTTAATCATGAGTCCTAGAATAGATCCGAGAATCCCCATGTTAGCAAATAAACCACCAAATAATAACCCAGCAAGTCCACCTAACATTAGTCCTTTCATTAATCCACCAGAAAACAATCCACCTTTTTGTGCGGTTGAAGTCGTTGATTTTGTTGTAGAATTTGTATCGGTTTTCTTAGATTGGAACAGTGAATTATTGTTTGTGTTCGTGTTTGTGGTTGTATTTGTATTAAAACTTTTCTTCCCAGATTTGTACCCTTTTGCTTCAACGGTTGTTGAGTGATCCTGGAAAACAATGTTTCCAACCGGTGATAAGACAAGTGCTGCTGTAAGAAATACGGCTAATAATTTTTTCATGTAATTGACCTCCAAATTGTGATGATAATTTTGTTTGAGTAAAAATCTATGATTGAGTTTAGGGCTTTAGATTTTTGTTCTCCTCCTTTAATTTCACTAAAAAAACCTTTACCATGATATATGGTAAAGGTTTGATCTATCGATACTTATCCCTTTACCAAGTTTGGCAAAGGTCTCGCAAACAACATCAGTTGCCAGCTAAGCCGGTGATTGTTTAAATCACGTAATGACGACGTAACTGTAAGCTACTCCCCTTTGGAGTCTATTAAGTTCTATTAGCACAGTGTTTATTCTGATAACTGTATGATTATTTTACTCATTTTTGGGCAATTAGTCAATGGTCCTGTTACCACCCGAATAGGTTTCGTATAATGATATTGTTATATTAATAAAGTGAATTTACTAATTTTCAGTTGATATTAATTATGTTTCGGTACTCAGAAATGGAAGAATGAGAACCGGCTCCATCCTTTAGATGAACGGGAGATTTGTGATGAAAGAGTATTATTATGATAAGTTGCTTAATATTAAAACGGTTGGTGAGCAGAAGGGGTTTAATGAGTCTCTTCATTATCACCGTTATGAGCCGACACCTTATAGTGCATTGGAGCATTTGTTTAATCAGTATGAGATGAAGAGCGGTGATCATGTTGTGGACTTTGGTTGTGGGAAAGGGAGACTGAATTTTTTTATAAACTATATGTTTAGGGCATCGGTTGTTGGAATTGAATTAAATGAGACTTATTACCTTGACGCCATACAGAATCGGAAGAATTATTTGAAGAGATATGGGAAGAATTACGATAAAATTGAGTTTCTTTGTTGCCCTGCAGAAGAATACGAGATTTCAGATTTTGACAATCGTTTTTATTTTTTTAATCCATTTTCTGTGCAAATATTTATGAAAATCATCAATCATATCCTACGGTCTTTTGAAAAAGAAATGAGAGAGATTGAATTGGTTCTATATTATCCATCAAATGATTATATATATTTCTTAGAGAATCAAACGGCTTTTGAACTGAAACAGGAGGTCCAGCTTCCTGGATTGTACAAGGAAAACCCTAATGAGAGATTTCTGATCTATGTCATTAAAGTACTAGATTTCACAAAAAGAAAATAAAAAGTTTTTATTTTTTCAGAAAAATCTATTTACTTTCCTGGGATTCATGTTACTATGAGTGATATTCTAAAATTTTCTGGGGGAACAAAGATGTTAACGTTTTTTGGATCATTGTTATTACTTCTATGTGGTTATTTATTTTATTCTAAATTTGTAGAGCGAGTGTTTGTCGTCAATGACAAGACGCCTACTCCAGCTTATGAAAAGAGAGATAATTTAGACTTCGTGCCAATGAGTTGGTGGAAAGGGAACTTAATTCAATTATTAAATATTGCTGGTCTTGGGCCTATTTATGGCGCGGTAGCTGGAGCCTTATATGGACCAGTGGCATTTATTTGGATCGTGATAGGTTGTATTTTTGCAGGAGCTGTTCATGATTATTTCTCAGGGATGATGTCAATTAGACATAAGGGAGCACAATTCCCGACACTTGTTGGACATTACCTAGGGAAACACATGAAGGTGTTTATCAATGTGGTTTCACTTGTTTTAATGATATTAGTTGCTGCAGCTTTCACAGCTGGACCAGCTCAATTGATAGCCCAATTAACACCATTAAGCTTTATGACAGCTTTATTAATCATATTTTCTTATTTCTTATTAGCAACAATCTTGCCAATTAATCGTGTTATCGGAAGAATTTATCCCCTGCTAGGCGGGATTTTGCTTATTATGGCAGTTGCAATAGGAGTATCATTACTTTTTTCAGGGAAGCAGATGCCCAACTTAACGTTTGAAAATCTTCATCCAGGTGAGTTACCAATTTGGCCATTATTGATGGTGACTATTTCATGTGGTGCAATCTCTGGTTTTCACTGTACGCAAAGCCCAATTGTGGCTTGTACGATGAAGAAGGAAACAGACGGACGAAAGATTTTTTACGGTGCAATGGTGATTGAAGGGGTTATTGCTCTTATCTGGGCAGCAGCGGGTATGACATTCTTTAATGGGACAGGAGGATTACAGGACGCGCTAGCAGCTGGTGGACCATCTGGAGTAGTGAATGAAATTTCTACTTCTCTATTAGGGACAATTGGTGGAATCCTTGCCATCTTAGGAGTAATTATTCTACCAATCACAACAGGGGATACAGCTCTTCGTTCATCTAGAATGATTTTAACCGATATTCTAGCAAAAATCTTTAACATGGATAGTAGATTTAAGGTGTTACTTGTAGCTATCCCGGTTGCATTACCGGCGCTATTCTTAGCAACGATTGATTATACGTTTTTGTGGAGATATGTTGGTTGGACGAACCAGGTAGTTGCCTCTGTCATGCTTTGGGCAGGGACAATGTATTTATTGAAGAACCATAGGTTCCATTGGATTTGTGGGGTTCCGGCATTATTTATGACAGGAGTAGTGTGTATGTATATTTTCTATGCTCCTGAAGGATTAGGCTTAAGCTACCAGTTATCATCTATCGTTGGATTTACCTTAACATTAATCGTGTGTCTATGGTATATTTTCCAAATTATAAAATATCGTCGATTGAAGGATCACTTTACTCAATCTAATGTTGCATAGGAATGTCGAACTCATCTTCTAAAAAGGGATGAGTTTTTTTGATAAATTATAGGATAATTATAAAATATATATATCATTTGGAAGGAGTTTTGTATAATATCAATATCCTAATAAATGTAAAGAGGTTAATTATGAGTCTATTTCATTTTCTACGTGTATCTGAGCCGTCAGTTGAAAAACGGCAATTACTAGAAAGACAGTTATTAAAAGAAAATATTCAGCGGTGTAAGCTGTTTGCGAGCATAGTTATTGTGTTTGAAGCCATTCTCATTATGATGACCCTATATACGAGATTTTCAACGCAACAACCATTATTTGATTTGGACTTTTATTTAATCATGTATTTAACTTTGATGATCGCTAGTGTGCTGATGATTCTTTTTATTCGTTGGTTTGAAAAAAGTAAAATCGTTTCATCCAGAAGGTATACGTTTTTTCGAGCAGGCTTATTAAGCTTTGTTGTTTTCTTTTTGGTCTGGGGTGCGGTAGTTACGCTTGGAGATCAGAAGGAATATGGTCATGTGATGGCATTTGTTGTTAATGTCATGTGTGTTTCCGTTTTGTTTCACGCGACAAATAAAACGATTCTTCAACTATATATCCTACCAATTGCTGTATTAATGATTGGGCTACCATACTTTCAACCATCCAGTGCTGTGGTTATGGGACATTATATTAATCTCTCAGTCTTTTTGTTTTTTTGTTGGCTGGCTTCTAGAATGTTGTATAGAAGCAATGCAACGAATTTTTACAATAAATTGCTTTTAACTGAAACAAATGAAAGTTTGGCACTTAAGATATCAGAAAATGAGAATATTAATAGAAAGCTTGAGAAGGCTAATAAGCAATTAAAAGAGCTTTCTCTCATGGATGAGTTAACAAGAATTTCGAATCGAAGAGGCTACTATGATTATGTTCGTGAAGGAATAGAGAAGTCGAATGTACCACGGAAGTTATCGGTCATTATTTTGGATATTGACGCATTTAAACTTTTTAATGATCATTATGGGCATCTTGAAGGGGATAATGTGCTTCAAAGGGTAGCGCAAACAATCAATACATGTGTAGATGACACTGTTCCTGGAGCGTTTGCAGCAAGATTTGGTGGGGAGGAATTTGTGATTGCCTCATTTGATCTCGATTCTTTGGAAGTCTACGAGTTAGCTAATTTAATCAGGCAGTCAGTTACTCAATTAAAAATCATTCATGAATATTCGTCAGTGTCAGAGTATGTAACCATAAGTCTTGGCTTTGCAACAAATACAATTAGCAATATGGACGAGCTTCAACCACTCATGGAGGCGGCTGATCAAGCCCTGTACAAAGCCAAAACATTAGGTAGAAATCAAGTTGCTGAATATCAAACGACATAAATGGAAAAGGGAAAGAAGGATGTAAGATGTACCTGTAGAGGTCTCACATCCTTCTTTCCTTTTGGCTGTTTTCGTATAGATTGTTGCTTTTAATACCCGCAGCCTGAATACACTCCGCGTCCTGTGGGGACACACGCATCCCACGGGAGTCTTGAGTGTATTCAGGCTGCTAGAAATCTCATTCTCAATAGTTCATCTCAAAACAACAACAAACTTTGAGAAAGCAGCCTTCCTTTTTTTATTCAAGCTGCTGCTCAATCTGAAGTAGCTGCTTCTTCATCGTTAACCCACCGCGATATCCTGTGAGGGAGCCGTCTTTACCAAGCACCCGATGACACGGAATGGAAATAAGGAGAGGGTTTGCCCCTATGGCAGTACCAACTGCACGAACAGCCTTTGGTTTATCTATCGCTTCTGCAATCTCAGAGTATGTTGTTGTTTTTCCATATGGAATAGCTTTCAATGCATCCCATACTGCTAGCTGAAATGGTGTACCATATAGGTCAAAAGGGAAGGAAAAGCTCTTTCTTTTCCCTTGAAAAAACTCAAGGATTTCAAGCTTAAATGGTTCGAGCTTATCATCATTTTGCTTAAGGGTTGTTTTTGAGAAATATTTACTCACCCAGTCCTCTAATTCTTGATAGGTTTTGTCAATGGATCCGACAAAGCATAGCCCCTTCGACGTAGCTGCAATATGTATGCTCCATTTCTGATACCTGATCAAGGACCAGTATAATATGGGCTCATTCATTTCTTCCAATATAAACACCTCCGTATAAATAGTCCGCAATCTTCATGAGGAACTTCTTATTTTTATTATAGTCTATCTCTTTTTGGAATTGAGAAATAATGGTGAATTTGTTATAGGGATATTTTTGGCGCACATTTCTTAATGGCTCAATACAATATAGAAATAACCAAAAATGTACGATAAGACAAAAGAAAACGCTCACAATTGTAGAGTTGCATTTACATTTATTAATACGTGTCCAAGGAGGAGTAAAATGGGAAAAGATATCGAATATCAATTTGAAACAAAGGCCATTCACGCAGGCTATGAGCCAAAGAATCATCAGGATAGCTTAACGTCACCAATCTATCAAACATCGACGTTTACTTTTTCAACACTTGAGCAGGGAGCGAAGCGCTTTGCTGGTGATGAGGATGGCTACATTTATTCAAGACTATCCAACCCAACAGTGTCTGGATTAGAAGAACGTTTGGCTCAGCTAGAAGAAGGAGAAGCAGCACTTGCATTTGGTTCAGGTATGGCAGCAGTGTCAGCAGCATTAATCGGTTTAACAAAAGCAAACGATCATATATTATGCTCTAGGGGGATTTATGGATGTACATTTGGCTTATTACAAATGATGAAGGATAAATATCATATTGACCATCACTTTTCTGATTTAGCTTCTGAGGAAGAAATTCTACAGGGAATCCAAGCAAACACGAAAATCATTTATATAGAAACACCCATAAATCCAACAATGAAAGTAATAGATTTAGCACAGATAGTAAGAGTAGCAAAAAGAAAAGAGATCATGGTGATTGTTGATAATACATTCTCTACACCGTATCTACAGAAACCGATCACGCTTGGCTGTGACCTTGTCATTCACAGTGCGACCAAATATATTGGAGGTCATGGTGACGTGGTGGCAGGTATTCTTGTTGGTCAACAAAAAGTCATCACTAATTTGAAGAAGACCGTCCAAAAGGATGTCGGTGGTATTATTTCTCCATTTGATGCCTGGTTGTTACTAAGAGGAATTAAAACTTTAGCAGTGAGAATGGATCGACATTGTGAAAATGCGAAGAAGCTTGTTACTAAATTGAAAAGTCATCCTAAGATTAGAGCAGTGTATTATCCTGGTGACAAGGATCATCCGGATTACGAGATCATGAAGAAACAAATGAAAAAAGGCGGAGCCCTTCTGTCATTTGAAATTGAGGGCACCTATGAAGATGCTGCTAAGGTAGTCAATAAGTTAAAGTTGATCCCTATTGCTGTCAGCCTAGGTGATGCAGAAACACTCATTCAGCATCCCGCTTCAATGACACATGCAGTTATCCCAGAAGATGTAAGACAGGAAATGGGTATTTCAAATGAACTTTTACGTTTGTCAGTAGGTCTAGAAGCATGGGAGGACCTTTGGGAAGACTTGAAGCAAGCTTTGGATTAAAAGTCCATAGATTTCTGGTGGTGCCTGGCACCACTAGAAATTAATTGCTTCAGACGAATATATATTTACATACACCACCCCATGCCCAGCCTTTGCTCGTATTAGTATTGGCTGATTATGTACGTTCTTGAAGATGAAGTCAGGTCCGTACCAGCTAACAGTGGCATCTCTTCCTGGCGGAACATATGGAACTCTTCTGCTATGTGAGTATCTTTGAACAATTTGTAATCTGGCACGATCAACAGCATTAAATAAAGTAGAAGAAACCTGACAAATTCCTCCACAAACTCCTTCATATAACTCTCCTCGAATAATTATAGGAGCAGGTAAATAGCCTTTCTCTACCGTTCGTTTCCCTACTACTTTATTAAATGAAAAGACCTCCCCTTGGAATACAACATGATTATCAATCGCTTCTGCAGAAAGCATAATATTATGAGAACGTTCAGTGTTATTATAATTATAGAAGGTAGCATAGCTTCCAATATGCTTCACGCGAATGTCAGCAAGTAGTTCACTATCTACTCTTGGATGAACGGTTTTTATAGGAATCTCAACGATTAGTGAACCGTTTTTGAAAAAGTAAGTCAAAAATGATTTTGTAAAAGCTTCTCGATCTAACTCATAGCCTGATTTGCCAGGAATGATTTCTCCAGAATCGGCTATCATGGCATTAATCGGTTTTTTTGCTACTTGCTTATTTATTTTGTCTATAAATTCATTTAACATATTTTCATCAATTAATGGAGTGTCAATCAAGGGAGATGTAAATGCATCTCTATTAACGGTAGCGATTTGTTCTCCTTTGTGTGTAAGGATTAAATCATTGCTCTCATTAGGGAGTGGTAAAATCATCAATAAAAGACTCATCATAAAAAGTTTCATATTTAGCATCGCCTCCAACACTTAGTATGAGTTTGGAGCACGGCTTTCATGTCATAAATATGTAACGAATAAAATACGCCTTAAGTCTTAGAATGTGTTAGATTTAAGGTCTATTGAAGTGAATAGATATTTAGTATATCTTTAAATAGTATAAAATTACCTTTTATGTTATTGAAACCATCGCCATTATTTATTCGTAAAGAGATATAAGTATTAAAGTCAGGGGAGATTCATATGAATCGATTTATCACATCTTTTTTGCAAGTGATATTTACAGTAAATACAACAGTTATCACATGGTTAATTAGTTATATTGGTTTGGACCAAGCATATTGGATTGCTACTGGATGGTCTCTTCTAGGAGGCGTTGCCTTTTATGGTGTTACATCTGCAATTATACAAGCTCGTTTCTTTAATAAGCAGGGGATATCTCGTAAAGAATATCGCTATATAAAAGGAAACTTAAAAGAAGCGAAGCGAAAAATTTATCGGCTTAATAAAGCATTAATCTCAATTAGACATATTCCATCATGGAAACAACGATTAGATCTTGTAAGAATGACTCGCAAAATCTATTCTATTACGAAAAAGGAACCAAAAAGATTTTATAGGGCAGAGAAATTTTTCTTTTCTCATTTAGATTCAGCTGTCGAGCTTGCTGAAAAGTATGTGTTCTTATCCTCGCAACCCAAAAGAAATAATGAACTAGACCAAGCTTTATCGGAGACAAGAAGAACATTAGAAAGCATAACCGAGACAGTTGAACAGGACTTATATTACCTTATTTCAAATGATATTGATCAGCTTCATTTTGAATTAGATGTTGCAAAGCATACATTAAAGAAAAATAAAGATTCAAAAATAATTGATGAAAGTAGGAAGTTAAAATGAGTCAATACAATTCATCAAAAGATCATTTAATGGACGATCTTCTCTCAAACCCATTTAATGATCAATTAGAGGAAACAAGCCATTCTTTAGAAGAAAAAAAGTCAAATAAACTTATTGATGTGATACCTCCAGAGAACAGAGAAAAGGCATATCAGCTCGCTAAGCAAATTGATCCTAAAAACCATCAAGCGATGATTAGCTATGGAACACAAGCGCAGTCAAAGCTTATGACATTCTCTAATAATATGATTGAGCATGTACAGAAAAAAGACATTGGTGAAGTCGGTGAAATCATCCATGAGCTGATGAAGCAGTTTAATGAAGTGAATCCAGATGAATTAAAGCCCGAGAAAAAGACGATGCTTGGGCGGATGTTTGGAAAAGTATCTGGGTCATTACAAGAGGTTATGTCTAAATACCAGAAGACAGGTGCACAAATTGACCGTATTAGTGTAAAACTGGATCGAAGTAAGAATCTTCTCTTGTCAGATATTATGATGCTAGAAAAGCTGTTTGAGAATAATAAGGAATACTTTGATGCCTTGAATGTCTATATTGCTGCTGGTGAGTTGAAATATGAGGAGTTAATGAATGATGTCATCCCAGCATTAAAGAAGGAAGCAGAGCTTTCAAATGACCAAATGAAGTTCCAAGAAGTCAATGACATGATGCAATTTGCTGATCGATTAGATAAACGAGTGCATGATTTGAAGCTTAGTCGAGAAATGACAATTCAAAGTGCTCCACAAATTAGGTTAATTCAGAACACGAACCAAGCACTAGTCGAAAAAATTCAATCATCGATTATGACAGCCATTCCACTATGGAAGAATCAAATTGGAATAGCATTGACCTTAATTCGTCAGAGAGATGCAGTAGAAGCGCAAAAGCTGGTTTCAAAAACAACGAATGATTTATTATTAAAGAACGCAGAGATGTTAAAGTCAAATACTGTTGAAATTGCGAAAGAAAATGAACGTGGGATCATTGATATCGAAACGCTAAAGAAAACAAAGGAAAATATTATTTCAACGTTGGAAGAAACACTCAGAATCCAAGAAGAGGGACGCAATAAGCGTAGAAATGCTGAGCATGAGCTAGCAACGATGGAATCGGATTTAAGGCAGAAATTATTACAAATAAAAGGCTAAATAATACGGACAAATGTACCAATAAAAACTGGTTGGAGAGGGATATGCCCTTTTCAATCAGTTTTTTTATTGTAAAAAAATTTACACATCTTTACACCTCGTTAAAAATATTCATAATTCTTTATCAATTATTTATAAACCCTCAATTTAAGCTTCATATTCACACAATATAATCCTAGTTAGCAGAAACAAATCCAGATGAATACGAAGCTGTGAGGTGGTAAGTGTTTGAGTACTGAAAAAAGCTATCAATTCTACCAGGATTATTCGTTGGTTCAAGCTTCCAATCTCGCATTATCAAAACGAGCAAAGCACTATCTATTGTTAAAAAGAGTAATTGATATTGTGCTATCGGTTATTGGAATCCTTCTTGCGTTTCCAATTGTTATGGTGTTTGCGATTGCAATTATCTTGGAAACACCAGGATCACCGTTTTTTATCCAAGAACGAGTTGGGAAAAACGGAAAATGCTTTAATATTATCAAGCTAAGATCGATGAAAAAGGACGCAGAGATAAATGGTGCGAAATGGGCTGAAGTCAACGATATAAGAGTAACTAAGGTGGGTTCATTTATAAGAAAAACAAGAATAGATGAACTCCCACAACTAATTTCAGTGTTAAAAGGGGATATGTCGATCATTGGTCCGAGACCAGAGAGACCGATTTTTACTGAGAAATTTGATAAAGAAATACAAGGGTTTAAGGATCGTCTCCTCGTTAAGCCAGGGCTGACAGGCTTAGCTCAAGTAAATGGAGGATATGACATTTCGCCAAAAGAGAAGCTTCATTATGATCTCATCTACATCAAGAACCTGACGTTTTCTTTAGAGTTAAAAATATTAGTGAAGACCTTCAAAGTTGTCTTAACAGGTGAAGGAGCGCGTTGATAAAAAGGAAGGGAAGTTCATGACAGCAATTAAAGCCCAAATGCAAAAAGGAATGAAATGGACCGGGATTTCAACGGTTATTATCACGGTCATTCAAATCGTTCAATTTGCATACCTCGGGAAACAAATGAGTCTTGCCGAATTTGGGCTAGTTGGCATGATGACAACCATTATTATCTTTGCACAAATCTTACTTGATTTTGGAATAGGGTCTGCCATCATCCAAAAAGAGAACATATCGAAAACGATGTTCTCAACATTATTTTGGCTAAACATGATGATTGGAATGGTCCTTTTCCTTCTTTTATATGTTGGAAGTCCAATTATTGCAGGTTTCTTCCAGCAAGATGAATTGGTCGAATTAATTCGAATTATGGCATTCATGTTTCTCATTGCCCCAATCGGACAGCAATTCCAATATATGATGCAGAAGGAATTGCAATTTCAGGTATTAGGCATGATTGAAACAGCGGTGACATTGATTTCATTTATTTCTTTAGTCATTTTGTTTTGCTTTGTTAGTCCCATTTATGCTTATGTGATCTCTCAACTGGTCTTTTATGGAGGCAAAGGAATTCTCTATTTTGTGGTGTATCAGCATAAGTGGCGACCAACGTTTGTATTTAAATTATCAGAATGCAAGGACATTCTTTCATTTGGCTTTTATCAGCTCTTATCGAGATTAGTGAATCGAATCGGTGCAAATATTGATTTGATTTTAATAGGAAGATTCATGGGGGCTGAGGCATTAGGGATATATCATTTAGCATATCAAATTGTGACGATACCTGTTTTGAAGATCAATCCAATTGTAACTAGAGTTGCATTTCCAGTGTTTGCAAAGAACCAGCATAGCAATAGTGTGCTGAATGAGGGTTTCTTACACATGACAAAGATCTTAAGCTTCATTTCATTTCCGCTCCTTGTTGGATTGATCGCTGTTGCTGATGAATTTATTCTTTTTGTCTTTGGAGAAAAGTGGACTGCAGCTGTTCCAATTCTTCAAATCATGGCAATCGTTGGAATTCTGAGAGTGTTAATGAATCCGAATGGCTCGATTATTCTAGCCAAGGGTAAGGCAAATATTGCTTTCTATTGGGATGCCGTTGTTCTACTTCTATATGGTGGTTCGTTATTAATTGCAGTGACAACAAACCAATTAGAAATAGTTGCATGGACGTATGTCATTGTTTCAATCCTGAACTTTATCTTTGGAAGATGGCTCTTAGCGTGGCTAATTCAGTTAGAGTGGTCTCGTTATCTGAAAACAATTGTGGTTCCATTTGTTTTATCAGTCGTCATTGCCATCTTTGCTTATGTCATAAAAGAAATGATGGCAGCAGTCATTCCGAATCCGGCTTATTGGCCACTCATCATTTCGGTTAGTAGTAGTGCATGCCTATACATGCTGCTATTATCGATTCTTTATCCAGCACATCTTACTAAATTCGCCAAAAGACGGATAAGAGGTAGATCTATATGAAGGTTTTATGGGTAACAAGTGCATATCCAAGTGATTTGCATCCAGGGAGTGGAGTCTTTCATGAGACTCAGGTTCAAGCGTTAATCAAGCAAGGTATAGAAGTATCGATTATTTGTCCAGTTCCTGTTCCATTTTCATTCTTTCGTTTTCTTAAATCAGATTATCGGAAACGAAAGCAAATACCGATTAAGTATGAGCGAAAGGGAGTACATGTCTATCGACCACCTTATTTAGCCATACCAGGGCAATTGAGATGGGCTCAGCCAGATAAACGAATTGCCAAAGCCATTTTAAAGACAATGGATCAAGAGCGAATTCAAGCAGATGTGATCCATGCGCATTTTGCGATGCCCTCAGGTGGTGCAACAAGACATGTAGCAAAGGTTAAAAAGTTACCTTGGATTCTTACCTTACATGGTAGTGACGTGAATATCTATCCGCATTATAGCTCTGGGGCAATGAAGGTATTTAGAAAAACGGTGGCTGAGGCGAATCAGGTGCTATCTGTTGGGAAAATGCTCAGTGAAAAAGCAAAGGAATTAATAAGACTGGAAAGTAAGGTGCTACCGATTGGAGTTGATCTCACTAAATTTCAGCAGCCAAGCAATACGAAGCTTGAATTAAGAAGAAGACTTCAGCTTCCGGAGGATAAAAAGCTGATATTGTTTGTGGGAAGACTGACAAAGGCAAAAGGGATTGATGAACTTGTCGATGCTGTAGAACGAATCTCAAAGGACACGACTGTTGTCTTTGTAGGTGATGGTCCAGAAAAAAATAGATTGAAAAAGCTTGAGGCTATGAACCCAAGAATTATTCTTGCTGGGCAGGTTGAAAATGACAAGGTAAAAGATTACATGCTTGCTAGTGATGTCTTCGCATTACCCTCTTATTCTGAGGGGATGCCAACGGTAGTGATTGAAGCATTGGCGTTAAAAATACCTGTGATTTGTACAGATGTTGGAAGTGTGCCAGATCTATTTGGAAAGCATGAGCAGCTGTTAATAAAAAAACAATCGGTCGACAGTCTAGTGGAGCGAATTGAAGACATTCTTTTTAGAGATCTTTATACGATGAAGGTTCAGCATGAACTCTATCATCATGTTCAGAAATACTATGATGCCAATGAAAATGCTAGGTTGCTAGTTGATGAATATAAGGGGATCGTAGAATTCACTGAAGGAAGAGAGGAGCAAAGTCTATGAAGAAAATCGCAGTTATAGGTACAGGATATGTTGGTTTAGTATCAGGCACATGCTTTGCTGAGGTGGGGAATAAGGTTACTTGTTGTGATATTGATCAACACAAGATTGATTGTCTATTACAAGGTGAAATGCCAATCTATGAACCGGGCTTAAAGGAGCTTGTCGAAAAAAATGTACATAGAGGCACACTTGATTTCACTAGCCATATTAGTGCAGTGATTCAGGAGGCAGAGGTAGTGATCATTGCTGTTGGTACGCCGATGTTATCAACAGGTGAAGCTGATTTGAGTTATGTAAAACAAGTAGCTAAAACCATTGGTGAGAATCTAAATAACTATAAAATCATTGTAACCAAAAGTACGGTACCAGTTGGAACAGGGAGAATCGTTCAAGAACTCATCAAAAAGCATGCTCCAAATCAGCAAACCTTTGACATTGTCTCTAATCCAGAATTTCTTAGAGAAGGGGCTGCAATTAAAGAAACAATGAAGATGGAGCGTGCAATCATTGGTACCTCCAGTGACCATGCCTATCTCGTGATGTCAGAGCTACACCAGCCTTTTACATCAACCATTGTAAGAGCGACTGTTGAGACGGCGGAATTGATTAAGTATGCAGCTAATGCCTTTTTAGCTACGAAGATTTCTTTTATCAATGACATGGCTAATATTTGTGAAAGAGTAGGTGCTGATGTCACGAAATTGTCTGAAGGAATTGGTTTAGACTCACGAATTGGACCTAAGTTCTTACAAGCTGGTGTTGGGTTTGGTGGTTCTTGCTTTCCAAAAGACACAGCAGCCTTGTTACATACCTCAAAACAAATTGGGTATGACTTTAAATTAATTGAAGCGGTAATGGAAACCAATGAAAATCAGCGAATTGAATTGATTAATAAGCTTGAGCTAGCTTTAGGCAATCTGCAGGGAAAAACAATAAGTGTATTAGGGTTAGCCTTCAAACCTGATACAGATGATGTAAGATCGTCTCCGGCACTGGATATTATTCCTCATTTAGTTAGACAAGGTGCAGTGGTCAAAGCCTTTGATCCTATCGCAATCGGGGAAGCAAAACGTAAGCTAGGATATGAGTGTACGTATTCTGAGGATCTCTATGAAACAATAACGGATACAGATGCATGCTTAGTATTAACGGATTGGAAGGAAATAAAGAATTTAGATTTAAGAAGAGCAAAGGAGCTCTTACACAACCCAATTATCATTGACGGAAGGAATTTATATGACTTAGAAATGATGAGAGAGTTAGGATTTACTTACGTGTCTGTGGGAAGACCAGCTATAAAATCTGAAACAAGTGTAACGAAAGCAAATTAGGAGGAAATTCTGATGACAAAGGTAATCGTAACAGGTGGTTCTGGTTTTATCGGCTCTCATATCGTGGAAGAGTTACTTGAGCATCAATTTGATGTAACTGTGATTGATAATTTTTCAACGGGACATAGAGAAAATCTTGAGAATGTAGATGTCGACATTCTAGAGTATGACATTACTAATCCTTCAGTCATTCCACTAATTGTGTCGCTACAGCCAGATTATATTATTCATCAAGCTGCTCAAGTTAGTGTAGTGGAATCTGTAAAGAACCCTTTGAATGATGAACATGTCAATATCAAAGGTTCATTACATATGATTGAAGCGGCGATACAATCAAATGTGAAAAAGTTTGTCTTTGCTTCTTCAGCAGCAGTCTATGGGAACCCATCTAGCTTACCCATTTCAGTAGAACATGAAACTGTGCCTGAATCACCTTATGGATTGTCCAAGTTAACGGTAGAACATTATTTAGACATGTGTAGTAAGCTCTATCAATTGCCATATAGCATTCTTAGATATAGTAATGTGTATGGTCCAAAGCAGGACGCCAAAGGAGAGGGTGGGGTAGTTGCCATCTTTTCAGAATGCCTTTCTAAGCATATCTCACCAATGATTTATGGTGATGGAGAGCAAACAAGAGATTTTATCTTCGTAAAAGATGTAGCCAAAGCGAATGTGCGTGCGATGCTATGTAAGGACAATCTCTGTGTCAATGTCTCGAGTGGTCAATCTATTTCAATCAATCGTTTGTTTGAAGTAATGAAGGAAGTGGCTGGTTCAGACGTGTTGGCAATCTATAAAGAGAGTCGACTTGGCGATATCAGAGATAGTCTATTAGACAATGTAGGGACGAAGGCTTTGCTAAACTGGGAACCTTCCTATGATATATATGAAGGATTAAAAGAAACGATTCAATACGCTAATAAACAGAGGGAAATCAAGCAATTCATTTCTTAGTAGGAAAGAGTGGGTAGGAGGTTTGATGGAAATAAATCTGAATGCAAAATTAGCTTCAGGAGTGGCCGTTATCACATTATCTGCATTATTCCTCGTATTCTATTTGATCGATATGTCTCAACCCTTTCTCCTTTTTGCTGGGTTATGGACCTTAATCATGATAGCAACCTTGCTCATTCATTCTGTTGATATGAACAAATTGTTTACGAGCGTCATGTACATACTTGTGATTTCAACGTTTTTTAATCAATCATTTATTAAGCTTCAACTTAGCTTTTTTAGTTTGTTTTTGTATCGCATGCTTCTAATTGCGGCGCTTTTCTTATTTATTGTCTATGTATTGAGAGAAAGAAATCTCTCAGATTATTGGAACCAGGTGAAGGTGAAGGGTGTCCTTCTCTTCTTGCTAGGCTGGTTAGTCTATGGAGCGATTTCGCTATTATGGGTGAAATCGATGATTGATGGTATAAAGTATTTACTTTTATTAGCGATTGGCATTTTGTTTGTGTACTTAGCGGTGTTTACATTTACAAGAGTGTCAAAGCTTTTGGTATTCTATGGCATTTGGTTAGTGATGACGATCTTTCTGTTAATTATTGGATTAATCAATCATTTTGGCCAAATTCAGCTTCCAACTTCAACATTATATGGAGGCCCAGAATATAAGCAAGCTTATCCAACAGCAGTATTCTTTAATCAAAATGACTTTGCGACGTTTCTAACCATTTCTTTTTTCTTTTACTGTTCAGCAGTGAAGAATAGTAGCAATCAGTTACTAAGACTATCATCAGTAGTACTTGCTTTGTTATGTGTCTATATTATTTATTTAACTGAATCACGTGCTAGCTTATTAGCTCTAATTATCGGGTTATTTGTGTATATGGTGATTCTTTTACCAAGATATTTAAAGAAAATAGTGTTGGTGGTAGCGGGTGCTGCTGGAGTAGGAGGGCTTGCTTTCTTACTACAAATGGTTTCTTTTGAGCCACCGCTAACAATGACTGAGAACCCTTCCTCAAACCATGTGAGGTTAAATTTGCTCAAAAATACTTTTCATTATTTTTTGAATACATATGGCTTTGGTGTGGGAGCAGGAAATCTACCATTTTATCTAGAGTACAAACCCATTTTCAATACGGCTGGAGTTCTTGAGGTGCACAACTGGTTAGCTGAAATTGCTGGGAATTTCGGGATTGTGATTATAGTAGGTTACATCATCATGTATGTCTATTTATTCTTCAGCTTATTACTTAATGAAGAAGCACAGAGAAATTCGCATCAAAAAATGCTTGCAGAAGCAGCGATGGTAAGTTTAGTGGCCTTTCTCGTTTCAAGCATCAGTCCTAGTTCCGTGAGCAATCTATATTTCCATTGGGTATTCTTGGGCTTTGTCATTGCCATGGTGTCTGTGTTTAAAAGTAAGGCTATACGAGCAGAAATTGACGATTAAGGGAGTTTGCATGGATGGAACCGATTATTCGTAGGATGATCACAAGAAGTAAAAGATACATTATCATTCTTGCCGTTATACCGTTGATATTAGGGTTAGTCGGTTGGTTTCTTCCAGTTGAAAAGGAGAAGCCAATCTATATCGCTGAAGCAATGGTATCACTAGGGAGATATGATGATTCAGATATGAATGATGCAAAAAAAGTACAAAGGATGTTAACACATCAACCGTTAAACTCAGATGAGGATGAGCCTTCAAATTTAGTGATAATGACCCCTTCAGAGGATGTTATCACTCTATCAATTAGTGGTTCTTCGAACGAGAGCACTGTTCAACGATTGAATGAAGTGATCGAAGATTTTCTAGTAATGGATCAACTAAGATACGAACAGAAGAAAGCAATCATTGAAGATTTGATTCAAGCGTTAAAAGAAGAAGTGCCAAATGAGGAAACGAAAATAGAACAACAGAAGTTTCTATTTGAATTACAGACAGAGCTGTTTCATTTAAAGCAAGCATCAATTCTTAAAGCCGTTGAAAGTAAAGTCATTGAACATGTTGCGATATCTTCCAAGCAAAGAGGCGTGTTAGGGGTTCTAGTAGGAATGACTATCTCGCTAATGTGGGTGGTACTACCAGAAATCGTGAGGAGAGAGACAACGTAGGAGGAGGTTAATCCTGTGAAGAATAAGCCGACTGTTTCGATCATAACACCATCTTATAATGCAAGTCAGTTAATAGAGGACACGATTCAATCTGTGAAAATGCAAACCTTTGGTGAGTGGGAAATGATCATTGTAGATGATTGTTCAACTGATGATACTCCTCTACGGCTAAAAAAGCATGAAGAGGAAGATGCGAGAATTCGAGTCATTTACTTAACAGAGAATAGTGGTGCGGCGGCTGCAAGGAATTGTGCGTTAGAACTTGCGCAAGGCAGGTATATCGCTTTTTTAGACAGTGATGATTGCTGGGTTCCAGAGAAATTAGAAAAACAGCTATCCTTTATGCAGGAACATGACTATGCCTTCACATTTACTGGCTACGAGATGATGGACCATAAAGGGGTGCGTTTGAATAAGCATGTTTCTGCTCCAGCACAAATCACCTATCATGATTTGTTAAAGAATACAATTATTGGTTGTCTAACAGTGATGATTGACCAACAGCAAATAGGGCGAGTTCAGATGCCAAATATTAGAACACGTCAGGATATGGCGACATGGTTGGCTATCTTAAAAAAGGGGTATACAGCCTATGGTTTAAATGAAACCCTAGCAAACTATCGAATTGGTAATCCCTCCATTTCTAAAAATAAGTGGAAGGCTGCTAAGATGAATTGGTTTGTCTATCGTAAAATTGAGAAATTGAATGTATTTATGGCTTGCTGGTGCTTCACTCATTATGCCTTTCATGCATTAGCAAAGAGATTATAAAAGGAATGAAGATTAAATGAGCATTGTGCATGTAATAGTAGCTACCGGTGAATGGGGGGGAGATCAGCTTCGTTACCGTCGTCACAGATTGGCAGAATTTCTACTTGAGCAAGAAGATACGAAAGAAGTGGTTTGGCTTTGTCCAACACCTTCTCATTCGAATGAATCTATTTCTCTTCTTCCCAACGGGATTAAACAATGGACCATTCAGGATCTCCTTCCACAAAAATCATTTCGCTTTGGGCGATATCTTGATAGTTTCCACAAAGCAAAGCTTGAACCTTTCTTGAATTATTTGAAAAAAGGGAGTCATTCTGAACGGGTACAGCTTTGGTATACTTTCCCGGGGTTTCCAATACTAGCAGATTTGTTTCCTTTTGATAAGGTGATCTATGATTGTAGCGATTTATGGGGAGCACCGATTAGTGGCCGACATTCCATTGTATCTTCAGTCAGACAGCGGATTATTGAAAGTGCAGAAAATCGAGTGATTGATAGAGCTGATACCATATTTTGTACGTCTGAGTACTTACGAAAAAGAATCTCGCAAAAGGCGGGAACTGAAAAAAACATTTTTACCTTCGAAAATGGTGTGGAGTTTTCTAGATTTGCAGAGAATGATATTGAGATGGAGAGTGTGTTACCATCCGAGTTTGATGGAAAGGTATTAGGGTTCATTGGCGGCATCAAACCGAAGCTTGATTTCAAGCTTATTCAACAAGTGGCACAACAGCGTCACGATTGGTTGTTTCTATTTGTAGGGCCAGATGGGACAAATGGTGACCTGGATTTTCAACAATTGTTAAAAGAGAAGAATGTGATTTGGACGGGGAGTGTAGCACCTCAGGATGTTCCAAAGTATATGAATCTAATTGATATAGGCATCATGCCATACAAACCATCTCAGTATAATAATGCAGTATTCCCATTGAAGTTATTTGAGTTTTTAGCAGCAGGAAAACCAGTTGTTGGTGTTCATTTACCTTCAACCATCGAATATGCAGAAGGGATGGTCTATGAACATCTTGATACAAATCAACCAGATATATTCATAGATTCATGTGAGTATTTTTTAAGTGGTATTGATGACCCAATGCAGATTGACAGGAGAAAACAAATTGCTCAAGAAAAAAACTGGGGCAGTATTTTTGAAGAAATGCTAATGCTAGTTAGGTGAGATTAGTAGAGTAAAAGAGCAGGGATATCTGCTCTTTTAGTTATTTAGAAGAATTTTTTTTAGCTTTTGGGTATTTTCTTTGTCTAATGATCCTAACGAATTCTTTTCACGATCAATAATTATGCTTGTCTCGTTTTCTTGATTAAACCATATAAAGTATTCTAATAATCTTTCAGGCATGTTTTTATCATATCTGAAGAATAAAGTTGCTTTCATATCCTCAGCTCGATCCATTTCACTTTCTACATTCTCTTCCCACTTAATCCCTGCAAATATTTCTCTAACCATGTTAATCTGTTCTTCCTCAAAAATAATTATTTCATTGTTACTGTTTTCAGCTGTTATCTGCACATCAACTCTTGTAAGTTGGTTTAAATCAAATTTAGTAGGTACGCCTTTCGTACAGCCTATAAGAGTTATTAGGGTGAGCGAAGCGATCGTTAATTTAATAAGATGTTTTTTCATTCAAGCACCTCCAGTATATCTTCCTTAATATATTCTGCATGTCTTCATTTAACCCTTCTAAAGTAAAATACAAAAAGAAATACCTAGGTCTGCTAGGTATTTTTTGTGGTTTTATGAATTTTTGCGGTAAGTGAACTAGTTAATTATTTCTCTTCGTATTTGGTGTGAAAAAAGAGTGGTAGAAGATGATGATAAAAAAGATGGAGATATAGAATAAGACCATGAAATTAAGAAATTGACTCACGTGACGACCTCCAGTGTTATTAGTTTGAACTTGAGGAAAATCTTTATTGTGTGAACCTTCTACTTCATATCAATATAGTAAACTTTTAATGCTAAGGAAGAATGAAGTGAATGTTAATGTTTAGTTAAGGTATTTGGGAATGGATTTTTCTGTAATTTTTTTCATTTTTGTATAGTAAAATTGTCCTTATTTCTTTATAATGGAAGTAGGTAATTTAACCTAACAAACAAAATACCTAATGATAATGGCAAATCTATTGAAAGATAGAGACGCAAAGCTACGGGTCTAAAACTGTGAAAAGTCATGATCGCCGAGCTACCAAGAGGGAATAATATGTTCTTTTACTTGCGTCCACCTTCATAAGATTGTGGGCTATTGTCATTTAAATGGGGAAAAAGAGATGACGAATTTATTGTTCTTTTCGACAGGCTTTATGTTAGGTGCTATTATTCTTTGTATTTACATATTTTTTGACAGAAAGAAAGCTAGAAATAAAAAGATGTCAGACCAAATCAAACTACAAAAAGACTTGGAATATCAGATTACACATGATTATTTAACAGGTCTCTATAACCGAAGATATCTAGCAAAGAAATTAGATAATTTTGATGAAGAGTGTAATGAAATGATTGGGCTAATCATTTGTGACCTAGATGAGTTAAAACAAGTGAATGATCGTTTGGGACACAAAATGGGAGATCGTCTAATTATAGAGGCCGCGAACATCCTGAGGAGTTTTTCAGCAGACAATGTCATTGTTGCTAGACTCGGTGGGGATGAGTTTGCCATTGTGATTACTGGTCAAGAAGAATGGCAGATTGAAGAGCTAGTTGATGACATATCAAACAAAGTGATTCAGTATAACCAGAGTAATAGATCGGTGCTTTCAGTAAAGCTGTCCATGGGTTACGCCTATTCCTATTATTCAATGGGAATGGTTGATGAGTTGTTTCATTTGGCTGATAAAAATATGTATAAGGATAAGAATAGGAAAAAACAATCCTTAACCAACAATTACTAACGCCTTCTTATGAAGGCTTTTTTTTTGTGAGTGAAAAAATGTTGTAGAACAGCTAGTAGAATGTAGTAAACTAGTAAAAATGGGAAAGTGGTGAAGAGTATGTTGGAATTAACAAGGTATGATCATCTACGTTTGTTTAAAAAAGATGTGTTAGGATATCTTGAACAGTATGAAGTTGAAAATAATTTGATTTTAGGCGTATTGCATTCATTATCAACCGATGCTACACCAACTTTTATGGCGACAGCAACAGTAAATCAGGGATTGGCTCTTGTGATGCTTCAAACACACCCACGACAAATTATTTTATCTCGTCACTTAATCAACGAAGAAGACGAAGTAAAGCGATTAGCAAAACAGTTGGTTAGCGTATATCCATCGGACATTCCCGGCCTTATTGGGGAAAATAAACTCACGAAGAGACTAGCAGATGAAATTGTTAAGTTGACTGATTGTGATTTAACAATAAATATGAATCAACGAATTTATCGGTTGGATGAAGTGAAAAAAGAAGCAGCTCCAACTGGTGTTTTGAGGATAGTTGAACGAGAAGATCTTCCACTAATAAAAAACTGGGTTTATCAGTTTTGTGAGGAAGTTGATATGGCTATTTCCTATGAGGAAGCAGAAGAAAAAGCGATTCAATTCATCGAAAAGGGAACACTCCATGCATGGGTCATGGAGGGACGGTGTGTGGCAATGGCAGCGGCGTCACGTCCAACTAAGACAAATATTAATATCAGCTTGGTATATACCCCGAAGCAGGAACGGAAAAAAGGATATGCATCTAGCTGTGTTTCAGCTTTAACAACAATGATGCTTGAACAAGGATACAAATCCACGTCATTGTACACAGACTTAGCAAATCCAACGTCAAATAAAATTTATATGGAAATAGGCTATACACCGATTATGGATTCAATTGCGATCCACTTTTCGTGAAATAGGAATTATAGAATTGGAGAGAGAATAATGTATTTAACAATAAAAGAAACGGCAGAGTATTTATCCACTTCTGAGGCGTATATTGAGAGTCTTATCCTTCAGAATAAGATTCGAACGATTCATGATGGACAACAGTATCTCATTTATAAGGAACAATTCAACACACACCTGGAGCAGCTTGAGAAATACAAGGTGTACGTTGAGGAAGTTTTGAATGAACCGATTCCAGAAGATATAGATGTGAAGGATGAAGACTAGGTATTCCTTTTCGTATTTCTTCAACTTAAGACAATTATGTGAACGAACCAGAAAAAAGTTTAAAAGTTGTTCACTATTTCACAAGGAAAAACCTATATAATTAAATTTATAGTCAATTGAAACTTGACATGAAGGGATTTGATTTATATGGGTTACTATAAGCCTCAAGAAATTGCACAGTATACAGTCGATGCTGGGTATAAAAAAGCAAATTTAAAATGGACGGAATCTGTGATTCTAGGGTTTCAAGCTGGAGCCTTTATTGCACTAGGATTTCTATTATATATAAGAGTAACTGCAAACCTTCCAGTTGAATGGGGAAGCTTCTCAAGCTTCATTGGTGCTTCTTTGTTCCCAGTAGGGCTAATCTTAACATTAATCGCTGGTGGAGAACTGTTAACTGGGAATATGATGGCAGTTCCGTTAGCAAGACTAGCAAAAAAAATAAATTCAAAGCAAGTCTTAATCAATTTAACGTTAATTACTATTAGTAATTTTCTCGGTGCGATCTTTGTTGCCTATTTCTTTGGGCATATCGTTGGATTAACAGCACAAGGACCTTATTTAGAAACGACGATTTATTTAGCTGAGCATAAAATCGATGACAGCTTTCTCCAAGCATTTGTGTCAGGCATTGGGTGTAACTGGTTAGTTGCATCAGCTGTTTGGCTTTCATATGGTTCAAAGGATATTGGAGGTAAGGTGCTTGGCATTTGGTTCCCAACTATGGCTTTTGTGGCAATAGGATTTCAGCACGTAGTAGCAAATATGTTTTTAATTCCAGCAGCGATCTTTGAGGGGCATTTTACTTGGTTACAATATATCCAGAACTTCGTGCCTGTTTTACTAGGTAATGCAGTAGGTGGTGGATTGTTTGTAGCAGGTATTTATTGGGCTGCTTACTTAAGACAGCAAGAGAGCAAAGAAACAACACAAAAGAATGTCATTGAAAGTCCAGTCTCATTAGTAAGAGATGGTAATAGATAATGGCTGTTTTCTCAAAGTTTGTTGTTTTTTCAGGTGAATTAGTTGAGAATAGATTTCTAGCAGACTGAATACACGGGGGACTCCCGTGGGACTAGTTGGCTCCCACAGGACGCGGAGTGTATTCAGGCTGCGGTATCAAAAGCAACAATATATACGAAAACATCCTAGATAATAAATAGGATGTTAGAGAAAAGGGATCTTCAACTTCTCTCTAACATCCTATTCTAATATCCTTTTTTATAATCTAAGAGATTAACAGACGGCTGTTCTCCTTTAAGATAACTCTTCAAATTAGGAATAAAGATATCTTCAATCACTCTTTGGTTATAATATTCAGTCGAGCCTGAAGTATGGGGTGTAATAATAACGTTATCTAAGTCCCATAATGGGCTCTCAGGACTTAGTGGTTCCTTCTCAAATACATCTAGGCCAGCACCGGCAATTTTCCCTTGCTGAAGAGCTTCAATTAATTCATCCTCAACAACGATTTCACCTCGACCAATATTGATTAATAGTGAAGAAGGCTTCATTAGATTAAATTGTTCTGCTCCCATTAACCTTGAGGTTTCATTAGTTAATGGTAATGTGATAACAACGAAGTCGCATGTTGGAAGGATTTCATTTAATTGATCGATTTTGTACATGTGATCAACGTATTCCTCAGGTTTGCCTGATTGACGAAATCCGATGACATTCATGCCAAAGGCTTTAGCAATCTTAGCCGTTTCTTTTCCAATCGCCCCTACACCAAGAATACCAATCGTTTTTTCGTGAATTTCCCCTTTAATATTTGAGTGATTCCAAGTTTTTGTCTGTTGGTTTCGAACATAATCACTAATTTTTCTTGTTAAGCCTAATAGGAGAGCAAAGATTGTTTCTGAAATGGGATATGCATGCACTCCATTTGCTGTTGTAACAAGAATCTCTTTTTGTTCCATTTCATTAAGAGGAAAGCTGTTTACTCCAGCACTCCAGCTTTGAAGCCACTTTAGATTGGAAGGGTTATGTATACATTGCTGCACTATTTGTTTCTTCCAGCCAGCAATGATTTCTCCTTCTTGAAGTTCATTCTCCCAATCTAACGGATTCTTACTGATAATAACATCCCACTCAGGTACGAGCTCTACTATCTGATTACGCAACTTTTCTTCTAATTCATGAGTGACAATTAGCTTCTTTGACATGTTTCACCCTCCTAATTAGTTAGTTAACTCCATCTTAGCAGAAATCATGAAAGATGGTAAAAATAAACTCATTATTGAAATTATTTTCGAATTATTTTGTTCTTCTTAGGAATACAAATGTATTTATCAGGAAGAAATCCCTTGATTCTTCATTATAAAAGAGTAATAATAGATACTAAATTGACTGAAAATATAAATACTTAGGGGATGTAAGGATGAAGGTTGTCAAGTTTGGTGGGAGTTCTCTAGCTTCTGGAGAACAGGTAGAAAAAGTATTCCAAATTGTTTTATCAGATCCAACTAGAAAGGTTGTTGTTGTTTCTGCACCAGGTAAACGGTACTCAGATGATGTAAAGGTGACAGATTTATTAATTGACCTGGCACTGCATCATTTGAATGGGAAAAATGCCGATCACCTATTTGTAGCTGTTTTGGAGAGGTACAAGAGTATCGCAAAAGAGCTTCATTTAACAAATGAAATCATCTCGAAAATTGAGTCGGATTTACAAACATTACTTCATGGTGATAAAAGCAAGCCAGATCGCTATATTGATGCTATTAAGGCAAGTGGTGAGGATAATAACGCAAAATTAATAGCAGCCTATTTTCAACATCAGGGAGTAGATGCACAATATATCAATCCAAAAGATGCTGGACTTTTTGTAAGCGATGAACCAGGTAATGCGAGGGTACTACAAGAATCATACGAGCAATTATATAAATTAAGAGAGCTTGATGGAATCGTTATCTTCCCTGGATTCTTCGGTTATACAAAGCAAGGTGATGTCCTTACGTTCTCTAGAAGTGGTTCTGATATCACAGGTTCAATCCTTGCAAATGGATTGAAGGCTGATTTATATGAGAACTTCACCGATGTGGATGCTGTGTATTCAGTGAACCCGACCATCGTTGCGGACCCTAAAGAGATTCGAGAATTAACTTATCGAGAAATGCGTGAGCTTTCTTATGCGGGTTTTTCGGTGTTTCATGATGAAGCTTTGATACCTGCTTTTCGAGCAGGCATACCAGTGAATATTAAAAACACAAATAATCCGACAGCCCCTGGAACAAGGGTTGTAAATCATCGAGAGAATTCAAATGGACCTGTCATTGGAATTGCTAGTGATAAGGGATTCTGTAGTATTTATATAAGTAAATATTTAATGAATAGAGAAATCGGATTTGGAAGAAGGCTGCTTCAAATTTTAGAGGAATACGGTATGTCTTATGAACATATTCCGTCTGGAATTGATGATATTACCTTGATTTTAAGACAGAATCAAATGGATGCTGCAACTGAGCGAGAAATTCTTGCACGCATTACAGAAGAATTACATGTTGATGAAGTGAGAATTGAACATAATCTTTCCCTCATTATGATTGTTGGAGAAGGCATGCGCCATAATGTAGGAACTACTGCAAGAGCCTCGAAAGCATTAGCAGATGCTGGTGTAAATATTGAAATGATAAATCAGGGCTCATCAGAAGTAAGTATGATGTTCGGCATTAAAGAAATTGATGAAAAGAGAGCTGTTCAAGCAATTTATAATGAATTTTTTATACCTGTTAGAGTCTAAAGTAATTTTTGTGTAAATAGGTAAATTGAGGAAGTGCTAGTCTGCCTAATCTTGAGGTCTAGCACTTTTTATTTTTACAGATAAAAAATGAGAATAAAAAAACATTTCTGATTTCGTTGACAAAATATAGTGGGGTGATATAATGAAACTTGTTAAATGATAATGAATCTCATTACTAAGTGTGTATGGTATTCATCATTCTCAAGGTTGTAATGGTTTGACCTTCAGTGATAATGAATCTCATTGTTAGAATGCATGCTAAAAAAATAAAGGAACTTATAAATAACATGAAAAAAAGATACTTAGCAATTAGTCTAGTCATACTATCATTCATATCGTTATTTATTGGGGTCAAAGACATCACTCCTTTAGATATTTTTAAGCTTTCTGAAGATCAGCTACATATTCTACTTGTCAGTAGATTTCCGAGGCTAATAAGTATAATCCTCGCTGGCGTAAGTATGAGTATATGTGGTCTTATCATGCAGCAGCTTACGAGAAATAAGTTTGTTTCTCCAACAACTGCAGGGACAATGGATTCTGCAAGACTTGGGATTCTCGTTTCACTTATGTTTTTCACAGCAGCTAGTCCATTAGTGAAAATGTTAGTAGCATTTGCGTTCGCACTATTAGGTACGTTTGTCTTTATGAAAATATTAGATAAAGTAAAATACAAGGATGCTATTTTCATACCTTTAGTTGGATTAATGTTTGGAAATATTGTAGGGTCAATTACCACATTCTTCGCATTAAAAAATGATTTAGTGCAGAATATGTCTTCATGGCTACAAGGTAATTTCTCCATGAGTATTCAAGGGAGATATGAACTTTTGTATATAAGTATACCAATTGTCATTATTGCTTATTTATACGCAAATAAGTTTACAATTGCAGGAATGGGTGAAGAGTTTTCCACGAATTTAGGGCTTAATCATAAACAGGTAGTGAATATCGGATTAGTGATTGTTGCTTTAGTTACTACCGTGGTTGTCTTAACTGTAGGGATGATTCCATTCTTAGGACTAATTGTTCCTAATATTGTAACCATCTATATGGGAGACCATCTGAAGAAGAGTCTTTCTCATACCGCACTTCTTGGTGCAGTATTCGTACTAGTATGTGACATCTTTGGACGTATCGTTATTTACCCATACGAAATTCCAATTGGTGTGACAGTAGGGGTGATAGGAAGCGGAATTTTCCTTTACCTATTGATGAGGAGAAGGGCATATGCATAATAAGATTAAATTAGGAATTCTTTTCGTAATAACTATCGTATTAGTATCGTTGTTTTTATTTTATGATGTAGGAAGTAATTGGGAATATGTCCTATCTCGCAGAGGAAAGAAAATTCTTGCGATTGTCATTACAGGAGCAGTTATTGCCTTCTCGACACTTGTGTTCCAGACAATTACCAATAATCGAATCTTAACACCGAGCATTATCGGTCTAGATTCTCTCTATCTATTAATTCAAACGGTGATCATCTTCGCCTTTGGTTCAACAAGCTTAACGGCGATGGATAAAAATATAAATTTCTTAATCTCAGTTGTACTAATGGTACTGTTTGCAGGTATTTTATATAAATTACTCTTCAAGGGTGAAGGACAAAATATCTATTTCTTACTATTAGTAGGGTTAATCTTTGGTACATTCTTTGGAAGTATTTCAACATTCATGCAGGTTCTAATCGACCCAAATGAATTTATGATTGTACAGGATAGAATGTTTGCTAGCTTTAATAATGTAAATACAGATTTATTGGTGCTCTCTAGTATCATTATTGTTCTCGTTATGCTTTATTTCTTCCGATTTATTAAGTATCTTGATGTTCTTTCGTTGGGGAAGGAGCAAGCAGTTAATCTAGGTGTAGATTATGATTATGTAGTAAAACGCCTACTTATCATTGTTGCGATTCTAACTTCCATTTCGACAGCATTAGTAGGGCCTATCACCTTCTTAGGACTTCTAGTAGTGAACGTGGCTCATGAGTTCTTAAAAACATTTAGACACAGCTATTTAATTGCCGGATCAGTGTTAATAAGTATTATTGCTTTAGTTGGCGGACAATTTATTGTTGAACGAGTGTTTACATTTAGTACGACATTAAGCGTCATCATTAATTTCGTCGGTGGGATTTACTTTATTTATCTTCTATTAAAGGGGAGTAAAGCATGGTAAAAGTAAAAGAGGTTTTCAAAAAATACGGAAATAAAAATGTAATAGAGGATGTATCAGTTACAATTCAAAAAGGTAAAATCACCTCGTTTATTGGGCCGAATGGTGCTGGAAAAAGTACATTACTTTCAATGATCAGTCGGTTAATCACAAAGGATCAAGGTGAAATTACAATTGAGGGAAAAGAGCTTAGTCAATGTAAAAGTACTGATCTTGCAAAGCAAATATCAATCCTAAAACAATCCAATCATATTAATTTAAGATTAACAGTTCGCGAGTTAGTAAGCTTCGGACGTTTCCCCTATTCACAAGGGAAGCTAACACGAGAAGATTGGAGACATGTTGACGAAGCCATTTCTTATATGGAATTAGATGATATGCAAGACAAATTCTTGGATCAATTAAGTGGTGGTCAAAGGCAAAGAGCGTATATCGCAATGGTTATCGCTCAAGATACTGAGTATATTTTACTCGATGAGCCTTTAAATAACTTAGATATGAAACACTCTGTTCAAATTATGCAGGTGTTACGTAGATTAGTTGATGAGCTTGGTAAGACAGTTATTATCGTTATTCATGATATAAACTTTGCTTCAGTCTATTCAGACTATATTGTTGCACTTAAAGATGGAAAAATCGTTAAAGAGGGTGCAACAGCTGAAATAATAGATCAGAAGGTTCTAAAGGATATCTACGAAATGGACATCCAAATTCGCGACATTAACAAATGTAGAATTTGCGTTTATTATTAGAAAGACTTTCACTTTGGTTGAACTTATTTTTCAGTCGATGATGATGAGAACTCAAAAAAAAGGCCTCCAAGAATAGCAGACTAAGTCTGCCGTTCAAGAAGGACTCTAACACCTTTAAATGTACACGAAAAAACAAGAATTTTCAAGTAAGTTACATGAATTAACATGTGACAACTTTCAATACGTACAGTCTGAGTATCTCATCAGTCATAGGCCGCTAAATAATTCTAATAAAATAATAGATTTATAGGGGTGTAGAAGATGAAGAAATTTACTTTATTATTAGTAACAATGCTACTAGTTGTTTTTGCAGCAGCTTGTGGTGGAACAGAAACTGCTAACACAGATGAAGCAACAGGATCTGAAACGGCAGAAGCAAAGACAATCACATTAACACATAAGCTTGGAGAAGCTAAAGTTGAAGTAAATCCTAAGAATGTTGTGGTTTTTGACTTTGGAATGTTAGATTCTTTAGATAAGCTAGGTGTAGAAGTATTAGGAGTTCCACAAGCAAACGTTCCTTCATACTTATCAAAATATGAAGATGCGAAGTATGAAAATGTTGGAAGCTTAAAAGAACCAGATTTTGAAAAGATTGCTGAAATCGATCCAGGCTTAATTATTATTTCTGGTAGACAAGCAGAGCAATATGAAGAGTTAAGCAAAATTGCTCCAACATTATATATTGAAACAGATGCAGCAAATTACATGGAATCATTTAAAGGAAACATGGATCTACTAGCTCAAATTTTTGACAAGCAAGCAGAAGTAGATGCTGAAATTGCTAAGATTGAGGAAGTTGTTGCTTCTTTAAATGAAAAGGCTACTGCTACAGGTGCAACTGGTCTTATTGTATTAGCAAACGAAGGTAACATCAGTGCTTACGGTTCAAAATCAAGATTCGGTATCATTCATGATGTATTTGGATTAATACCAGCTGATGAGAACATTGAAGTTTCTACACATGGTCAATCAGTTTCATTCGAATATATTGTTGAAATGGATCCAGATTACTTATTCGTCATTGACCGCGATTCAGCTGTTGGTGATGGTGCAGCTGCAAAAGAATTAATTGAAAATGAATTAGTTAAAAAGACTAAAGCATATGAAAATGACAATATCGTATACTTAAATCCTGATTTCTGGTATTTATCAGGTGGAGGCTTAATTTCTGTTGGTGAAATGGCTAACGAAATTGAAGCTGGACTTAAGTAAATCACTATAATTTATTTTACAAAAAGGACAAATGATCTATGAAATCTCTAGATTATTTGTCCTTTTTTTAGTTATGATGGAACTATTAACATAGTCAGGTGGGGATTGTGATGGAGACAGGACAATTAATCAAAGAGCTTGATACACCTTCGTTATTGCTAGATCTGGATAAACTACAAGCAAATATAGACGATATGACTACTTTTGCGGTAGAGAATCAATTGGTTCTTCGGCCACATATTAAAACACATAAATCTGTAAGACTTGCGAATATGCAGGTGGAGGCAGGAGCTATAGGAATTACTGTTGCAAAGTTATCTGAGGCTGAGGTAATGGCTGCAGGAGGAATCACTGATATCCTGGTCGCCTACCCTATTTCAAAAAAACAGAAGATTGAACGAATCAAAGGGCTATTAGCTAAAGGAGTTAAATTAAAAATAGCTGTGGATCATATTGACCAGCTTAAAGAACTTCAACAAGAATTAGAAAGTTCTCCGTATATATTGGAGGTTTGGATTAAGGTCAATTCAGGACTAAATCGATGTGGGGTAGAGCCGAAGGAAGAGGTCGTCAAATTAGCTCAAGCCATCCTGTTCTTATCGAAATTAAGGCTAGGTGGAATCTTCACTCATGCTGGGCATTCTTATGCTGCAAAAACTACAGAAGAGATCCAACAGATTGCCATTCAAGAGGCAAACGCAGTTGTAGATAGTGCGCAAGAATGTGAACGAATGGGGATACCTATTCCAGTAAGAAGTGTTGGGTCTACTCCAACATATAAGCTTGCGGGGGTGATTGAAGGGATTAATGAGGTTCGCCCCGGAAATGCAGCATTCTTTGATTCGATTCAAGTAGGACTTGGTGTGACATCAATTGAGAAATGTGCTCTATCAGTGCTAGCGTCAGTTGTTGGTGTCTATAAGGATCGAGTGGTCTTTGATTCTGGTAGTAAGACGCTATGCTTAGATAAGGGAGCCCATGGGAATGAAACAGTAAGAGGGTTTGGTACCGTTATTGGTCATCCCGAGATTGAGATTGAGCGCTTATCTGAAGAGCATGGAGTCGGAATTTTCACTTCACCATCCACTTTAAAAAGAAATGACATAGTAGAAATCATTCCGAACCATGCATGCACTGTCGTTAATCAATTCAACCACTATATCGTACATCAAAAAGGAATTGTTGTAGACATCTGGAATGTCGATGCAAGAGGAATGAATCAATAAGTAAGTAAAACTTAAAGGCAGCCTGAAAAGCTGTCTTTTTATTATGGATCAGTCTTACGTTTGATACGTCTCAAGTCCTATTCAAAAATATAACTGAGGATCATTATGGTGAATATTGAATCAAGTTAGAATAAAGACATGAAATGAAAGGAGGAAGTCAGGATGAAGAAATTTGGTTTATTACTAATTGGGATCACCGCAGGAATCATCATGCTAGCTCATGTAGGCCCTGTCTTAGGAATGATCATTGGTTTAGCTGTTTTGTATTATGCTTTCAAAGGATTCATCAAAGCAGAATCGACCGGAAAAAAAGTGTTATGGGGGATTCTAGGATTCTTTGCGATTAGTATCACATTGTCAAATGTACCAGCACTAATTGGAGTTGCAGCAGCCATCGTTGTTTACTTAGTGTATAAGAATTGGAATAAAACAGAGAACGTGGAAAAAGAGGAAAGCGACCCTTTCACCAACTTTGAAAAAGAATGGGAGCAATTAAAGAAGAATTTCTAATAAAAGATAGGGAGCGATAATAATGGGTTTATTTAATCGAATTAAGAATACAATTGCAGCAGACCTTCATGAGGTATTAGATGAAAAGGAAAAGAAAAATCCAATTGCTGCACTAAATCAGCATCTTCGTCAATGTGAATTGGAAGTTGAAAAAGTACGTAAACTAGTGGAGAGACAACATCGATTGAAAGAGGAATTTACAAGAGAGCTTCATCATTCAACACAGCTTTCAGAAAAACGAAAGCAACAAGCAGAAATTGCATCAAAAGCTGGCGAAGAAGAATTATATCAATTTGCTTTCAAAGAGCAGCTCCAATATGAAGAACGTTCAGCTCGCTTAAAGGCCACACTAGAAGAGGCAGCAAAACACCTAGTAGAGCTTGAGACAAAATATCAGGAAATGAAGCATAAGCTAAAGGATATGAACCTAAGAAGAATGGAATTAATGGGACGTGAGAATATCGCAAGAGCAAACTTTCGCATGAACCAAGTGCTTGATTCAGGGTCAGTCTATGAAGATAAGGCCTCTATTAGCTTCACTGAAATGGATCGTTACATCGATCAACTAGAAACTCAGGTCAACTCATCTTATTATCGAAGTACGATTGATTCAAGAATTGCTCAGTTAGAAAAAGAGTAAAAAAAGAAGAAACTAATACTCTTTCATAATCTAATCATGGTATGCTAGAGGCATAGGTAACTATGCCTTTTAGTAGACAAAAAAACTTCAGAGAAGATAATAAATTAAGGGGGATAGCCCCATGCTGCAATTTAAAAAAGAAGATTTCCGAAGCTGGATTGCGATGGTTGGTATTGCTATTTTAATCATAGAAGTGACCTTTTTTAATCACGGGGTTATGTTCTCAGCATTAATTTCTGGTCTGTGTATTTATTTTGGTAGTACGAAATATGAAAGCACCTTCGGGAAAGTCATGTTTTGGTTTGGTGTCGTAACAATTATTGTTGCGATTCTAAGTAGTAGTGCCTTCAAGTTTCTTTTGTTAGCCATTATTATTTATTTTGTTCATAAGTATTATCAAACAAAAAAAGACCCTCTTAAGGTGGAGCCTATCATTGAGAACTCACAGTCAGAGGGTAATGAGCAAGTCGTTAAAAAGCAACCTCTATTTAAGAATCCAATATTCGGTCGATTCGAAACCCCAGAACAGGTATATGAATGGAATGATATTAACATACAAATGGGGATAGGAGAAGCCGTTATTGATTTAAGTAATACAGTGTTACCTGAGGGTGAATCAATTATCTTCATTCGAGGCATCGCAGGAAATATCAAAATTCTTGTTCCTTATGAATTAGAAGTAACAATCCATCATTCAGCCATCTTAGGAGGAACATCTGTATTTCAGCATAAGGAGTCAAAGGCATTTAATCAAACACTTTCTTTTGAAACCGCTGATTATCAAGCTTCTAGTCAGAAAATTAAGATCGTAACCTCAATGATTTATGGAGACCTTGAGGTGAAGCGACAATGAGTATACTTCAACGACAAATTTTACTTGCTACCTGCCTATCAGTATTACTGTTGCTTATATCATCACTTGGGATTTTTCTAACCTTTCCTTTAGACAATTGGTCATTATTATGGCAACAAAAAATATTAGATGTTCCCTTCATTATTATCATACCAAGTATTTGCATTGTGATAGGTATCATGTTTGGTTTTTTCAATGGGCTTGCTAAAAGAAACCAGTTAAGAGAAATCGCAAATCGTCTTAGTTTAGTAGAAGAAGGAAATACAGAAGAGCTTCAGCCGCTAGGGACGGATATAGAAGAAGAGGTCATTATTAAGAAAATCAATAATATCAAGCTGACAATGGCTGAGCAAGTTAGACGTTCTCAAAAGCTAGCAACAGAAAAAGCCGAAGATCAAGAAAAACGAATTCAAGAAATTATTTCGAGAGAGAGAAATCGTCTTGCAAGAGAATTACATGACTCAGTCAGCCAGCAATTGTTTGCTGCATCGATGCTTATGTCAGCCATAACAGAATCTAGAGCACAAGTGGAAGATTCCGAAAGCAAGCAATTAAAGCTAGTAGAAAACATGATACACCAATCACAATTGGAAATGAGAGCCTTACTATTACATCTACGTCCTGCTGCATTAAAGGGGAAATCATTACAAGAGGGCATCAAAGAGCTATTGTTTGAACTGACCCAAAAGGTTCCGATGGAAATTACTTGGAAGATTGAAGAGATGCAGTTAGATAAAGGGATCGAGGATCATTTATTCCGTATCCTTCAAGAGTCGGTTTCTAATACGCTCAGACATGCCAAATGTACTAAGGTTGAAATCTTGCTCATTTTAAGAGATAACTTTGTAATTTTAAGAATTGTTGACAATGGTGTCGGCTTTGAAATGAACAATGATGCTTCTACACCAGGGTCTTACGGAATGCAGAATATGCAGGACCGAGCAGCTGAAATAGGTGGAACATTAAAAGTAGTCAGCGTCAAAAACAGTGGAACTAAGCTTGAGGTAAAAGTGCCAATGATGGGGTGAAGGTAGAAAATGATTAAGGTATTATTCGTTGATGATCATGAAATGGTAAGAATCGGAGTATCCTCTTATTTAACAGCACAGCCAGATATTGAAGTGATCGCAGAAGCTGAGGATGGGAAAAAAGGGGTCGAACTCGCCCTTACGTTACGTCCAGACGTGATTTTGATGGATTTAGTCATGAAAGAGATGGATGGAATCGAGGCAACAAGACAAATCATTGCCAAGTGGCCAGAAGCAAAAATCGTGATTGTGACAAGCTTTTTAGACGATGAGAAGGTGTATCCGGCACTAGAAGCGGGAGCCACTAGTTATATGCTTAAGACGTCAAAGGCGAGTGAAATCGCTAATGCCGTTCGTTCTACCTATGAAGGTCAAACGGTTCTCGAACCAGAGGTAACAGGAAAAATGATGATGAAAATGCGTAAACAGGAAGTCCCACTCCACGAGGAATTAACGAATCGAGAGCTTGAGGTATTACTATTAATGGCCCAAGGGAAAACGAACCAAGAAATTGGGGATGAACTCTTTATTTCCCTTAAAACAGTCAAGGTTCATGTGAGCAATGTCTTGTCTAAGCTAGAAGTAAATGACCGCACACAAGCAGTCATCTATGCATTTAAACACTCGTTGGTTAAATAAATTGTACATTAGAATTGAAAAGTAGCAGTCTGAATACAGGGAGACTCCAGTGGGATTAGTGGCCAGAGTGAGACCCCGCAGGAGCCTTGTGACGAGGAGGCTCACGGGTCACCCCACTGGACGCGGAGTGTATTCAGGCTGCGGAATAATCCCAAGTAAAGCAAAACCGGTGAGTCCAGGTTTTGCTTTTTTTCATTGGAAGAATAAAAATGTCAAACTATTTAAAAATAACAAAAAAAGGAGTATGATAATAAATAGATAAAATTCAAGATATTAGTAAAGCTAATGAAATAACAATAGACATCAAAGGTAGACTGTTTGGGGGATACATATGTTAAAAGTCATGTCATTTTTAAAATCATATCGAATAGCTGTATTTGTTGCATTATTCTTAATGTTAGTCGAGCTTACTGTCGAGCTTCTGCAGCCATTATTTATGGCTAAGATTGTGGATGACGGTATTATGACCGGAGATATTTCCACCATTATTCATTGGGGTATCGTGATGGTTGGTATGTCACTTCTTGCATTTATTTCAGGGATTGTAAATTCCTTTTATGCTGCCCATGTAAGTCAGAGCTTTGGCTTAGATATCCGTAAAGCCATTTTTGATAAGGTACAGTCCTTCTCATTTAGTAAATTTAATTTATTTCCAACATCCTCTCTAATAACAAGGATGACAAATGACGTTGTACAGGTTCAAAATACAGTGTTTATGAGCCTACGGATTATGCTTCGTGCTCCGCTTTTAATTATTGGTGGAGTCATTATGGCTCTCATCGTGAATTTTAAATTGTCACTGATTTTCCTGATTGTGATGCCAATTTTATTTATTTTCCTGTATTGGGTAATGAACAAAGGAGATGCATTATTCAAAGCTGTGCAGGAGAGACTTGACCGAGTGAATGGCGTTATGCGAGAAAATCTCACAGGAATCAGATTAATAAAGGCTTTCTTGCGAAGAAAGTATGAGGTCAAACGATTTACAAAGACAAATGAACAGTTAAAGGACAAAACTGTTTCAGCATTACGATTGATGGAAGTAACGATGCCAGTTCTTCTCTTGGTAATGAATCTCGGAATCTTAGCTGTTCTTTGGTTTGGTAGCTCAATGGTTAATATAGGTGATGCACAAGTTGGGGAGGTTGTAGCAATCGTCAATTACGCAACAAGAATTACTGGAGCGTTTTCAATTTTCTCATTCATCATCATGGCATTCTCAAGAGCGAAGGCTTCTTCTCGAAGGATTGCAGAAGTATTAGAAACTGAAATAGATGAGATTGAGGATCAGCAGGAATCACTAGAGTCTTCCTCCCTTGAAGGTGAAATTGAATTTAACGACGTATCATTTACATATCCGGGTACAGATTCAAAGGTTCTGGAGAATCTTTCATTTAAGGTTGAACCAGGTCAAACCGTTGCGATATTAGGAGCAACTGGATCAGGTAAATCCTCATTGTTTCAACTGATTCCACGTTTGTTTGATGTTGATGAGGGTGAAGTTCTAATTGATGGCCAGGATGTGCGAACGATGCAATCGATTGCTTTGAGAAATCAGATTGGCTATGTTCCACAAGAGGCATTATTATTTACTGGTTCTGTCAAAGAGAATATTCGCTGGGGAAAAGAGGATGCTACAGTTGATGAAATGATATCAGCTGCCAAGAATGCACAAATTCATGATACACTAATGAACTTGCCCAAAGGCTATGATACGATCATTGGTCAAAAAGGCGTCAACTTATCCGGTGGACAAAAACAACGTCTATCCATTGCAAGAGCACTGGTCAGAAAGCCTAAGATTCTGTTATTAGATGATAGTACAAGTGCGCTTGATTTGAAAACAGAAGCGAGATTATTAGAAGCGTTGAAACAATATACATGTACAACTTTGATTATTACTCAAAAAATTAGTACGGCTGTGGAGTCTGATTTAATATTATTAATTGAAGAAGGGAAGCTCATTGCTAAAGGCAGTCACGAACAATTATTAAAGGAATCTAGTCTTTATCAGAAAATCTATCAATCGCAATATCGAGAGGAGGCTATGTAACGCATGTTAAAACAACTTGTCACGCCTTTTCAATATAAGAAAATAGCTATAACTGCTTCCGCTAATCAAGAATCAGGCGATAGCAAAAAGAAACCGAAAACGAAAAATTGGGTAGGAACAATTAAGAGAATCTGGTCTTATTTAGCGGAAAGTAGGGTTCTCTTATCACTTGTCTTGTTCATGGTGATTATCAGCTCTGCTCTAGGGCTATTAGGTCCTTATTTAGTTGGGATGGCCATTGATGATTATATTGTTGACCGAAATACAAATGGTCTACTTATGCTAGGACTAAGTCTTGTTTTTATATACGTATTCCATTCTTTGTCAACATGGTTTCAAGCTTATTGGATGATAGGGATTGCTCAAAATACCGTTTTTAAAATGAGGACACAGCTGTTTAAACATCTACATAAGCTTCCGATTCCTTTCTTTGATAAAAGGCAGCATGGAGAACTTATGAGTAGAGTAACAAATGATATCGAGAATGTTAGCTCAACCTTAAATAGCTCAGTGATCCAAATATTTTCGAGTATCTTAACACTTATTGGAACTGTAACAGTGATGTTATTACTTAGTCCATTATTGACATTATTAACGTTGGTTATTGTTCCGACGATGTTCTTTGGGTTGAAGTGGATTACTAATCGTACAGGTGTCTTCTTCAAGGAGCAGCAAAAAAGCATTGGTGATTTGAACGGGTATATCGAAGAAACCATTTCAGGTCAACGAATCGTCAAAACCTTTTCACAGGAATACAAGGTGAAGCGGGAATTTAGTGAAAAAAGTGAACGCCTACGAGCAGCAGGTTATTGGGCTCAAGCCTATTCAGGGTTTATTCCTAAACTAATGAATATGCTTAATAATCTGAGCTTTGCCGTGATTGCTGCAATCGGTGGGATCTTAGCGATAAATGACTATATTTCAATTGGGGTTATTGTCATATTTGCGGAGTATTCTAGACAATTTACTAGACCACTTAATGATCTTGCTAATCAGTTCAATACGTTATTATCCGCTGTTGCAGGTGCAGAACGGGTATTTGAAGTGATTGATGAAAAGGAAGAAGCAAGTGATGAGAAAAATGCTAAGGATCTTCGAATTCAGCATGGGAATGTAGAGTTTGATGATGTATCTTTTTCATATGAAAAAGAAGGGAATACAGTTAATGGAGTTAGCTTCTCAGTCGCACAGGGTGAAACGGTTGCATTGGTTGGACCGACTGGTGCTGGGAAAACAACGATCATTAACCTGTTATCACGATTCTATGAGGTAGACAAAGGAAGAATCTTGATTGATGGACATCATATTAAGGATATAAAAAGAGAAAGTCTAAGAGCAAATATGGGGTTTGTCTTGCAGGACTCCTATTTATTTCAAGGGACGATCAGAGAAAATATCAGGTATGGAAGATTGGATGCTACAGATGAAGAAATTGAAGAGGCTGCAAAGCTAGCAAATGCTCATTCATTTATTATGAAGCTACCAAACAAATATGATACGATGCTGACCCAGGATGGGAACGGAATTAGCCAAGGGCAGAAGCAGCTATTATCGATTGCACGAGCAATTCTATCAAATCCAACCTTGCTTGTGTTGGATGAAGCGACAAGTAGCATTGATACGATTACTGAACTGAAAATACAAGAAGCACTTCAGCGATTAATGGAAGGCAGAACAAGCTTCGTCATTGCCCATAGGTTAAATACGATTCAAAATGCAGACCAAATTCTTGTCTTGAAGGATGGTCAATTAATTGAAAAAGGGACCCATAATTCCTTGCTTAAAGCAGGAGGCTTCTATGCAGACCTGTATGAAAATCAACTAACAGAAGAAATGGTTTAGAAAAAGGTGGTGCCTGGCACCACCTTTTTTATTAAGGCTGCGTCTGACTAAGCAACAATTTATACGAAAAACAGCTAATTAAATAAACGTTTGTTTAATTAATTTTAAGTAGCAACTACTGTGAACATATATTCTTTGATTCATTTAAGTATGGTATAGTGAGTAGCGTAGAAATATTCATAGTTAAGATCTAGATAGAACAAAATAAGAATTATTAAGAAGTTAAAGGAGAATTACATGGTTACAAATTGGCCAGTTTTAGAAAAGATGAAGCCTTTTATTCAAGATGCTTGGACAAAGGCAGGCTTTAAGGAAGCAACTCCAATTCAAGAAAAGACAATCCCTTACATATTAGAAGGTCAGGATGTAATAGCTGAATCCCCAACTGGAACAGGGAAAACTTTGGCTTACTTACTTCCAATTTTAGATAAAATAGATGTTGAGAAGAAAGAGATACAAGCAGTCATTCTTGCTTCCTCTCATGAGCTTGTTATGCAATTATTTGGCGAGTTTCAGAAGTGGTCTGAGGGTAGTGACATTTACGGAGCAAGCTTCATTGGTGGAGCAAATGTGAAGAGACAGCTTGAAAAAATTAAAAAGAAGCCACAAATCGTATTTGGGACTCCTGGAAGAGTATTGGAGTTAATCAAACAAAAGAAGTTTAAAATGCATGAAGTAAAGACGCTTGTACTAGACGAGGGTGATCAGCTTCTTGTCCCTGAACATCTACAAACAATGAAGGACATCATTAAGTCCACTTTGAAGGATCGACAAATCATTCTTTTCTCAGCGACTTTAACAGAGCAGGCTGAATCGATTGTAAAAGAGATGGTTTCTGAACATGCAAAGACAATTAGGGTAGAGCGAACAGAGGTAAATACAGGATCACAGGTTGACCATATTTATTTTGTTGCTGAATCAAGAGATAAAATTGAGGTCATTGCAAAGTTATCTAGAGTTGAAGGCATACGAGGACTAGTCTTTGTAAGAGATATTGGAAATCTAAGTGTGTTATCAGAGAAACTAAAGTTCAAACGAGTACCAGTCGAGGTACTACATAGTGATGCAAATAAGACTGATCGTCAGACGGCATTATCAAACTTCCGATCAGGGAAATCAAATCTGCTATTAGCAACGGATGTCGCAGCAAGAGGGCTAGATATCCAAGGGATTACACATGTTGTTCACTATGATTTACCTAAGGATGTAACAGAGTATACCCATCGATCTGGGAGAACAGGGCGACTTGGATCATCTTCTGGTACGGTTGTTTCAATTGTCTCAGGCAGGGAAGTGAGAGAACTGAAGCAGCTTGCTCGTAAGGTGAATGTAGAGGTTGAAGAAAAAGACTTCTTTAAAGGGCAAATTGTAGAGAAAAGAAGCGAAGTAGCCAAACGATCTGTAAATAAGCCTAAGAAATTCAAAACAAATACGAAGAAAACGAGAGGATAACCATGTGTTATCTTCTTTTTTTTGACAGTTATGTGAAATGGGTAATAAAACAAAATGTAAATGTGACAAACTTCACTTATTACTGACGAGATATAGATTAGGATTAAAGAATGAGGTATGAACATTTAGTTACAATCTGGTGAAAAGCGGTCAATTGTTATGGTTAAAGAAAGTAAACCCTCTATAAATGATTATAAGAGAATAGTATATTTAACTATATGTTACAAAAGGGTAGGGAGATAGCATCCCTCTGCAATCTGGTAATGTAAGGAGTGAAATCATATGGATGCATTGATCTATGTTGGTAATGGAAGTAGAACAGAGTCTGGTAATACACAATTTATTTCGTTTGTGAAGGAAATGATGTCAGTAGTCGATTTCCCATTACAGGGCTATGGTTTTTTAGAAGGGACAAGGCCTTCGATAATCGAGGCGATTTCAACGGTAA
This sequence comes from Litchfieldia stipae, assembly GCF_014837155.1. GTDB lineage: Bacteria > Bacillota > Bacilli > Bacillales > Bacillaceae_L > Litchfieldia. Next base: position 27,269 of record NZ_JACYHA010000020.1, on the reverse strand, counting down.
TCTCACAAGGGGCAACTTCTGTTACAATCATGCCGATTCTCCTTCTAACAGGAACATATGTAAGAGAAGATATCCCAAATGAAATGATGAGAGCTAAGAAAATCTACCCCAACATTCCCTTCTATTATGGTCAACCCTTTGGTCAGGATGACTCAATGATTCAAATCCTAAATGAACGTTTAGAGGCTAAAAAGTATAACAATAAAAGATTTAAAGCAGTTCTTTTAGTAAGTCATGGGAGCTATGATGTACATTCTTTAAAGCAATTTGAGGAAATCGCACAGCGTTTGAGATATAATAAACCGTTTGATGTATTTACATGTTATATGAATATGTCTAAGCCTTCATTTAAAGATGAATTAGGGAATGTTCTAAAGCAAACATATGAAGAAATTTATATAATCCCTTATTTACTGTATTCAGGAGGATTTACAGTTGAAATCGAAAATATCACGAAACAGTACCAAGTAAATAATCCCGATAAAAACATCATTCTATGTGAGCACATAGGGTTTGACGAGAAATTAAAGGAACTATTCCAACAGCGAGTCTATGAAGCAATTCCAATTGAAGCGAATAATGATAAAAGCCTTGTTGAATAAAAACAAGGCTTTTGTTGTACATTAATATGGAAATAAAACCAAAGATATGAATCAATACCGTTTTTTAGGAGGTAGCAAATGAAAGAACTACATACTTTTGGTTGGTATGCAGCACGAATTAAACCACATCTTCCAAAGGAAGCATTTAAGCCAGTACCAGCCAGACTTTGGGGTGGACTAGCCTATTTGTTAGTAACGATTGCAGGTTTTTTAGTGATTGGGCTTTTAGATTTACATGTAATGATATATGGAGCCATTGCAGTTATATTAGGTGCTTGCTTTGCGGCAATGGGGTTTTTAGGTCATGAAATTCTCCATGGAACGGTCGTTAGGAAAGGGTGGCTACGTGATCTTCTTGGTGCCATCGCATTTTTTCCACTTAGTACGGGACCAAGTCTGTGGCGTAAATGGCATAATCTTACCCACCATGTTCATACACAAGATGACGAACATGACCCTGACTCATGGCCGACGTTAGAAAGAATGTTAAAAAAACCAATTTTCCGATGGGTTTATCGCCTGCCACTATCAGTTCGTGCAGTTTTCAGTTTTTGTTCATTAGCGATTCAGTTTTCTGCACATTCTGCGAAAATGTTCACAGTATATATAAAAGAATTTAATGTTAAGAAAAGACCAAAGGTATGGTTGGAATTAATCCTACCTTGGGCAACATGGATTAGCTTACTATTCATATATGGACCGATAAAATGGTTATTTGCCTTTTTAATCCCATTGTTGATTGCTAATTTTATCGTGATGAGTTATATTTCAACAAATCACAGATTAAATCCACTGGTACCAGTAAATGATCCATTGGCTAATAGTTTAACTGTCACTGTGCCAAAGTGGGTTGATGTATTACATTTTAATTTCTCTTATCATACAGAGCATCATTTATTTCCAGGAATGAGTTCAAAGTATTATCCTTTGGTGAAGGAGCAGATCAAAAAAAGGTGGCCAGATCGCTATCATGAGATGCCTATGATAAAAGCATTAATAGCGTTATGGAAAACACCACGCTTATACTTCCAAGGAAATGAGCTAGTTGACCCTAGAAAAGGGGCATTGTATGGTTCACTTGGAAATGGGCTAGACCCATCTCAGATTCAAGCTAGATCCACAATGATAAAAGAAGAATTGGAAACAAAGGCTAAGTTTGTAACGAATGAAACGAATGATAAAACAATATAAAAAACTGACTAATCACTAGTCAGCTGAACAATTAAACAAACGTTTGTTTAAAGATAAAACACTAAACAAACGTTTGTTTAAATTTTTATGATGCCTTAAAACACTTTAGTTGTCCAAGTTTCGCAGTTCCACGTGTCTGTTACGATATCCTGGTAGAACTCAGGTTCATGTGAAATAAGTAAAATCGAACCTTTGTATTCTTTCAATGCACGCTTTAGTTCATCCTTCGCATCAACGTCTAAGTGGTTTGTTGGCTCATCAAGGACAAGAATATTTGTTTCATTATTGATCAGCTTACATAAACGAACCTTCGCTTTTTCTCCACCACTTAATACTTCAATCTTACTTTCAATATGCTTCGTCGTTAGTCCGCATTTTGCTAGAGCCGCGCGAATTTCAGCTTGGTTGTAGGACGGAAACTCATTCCAGATCTCTTCAATACAAGTGTTGTAATTCGCTTCTTTAATTTCTTGCTCAAAGTAACCAATATATTGATAGTCACCACGTTCAACTTCTCCAGAAAGCGGCTTATTGATTCCAAGGATACTCTTTAGAAGTGTTGTTTTCCCGATTCCGTTCGCACCAACTAAAGCTATTTTTTGTCCACGATCCATTTTTAAATTCAATGGTCGAGATAGTGGCTCTGTGTAGCCAATAACAAGATCCTTTGTTTCAAAAATTAGCTTACTAGATGAACGTGCTGCCTTGAAATGAAACTCTGGCTTTGGCTTCTCCTTTGCAAGCTCAATGACGTCCATTTTATCAAGCTTTTTCTGACGTGACATCGCCATATTTCTCGTAGCAACACTGGCTTTGTTACGAGCAACGAAATCCTTTAGCTTAGAAATTTCCTGTTGTTGTCTCTTGTAAGCAGATTCTAACTGCTGCTTTTTCATCTCATGAACCTGTAAGAAGTTATCGTAGTCACCAACATAACGATTCAATTCTTGATTTTCCATGTGGTAAATAAGGTTAATAACACTATTTAGGAATGGAATGTCATGTGAGATTAAGATAAATGCATTTTCATATTCCTGCAGATAACGTTTCAACCAAACAATATGCTGTTCATCTAAATAGTTAGTCGGCTCATCGAGTAGAAGGATATCTGGTTTCTCAAGCAGGAGCTTAGCAAGCAACACTTTTGTACGCTGACCACCACTTAAGTCATGGACATCACGCTCTAAGCCAATGTCCTCTAATCCAAGACCACGAGCTATTTCTTCAACCTTTGCATCAATTGTGTAGAAATCATTGTTCGTTAAGATATCTTGAAGAGTACCTACATCTTCAAGAAGTTGCTCTAATTCTTCAGGTGTCGCTTCACCCATTTTGTTATAAATATCATTAATTTCAGCTTCAAGATCAAACATATACTTGAAGGCACTTTTAAGTACATCACGAATCGAAGCACCACGTTCTAATGCGGCATGCTGATCCAAATAACCAACACGAACATTTTTGGACCATTCAACTTTCCCTTCATCGGGCTGAAGCTGACCTGTAATAATATTCATGAAGGTAGATTTCCCTTCACCATTTGCCCCAATAAGCCCAACATGCTCACCCTTTAATAATCGAAACGAAACATCATTAAAAATCGCACGATCCCCAAAACCATGACTCAAATTCTTTACCGATAATACACTCATCTATAAAACTCCTTTATCTTATGAAGGATAATTAATTATTAAAATTTTCTTATTGTAAAAAGAGAGAGAAAATCCTAGCAGATTGAATACACGTAGACTCCTGCGGGATTTGTGGCCAAAGTGAGACCCCGCAGGAGCTTGCGACGAGGAGGCTCACCAGACACCCCGCCGGACGCGAAGTGTATTCAAGCTGCGGGTTAGATTTGATTATCTAATAGGAAACTTCTCATTTAAACATAACCATATAATTATTGTTATAAGAAATACACATATACGATTATATATGAGTTTTCTCCTAGATAAAAGCTAGCAAAGTAAATTTGAGTTTGTAAATTTTCACTAAAAATCATAAATTTATACAATAAAATGATGACTTGTCTCATATTCATTAATTATTAAGCAATTTAGTGAAGGAGATATGACAACATGAGTACATTCCTAAAAGGAACAATTGTCCTGATATTGGTCGCATTTATTGGTGAGTGTTTAGAGTTTTTACTCAACATGGTTCTTGCAAAGGAACTTGGTGAGGTCGGCATGGGATTATATATGACCATCCTACCGACGATTTTTTTGGTGGTCATTCTCGCTAGTTTAGAGCTACCAATCTCAGTTTCTAAACTAATTGCCGAACATGAGCAAAAATATCATCGCAGCATGCTTCAACATATTATGAAAATAACGATCATCATGACAATCATCTTTGTCATTCTAAGTGTGCTAATTCTCCCATTTATTTCAGTATTTGATGACTATCATCCATATGTTCGTTGGTTAGTGGTTGCGTTAATTCCAATCATCTCATTTACCTCCATCGCTCGAGGCTATTTTATGGGGGTTCAAAAAATGGGGAAAATCGCATTCTCGAATTTTTTAAGAAAAGCGATTCAATTGATTCTACTCGTCTTCATTTATCAGATGTTCGATTTTAATTTGGAAACGGCTCTGATGATTGCCCTTTGTACGTTAGTAATTAGTGATATATTTGTATTTGGTTACTTAATTTACGAATATGGAGCTAGAGTTCGCTTTTTAAATAGACAACCTAGTGAGAGAGTAAATAAAAGAAGTATAAGTAAGCAGCTCATGTCTGTCTCTATTCCGACAACCGGTCTTCGGATTTTTCATTCGGTTACACATGCGATTCAGCCATTTCTGATTAAAGCTGCGCTCATTAGAGCGGGAATGCCTGCAGCGGTTGCGACCGAGCATTATGGATTATTAGCGGGTGTAGCATTAACCATTGGTTTCTTTCCAGCCTTCATTGCTCACTCATTATTAACGGTATTGATTCCAACGGTATCAGAGGCCTATTCAAAAGGAGAGCTATTCAAGCTACAACAGTTATTACAAAAGGTTCTTAGATTTACAATGCTGTATGGAGTACCAGCAGTGGTGATTTTCTATTTCTTTGCAGAGCCATTAACCCATTTGTTCTTTGAATCATCTGCAGCTACTGTGTACCTACAAATGCTTTGGCCGTACTTCTTATTCCATTTCTTTGTAATTCCAATGCAAGCATACTTAATTGGACTTGGCTTACTAAAGGATGCGCTATTTCATACAGTCTGGTCACATTTGATTGCATTTCTAGTCATGTTCATCCTAGGGTCCTTGCAAGAATTACAAATGGAAGGAATCATTATTGGAATGAACATGGGGGCTGTCTTATTAACTTTGATGCATTATGTGACGATTTGTAAAAAAATTGGATTAACCGTTTTTCTTAAAGTACCGGTTAAAAATTACAATTAGGCTTTCTATGTAATATCTCTTCACATCATAATGAAAATTCAAATGGTTTTTATTGTTGAAAATGGATTTACATGATATATTAGTAATGATTAATGTCTATCCGTCATTGATTCTTGTTTTATCAGATTTAAGAAATTACTACATTAAATGAAATATGATGATTGAATGGTAAATGGAAGAAATTATATAGTCTATCCATGGCCTAACTTCTTTATAGAGGTTAGGCCTTTTTATGTTTTTTTTTAGAAAAGGAAGAAGTAGGGGGTATCATGAGAAGAGAAACGGTTATCAGCATTAACCAACATGAAGAATTAACAGCACTAAGCAGCTATACTAGTAAAATTATTAAAAAGAAGTTTGGGAAAGGCCCTGAAAATTGCTTCACTCAAATATCAGATCAATTTATAGTCATTCATTTAAAAAAATACATAACTCCAATTGAAGAAGCACTTATTAGTGAAGGAAAGATCCAGGTAGCAGAAAGTATTCGAAATACAGTGATGAAGGATATCTATCATTCACTAAATGATATGCTAATGTCTACTTTTGGAAAAAGGGTAGAAGCATTCTATACAGATTGGAATTACCTAAATAATACAGGGGTAATCTTGGGTGAATGGGAAGAACAAACGTATTCTAATGCAGAACCAGGGCTTGAACTTAAAGTTGAAAGTGAATTTAGGTTATATGGAGATCAGTTAGTTCAACAAATAAAAGAGGTGGATCTTGATCAACTCAGTCAAAATATGTATGTCGTGAAATGTAAGGCTGATTTAATGCCGATTGAAAAACTTCTCTTAAAAAAAGGACTAGTTGAACTTATGAAAGAACGGGAAAAAGAAATTCGGCAATTTTATCATTCACAAACGAAATCATTAACAAGCATTTTCAAGAAAGAGATTGAACAGCTTTTTCTCTTTTGGAATTATGAAAAAGAAACATATTATCTTTTACTAGTTCTCAATTAAGGTATAAATAACCAAAAATAACCAAATAATATTAAAAGACAGTTATTTATTTTAGTTGGGATTAGTAAATATAACCAAATCATATGACAACGCTTATAACTATGCTACAATTGAATAGACCAGTGTCATTAAAGTCAATGGTTATTATATTCTTTGTCCCAACAAGGTAGGGATAAGATGAACATACAGGATCAATTAAAGTACATAAGTAGTTACACAAGTAAACTGCTTCGAAATACATTTGGTAGAGGGCCAGAGTCTTGCTTTGCAGCAACTTCAGATAATTATTTGATTATGTACATTCGGGGATTTATCTCTCCGATGGAAGTTGTATTAGTGAAGAATGGTCAATCTGCAGATGTTGATCGAACAAGGACAACGATTATTAATAGCTTAATGAACGAATTACGTGGTGTGGTACAGGTAACGCTGGAGACAGAGGTTTTTACTTTTTATCATGATTGGAATTATCCTAATAATAGAGGAATCATTGTTCTAGAGCTTGAAGATGTCTTGATTCCAGCTGAGAAGGACGCCCATTTCGATCATTCACTTTTAGAAAAAGAAGTGATTCGATTGAGTAAATTAGTTCAAAAAGCACCAGAAAGACTACAAATTAAATCAATCACACAAAAAATGATTGTTGTGAAAAGGTATGGCATCTTGGTACCCATTGAGAAAGCACTCCTACAAAAAGGGTTCAAGGATGAACTATATGTCACAAAGGATGAGCTTGAAAAATTCTATTTCCATAAAGATGGAAGTTTTGATGATATATTTAAGGAAGAAGTCGCAGATATTTTTATCGACTGGCAACTAGAGCACGATAATAGCTTAATATGCTTCATTTTAAAGTGAATAATGAATGGGTAAATGTGAGAATAAACGTCTTAAACATGACCTAGCTTCTAAACAAGGAGCTAGGTCTTTTTATTTGGATAAGTTGGAACATCATTTAAGTTATTAGGGGGTTTAGTAGTGAAAGAACACAGGTTATGCTATTTCCATGTATGGATGATTGTTGGAGGAGGTTTTCTACTTGCGAATCTACTCATCATCTATATGATAAGTGATTTACCGTTAGTGAGGACATGGTTAATTTGTTTTAGCCTCCTGTTCTTTTGCTTATTTAGTTGTCTCTTCTTATCCTTGTACAAAAAAAAGGAAAAAGGAAGTCAAGCTGAATTCATAGAGAAAAATGATGATTTAATCCGTCGATCTGAGAATCTATCTGTCATTGGTGAACTAGCAGCTGGAATTGCACATGAGATTCGAAATCCATTAACAAGTTTAAAAGGATTTCTTCAATTGATTGAACATGGTGGAACAAACGAATTAACTAGAAAAAGTTATTCCAAGGTCATGCTAAATGAAATTGAAAGAATTAATGAAATTGTAGGAGAATTATTACTGTTATCAAAGCCAAAGAAAATGGAGCTTAAGTTTACAAATCTACGAAATATCTTAGATTCGGTTGTTTTCCTATTAAATACACAGGCGATATTATACAATATTCAAATTCATTTAATCAGTCCGTTAAAAGAAAATCATGTGAAGATTTATTGTGATGAAACGAAGATTAAACAGGTCTTTATTAATTTGATTAAAAATTGTATTGAATCGATGGAAAACGGTGGAAATATTGAAATCACTGTAAATGCAATAGATGACAAGGTCTGCATCGAAGTATCTGATCAAGGGGTAGGTATTCCTAAGGAAAAGCTAGAATCTATCGGAAAAGCGTTCTACTCTACGAAAGCAAACGGGACGGGATTAGGGTTAATGGTTAGTCACCGAATTATTAATGACCATGGGGGAGAAATAGAGATTGATAGTCTTGTGAATAAAGGAACAAATGTAAAGGTGTGGCTTCCTATCGCAAAATAAAAAGTATAGCAAATGAATGAAAAGTGCTATAATTAACTATTGTTTATACTTATTTATTGCAACATATTTTAATAGTTTCGTAGGAGGCGCATGACAAGTGGATGTTTTAAATATCCTAGGAATAGCAATCTCGACAGGAGCGACAGTTGCTCTTCTCAAAATTATCGCAATTGATATCATCTTATCTGGTGATAACGCAATTGTGATTGCAATGGCAACCAGAAATCTACCCAAGGAACAGCAAAACAAAGCGATCTTTTGGGGGACAGCAGGAGCAGTTGTTTTAAGGATTCTATTTGCGGCAATTATTGTTTATCTTCTCAAAATTCCTTTTGTTAATTTAATTGGAGGAGCACTGCTTTTATTCATCGCTTATAAGGTACTAATCGGTGATGAGGGAGAAGCTCATGTGAAATCTAGCACCGGATTTGGACAAGCAATCGGGACAATTATCATGGCGGATGCTGTGATGAGTCTTGACAATGTTGTGGCGGTTGCTGGAGCAGCGCATGGTCATATTGGTATGATTGCACTTGGTGTCGCTATTAGTATTCCAATTATGATATTCGGCTCAAAGCTTATTGTAAAAGCAATGGAGAAATTTGTCTGGATTGCTTATGTTGGTTCTGGGATTTTAGCCTGGACAGCAGGTGAGATGATGCTAAAGGAAGAACGATTAACAAATTTCTTACACATCAGTCACGGACCTATTTCCTACTTAATTATTGCTGTGATTACTGCTTCACTTTTAGGTGTTGGATATATTCAAAATCGAAAAAAACGAATGACACAGCAACAAGTACAAAAAACAGCATAATATCTTATGATACGACTACCTTATTGGTAGCCTTTTGTGTATGGAAAGTTATAGAATAATCATGAATAGACTGTAAAAACTAAGTGTCACAAACTTTTTCCGTTCATTGGAGGATGTACATATGATAACCATTAAAGAAATAGAAGAAGCTAAAAGTAAGATGAATGGAATTGTGCATTACACACATTTGGATCATTCTCATACATTTAGCCAGCTAAGCAATAATGACATCTACCTTAAGCTTGAAAACCTTCAAAAAACGGGATCTTTTAAAGTAAGAGGTTCTTATAATAAGATGACGTCTCTAAGTAAGGGTGAACTTGAAAAAGGGGTGATTGCGGCTTCAGCAGGAAACCATGCTCAAGGCGTTGCCTATTCTAGTAGCCAATTAAATGTGCCATGTACAATCGTCATGCCTAAGGGAGCTCCTTTGAGTAAGGTCGAAGCAACGAAAAAATATGGTGCGAATGTTGAACTTCAGGGAGCAACTTTTGATGAGGCACTAGAGTACGCATTAGGCTTACAAAAAGAAATGGGGGCCACCTTTGTTCACCCGTTTGATGATGAAGCGGTGATTGCCGGGCAAGGTACAATTGGACTTGAGATTTATGAGCAATTACCATCAATTGATGCAGTTGTTTGTCCAGTTGGTGGTGGTGGATTAATTGCTGGTGTGGCTCTTGCGTTAAAGACACTTAAGCCTTCAATTAAAGTGTATGGTGTGGAATCAGCAGCATGTCCAAGCATGAAGGAGTCATTACTCGCTAATAAGCCACTGACAATCGATATCTTACCAAGTATGGCCGATGGGATAGCTGTTAAACGTCCTGGAAATCTTACATTTGAGTTGATTCAAACATATGTAGATGAAATTTACACAGTAGAGGAAATGGAAATTGCACGGACGATGCTTTTATTACTTGAACGTAATAAATTGTTAGTTGAGGGGTCTGGCGCAAGTTCTTTAGCTGCCTTGATTTATAATAAAATTCCACTTGAAAATGCAAAAATTGTACCAATCATTACTGGTGGAAATGTAGATATGAACTTTATCTCGAGAATTATTGAGCATGGAATGGTGGAGTCAGGGCGATTCTTATCACTAGTTACTTATATTACAGACAAACCAGGACACTTGCATAAGCTCTTACAACTGATTGCAGAATTAGACGGGAATGTCCTACATATTAATCATCATCGCATTGGTGCGAATGTCTTTCCTGGACAGACGAAAATTCAATTATCGCTCGAAACAAAAAACCAGGCACATATTGAGCAGATTGTTCAAAAGATCAAAGATGCTGGATATGTAATAGAGATTGATTTGTAAACCCGTAGCCTGAATACACTCCTCGTCCTGCGGGGTGACTGGTGAGCCTCCTCGTCGCTTCACTGAGGCCACTGAAAAAGTCATTGTTTTTGAAAAGTGATGTTTTTTAGGGGGTCAAAAATGTCTCCCTACCCTTCAAACGTCGCTTAGAAGCGAATCTGGAGTCCCGTTTTTTCAACATCATTTTTTATTCTAAAAAAATCGGACTTTTTCAGTGACCTCGCTTCACTCCTGCGGGGTCTCACTTTAGCCATTAATCCCGCGGGAGTCTTGAGTGTATTCAGTCTGCTAGATAGTTGAGACCTTACCAATCTAGCCACTAACTATTAATAGATGAAAAAAGCACTAATGGTAGAAGTTTACCTGTTAGTGCTTTTTGTTTCTACATCGCATGTAGTTTTTTAATCACGCTTAATGAACGACCTGTGCCAATGGCTACTGCTTCTAGTGGATTTGGTGCAATGTGAACGGGAACGTGAATTTCTTCGCTCAGCCATTCTTGGATACCCTTCAACAAAGCTCCTCCACCTGTTAGGATCACTCCACGGTCGACTATGTCACCACTTAATTCAGGAGGACAGCCCTCTAATGTGGATCTGACAGACTCTAATATATTTGCTAAGGAGTCCTTTAATGTTTTTTGAATCTCAAATGATGAGAGTGTCACTGTTTTTGGTAATCCCAAGACAAGATCACGACCACGGATGTCTAATGTTTCTTTTTCATGGTCAATCGGCGCATAGCCAATCTCCATTTTTATAAGCTCAGCCGTTCTTTCACCAATAAGGACATTATAGTTCTTTCGTACATATTGGATGATATCCTCATCAAATTGATCTCCACCAACATTAATTGATTGAAATGTGACCACACCGCCAAATGAGATGATGGCAACCTCTGTTGTACCGCCACCAATATCGACAACCACATTGGCTGTTGGCTCATCAACTGGAAGGTCTGCTCCAATTGCTGCTGCAACTGGCTCCTCAATTAGGTGAACATGCTTGGCACCACTGTTTCTTGCTGCATCCTGAATCGCTCTTCTTTCAACAGAAGTAGCTCCTGATGGAGTACAAACAACAAGACTTGGTTTGCGTAATGAATAACCTAGCTTTTTGCTCGCCTTCAACATAATATGGCGAAGCATTTCTGATGTCATATGATAGTCGGCTATCACACCTTTTTTCAATGGACGAACTGCTGCAATTCTTCCTGGTGTCTTACCGATCATTTCTTTTGCTTCGGTACCTACTGCGATGACTTTATTTGTTACTGTATCTACAGCCACCACAGAAGGTTCGTTCAATATAATACCTTTATTTTTACTATATACGAGTATATTAGCCGTTCCTAAATCAATTCCTAGTTCAAATGTACTAAACATTCGTTCATTCAACCCTTTCATACTCGACCCCAACATAGAGTTCTAAAGTCCTTGTCGATTTATGGGGGTCTTTGTAGGAAAAAGGAAAAAAGAATTTAATTAAAACTGTTTCTTATTCCTCGAGAACTTTAGTCCTGTAAATAAGAGAAACAACGAATACACAGGTACCACGCATACCAGCAGGAGATTTCGAATAGAGAGATAACTCCACTCGAACAATAACCCATCCATAGAAACGATAAGCACGCACACTGCAATCGTACCTAGAATATTGAGGCCAAAACATACAGCCGGAGATTTTACTGCCACCTTTGTCTTGAAAAGCAGGGAAATTCCAGTAAGATAAAATCCAATCAATCCTACTAAGAGGACAATCCAAATGAAAATAGGGAGATTAAGAGTAAATTCACTTCCTTTATAGCTAAGAACATATCCCCACATTCCTAAATAAAGAATGATTGTTAGTACATTTACTAAGGCAACACGCTTTTTGTTCAAATATAAAAAAAGGAAAGGACTCAAAAATAGGAGGAGAAATACCAAATTAAAGATAAAATCCACCGAAACATCTTCCTTTCTACAAATCTATTAATAGGATAAATATACCATGTCACCTAAATATTACAAATGGTTATATGTTTGAAAAATGAACTAAATTCTTTAATGTACTACTTTGGTAGATTGATAACTTGTTAAAATATGGAAAATTTTAATTGACAGACAATTTTATCCCCACATACAATGAGAATAAGGTAAGAGAAAAGAAGTAATCATTTCATAGATAATAGGTGATCTAAAATGCGAATGCATGAAAAAAATCTATCTAAAGTAGTTAATAGGGGCTGTATGACAAGCATCAAGTGATGTTCTAGTCATACAGCCCCTTTCTTTATTTTGATAAAGGGGTGAAGCTAGGTGGTTATTTTGACAGGGAATTCATTAACGATGGATGAAATCAAACGCGTATTGTATAAAAAAGAAATCGTTGTTGCTTCGGCAGAAAGTTTGGAGGTCGTCGAGAAGAGCCGTATGGCAGTGGAACAAATTGTGTCCTCTAAAAAAGTAGTTTACGGGATTACTACAGGCTTTGGAAAATTTAGTGATGTTCTGATTGAACAAGAGGATGTGGAGGAATTACAGCTAAATCTCATTCACTCGCATGCTTGTGGGGTGGGTGATCCTTTTCCCGAGGTTGTCGCAAGAGCGATGTTGCTGTTAAGAGCCAATGCCTTATTGAAAGGATATTCAGGTGTCAGACGAGTGGTGGTTGAGCAGCTACTTGATTTACTTAATGCTGAAATTCACCCAGTGATTCCTAGTCAAGGTTCACTGGGTGCAAGTGGAGACTTGGCGCCATTATCACATCTAGCATTAGTGCTGATGGGGGAAGGCGAGGTCATCTACAAGGGTGAAAAAGTGGATGCAGTCACAGCCTTATCAAAAGAAAAAATCTCTCCACTCATTCTAAAAGCAAAGGAAGGGCTAGCTCTTATAAATGGAACACAAGCAATGACAGCGATGGGCGTCGTTGGTTATTTAGAAGCAGAGCAACTAGCTTATCAGAGTGAATTAATCTCCTCAATAACAGTTGAAGGATTAAGGGGAATTATTGATGCCTTTGATGAGGATATTCAGCTCGTTCGGGGCTATCCAGAGCAGGTCGAGGTTGCTAAGAGAATAAGAGAATACTTACATGATAGTCAGCTAACTACTAGGCAGGGTGAACTTCGGGTGCAGGATGCCTATTCATTAAGATGTATCCCACAAGTACATGGTGCATCTTGGCAGGTACTGAATTATGTGAAAGAAAAGCTACAAATTGAAGTCAATGCTGCGACAGATAATCCTCTAATTTTTGATGACGGTCAGAAGGTCATCTCAGGTGGAAATTTTCATGGTCAGCCGATTGCGTTTGCGATGGATTTTCTAAAGGTCGCTATCGCAGAGCTTGCAAATATATCAGAACGAAGGATTGAACGATTAGTGAATCCGCAATTAAATGATTTACCTCCATTCTTAAGTCCGCAGCCAGGACTTCAATCTGGTGCAATGATTATGCAATATTGTGCGGCATCACTAGTATCTGAAAATAAAACATTGGCACACCCAGCAAGTGTTGACTCGATTCCATCCTCAGCCAATCAAGAGGACCATGTCAGCATGGGAACGATTGGTTCAAGACATGCATATCAAATCATTCAAAATGCGAGAAGAGTGATTGCAATAGAACTTATATGTGCATTGCAAGCAACTGAATACCGAGGTGTAGAGAACATGGCAACAAAGACAAAGGGATTTCTACTGGAAGCGCGAAAGATGGTTTCAGCGATTACGAAGGATCGTATTTTTTCTAAGGACATTGAGAAGGTGAACGATTGGTTGAGGAATGTTGATATCACTCCATTAATAAATTCACCTCAAAAAAATGCGAAGGAGGAAAGAAGATGAATAAAAAAACGGGAAGAACAGTAAGAGTTAAGAAGGGTTTAGAGCTTGAGTGTAAGGGCTGGGAACAAGAAGCGGTATTACGTATGCTGTACAACAATTTAGATCCTGAGGTAGCGGAAAAAGGAGAAGAGTTAGTCGTCTATGGCGGAATTGGAAAGGCAGCTAGAAGCTGGGAAGCATTTGATGCCATCGTAGATACGTTAAGAAAGCTTGAAAATGATGAAACGATGTTAATTCAATCTGGGAAGCCGGTTGGAGTGTTCAAAACTCATGAGCGTGCACCTAGAGTGTTACTTTCGAATTCTGTGCTTGTACCTAAATGGGCCAATTGGGAGCATTTCCATGAGCTTGATAAAAAAGGGTTAATCATGTATGGACAAATGACAGCAGGAAGCTGGATTTACATTGGAACCCAAGGGATTTTACAAGGCACCTATGAGACCTTTGCCGCACTGGCGGCAAAGCATTTTAACGGCTCACTGAAGGGGACGATTACTTTAACAGCGGGTTTAGGTGGAATGGGTGGTGCTCAACCACTTGCTGTCACAATGAACGGTGGAGTTGTCATTGCTGTTGAAGTTGACCCAGCAAAAATCCAAAAGCGAATCGATACAAGGTATTGTGACCGAATGACAGATTCAATCGATGAGGCATTGATGTGGGCATATGAAGCGAGGGACAAAGAGGAAGCTCTTTCAATTGGGTTAATAGGAAATGCAGCTGACGTTCATTATGATCTACTTAAACGGAGTGTGGAAATTGATATTGTGACAGACCAAACCTCTGCTCATGATCCACTAAATGGATATATTCCAGTAGGATTTTCACTTGAGGAAGCAGCGAGATTAAGAGAGCTTGAGCCAGAGCAATATGTACAAAAAGCAAAGGAGAGCATGGCTCTACATGTGCAAGCAATGCTAGAGTACAAGAATCGTGGTTCAGTTGTCTTCGACTATGGAAATAACATTCGTCAAGTCGGGCTAGATGAAGGGGTGACGAATGCCTTTGATTTTCCTGGGTTTGTACCGGCTTATATTAGACCGCTATTTTGTGAGGGGAAGGGACCGTTTAGATGGGCAGCTTTGTCAGGAGACCCTAGTGATATTGCACGAACGGATCAATTGATTAAGGAGCTGTTTCCAGAGAATGAAGCATTACTGCGTTGGATCGATATGTCTAGTGAGAAGGTTACATTTCAAGGGCTACCTTCAAGAATTTGCTGGTTAGGATATGGAGAACGAGTGAAAATGGGTCTTGCCATTAATGAGTTAGTTAAAAAAGGGGAATTAAAGGCACCTATCGTAATCGGTCGTGATCATCTGGATTGTGGGTCAGTTGCTTCACCAAATCGGGAGACAGAAGCGATGAAAGATGGAAGTGATGCGGTTGGAGATTGGGCTGTATTGAATGCATTGATTAATACTGCAGCAGGGGGATCATGGATTTCCTTTCATCACGGTGGTGGAGTGGGAATGGGTTATTCTCTTCACGCAGGGATGGTCGTTGTTGCTGATGGAACGGAGCTTGCGCAGGAACGACTAGAGCGGGTGTTAACAACAGATCCTGGAATGGGTGTAATTCGTCATGCGGATGCTGGGTATGAACGTGCGGTACAGGTTGCGAACGAAAATGACATTGTAGTTCCAATGCTAGATGGGAAGGAAGGGGAAAAAGCATGACTACGTTTGATACATTAATTGTAAATATAGGACAGATGTTAACGATGGACCACCAAGGAACTGGTCCGGTTAGAGGAGAACAATTACGAAAGCTACCAATTATTGAGAATGCAGCCATTGGAATAAAAGACGGAAGGATTGCATTTATCGGAACTCATGATGAAGCCCATGAGCTTGCAGCGATAGCAAAAATAGATGCAAAAGGAAAGCTTGTCACACCTGGATTAGTCGACCCTCATACACATCTTGTCTTTGGTGGCTCACGAGAAAATGAACTGGCATTAAAGCAACAGGGAATTCCTTATTTAGAAATCTTAGAGCGTGGTGGAGGCATTCTCTCAACAGTTCAGGCGACAAGAGAAGCAAGTGAAGAGCAATTATTGGAAAAAGCCAGGTTGCACTTAGATCGAATACTGAGTTACGGGATCACCACTGTAGAAGCAAAAAGTGGGTATGGTTTAGATCATGAGACAGAGCTTAAACAGCTTAGAGTTGTTAAGAAATTAAATGAAACTCACCCTATTGACCTTGTGTCAACGTTTCTTGGCGCGCACGCCATTCCAGAGGAGTATAAGGGAAGGGCGACTGAATTTTTAATTTTCATGGAGCAACTGCTTGCTCAAATTAAAGAAGAGGAATTAGCTGAGTTTGTAGATGTTTTTTGTGAAACGGGTGTTTTCTCAGTTGAGCAATCACGAGCATTTTTAACGACTGCTAAGGAAAATGGGTTTGATGTGAAAATCCATGCTGACGAAATTGATCCTTTAGGTGGGACAGAACTGGCAGTTGAGCTAGAGGCAATTAGTGGTGATCATCTTGTTGGGACATCTGATGAGGGTATCCAAAGGTTAGCAGAATCAAACACGATGGCTGTGTTATTACCTGGAACTTCATTCTACTTAGGGAAGGAGAAAAATGCCCGTGCAAGAGAAATGATTGATGCTGGAGTAGCAGTCGCCTTATCAACAGACTTTAATCCAGGTAGTTCACCAACTGAAAACCTTCAATTGATTATGTCATTAGCGGCACTGAAGCTGAAAATGACCCCAGAGGAGATTTGGTACGCTGTCACTGTTAATGCGGCATACGCGATTAAACGAGAGAGTGTAGCTGGGAAGATTAAACTAAACCGCCCTGCGGATGTGGTGATTTGGGATGCACCTAACTATTCCTATATTCCTTATCATTATGGAGTAAACCATGTGAATACAGTGCTCAAGCAAGGTAAGGTTGTATTTAAAAGGGGGAGTCAGGGGTGACTTCCTTTGAATATGTCAAAAAGCCGGGTACTCCTTTTCATGATCGACATGTGACAAAAGCAGAGAAAATCTTCGTTCCATATGAAGAAACTCATCGTCAGCAGCAAAAAGTCGGACTGATTGGGGCACCATTATCCAAGTCATCGATAAGTCACTCTGGAGCAGCTTTTGCACCTAGTACTATTCGCAGAATGTTCCAAGCTTACACGAATTACTCCGTTGAAGATGCTCGAAATCTTCCTATAGAGTCTGTCGTAGATTATGGTGATATTGTCATGCATGCAACAGATATTCTAGAATCACAAAAACGGATTAGAGAATCGATTGAAGAAATCTTGCAGCAAAATCAAGTGGAGCAATTATTTATCCTTGGTGGAGACCATTCGATTAGTTATCCAGCGATATCCGCTTTTTCTATGTCAAAGACAGTAGGTGTCATCCAATTTGATGCCCATCATGATTTGCGTAATCTAGAGGATGGAGGACCAACAAATGGTACCCCTTTTCGCAGCTTAATCGAGAATAAGCGAATTCAGGGAGAACATCTAATTCAAATTGGAATCCGTGATTTTATGAATAGTGAAGCGTACTCCAAATATGCGAAGGAACAGGGGATTACAGTGTTCACGATGAAAGACGTCCAAGACCATTCAATCGAAAAAATTGTTCAGGATTCGATGAGCTACCTTGAGGAGAAAAAGGTGGATCTGATCTATGTATCGGTTGATATGGATGTGTTAGATCAAGCCTTTGCACCAGGATGTCCAGCCATTGGTCCTGGAGGTATGGATAGTCATTCATTGATAAAAGCATTTGAACTGTTAGCCTCAAACCCACTTGTGAAAGCTATGGACATCGTTGAAATCGATCCAACCATCGATTTTCGTGATATGACAAGTAAAATCGCAGCATGGCTTATTCTATCATTTTTAAAGAGAAGTTTTATGATTTAATTAATATTAAGAATATATTAATAATTGTTATGACATATAAGAAAAGCATAGGTGGGGAATTTCAAATTTTAGATAAGTTAGCCCCACCAAAAAATAAAACTGTATTTTCAAGTACATTACAAATAAGAGTATCATAAACGTGTGAAAGAACTCTCACTCCAAAATTATTTAATAGCTCTTTTTCAAAATAAATATCGTTAGATTTAATAATATATGACCTAGGATAACACTCTGAAAAGAATTCAATAAAATCTCTTGCTTGTAATAATTCATAATCATTTAATGGATGTATCATATTGCGATTTAATAGAAAAAGAGTGCCAAGGTTAGGATTAACATTTATTGATTGATGGTAATTAACTCTTGGATTTGGTGTTAGATATAAGGAACTAATAAATTTGTTGATTTTATTTATAGAATCGAGGTGGTTAAACAATTGAAGAGATTCATGCTTTGGTTTCATAAATTGTATTTTAACCAGAATGTTTCCACTTTTAATATTTTGAACTTTATTGAAATGTGAAGCAAATGTATATAAGCGTTCAATACCATAGTTATCAAAGTTTGAGATAGCTTGGACAAAATTCTTACCTTCGAATAGATAAGGAAGTACAAGAAGTAATTGTTCAATGTTAGATAATGTAGAGGGTGGTGTTCTCACTTTAGTTGCATCAAAAGTTTCTATAGTTGAGTTGAAATATGGATCAAAGAATTCATTTGAAGGTAAAAGATCTTCTGTTTTTTTTATAGTTTTTATTGTCCATTTGTCCATTACCTTTCGCTCCTCATTATTATTGGAATTTAAGTATTATCTTATTTACTTCCCATCCAGAAATTTGCTGACCAAAGGCTTTTAACATATGTAGGAGAGTCGCCAGATGTATTTAGATAACCATTTGCTACAGCTCTATAAAGGATTGGATCTGTGCTTTTTGCTAGACTAAAGTCGGCTTGATCATGAAAAGTATAAGGTGCAGGATTATCATCGTGGTTCATTGCTCTTGATTGAACTTTAGTTCTGTTACCAAAATTATCAATTCTGTAAACGTCTACAGTAATATGTCCCGAATAAATCATTAGAGTAGATTGTAAAGTAATATCGCAAGTTGCTACAGTACTAGTTCCTACCTGTTTACATGTTAATAATCCTCCTCCAACTAGATACTGAGGTGTAATCTCAACATTATCAGTATTCTCGATTATTTCATTATTAACCTTATTTATTTCTTCTTTTAGTTCGTTTTGGGTATCAGTGTTAGCATGTGTATAACCGGAAAAAAATGTTGAAGAAAAAAATAATATTAAAGTAAATAAATAAACCTTCTTATTTTTCATTATATTCACCCCTTTCTTAATTATTTAAATTCATCATACTATTAGAAAACTGCGATATAAACTTAATATTATATAAAATAACTATATGAGTTCTTAGTAAGCTTAAAACTGTAAATAACTGTGAAAATGAAGTAAAATAAGATAAAAGACTTCTAAAGTACCTACTCTATAAAAAGGAGAGGATAGGATGGATTTTTCACAGATTGTTTCAGAGGACAAGATACGTAGGGCCTATGAAAATGGGGAATTCGATAATTTGCCCGGTTATGGGAAAAAGTTGAAGCATGAAGATTTATCAGCGATTCCACAAGAGCTTCGTATGGCATACAAAATTATGAAAAATGCTGGTGTCATCAATGAGGAAACAGAGCTTCGAAAAGAATTACTAACGATTGAAGACTTAATTGATAAATGTCACGACGATGAGCAAAGAGTGCTGTTGAATGAAAAACTTACTCAGAAAAAAATAAGATTAAATCAAGTGATGAAGAATCGAAAAGGATCCAATTCATCCATCTTTAAAAACTATGAAACAAAAGTAAATGATAAATTTCGTTAAAAAAGAGGAGCCGATTAGGTTCCTCTTTTTATGACTGCTTAAAAAAATTGTCGAAAAAACTGTTGACTAACTTGTATATACAAGTTAGAGTGAAAATACAAGATGTATATACAAGTGGTGCGATAGAATAAAATGAAAGCGATTGACGGAAAATGATGTTATTATCGCTGATTTTCTTCGAGCGCTTAGTAGACATCAATCTGGAGGGTTGAGAAATGAGTAATAATCGAGAAGTAGCACAGCAAATAATCGATGCAATCGGAGGCAAAGACAATATTTCTGCGGCCACACATTGTGTGACGAGATTGCGTCTAGCCTTAAATGATGAATCACAGGTAAACAAAGAAGCATTAGAAAATATCGACCTAGTAAAAGGATCATTTTCAACAAACGGTCAGTTTCAAGTCGTCATTGGACAAGGAACTGTTGATAAAGTATATGCAGAGTTAGTTGATCTAACAGGAATTGGTGAGTCATCAAAGCAAGAGCTAAAGGATGCAGCAGAGAAGAACTTGAATCCTTTGCAAAGAGCGATAAAAGTATTAGCTGATATTTTCATCCCAATTTTACCAGCAATCGTTACAGCCGGTTTATTAATGGGGATTAACAACATTCTAACAGGAGCCGGAATCTTTTATGATGAAGCATCTGTTATTGATATGCACCCACAATGGGCTGATTTCGCAAGCATTATTAATTTAATAGCTAATACCGCCTTTGTGTTCCTACCAGGTCTAATCGGTTGGTCCGCAGTGAAGAAGTTTGGTGGTAGTGAGCTCCTCGGAATGGTGCTTGGTTTAATGCTAGTTCACCCAGATTTACTTAATGCTTGGGGTTATGGATCAGCAGAGGAAGTTCCTGTTTGGCATTTATTCGGGTTAGATATACAAAAAGTTGGATATCAAGGTCAAGTTTTACCAGTATTAGTAGCATCATATGTGTTAGCGAAGATTGAAATGTTTTTACGTAAACGCATTCCTGATGCGTTCCAGTTATTATTAGTTGCACCTATTGCACTATTAGTAACAGGCTTTGCTTCATTCATTTTAATCGGACCAGTTACGTTCACTGTTGGTGGCTGGATTACGACAGCTGTTGTTTCAGTCTTTGAAGCTGTTCCATTATTAGGTGGATTAATCTATGGTGCCCTTTATGCACCACTTGTTATTACAGGTATGCATCATACGTTCTTAGCAGTAGATCTACAATTAATTGGTGATCCAAAGGTATTAGGGACATTCTTATGGCCAATTCTTGCACTATCAAATATTGCTCAAGGATCTGCAGCTCTAGCTGTGATGGTTGCAGCAAAGGATGAGAAGTTAAAAGGACTTGCGATGACATCGACTGTATCTGCCTATTTAGGGATTACAGAACCAGCGATGTTTGGTGTAAATCTGCGTTTCCGTTACCCATTTATCGCTGCAGTCATCGGTACAGCCATTGCTGGAATGTTCATTGCAGTTAATGGTGTTAAGGCTCCGTCAATCGGTGTTGGTGGATTACCAGGATTCTTATCGATTTATCCACAGTTCTGGGGAGTATTCTTTATCGGAATGGGAATTGTACTTATAGTACCTTTCGTATTAACCTTACTCTTATCAAAATTCAAACGTGCAAAAGCTTAATACAACATCATGAGGCTGGCTCATTTATGAGTCATCCTCATTCGCATTTAAAATGAAAATCGGTGGTGGCGTGAAAGATGAAACAACCTTGGTGGAAAAAAGCAGTCGTATATCAAATTTACCCGAAAAGCTTCAACGACACATCTGGAAATGGTGTAGGGGACTTACAGGGAATCATTCAAAAGCTCGATTATCTAAAAGAACTAGGGGTCGACGTCATTTGGCTTACTCCTATCTATAAATCTCCACAAAAAGATAATGGCTACGATATAAGCGATTATTATAATATCCATGAAGAGTATGGAACACTTGAGGACTTTGAAACACTTCTTGCAGAATCACACAAACGTGGCATCAAATTGATCATGGATATCGTTGTAAACCACACATCCACAGAGCATGAGTGGTTTAAGCAAGCAGTGCAATCAAAGGACAATCCATTTCGCGATTTCTATATTTGGAAGGATAAGCCAACAAATTGGGAATCAAAGTTCGGAGGATCTGCTTGGGAATACGATGAAACAACAGGTCAATACTATCTCCATTTATTTGACGTCACTCAAGCTGACTTGAACTGGGAAAATGAACAGCTCCGCGGGAAATTATATGAGATGATGACATACTGGTTTGAAAAAGGAGTCGATGGTTTCAGACTAGATGTCATCAACCTAATCAGTAAAGATCAAGACTACCCTGATGATGACGGCACAATTGCACCTGGTGATGGAAGAAGATTCTACACTGATGGACCAAGAGTTCATGAATTTATGAAGGAAATGAACCAAGAGGTATTCTCTAAATATGATAGTATGACCGTGGGAGAAATGTCTTCAACAACGATTGATCATTGTATTAAATATACGAATCCAGAAAGCAAAGAGCTGAGCATGACGTTCAATTTCCATCATCTAAAAGTTGATTACAAGGATGGAGATAAATGGTCGCTTGTTGACTTTGACTTCCAAGCCTTGAAGAAAATTCTTTCAACATGGCAGGTTGAAATGAACAAGGGCGGCGGCTGGAATGCATTATTCTGGTGTAACCATGACCAACCTAGAATTGTCTCAAGATATGGAAACGATAAGGAATACTTAAAGGAATCTGCAAAAATGCTTGCGACAACAGTTCATATGATGCAGGGAACTCCTTACATTTATCAAGGTGAGGAATTTGGGATGACAAACCCAAATTTCGATGATATTTCAGAGTACCGTGATGTGGAATCATTAAATATCTATGAGATCAAGGCAGAACAGGGAATGAGTAAGACTGATATTATCGACATTCTGAAAAGCAAGTCTAGAGATAACTCTAGAACCCCAGTTCAATGGAATGACGAGCCACACGCAGGTTTTACAAACGGAACTCCTTGGATCAATGTCGCATCTAATTATAAAGAAATTAATGCAGAGAATGCCCTCAAGGATCAAGATTCTGTATTTTATCATTATCAAAGCCTAATTAAGCTTCGTAAAGAATATGACATCATTACAGATGGAGATTATCAGTTATTAGTTGAAGATCATCCTGACGTTTTTGCCTATATTCGCAATGGAAATGATGAGAAACTCTTAGTTGTGAACAATTTCTACGGGGAGCAGACAGAGTTTGAACTACCAGAAGGTATAGAGCTAGACGGCTATCAATCAGAAATATTACTATCTAATTACTCAAATTCACCAACAGATGTGAACAAAATAAGCCTACGTCCATATGAATCGATTATTTATCATCTAAAAAAATAGTGCTACAATAGATTCGGTGGTAAATATGAGAGAAAATAAATACCTTACAATTTACAATGAACTTGCTGAACAAATTCAATCTGGAAGAATTGCTGCAAAGACAAAACTCCCTTCTGAACATGAATTAGCTGAAGTCTACTCGACATCCAGAGAAACGATCAGAAAAGCACTTACCTTATTATCACAGAATGGTCTAATTCAAAAAATTAAAGGAAAAGGCTCGATCGTACTTGATGTAAATAAATTCAGCTTTCCGGTATCAGGCTTAGTTAGTTTTAAAGAAGTTTCAGAAACAATTGGTAAAACATCAAATACTATTGTTCATGAATTTGGCTTAGTGAAACCAGATGAGTTCATCAAAAAGCAATTAAATGTAACAAGTAAGGATGAGGTATGGAAGGTCGTTCGAGCTAGAGAGATTGATGGAGAGCGAATCATCCTAGATAAGGATTATTTTAATAAGAAATACATTCCCTATTTATCAAAGGAGATTTGTGAAGGCTCCATCTATGCCTATCTTGAAGATGAAATCAAGCTTACAATAAGTTTTGCAAAAAAAGAAATTGTCGTCGAGGATTGTACACCTGAGGATGAGAAGTATTTAGATTTAAAGGAGTACAAGCATATTGTTGTTGTGAAAAATTATGTGTACCTAGATGATGCAACGTTATTTCAGTATACTGAATCCAGACATCGACTTGATAAATTTCGATTTATTGACTTTGCAAGAAGAGAACAGAAGAATTCGTAAACAGTAAGAGCCTCGAAGCAACAGAAGATTGCTTGCAGAGGCTCTTTTATGTTTCATAAATTGTTCATTATTAGTACCTTTATCAAGGTGAATAGATGCTATAATAATAAGTGTAGAAGGTAAGAAAAGATATTCAAAGAGGGAGGATTCAAATATGATCTTATGCGAATGGAAAGACTTTTCAACCGACACTGAAACTTATTCTCGAAAAGACTTTGAAGGGCTAGTTGGTGATACATTCGAAGCAATGATGATTGAAGAAGGGCAAGCGATCCCCACGACTATATGGACAACAAACTTTGTCTGCTTACTTAAACAGAATACTAGAATGTACAATGATATTTCAATTACTAAAATCCTAAGAAACCCAGTTTGTGGTTAATTTTATTACTCAAACATGCTCGATGTTTCACAAACTGTTCACACACAAATGAAAAATCAAGCCTTATAATGTAAACATGGAAGTTGCAACAAGATAAATATTTTTTTTGAACAAACATGTGAAAATAATTACAAACTTGCAACACGTTTTTATTTTTAATTAAACATGTGAAATATTTCACAAATAGGAGGGTTTAAAATGGCAGTAGAAGAGAAAGAGATAAAAATACAAAACGAAGTCCAAACAATGATTGATTCATTAGTAGAAAAAGGACAAAAGGCATTAAAGCAATTTCTAGAATTTGATCAAGAAACCATTGATCAAATCGTGAAAGAAATGGCGTTAGCTGGATTAAATCAACATATGCCACTTGCAAAACTAGCAGTTGAAGAAACCAAGCGTGGTGTATTCGAAGATAAGGTCATTAAGAATATCTTCTCAACAGAATATATTTATAACAACATTAAATATGATAAAACTGTTGGAATCATTGATGAGAACGATTATGAAGGTGTCATTCAGATTGCAGAACCTGTTGGTGTTGTAGCAGGAGTTACACCAGTTACAAACCCAACATCAACTACAATGTTCAAAGCTCTTGTTGCAATTAAAACAAGAAACCCAATCATCTTCGCGTTCCATCCATCTGCTCAAAAATGTAGCAGTGAAGCAGCAAGAGTATTAAGAGATGCAGCAGTGAAGCACGGTGCTCCAGCTGACTGTATTCAATGGATTGAAGTACCATCAATTGAAGCAACGAAATTATTAATGAATCATTCTGGCATTGCTCTAGTATTAGCAACAGGTGGAGCGGCGATGGTGAAATCAGCTTATAGCACTGGTAAGCCAGCATTAGGAGTTGGTCCAGGAAACGTACCTTGTTATATTGAAAAAACAGCGATTGTGAAGCGTGCAGTAAACGATCTGATCCTATCAAAGACATTTGATAATGGAATGATTTGTGCATCTGAGCAGGCTGTAATTATAGATAAAGAAATTTATGATGAAGTAAAAGCAGAGCTAATTGATAAAGGCTGCTACTTCTTATCTGCTGAAGAAACGAAAAAAGTGTCAGCGCTTGTAATTAGAGAAGACACTTGTGCTGTAAATGCTGATATCGTAGGTAAACCAGCCTATGAAATCGCGAAAATGGCTGGAGTTCAGGTGCCAGTTGATGCGAAGATCTTAATTGCCGAGTTGCAAGGTGTAGGAGCACAATATCCACTTTCAAGAGAGAAATTAAGCCCAGTACTAGCTTGCTATAAAGTAAATAGCACGAAAGAAGGCTTACAGCGTGCCGAAGAAATGCTAGAGTTCGGTGGACTAGGTCACTCAGCGGTGATTCACTCAACAAATGAAGACGTTCAAAAAGCATTTGCTCTTAAAATGAAAGCTTGCCGTATCATCGTGAATGCTCCATCTTCTCAAGGGGCAATTGGTGACATCTACAATGCATTCTTACCATCTCTCACACTTGGTTGTGGTTCATATGGTAAAAACTCTGTTTCTCAAAACGTTGGTGCAATTCATCTATTAAATATCAAAAGAATGGCGAGAAGGAATAATAATATGCAATGGTTCAAGGTTCCACCAAAAATCTATTTCGAGAAAAATTCAACTCAATATCTAGCAAAAATGCCTAATATCTCTAGAGCGTTCATTGTTACGGATCCGGGAATGGTGAAGCTTGGATATGTAGATAAAGTCACACATTACCTACGCCAACGCCCTGATATGGTTCATGTCGAAGTTTTCTCTGATGTTGAGCCAGATCCATCAATTGATACAGTCATGAAGGGTGCAGAAGCGATGTCTGCTTTCCAGCCAGATGTGATTATTGCCCTTGGTGGAGGATCAGCAATGGATGCAGCAAAAGGGATGTGGTTATTCTATGAACATCCTGATGCCGACTTCTTTGGACTGAAGCAAAAGTTCTTAGACATTCGTAAGCGGGTAGTTAAATATCCGAAGCTAGGTGAGAAAACTCAGTTTGTTGCGATTCCAACAACGTCTGGAACTGGTTCAGAAGTAACTTCTTTCTCAGTTATCACAGACAAAGTAAATAATATAAAATATCCATTAGCTGATTACGAGCTAACACCAGATGTAGCTATTATTGATCCACAATTTGTGATGACCGTTCCAAAGGTGATTACTGCTGATACTGGAATGGATGTATTAACCCATGCATTTGAAGCATATGTGTCAATCATGGCAAATGATTATACAGATGGATTAGCGATGAAAGCTATTCAACTCGTATTTGAATATTTACCACGTGCATATCGTGATGGCAGTGATGCAATTGCACGTGAGAAAATGCATAATGCCTCAACTATTGCTGGTATGGCATTTGCAAATGCATTTCTTGGAATTAACCATAGCTTAGCTCATAAGCTAGGAGCAGAGTTCCATATTGCACATGGGCGTTCAAACACAATCCTAATGCCACATGTTATCCGTTATAATGCGACAAAGCCAAAGAAATTTGCTTCATTCCCTAAGTATGAACACTTTGTTGCAGACCAGCGCTATGCAGAGATTGCTAGAACACTAGGATTACCTGCTAGAACAACAGAAGAAGGGGTTGAAAGCTTAATACATGCGGTTATTCAACTAGCAAAAGAGCTTGAAATACCGATGAGTATTGAAGCAAACGGAGTAACTAAGAAAGCTTTTGAGGATAAAGTAGACTATTTAGCAGAGCGTGCATTCGAAGATCAATGTACAACAGCCAATCCTAAGCTACCATTAGTAACAGAACTAGCAGAAATCTATCGTCAAGCTTTCAAGGGTGTTTAAAAGTTAGAAAGTAAAAGCCAGAGGGATGAAATCTAAGTAGTTCAGTTTTTGTGGAGAAACATTGAAAATAGCATATGGATTAGCATCCATTTTAGCACAGTTAATAGCATCTATATTTTCGTTGGTAGTACAATGATTTTAA
>NZ_JACYHA010000019.1 GCF_014837155.1 Litchfieldia stipae | reverse complement strand
TAAATTTCCAAATGGATGGGGCCACCTTTGATTGGGTATTTACTTTTTTGCCTCTAAACAGGGAAGGTGAGTAAACTGAAAATTATGACACTATTTATGCAACACTAGTGAAATTGTTATTACTTTTAATTCCGCAGGCTGAATACACTCCGCGCCCGGTGGGGTGCCACTTTCCAGAAACAAAAAACTTTGAAAGCAGCCTTATTTTTTCATTAATTTATGAACTGTAACTAGTACTTCATCAAGGACTTCCATATCGCCTTCTTGAATACGATCTAAGACACAGCCTTTTAGGTGGCCTTCGAGTAAAATTTTGCTCACACTATTTAAAGCGGATTGGATCGCAGAAATTTGTGTAATGACATCGTCACAATACGTATCCTTTTCAATGAGCCCTTTAACCCCACGAATCTGGCCTTCGATTCGATTTAATCGACTCACTAGGTTCTTCTTTGTCGTTTCAGAGTGGTGACTTTTTCTTTCATGATGGGGAGAACAACAATCTTCTGAAAGCTCTTCATTCAAAATATTCTCTTCACTCATCTTCAAACCCCCTTCTCATTAAATTCAATTTACCATACCCCCCTACTGTATGTAAAGCCATTAGTTTATGTTGTCACAATTATTACAAATTATTCTTTCCAAACAAAAAAAGAGATAGAAAAAGACATGTTCACTTTCTATCTCTAGATTGTTTTTTATAAATCCGCAGCATTAATACACTCCGCGTCCTGTGCGGTGACAGCTGAGGTTACTTTTCTCCTTGCTCCAGCTCACGTCTCACTTACCACCAATCCCAAAGAAGTCTCCGTCAATTCATGCTTATTTTAAATTTCATTAAAAATATCTAACTCTAGTAAATTGACCGAAGTTTAACAACATTCATCTTTTTGATCTTCATCTGTGCGAAACAGACAGCAGAGTTCTTCAGATAAGAGATGATTGACTTCCTTTTGATTTAATTCGTAATAACTCCAGGTACCCTTAGTCATTTTATTGACTAGCCCTGCGTCTAAGAGGATTTTCAAATGATAGGATAGCTTTGATTGTGGCATCTCCATGATTTCGGATAGATCACAAACACAAACATTTCCTTTGTTCACAATCTCATTCATGATTTTAAGCCTTTTTTTATCTGCTAATGCTTTAAATTTCAATTCATATTTCTCAAATGTAGCTTCAAGTGAAAGGTTAGATTCTTCGATAATTGGACGTGTATTCAACTCCGTCACCACCATTTCGTTATATCTATTTTTTTTGATTAATTTAATTGTATTATACAAAAATTTATTTTTCAAATAGTGAAATCTATTCGATAAAAAAAAACGACCCTCTCCAAAGAGGAATCGCTATAATTATTAAGCACCTATCTCGTTTTGTAGATTCTCAATGCCAAATCGGTTAATGAATTTCCAAAAGGCTTCACGGCGTTTTCCGTGTTCCTTGTATACGTCTAGAAGTCGATCAACTGTTTCGAATAGCTCTTCTGGACTAAGGCTTTCTCTAAATTTCATCGCGGTTCTTGCGTTCTCTCCAGTAGCTTTCCCACCTATATATACATCATAATGATTCTGCACTTTGATGACACCAATATCATTGATAAGCGGTTCTCCACAAGCATTTCGACAGCCGGTATAAGCTGGACGAAGTGGCCAAGGCACAACTCTCCCCGCAATTCGTTTATTAAGCTCTATCGCAACAGGCATTCCTTCTTCTTCTGCACCTTTGCAAAAACCACAGGTACGAAGACTTTTCACATAGGGACCAACTGGGTACGTCACCAATCCCACTTTTTCAAATTCAGCTTTGACATGTTCAAGTTGACTCTCTAGAACTTCAATATATAACTGTTGGAAAGTTGTTAATTCGACTTCACTGTCTTCTTTAATATACTTAGCCAGAGTAATAAGCTGAGGTGCTGTTAATTTAGCCCCAAATCCTATACCTGCATTTACAGCAACTTTGATTGTTTTCTCGTTTACATCCATCTTTCCATACCCCTTTTTTATCATCTTTCATTAAAAAGTCTGTCTAGATTTCTTTCTTGAAACGATCATAAGAATAAGTCCAAAACAAGCTATTACAGTGAGAATGAACTTCCCTTCAGTTGTCCACTTAGTGACATGATACACTGAATACGCTTCGATCACTAGTGCAGGAATTTTCCCAATCGAGCTTGCCATAAAGAAGATCATTCCACTCACTTCTCCCATTGCTGCAGCAAATGTGATTACACCTGAGGGAACAAATGGAAGCAGCCTTAACATCATAATTGTACCAAAAGCATCCTTCCCACGAAGCTTTAATAGCTTTGACACCCATTTGTAGCGTTCAATCTTCTGGACAACAACTCTCTTCAAGCCTTTACGGTAAATCCAAAAAGAAAGACCAGCACCAAGGGATTCACCTATAAAGGAGACTAGCATTCCTTCCCAAAACCCGAACACAATTAGATTAGCAGCCGTGAGAAAAAAACTAGGAATCACACCAAAAATACTAATCAACAGATTTATACAAATACTAATCGCAATAGCCACTTGTTCATATAAAAGCAAAAATTCAATCACACTCTCTTGCATTCGTTCCCTCCAACAAAAAATAATGAGAATTACAACCTCGATTATGACAATTATAATAGATAGTTGGATTTTTTCACATTCTCGCATGAAGCCGATGTCTTGACTTATGAGAAGATGATTCATTATAATCCATTTAGTTAACTTAGTTAACTATTATCTATATAAATATTTCATTTTTCGTATCAAAGGTAAAATAGGAGGATATACTTCATGCTTTCCAGGAATGAATTAATCGATGAAGTGGAGAAACAATTTCGTTTTTCTATTAGAAAAATGAGACAGGAGATCAATGAATTATTTAAGAATGAAATCACAAGTAATGAATTTGCGATTCTTAAATTTCTAGCACAGTCTGGTCCACAGATTGCATCAAGTATTTCTAAAGAATTCCATGTTTCCGCTAGTCATATCACAAATGTGACCGATAACTTGGTCAAGAAACAGCTCATTTCACGTGAACGTTCACTTACTGACCGCCGTGTCGTTCAAATCATTATCACTGAAACAGGAATTGACTTAGTGAATCGATTAGAGGAACGCAAACGCGAATTTCTACACACTAGATTTAATCAGTTATCAGATGAAGAGCTTCAGCAATTAATTACTTTATTTAAAAGGATATCAGCAATAAGCGAGTAAGCTACATCGTTTCATGAATGAAAGATAGGAGGATACTATGGAACATTTAGATCAAAAGAAAAAAGTCATTATTATGATTGCTATTATGGCTGCCATGCTTTTTGCAGCATTGAATCAAACGATTGTCGGAACAGCATTACCAAGGATTATCGCTGAACTAGGTGGAATGGAGTATTTCAGCTGGGTGTTCACTATTTACATGCTGGCATCAAGTATAACTGCCATTCTTGTTGGAAAGCTTTCTGATATTTATGGACGAAAGCCTTTTATCTTAATTGGGATTGGGGTATTTAGTGTCGGTTCGTTTTTAGCAGGGATGTCTGACACGATTGGGCAGCTTATTGCATATCGTGCGATTCAAGGTCTTGGTGGTGGGATGATTATGTCTACCGCATTTACTGCTGTTGGTGATTTATTTGCGCCACGTGAACGTGGTCGTTGGCAAGGAATCATGAGTGGAGTTTTTGGTCTAGCGAGTGTTTTTGGTCCAACCTTAGGTGGTTGGATTGTAGATAATGCAGACTGGCACTGGATTTTCTGGGTGTTCCTTCCTGTCGGAGTCATTGCCTTTATCATGATTCTAATGATGTTTCCAGCATCTGATCGAAGGGAACGAGAACCGGTTGACTATATGGGGTCATTATTTTTAACCTTAACGATTATTCCATTACTGCTTGCCTTTTCATGGGGAGGTTCACAATATGCGTGGGCTTCACTAGAAATCATCGGATTATTTGTAGGAACAATAGTCGCACTACTCATTTTTATTTTTGTGGAGCGAAAAGCAAAGAGTCCTGTCTTACCACTTCATTTATTTAATAATAGTATTTTCACCCTCTCAAACAGTATTGGATTCCTACAAGGAGCCGGAATGTTTGGAGCGATTATGTATATGCCTTTCTTCGTCCAAGGTGTCATCGGAACCTCAGCTACAGCTTCAGGGCTAGTGATGATGCCAATGACATTAAGCATGGTGATTGCTAGTGCAGTTGGTGGATCGATCATTACTAAAACTGGAAAATATAAAAAAATGGCCTTACTTGGTTTGATTATCATGGCTGCAGGGATGATTTCAATGACCTTCATGGGTACGAACTCAACAAACCTAAATGCCGTCATTCATATGATTATTGTTGGTACTGGATTAGGAATTAGCTTCCCAGTGTTTACTTTAACGATCCAAAATGCTGTAGAGCAAAAGCTGCTGGGTGTCGCAACTGCCTCTTCTCAGCTATTCCGCCAAATTGGTGGTACAGTTGGTGTTGCGATTATGGGAACGATTATGGCAACTCGAATGCAAACCAAAATGGAGGATTTAGCTAGTGAATCAGGTGTAAGTATGGATGGAATGGCAAATGTAGATCCTGCTGTTGCTGCAAACCTTGAGCGATTGCAAAATCCTCAAGTATTGATGGATCCAGATCAA
The DNA here is from genome assembly GCF_014837155.1 of Litchfieldia stipae. Taxonomy (GTDB): domain Bacteria; phylum Bacillota; class Bacilli; order Bacillales; family Bacillaceae_L; genus Litchfieldia. Next base: position 76,640 of record NZ_JACYHA010000019.1, on the reverse strand, counting down.
CTTGCCGAAATCCAAGCAAGCCTTCCAGAACAACTACAAATGATGTTTGATCAACTTGTTATGATGCTAAGAGAATCCTTAAGCTACGCCTTAACAGGAGTATTCTTAATTGGTGGATTAATCGTGGCAGCTGGAATCATCTTAACAATCTTCTTAAAAGAGATTCCACTACGTCAGTCAAACGAGGATCCAGAGAAGACTCCATCAGACTCTTGATTTACCACAAAAAAGGATGGGTCTCCCCCATCCTTTTAATATTCAGTCGTAATGATTGGTGTTCCGATTGTTACTTCAATCGTTGATGATGCTTCAGTTGTTCTCATACCTAATTGAAGGTTCATTTCGTCCTTGCCGTTTGTCATGGTCTGTGACTCAATGTTATTAGAAAAAGCAGAAATCGAGATAAACTCCCTTTCAGACAGTCCTTCAATGATTTTTCCATCAACGCTTTCGATAAGTCGATTAGCCTTTTCTTCTAGTTTAATGTCATCTTTCAACGCTTTTCCTCTAATCGTATAGAACATTTCGCTTCCTGAAAACAAATCACTATATTCATTAGTTACATACGATTGTTGCTCATCTGTCCATGCTGTTCCCGTTATTTCATTTGACCGATTGATTTCATATTGCCCTTGATAAGGATAGGCAGTAATTATTAATTTCTCCTTTATTCCTATCTTTTCATTTTCCTTCATTCCAGTGATGACATAATGATGATCAACTTTCTCTTCTTCCTGCTGCCAGCTAAATTCCGGATAATCTTTGATGATTTGTTCAAAATACATGTTCATCTCTGTTTGACCTTCTACATATTCAATATGACCTCTACTGTAGATTGTCCATTGATTTACTTCGACTGCATTGTCCTCTGCCATTGTCATTAATGTATGTAATGTTTCGTATTGTTCATTTCCAAATACATGCTGATAAAATCCAAATAGAATTGATATTGACAGACTTATTGAAAAGAATTGTTTCATATCCCCTCACCTCTTTAACAAGAATAGACAAGAATACGAGGAATTATACATAGAAAATAAAATTCATATTTTATAAGATTTTGAAAGATTATCATTAAATAACGATTAATAAACGGTATAATGGGAATAAATATGTATGGAAGATTTTCCACTATTAGGAGGAAGGAAATTGAGCAAATCGAAGCTGCATTTTTGGACACTTCAACTTTTATTTATCCTACTTATTGTTTATGTAGGTTCAAAGGTGTCTTTCTTGTTTCAACCCATTATTGTTTTTAGTTCTACTCTCTTTTTGCCAATTATGATCGCTGGTATTCTATTTTTCATTTTTAACCCGATCGTTAAATTGATAGAAAGAGGGAAAGTACCTCGAACAGTTGCCATTCTGATTCTTTATTTATTGTTTATCAGTCTACTAATTTCACTTGGATCCATTGTTGGGCCAATTGTGTCTGAACAGATTGCTGACTTTATCCGAAATGCACCAAGGTACGCAAGAGCCATCCAAGAATTTGCAAATGACCTATCGACTGAATCCTGGTTTACTTGGGTAATGACTCAGGAATATGTTTCTATTAATCAAATTGAACAGGGCTTTCTTAACTTTGTCCAAACGATTCCAGATAATATTGCAGCAAGTGTAGGACAGGTATTAGGTGTCGTCACTAATATAACGCTAATTATTATTACTGTACCGTTTATTCTATTTTATATGTTAAAGGACGGTCATCGCTTTTCCGACACTGCTATTAAATTCTTTCCTACGTCATTACGTAGTGAAGGACTTGTTATTTTAAAAGATCTTTATGAAACTGTTTCAACCTACATTCAAGGTCAAGTCATTGTTTCCCTTGTGGTCGGGACAGGCTGTTTTATTGGTTATTTGATCATTGATTTAAAGTATGCACTTGTGCTTGGGATTATTGTGGCAGTGACCAATATCATTCCATATGTTGGGCCATTTATTGGCGCAGCACCAGCCATTATCGTAGGCTTACTTGATTCACCAACAAAAGCAATTGTTGCAGCTATTGTTGTATTGATTGTTCAACAGCTTGATGGAAATGTCCTATCACCATTAATTATTGGAAAACGATTAAATACACATCCGCTAACGATCATCTTACTATTAATTGGAGCAGGAAGCTTTGGCGGTATCATCGGAATGATTATTGCCGTACCTACTTATGCCGTCTTAAAAGCAGTCGTGTTACATGTTGTTCGTCTTATAAGATTACAAAGAAAGTATAAAGAAGATATCATTTTAAAAGAATAACAAAGGTGGGGCTGTACGTGGAGAACTCTAACATGCAGCCCCTTTCCATTTGACTTAATGAGTAAGTAACTCTATACTTTTTATGACCACTCGGTCATAACTACTCCAATTAAGGAGGTGACTAACATGAAGGAAAAAGATAAAGTCATCATTGAAACTGCGATTAAATTATTTGCGCAAAAAGGCTATACAACTACATCCATTCAAGAAATTGCAGCCGAAAGCGGTATTTCAAAAGGCGCTTTCTATCTACATTTCAAATCAAAAGACGCATTAATGCTTGCTATTCTCGAATATTATTATGAAAAGCTACAATCTTCTATTTTCAAGAATCAGGATTCTTCTTTAGAACCTAAAGAAAAATTCGCACAAGAACTGATTGCATTGTTAAATTCATTTCTTGAACATAAGGAATTTTTTATTATGCAATCTAGAGAACAAGCCATTCCAATTAATGATGCAGTGAAGGCTTTTATTTTAAAAATGCATGAAGAATCACATGACTTTTATCAAGATCGAATTAAATCCATCTATGGGAAAAATATCGAGCGTTACTTATGGGATTTATCAATGATTCTTGATGGATTATTACATTCTTATATCCGACTTTTATTATTTGGTCAAAGTCAGTTCCAAACATCTGAAATTATTCATTTCATACTTAAACGATTAGATGATATCGCGCAGGGGATTACAGCGGATAAACCCTTAATGTCTACTGAGCGTATTGAATCCATTATGGCAAAAACAAAGAACGCTCTTCTTAATGAAGAACCTACAATAGATAAGCTTCTTACACAATTACGCAAGCAGATTGGCACAATTGATGCAAATGATGATTTACTCGTATCACTTGAGGTGCTAGAAGCAGAAATTAATAAGGAATCTCCTAGACTACCGGTCATACAAGGAATGCTATCCAATTTCACATCACACCCGCAACTCGACAACTATCGAAAAGAAATTGCGGCTTTGTATGATGTTAAAATATAACCTTCACAAAACGTTCATATTTTGAGCGTTTTTATTTTTGTCCAATTGACCTAGTAGTCATTAAAACAGTATACTAATTATGACCAGTTAGTCATTTTTCAAAAAAGCGAGGGATCGACATGAATAAGGACATTCCCAAACAAACTGACAAAGCTAAAAAGAAACCAAGTATCACTGAAATCGTCAAGAAATTAAAGGAACAAGGAGTCAATGCACAAATCATTAAGAAGCATCAACTCCTACACTAAAAATGAGGGGCCGCCAACTGAACGAACCCCTCATTACTTATTTTCTTAATTATTGCCTAAAAATGTTTCAATCGTATACGCCTCTTCTAATTCACTTAAAAGACTTGAATATTCAGTACTCATTCTTTCTTCTAAGATGGCCTGCTCTACTAGTTCTTTACTATCCTCAAAATTAGCTTCTTTTGCTTCCTTCTTATCAGTTACTTTAATAATGTGATAACCAAACTCTGTCTTCACTGGCTCACTCAATGTATCAATCTCTAATTCAAATGCGACATTTTCAAATTCCTCAACCATTTTACCTTTCCCAAAATAGCCTAACTCTCCACCCATACTAGCGTTTGACTCGTCTGTAGAATATTCTTCAGCTAACTCTGCAAAGTCTCCACCTTCATTTAACTTGGCCAGTACTTCGTTTGCTGTATCCTCATCATCGACTAATATATGACTCGCTTCAATTTGTTCTTCCTGGGCATAGCTGTCCTTGTTTTCTTCAAAATATGTTGTCATTTCTTCCTCAGTAATCGTAATTCTTTCTTTTAAGAGCTTTTCTGTAAGAAGATAGGATTTCACGTCTTGTCTAAGTGCACCGATTGAAGCACCACTCGATGCTAATACAGAGTTAAATGCCTCTTCTCCACCGTATGAATTGATCAATGTCTGCATTTCTTCTTCTATTTCATCACTTGACACTGTTATTTTTTGTTTTTCTGCCTCAAGCTCAATTAATTTAGTTGTAATCATCGTATCTAGAACGGTGCTCCCATACTGCTCTAGCAATTCAGCTGATAGTTCAGCCTTTGTGATGGAAGAACCAGCAACGCTTGCTACAACCTCTCTTTTCATAAAAAATGCACTCACAATGATTCCAATTACAAGCACTGTGATAATCGATAAATATACTTTCCGTTTCCTTAACTCTTTTAGCATCATATACTTCCCTTCTATCATTAACATACGTTTAATCTTACCCTGTAAATATGAACAAACTATTAACAAAACTTGTCTAAGCTATTAAATGCGCAAAAAAAAGACCCCCTTATAGGGAATCTTCATCTTAATGTAATGGTTTCTGAACTGGTTCGCTTTCTTCATAATCTGGAGCGACTGTTCTCTTAATGAAGAGAGCTAGAATCAAGCCAATGACGGCAAATACTAAGCCAACCGTAAAGGCTGTTTGTACACCTGCAATCATTGAATTTGCTACCTCATCAGCAGATGATGGGTCACTTACACCACTTAAATATCTAGATTGCCCCGAAGACATGATGCTAATAAAGAGAGCAACTCCAATCGCAGCTGCGACTTGTTGTAATGTATTTAGAATGGCTGTACCATGTGAATAGTGTTTTCTAGTCAGCTCATTTAACGCATTCGTTTGAGTTGGCATCATGATCATCGCAATTCCAATTGATAAGGAAGTGTGTAACACGATAAATGTGAAGATTGACGTATCTTTTGATACATTCGAAAAGAACCACATAATAATGACTAATATAATTGTTCCCGGAATAACAAGCTTTCTTGGTCCAAATTTATCAAAAAGGCGACCTGTAATTGGAGATATTAAACCATTAATCAGTCCGCCAGGTAGCAGCGCAAGCCCTGTCATAAAGGCTGTAAATGCTAACCCACTTCTCAATAGCATTGGTAAGAGAATGATGGTAGAGAATAATGCCATCATTGTAATAATAAGTAAAACAGCCGTTATCGCAAACATCGGATACTTAAATACTCGAACATCAAGCATTGGTTCTTCTAATTTCAGTTGTCGTATGACAAATAGAATCAATGAAACAATCCCGACAATGACCGCTATGTAGACTTCAGGGTGAGTCCATCCAGCACTTCCCTCTCCCGCACTACTAAAACCAAAGACAATTCCACCAAATCCTAATGTTGATAAGATAACTGAGATATAATCAACCTTTGGCTTCGTCACCTCAGATACGTTCTTTAAATAAATACTTGCAAAGACGATTGAAAAGATAGCAAATGGTAATACAATGAAAAATAACCAACGCCAATTAAGTGCTTCAAGAATAACTCCTGAAAGTGTTGGCCCAATTGCTGGTGCAAACATAATAACTAATCCGATCGTTCCCATTGCTCCCCCACGTTTGTGTGGTGGATAAATTAATAGGATTGTATTCATCATGACTGGCATTAACAAGCCAGTACCACCAGCTTGAATCAGACGCCCAATCAGTAATGTTGAAAAGTTTGGTGCGATTCCACAAATGATTGTACCAATTGTAAACACGACCATCGCACCGATAAACATTTGTCTCGTTGTGAACCACCCCGTAAGCAAGGCTGTTACCGGTACTAGAATACCTACAACTAACATAAAGCCAGTTGCTAGCCATTGAATTGTGGAAGCCTCAACCTGAAACTCGCTAATTAAATCAGTGAATGCGACATTTAATAACGTTTCATTTAAAATCGCAAAAAACGCACCAATGATTAACGAAATCATGATCGGTGCACGCTTTATATTTTTTACATCAATTTGCCCTACAGCACTACCTGATGCATTCATTAATACTCCCCCTTGTCTTCAAACAACATACTACATTGTTACCTCTTTATTATGAAACATAACTTTAAATATATTTCATAATCAAAAAAGAATAAAGTTATTTGCTTGCACTATATTAATTAGCTTTTGCCTTATTATTATATTACATTTAATTCCGCAGCCTAAATACACTCCGCGTCCGGCGGGTGCCAGGTGAGCCTCCTCGTCACTGCGTTCCTGCGGGGTCTCACTTTTGGTCACGTATCCCGCAGGAGTCTACGTGCATTCAGGCTGCTAGATATTTCTTTCCACTCTTAGATCAATTAACTCAATGAAAAACATGCTGAAAACCTCATAAAAAAATGCCCCATTTCCATGGGACACTTTCTATTACTGAACACGAACTACTCGTCCGTTAAATTTTTGTTTCCAATAGCCAGAAGTCATATCAGCAATCGCAACTCCTGTTGAGTTTTGGGAGCCGATAAACTTCCCGTTACCTACATAAATACCTACATGACCATCTCTTTTATATGTATCAAAAAAGACAAGATCTCCATATCGCATATCACTTGTAGATACCTGTTTGCCTGCATACTTCAATGAATCCGTACTTCCTCCAACTCTGATTCCTGCTTGAGAAAATACATAAGAGACAAATCCTGAGCAATCAAAGCGACCATTCGCAATATCATATGCATTTCTTCCACCAGCAAAGACATACACAGAGTTTCCTATGTACTTATATGAATCTGCAATCGCTTCGTTTAAGCTCTTATTTCCACTAGAGCTACTATTTGAGAAAACACCATTTACTTTTTCACTCGTTGTCACATTCGTTACTTTAGATGAGCTAGTATTCTGGTCATTTGCTGACCCACCAGACACCTGTGCTGTACTATTAGCCACATTTCTTTGACTTTGTTGAATGCTTAGTGCTTTGTTTGCAAGCTCACGATCCTTTGCCTGTAACTCAGCCATGAAGCTTTGGCTCTCTTTTTCTTTTGCTTTAAGATCCTTCTTTAGCTTATCATTATTCTTTTTCTGTTCTAGAATCTGCTCCTGCATTCCTTCTAGTTCAACTTTTTTGTTCGTTAAATCTCCAAGCTTTTTCTCGACCACGGTCTGTTTTTCTTGCAGCTCCTCTTGATCTGCTTTTTGTTGATTCAAAAGATCAGCATCTGACTGAGCAATGGTTACAACTGCGAAGACACGATCAATGAAATCATTGAAGCTAGTTGATCCAGCTAATACTTCTAGGTAACTAACACTTCCTCCAGATTGCTGAAGTGTCACTGCACGTTCCTTTAGAATATTGAAACGTTGATCGATGTTTTCTTGAAGAATTGCCATTTCTTCTTCTAATTCTTTGATTTCAAGCTCAGCTGCTTTAATCTCTTTCTTAGTATCCGAGATCATTTTGTTATTATCTGCGATTGCTTTCTCTACTTTTTGAAATTGCTCATTTAGCTGATCTAATTCCACTTGAATCTTTGTTAGTTCTTTAACAGCTTCATTAAGCTCAGCCTGAATCGCCTTCCGCTCTTCCTTAATTTCTGTAGCAGTTTCTGCATAGACTGCTGGGATTGTAAATGAACTTAAACCGAGAACGATTACTGTGTTTAGTACGATCAATTTCTTCTTGAACACACTTCCCCCTACTTTCCCTAGTATTATGTCAATTTCTTTTTTCATTTATTGGTCTTTTTATGTAATCTATCAAAACATCTATTAATCTATGAATCCGTTTCCTTGTCTATTATTGCATATTTTCCGAAAATAATCTAAGTTTTTCCACAATTAGTAGTATATCATCATAATAAGACAAAATTGTTATCGAAATATTACAGTTATAATACAAAATGTCATATTAGGAATAAGTTCAAATATTATTCAAATTTTACATCTAGGTTTTATAATAACCTACTTGATAGACTCGAGTCTTCTTTTTTAGTATCTTAAAAAAGTTTGTATGTATGTTAAACAAGCGCAAAAATTGTAACTCTTTGTAATACAAGTTTGATTTCGTATCTAATTGTTGCTTTAAAAGCCGCAGCCTGAATACACTCCGCGTCCTGTGGGGTGACTGGTGAGCCTCCTCGTCGCAATGCTCCGTGGGGTCTCACTTTAGTCACGCATCCCACGGGAGTCTACGTGTATTCAAGCTGCTAGTTACATCACTTTCAATATTTTTTGCCTGAAACACTCTTTGTGAAATCAGCCCAAATAAAAAAGGAACCCATTTGGCTCCTTTCAATTATTTTCTATAAACTTTTATGTAATAGAGTTAAGACATTTCGTAACTCAGACACTTCTACTTGTCCTGGAGCAGAGGGTTTCTTGGCTGCTCCAAATGTGACGGCAGATCCAAAGATTTCTCCTGACAGGCGGCTAATGACTCCTTTGCCAGCCATGGACATTGTAATAATTGGTCGGTCTGCATATTGTTCTTTCATCGTTAAGGTTGCATCAAGTAAGGTCAAAACATCTCGCTCTGTTTGTGGCATGACGGCAATCTTCGGTACATCCCCACCTATGTCCTGCGCTTTTCGCAGTCTTGAAATAATCTCTTCTTTGGATGGTGTTTGTTGAAAATCATGATTTGAAATAATGACATAGACATTGTTTACGTGTGCGATTTCAACTAATTCCTTCACCATCGCCTCTTCAGTAAACAACTCTACATCGATCATATCTACCAATTTGGTTTCAGCGATTGCTTTGTTTAACTCGAAATAGGAACGGGCACTAATTTCCCTTTCTCCTCCCTCTTTTGCACTTCGAAAGGTAAAAACAAGTGGCTTGTCTATTAGAATCTTACGGATTTCGTGAAGTGCTGAGGTCACTCGGTCGACATCATCTACATGTTGAAAGAAATCTACTCGCCATTCAACAAGGTCAAAGTCAAGGTTCTGTAATTCAATAGCTTCCTCAATTAATTCTTCGCTTGTACGCCCAACCAGTGGCACACAGATTTTAGGCGCACCCTCCCCAATCGATAGTCCCTTTATATGTAGCGTCAAAAACTCTCACCTTCCTCACTTATAAAAACATGTCTGCTAAAAGCTCATAGGATCGCACTTTGTCTTCGAAGTCATAAATATTCGTAATGACCATAAACTCATCATTTTGATAAAGTTCACTTAGTCGAAGTAACTCATCCCTCACCCTATCAGGCGTCCCAATCACCATTCGCTTTCTATTTTCTTTGATTATAGCTTGTTCTTCCTTTGATAAGAACCTTTTTTTTGCTTCTTCAATCGATGGAATTCGTAAATCAATCCGATTTCCTCCAACGGAAAGAAGCCAAAGGTCTTGGCTAAGTGCTATTTCCTCCGCCTGCTCCTGTGTAGGTGCACAGACAACAAAAATACACACATTTGTCTTAGGTTTCTTTAAAGCTGCTGATGGTTGAAAAAGCGCTCGATAATCTTCTAATGACCTCTGACCATTTTCAGGAGTGATGAAATGTCCATAAGTAAAAGCCGTTCCATTCTCAGCTGCTACTCTTGCTCCGCGATGTGTGATTCCTACTATCCATAGCTCTGGATTTGAATCAATGATTGGAGTTGCTTTCACTTCATCACTAGCGTCAACCTCATATAGATAGCGATTAAGCTTCTGTATTTGCCTTGGAAATTCATTCAAGCTTTTTGTGACACCATCTGTTAATGCCAATCTTGTCATCGGTGAACCTCCAGGTGATCGTCCAACACCTAAATCAATCCGATTGGGGAAAATCGCTTCAAGCACCCTGAAATTTTCGGCAACTTTAAATGGACTGTATTGCGGAAGCAGTACTCCTCCTGAGCCAACTCGAATGCTTTTAGTATGTGATGCAATATGTGAAATGAGCACCTCAGGTGATGAACCTGCAATCCCATTTGTATTATGATGCTCTGCTACCCAAAACCTCGTATATCCAAGCTCTTCTGTCCTTTTTGCCAATTGAACGGTATCACGAAAAGCATCGGTAGCAGTACTGCCCATACGAATAACAGATTGATCTAACACACTTAATTTCATCTTGTCCCTCCTGATGTTTACGTCTAGCTTGAAACAAAAAATGCCTAGGATCACTTCTACACTATTTAGTCGAAGCATGTTCGAAAAAATAAAGATTCATCAAGTGATACTAAGCATCTTAGTTGTTTGTATTTATTTTATTTGATCGAATTGAACATGAGATTTTTAGCAGACATGAAAAAAACGTTAAAAAAGCTTCGAAAAATTGTAGCCCCTCGCTCTCACTTCCTTAATAAGATCAGGAAGGATTTCGAGTGTTTGATGTAATTCATGAATAAGAATAATAGCCCCATCTTCTAAATGACTAGTCACGTGATTAATAATTTCATGTGGGTCATTCTTATGCTCCCAATCGACAGAAGCAATTCTCCACATCACAGGGGTAAGCTGTAATTCATTCGTCACAGCAATCGTATCCTGATTATATTGCCCAAATGGAGGACGGAAATATTTCACCTTTGTCCCTGTTACTTGCTCAATTTTCTTCACACTATGTTGAATATCGTGAAATTGCTGCTCATATGAAAGATTCGCTAAATTGAGATGCTTCGTTGAGTGGCTTCCGATCATATGCCCTTCGTCTAGCACCCGTTTCCATGGACGCTTTTCATATAATAATCGTGATTGCCAGAAAAATAGCGCTGGTACGTTCTCATCCCGTAACACATCTAGCATTTGTGGTAGAATTCGACTTGGACCATCATCGATCGTTAAATAGACCGTTTTACCACTGTCTTTTTTGACTGTTGTTAAAACATTTTTATCGTCAGAGTCGTACACGACCTGTGTTTGGCCACACACTCATGGAGATTTAATCATGAACATGCACTCCTGTCCCTTATGTGATGTATGTCAGACTTTTATCCATCTGAGCTTCATACACCTCGTGATATTCTTTATCTGTAAATGCTTCTGGCTTGCCATCAAACAGCACTTTGCCATCCTTTAATGCAATAATCCTTGTCGCATAACGTTTTGCTAGTGCCACATCGTGAACATTAATGATTGTTAAGAGCTGGTGACGAAGATGCATTTCTTTTATCAATGTAAACACATGATTAGATGTTCCAGGATCGAGACTTGCTACTGGCTCATCACCAAGCAATACTTTCGGATGTTGAACAATCGCTCGCGCAATTCCTACTCTTTGCTTCTGACCTCCACTTAAGTGCTCAACACGGCGATCCATAAATTCCGCTAAACCAACATCTGACATGACTTGTTTGGCTTCCTTTATTTCATCACTGCTATACCATCCAATCAGGTTTTTGAATGAATTCCGATAACCAAACAGACCGGTTAAGACATTTTGGATGACAGTAAGGCGCGGAATTAGATTGAAATGCTGAAAAATCATGCCCATTTCTCTTCGAACGAGTCTTAGTTGTTCTTCATTTTTTGTTGACAATGGTTCACCTTTCCAGAAGATTTCACCATTCGTTGGTTTTTGCAGACCATTGATACAACGAATTAACGTTGATTTCCCAGCACCACTTTTTCCAAGAATACAAATAAATTCTTCTTTTTTAAATGTCAGGTTAACTGATGTCAATGCATTGGTTTTACTGTCCTTATATCGAACCGATAAATCCTTAATTTCAAGCATCTCTGTCACCTCCTTCTAGATTTTCTTAGAAGAAATGATAATAATAATATATACGTTAGTGGCTTTAAATTCCGCAGCCTGAATACACTCCGCGTCCGGCGGGGCGTCCCGGCGAGCCTCCTCGTCGCTAGCTCCTGCGGGGTCTCACTTTGGGCCACTGATCCCGCAGGAGTCTCCGTGTATTCAGTCTGCTAGGGTTCTAATCATTATATGACTCTGTTTCTAATATAGCTTCCTAATAAGTCTACTAGGATAACCATAATCATAATAACCAGTACATCAAGAGAAACCGAGGAGTAGTGGAAGGTCTTGAAATCATTGAATAGCCTTTGACCAATCCCTCCGCCACCGATAAAACCAAGAATTAGTGAGGTTCTAATCGCAACCTCAAATCGATAAAAATAGCTTGAAAGTACATTTGGCCAAATTTGTGGAATGATGCTAAAAATCGCACCGAACCATTTTTTGGAACCGACCGCCTTCATTGCCTCTTGAGGTCCAGGATCTGCTGCCTCAATCAACTCTGAAATGAGCTTTCCTAGTACACCAATATTATGAAACATTATCGCAAGCACTGCTGGGAAAGGACCAAGACCAAGTGCTGTTAATAAAATAAGACCAAAGACAATTTCTGGAATCGATCTAACAAAGCTTAGAAGCGTTCTTGAAACATGATACAAGATCCCCGAAGGAGCCGTATTTCGCGCGGCAATAAAACTAATCGGTATACCAATAATCAAGCCCAAGAAGCTTCCTAAAAACGCCATCGCTAATGTCTCAATACTTGCTTGAATGATTCGTGGGAGATTTTCGGTGTTCATCGGGAACCAATGAGTGAGAAAATCAAGCATATTTCGATAGTCTCTAAACTTTGTTAAATCAAATTCAGTTAACTTCATGCTATAAGCTATAAAAATAACTAAAAGTATAACTGTGAAAATTTGACGCTTTTTAAACCACACCATCATCAGCTCTATTCGTTGATAATACCTTCTTTAATTGCTGCATCTCGGATACTTTCATAATCCTCATCAGTCGCTTCCGTAAAGCCAGATGCTCCAAATGCATCAAGAACAACTGGATCTTTGATTGCTATAAATGCTGCTTGTAGCTTTTCGATTGTTTCATTATCTGTGTCAGCATGAACCGCCCAAGGATATTGGAACAATGGCTCTGACTCCCAAATCGTTTTGATTTGTTCACCATCTACTTTTCCTGATTCAACTAATTGATTGTAAATCGCACTATCAATCGCACCAGCAGTTACTTGTTTGTTTTGAATTGCTAGCGCTGTTGCATCATGAGAACCTGTATAACGTACTGTTTTAAATTCATGCTCATCCTCTGATACAAATACCCCACGGTCCTGTAATTCAATGGAAGGAATTAATGAACCAGAAGTGGAATTGATATCACCGAATGCAAAATCAACATCTTTAGAATCCGCTAATAACTCTTCAATTGAATTCCATGGACTATCGACATGAGTAATAATATATGAATGGTAAAATGGCTCGCCATTAATTAATTGTGTAATAATCGCTTTTGCTCCACTGTTAGCGTGTGCAACGACATATGTTAATGGTCCAAAATAAGCCATATCGATTTTGTCATAATTCATGGCTTCCACGACCCCATTGTAATCAGGATACACATCTACTTTGACAGGACGATCTAATTCTTCTGTTAAAATCGCTTGCAGCTCTTCCATTGCTGCTTCCATTGAACCTTCTGTTTGAGAAGGGATAACCCCAATCGTAAATTCTTCTGCTTGTTCATTTGCACCTTCTGACTGATTACCATCATCAGATGCTCCACATGCAGCTAAAACGAAAAGAAAACAACTTGCTAGTAGTAACATTAAGTATTTTTTCATTAGTATGACCTCCTATTTTAAAAAGGACTCAAACTCGAGCCCTTTTAGATAACTTTGATTCGACCAGGTGATTCATTTGTTACAACACCAATGATCGAAGATGTTACATCCTTCTCAAGAAGTGCTTGTTGGAAACGTTCAGCATCTGCTTCAGAAACAGAAATGAGGAGTCCGCCAGAAGTTACTGCATCACAAAGAATCATTTGATCGACTGCATCGACATGTTGATCATAGTCAACGCGATCAGCAATCCATTTGTGATTCTTCTTCGTTCCACCAGGAATAATCCCTTGTTCAGCAAGCTCTCTCGTTCCTGCTAAAATCGGCACATCCTTGCTGTTCACAGTAATTCCAACATTGCTTCCTTCAGCCATTTCTAATGTATGACCAAGTAAGCCAAAGCCAGTAATATCTGTACACGCCGTCACATCAAACTCTTCCATCGCTTCAGCTGCATATTTGTTTAGTGTTGCCATTACAGTCATGACCTCATCTATGCTTTCTTTTGATAGCAGGTCACGCTTAATCGCTGTAGTCAGAATCCCTACACCAATTGGTTTTGTTAAAATAAGTCGGTCACCAGGCTTAGCACCAACATTGGCACGTACTCGCTCAGGATGAACAAGACCAGTAACAGAAAGACCGAACTTTGGTTCATTATCATCAATTGAATGACCACCAACTAATACGGCACCAGACTCTCTTACTTTGTCTGCACCACCACGAAGTATATCAGCTAATACACTCTTATCAAGTGTGTTAATTGGGAACCCAACAATGTTCATAACCGTAATTGGTTTGCCTCCCATGGCATAGACATCACTAAGTGAATTCGCTGCTGCAATTTGACCAAACATATATGGATCATCCACAATCGGTGTAAAGAAGTCCAATGTTTGAACAAGTGCAGTTTCTTCATTTATTTTATATACTCCTGCATCATCAGAAGTATCTAAACCTACAAGTAAGTTTGGATCAGGGACAGATTTAGGTAAATGACGCAGCACCTGCGCCAGGTCCTCAGGACCAATTTTGCATCCTCAGCCACCTTTTGACGATAAAGAAGTTAATTTAATGATTTCTTCTTTTGACATAATGTTCACTCCTTATTGACTCATTTAAGAACGTTTTTATAAATATCGATAAATGCATCTACCTCATATGTTCCAGAATGATGGTTCATAATATAGTCTTTTGCACGCTTACCAATTTTCGCCCTTAATTCGTTATTATTCACTAGTCGTTCAGCAAAATCAAGAAATTCACTTTCATTGCTATACACAAGACCTGTTTCCTCATGCGTGACAATACTCAAGTTCCCTTGATTATTCGAAACAAGCACTGGAAGCTGATGCTCCATTGCTTCAAGAATGGCGGCTGGCTGGCCTTCAGAATGAGACGTATTTAAGGCAATATCCCCTTGGCTGTAGATGGCTCCCATACTTGAATGTGGAAATGGACCAACGTATTGCACCCATTCTTTGTTTTCCTCTACTAACTCTTGAACGAGCTTGCCTTCTACTTCTTCGATGATTGGACCAATAATCCAGAGTCGAATCGAGGGGTTCTGTTGATAGATATTTTTTAACATATGGATAGCAAATGGGATATTCTTCACGACTCGAATCCCTGCTGGTAATAGAAACAATAATGTTCCAGGTTCTTTCTTTACGTTGATTTCAACAGTAGGAAACTCAGTCGTTCCTTGAGCTATGATGAAAATCTTATCCTCAATTCCTGGGACCTCATGACATAAGATTTGTTTGGCTTTCTCATTAAACACATGGATGGCCTTTGCCTCTGTTAATGAACGAATCACATCATCACGGCGATCTTTGTTAAATAGATCATGATTAAGGTCAGTACCTGTAATTGAAACGATATACGAATCTATTTTTTGAGTAAGCTTTTCTTTAAATGTGTAGAATTTATAGGCATGGAACCCATGAATGAGATCTGCCTCCGGAAGTGCAGTCACTGAGGAATCTTCAGTCATCGAGACAATCTCGGTTTGGATACCTTTTGCTTCAAGGCTATCAGCGATTCTCTGCACCGTCACAGTGTTTCCTCTTGGTTGGTGAAAATTTGGTGTTGCTAATACGACCTTCATTTATTCCATCCTTTTAAATACATATATTTGGACTTAAAAAGGTTTCTTCCTACTATAAGTCTGCATCAATTATCATGAAACTATTTCAATTTGTCACATTTTTTGCTTAAGGGGAATGGATGTGTTTTATTGTAGCGTAGAAACCCGCAGCCTGAATACACTCCGCGTCCTGTGGGATGCCCAGTGAGCCTCCTCGTCGCAAAAGCTCCTGCGGGGTCTCACTTTGGTCACTTATCCCACGGGAGTCTCCGTGTATTCAGTCTGCTAAGGTCTTAATACTTTTACATAGTTTTTTTAAGCAACGCAACAGCTGTGTCGATTTCTTCTTTTGTTGTATAGCGGCCTAGACTGAAGCGAATAGTTCCTTTGCCTATTGTTTCATTCACCTGCATAGCTTCTAGCACAGGCGATAGTTGAACACTACCCGAGTGACATGCTGAACCGGTCGATGCGGCAATTTCTGGCGTTTGCGCTAACAGCTCCTGTCCAATTTTACCAAGAAAACTAACATTTAGCGTATTGGGTAAAATCTCATCAATGTTTCCGTTAAGAATAACATTGTCTCCGAAGTGACTTTGGAGCTCCTCCCAGAAATAATTTCGAAGCGTGAAAATATCGTTATGACTATTCATCGCCAGCTCACATGCCTTACCTAAACCAACGATTTGTAGGATATTCTCGGTCCCCGCTCTTCTTCCATCCTCATGACCGGCACCATGAATGAACGGATCGATGCTTGTTCCTTTTCGTATATATAATGCACCGACTCCTTTAGGTGCATACAGTTTATGTCCAGCAATCGTTAGAAGGTCTACACCTAACTCATCGACTTTCGTCGGTATCTTTCCAATTGATTGAGAAGCATCCGTGTGGAAGGTAATGTTATATTTCTTGGCAATCTTGGCAATTTCTTTGATTGGTTGAATGGTTCCAACCTCATTGTTTGCATGCATGACACTAATTAAGATGGTCTTGTCGTTAATCGCGCATTCAATATCCTCTGGGTTGACCTTCCCAAATTGATCAACATCCACATATGTAATCTCTGCTCCTAATGTTTCAAGAAACTTACATGGATTAAGGATCGCAGGGTGCTCAACTTTTGTTGTAATAATATGATTTCCTTTATTTCTTTTGGCGAAGAACACACCCTTTAATGCGTGATTGTTCGCTTCACTTCCACCACTTGTAAAAATCACTTCCTCGGGATCACATGACAAAAGATCCGCTACTTGATGTCGTGCTTTCACAATCGCTTCTTTCGTCTCTTGCCCTGCCCAATGAGTTGATGAAGGATTTCCGTAGCCACTCTTTAAATATGGAAGCATCGCATCAATCACTTCTTCAGCAATGGGTGTACTTGCGTTGTAATCTAAATAGATTTTGTTCATTTCAACCGGCTCCTTTCTACTGATCAATAATGATTATTTTACTATAAATGTCGTTGAATTGTAGGGTAGGTGATTGCTTATTTTTCAAAAAAATGAGTGATTACTCACTTTGTTTAATGTATAATCGAAATAAGTAGTGAGTGATTACTCACTTTTAAAATATCATATTTAGGAGTTGAGATTCTTGAATACGAGCAAAGCACTTGTCTCCATTGAAAATGTTTCAAAATCATTTGGGAAACAACATGTTTTAAAAGAGGTTGAGCTTGAAATTTATGAAGGTGAAATTTTTGGCCTACTCGGTCCATCTGGTGCTGGAAAAACAACCTTAGTTAAAAACCTAGTAGGATTAGACATTCCTTCAAAAGGTGCGGCCTATCTCTTTCACGAGAAATTGCCTTCATTACAATTAATCGAACGCATCGGCTATATGGCGCAATCTGATGCCCTTTACGGTGAATTGACTGCAAAGGAAAACCTCGAGTTTTTTGCATTACTCTATGGTCTTCACGGAAAGAAACAGAAACAACGAATAGATGAAGTCATGCAGATGGTTCAACTGTCAGAGCATGTGAATAAGCTTGTTTCCTCCTATTCAGGCGGAATGAAGCGAAGGCTTTCATTAGCGATTTCCCTTCTTCATCAGCCTGAATTATTAATTCTTGACGAACCTACTGTTGGGATTGACCCTGTTTTACGGAAAAGCATTTGGGAGGCATTTTACGATTTAAAAAAGAAGGGAACAACGATTATTATTACAACCCATGTCATGGATGAGGCTGAAAAATGTGATCGATTAGGGCTTATTCGTGTTGGCTCATTGATTGCAGTAGGTACCCCTGATGAGTTAAAGCAACAAACAGAAACAGCCTCCATTGAAGATGTCTTTCTATTCTACGGAGGTGCTCATCATGCGAATTAAAGCATTAGCGATTCGGATCTTACGACAAATTATTCGTGACAAACGGACGATGGGATTGCTGATTTTTGCACCCATTCTTGTTATAACAATGCTTCACTTAGTATTTAACGGCGATGACTATATTCCTACTATTGGGATTGTTCAAGCACCAGAGTCTGTTTTAAATCAACTTGATAACGATCAAGTCGAATTGATTGAGTTTTCACATTCTGATGAAGCACTAGAGCAATTAGCAGCTGCCTTCCTCGATGGCTATATTGATTTTGCACAGATGCCACCAAGTATCTATCTTGAAGGTAGTGATCCAAGTGTCAATGGCGTAACTGCAGGATGGATAAAAACGTCCTTGTCAGCCTTGCAAAATGACGGTATTGCCATAGATTTCCCGATTCAATACTTGCATGGTTCTAGTGAAATGGGTCAGTTTGATTATTTCGGACCCGTGCTCCTTGGCTTCTTTGTATTCTTCTTTGTGTTTTTAATTGCAGGGGTTTCATTTTTACGTGAACGAACGACTGGAACACTTGAGAGATTGCTAGCTAGTCCTTTACGCAAATGGGAAATTGTTATTGGATATGTTCTCGGCTTCGGATTATTCACGATGGTTCAAGCGACCATTATTGCCGCCTATGCCATTTATGTCCTTGGCATGCTGATGGAGGGTATGTTTGGGTATGTATTGTTAATCACTCTATTTCTATCTCTATGTGCGCTGACATTAGGCATTTTACTATCAGCCTTTGCAAATAATGAGCTTCAAATGATTCAATTTATCCCGATTGTTGTCGTGCCACAAATTTTCTTCTCTGGGTTATTTAATTTGGATACCATTTCGGAATGGTTAAGCTGGATTGCGCCATTTACTCCCCTTTACTACGCAGCTGATGCGTTACGAGATGTAATGGTGAGAGGATATGGCTTCGGTGAGATTTACTTGAATCTACTTATTTTGTTAGGTTTTTCCCTTCTATTCATGGTGTTGAATGTCGTTGCCTTACGAAGATACCGAAAAATATAACATCGACATAGTCTACTTTTTACTATAAACTACGGGTTAATAATGGGTAAAAGGAGTATATCATGCTAGAGGATGAGAAAATAATTGACGACTTATTTGATCAGGACGATGAATTAACAGATAAACAAAAGAAAATTCTTGCAGCTGCTGTTGGTTTTTTTGCTGAGAAAGGCTATGCTTCGACCTCAACTAGTGAGATTGCTAGAAAAGCTGGTGTGGCAGAGGGGACGATCTTTAGACATTATAAAACAAAAAAAGAGCTGCTCTTATCTATTGTGGCTCCAGTCATGGCTAAATTTATCGCTCCCTTTGTCATTAAAGATCTTAATAAAGTATTAAATCAAGAATATGAAAGCTTCGAGGATTTTATCCGAGCGATGATTGTAAATCGTATGAAGTTCCTTCAACAAAACATGCCACTCTTTCGAATCTTAATTCAGGAAATTCCCTTTCAACCTGAATTACGTGAACAATTCAAAGAGCATGTCGCTCTAAAAGTATTTGCGAAGCTCGAACAATTAGTTAAGCATTATCAAGTAAAGGGTCAAATCATTGAAATGCCTCCGTATAGTGTCATTCGTTTTACCGGTTCGACTGTGTTCGGTTACATCATCGCAAGATACATTATTGTTCCAGAGGCACAGTGGAACGATGAAGAGGAAATCGAACGAACGGTACACTTTTTAATGCATGGACTTTCACCTAAAAAATAAGACTCCATTTGGCATGTCACTAGGAGTAGTGGCATGCCTTTTTATTCGTTCGATTGTTGATCCAGCAACTCGAGTTTATATCTCCTTCAACGCCTGTAACACATCGGCCTTCAAATCTTCAATATGCTCTAGTCCTACTGAGTAACGCACAAAGTTAGCCGGAATTCCAGCCGTCTTCATTTGCTCTTCATTTAAAGCCCCCTCCCACATCGCGGCAGTATGGATGACTAAGGACTCTACCCCACCTAGACTTACTGCATTGATTGAGAGATTCAAGGCACTCACAAATCTCTGAGTCGCTGCGTAATCCCCTTTAATCGCAAATGCGATGACTGCACCGAAGCCTTTCATCTGCTTGAGAGCCAGTTCATGCTGAGGGTGACTCACTAACCCAGGGTAAAACACTTGTTCAATCTCAGGTTGATTCTCAAGAAATTCTGCCAAAGCTAACGCATTCGAATTAATTCGTTCTATTCTTACTGGTAAGGTTCGTAAGCCACGTAATAATAACCAAGCATCCATGGGAGACAGGACAGATCCTATCGATGTGTGGGTGTCCCAAATCCTCTCTGCCAACTCATGACTTGTACAAATTACACCCGCTGTAATATCACTATGCCCCCCTAAATATTTCGTAGCACTGTGTACAACCACATCCACTCCTAGGTCATGAGGACGTTGATTTAGCGGTGACGCAAACGTGTTATCTGCCACGAGAACGATCCCATGTGATTTAGCTAACGTCGCAACAGCTTCCAAATCTGTCAACACTAATGTTGGGTTTGCTGGTGTTTCAAGCATGATTAGCTTTGTGTTTGGCTTTATCGCTTGCTCAAATGCAGCCAAATCTGTTTGTTCTACAATCGTTACCTCTACCCCAAATCGTGGGAGCATATCGTCCATGATTTTCGTTGTGCTCATATAATGTCTTGTTTGGGCTATGACATGATCACCCGCTGACACTAATGACAAAAGGGTTGTCGCAATCGCCCCCATTCCAGACCCAGTAACCAATGCCGTTTCTGTTCCTTCTAGCTCGGCCATAATAGCCTTCACTCTTTCATGGACTGGATTCCCGTAACGAGTATAGTATTGTGGATGAAGAGGTCTACTTGCCATATCGGCAAACTCTGCAGCGTCATTTGCAGGAAACGTCGAGGTATAGTAAATCGCAGGTGCTACCGTACCGTCTTTCACACCCCATTCATGATCCGCATGCAGGACCATTGTATCCTTTTTGTACTCTTCCTTCATGTCTCATTCCCCTTTTTCTAAAAATTTTGTCGATTCATACTTATTCTGTATCCTCTACCAATTTCCCTTCCTTGATTGCAATAAAAAAAGACTTACCACTCTTGGCAAGTCTTCTTCTACTAGCTATTTATTTAATTCCTCTAAAATAAGTTTAACAAGTGGATGCCCTTGTTCAAGTCCACATACGTCATAAATTGCTTTTTCATAACCTAGTTCTTTCACTTTTGCTTGTAGTGCAACGGCTTCCTCATCCTGTGGGAAATCATATTTTAGCGCAGCTGCAATAACTTTCGCTAAATGAACAGGCTGACCTTCAACATGCGCATAAAATTGAGTAGCCGGACTGATTAAACGATCATTTGGTCCTAGCTTACGTAGTGGACCTCTGGCTACACGAGGGATTTCATCGTTGATGAATGGATTTGTAAATCTACCAACAATTTTTGCCACATACTTCATATGCTCATCATAATTAAAGTCATATTTATTGACGAGAACCGTTCCTGTTTCCTTTAACGTGTCCTTAACCGCCTGTAACACTTCAGGACGCTCCATCGCATCCTTAATGGTTTCTAAGCCAGCTTGATAGCCTAAATAAGCTGCTGCTGCGTGACCTGTATTTACCGTAAATAGCTTTCTTTCGATAAATGGAGCTAAGTCTTCAACAAATGTGACTCCATCAATCACTGGAACATCACCAATCATTTTTGAACGATCTACGACCCATTCAAAAAACGGTTCAACAGATACCATCAGCTTGTCTTCGTTTGTTTGGTTTGGAACAATTCGGTCAACCGCTGCATTAGGGAAAGCAAATTGATTATCAAACTGCTGCTTTTCTGTGTCAGTCAGTTGTTCGTATACCTTCTCCTTCAGAAATGCACTTCCACCAATCATATTTTCACAAGCAATCACATTTAAGGGTTTGTCAGTTTGTTCGATTCTCTTTTTTAGTCCTTTAGCAATCGAGCCTGAAATGATGGCAAGAATGTTCGGTCCAACTGCTGTTGTTACTAGATCAGCAGTCGCAATCGCGTTCACTACTTCTTCTGGGTTTTGAATACTGTTAATTCCTCTTACATTTGTTACGATTTCTTCCTGACTATTTTCATCAGCAAGAACCACGCGATATTCATGCTTTTCATTTAATAAATTGACGATTTCCTCATTTACATCAACAAAGCATACTTCATAGCCCGCTTTTGATAATAGACTACCGATAAAGCCTCTTCCAATATTCCCCGCTCCAAAATGGACAGCTAACATTTAGTTCACCTCATCAAAAAGACTAATGATCTCTTCTGCTGATGTTGCTGAAACAATTTTCTCAATATTTTCTTCCTCTGAGCATACAATCGCAATTTGTGACAGGATATCTAAGTGCTCTCCGTCTTTCCCAGCGATTCCGATTAATACCTTCACAATATTCCCGTTACCGAAATCAACTCCACCAGGTACTTGGATGATTGAAAGCCCTGAAGATAGTACCTCTTTCTTCGCATCCTCAGTACCATGTGGGATCGCTACGTAGTTCCCCATATATGTAGAAGTTAGCTCTTCACGTTCTAACATTTTCTCAATATAACCAGCTGCAACATAGCCTTTTTCTACTAGAATTTGGCCAGTACTTCTGATCGCTTCCTCTTTGTTTGAAAAGCTAGCATTTAATACGATATTATTTGTTGTTAAAATTTCCTTTGTCATTGTTAGACACTCCTTAATGGGTTAATGTTTGTTCATAGATGGACTTTAATTCTGTTGTTAAAAGATTGACTATCTCTTGTTCTTCCCCAGATTCGAACTGTTTAATCGACTGTTCATCTCGGATGATGAGGGAGCTGATGGCACTTAGTATTTCTAAGGTTTCCTCTTGATTTTCCACTGGTGAAAGCATCAATAGGACTGTGTTCATATCTACTTGAGAACCATCCATTGCCTTTACCTCAATTGGATTCTTAAGTCTTGTGATGGTAAAGCTTGGCTCAAGTACTTTCCTGCTTTTTGTATGATACAAGGCAAGTGAAGTACCTGGAATCCCCAAACCGCCAATCTCTTCTCTTTGCAGCAAATCAGAGAGAACCTCTCGTGCATCACCACTGATGATGCCATTAGCAAGTAACTCTTCACATGAGCTCGTTAAAATCGACTCTACGGATTGCGATTCCTCGATTCTAGTAAAAGAAAAACCATTTAAAATTTGATAGATCGCGGTTGATACATTTTTCATTTTGCGAATATGTTGAAGAAAATCTCCAGTTTTACCAGGTAACTTAGCCATTGTTTCTTGTTGATTACTTTTACGTATAGGCTTATTTTTCCCTAATAAAAATCGTTTAACTTTATCAACCTCATCAGCAGACAATAAAGGACTTACAACTAAGTAATCCTCTGTGAAGTCCTTAAGTGGGATCGTTGAAATGATGGCATCAAATTCATTGATATCGATGTCATCTAAATCAAATAAAGATGCGTTCACTGTTTGTAACCCAGCGATTTGCTGCTGAAGCTTCGTAGAAAGGATCTTTGATGTACCAATTCCGCTTGAACAAACAACAAGGGTTTTTAACTCTTGATGCTGGTCTTTGTTTAAAAGGGCTGATGCAAAGTGCATGACCAAATAGCCAATTTCTTCTTTCGGTACATGTAAATCCGGAAAAATTTCTTGTACCCCTTTTTCCAAAACTGAAAATATGTCATGATAGTCCTGCTCAATTCTAGTCAGTAGGGGATTAGAGATTCCCATATTTTGTTTTAACCGATATAGCGCTGGTCTTAGATGGGCAACTAGTCCTTGGAACAGTGAAATATTCTTCGTTAAATCGGTTTCAATTTCATCACTGACAAAACGAATTAATTTCTGTGCGAGCATTCCAACATGAAGGCTTGTATCCTCTAATAGGTCTTCATGATCATTACGGTGTTTTGCTCCCATTAAATGCATCGTGATATACCCAATCTCTCCATGTGAAATGTTGATCCGAAAGATATCTTCTAAGCCCACAACAATCTTTTCTGCAACCTTGTACTCTTTAGTATCCTTTAGGCTTTGTAAATAATCCGAATCAAAATTAATGTCTTCGCCTTGTTGAATGCGTTCAAGTGCAAGCGCCAAATGAACGACAAGCCCAATGTAGGCACTATCTGCAATGGAATAAGGGAGATCATCCTTAATCTGATCAATTTGTCTTTCTATAATCAGTAGCTTCTTCTTATCAACCAAACCAAGTAATCGATCAGTAATCGTATCGATTGCCTGTGACGACTTCTTTTGAATTGTTTCTTTGATCATTGAAATTAATTCATACTCGTCAATATTTTCGATGATGTGCTTGCTCATTGCTTTTCTTTTCGCAGATTCTGAACCTGTTATTTCAACACCATATCCTCTTTTTCTTAACAGATGGAGCTGGAATGCAGCTAGTCGCTCTTCCACTTTATTAAGGTCATTACTGATTGTAGCAATCGTGACATTGAGATCATTCGCTAATGACATTAATTTCACTGGCTCAGTTGAATCGAGTAGTTCTGATAGAATAATGGTTTGACGTTCCTCAGGTGTATATTCAGAATGAGATAAATTAAATAAGAATAGCTTTAGCTTTTCCTTCGTCTCATCATCACCTATCATTTGGATTCCGATTCCAGACTTTTTGTTAAGTCCAAGATCGTATTCCTTTAGGATTTCCTCCACCCCTTTTAGATCACGGTGGACGGTGCGGGAACTTACTTGAAGCTCATTAGCTAGATCCTTCACTGTTGTTTCTTCATTTCTCGCTAGTAAAAGCTCTAAAATCTTCCGTTCCCTGGCAGAAATATACATAGCATCCACTCCACTTTTTATGGCTCTATATCAAGTCATATTATGAGCAAAGATGATGACAAATATGAAATGTTCTTTCTTTTGTGTATAATGATAACCCCTTTGACAAGCTATCTCAACAAAAGAAAGTTACATTTTCGTCATCATCGTTGTTGCCATAATTTGATTATTCTCTTTCATGTACTGCTTTTTTGTCTTAAAGGACAAATCGACTGATGATTATCTGTTTATTGTCTTTTTGAATATGTCTATTGGACAATTTGATGGGCTATCTGCTCTATTTTGTCCTTTTGAATATCTCCATTGGACAGTTCAACGGGGCATCCTCCCTGTTTTGTCCTTTTGGCTGTCTCCATTGGACACTTCAACGGAACATCCTCCCTGGTTTGTCCTTTTGGCTGTCTCCATTGGACAGTTCAACGGGCTATCTGCTCTATTTTGTCCTTTTGACTGTCTCCATTGGACAGTTCAACGGGCCTTCTGCTCTATTTTGTCCTTTTGGCTGTCTCTATTGGACACTTCAACGAGGCATTTCATCTTTTTTGTCCTTTTGGATGTCTCCATTGGACACTTCAACGGGCCTTCTGCTCTGTTTTGTCCTTTTAGCGGTCTCTATTGGACACTTCAACGGGCCTTCTGCTCTGTTTTGTCCTTTTGGCTGCCTCTATTGGACAGTTCAACGGGCCTTCTGCTCTGTTTTGTCCTTTTGGCTGTCCCCATTGGACACTTCAACGGGCTATCTGCTCTGTTTTGTCCTTTTGACTGTCTCTATTGGACACTTCAACGGGCCATATGCTCTGTTTTGTCCTTTTGGCTGTCTCTATTGGACACTTCAACGGGGCATCCTCCCTGTTTTGTCCTTTTGGCTGTCTCTATTGGACAGTTCAACGGGCCTTCTGCTCTGTTTTGTCCTTTTGACTGCCTCTATTGGACATTTCAACTGGCTATCTGCTCTGTTTTGTCCTTTTGGCTTCCTTAATAGGACATTTCATCCTACTCCAGCCTTAATCTTCCTACTTATTAAAACAAGGCTGACTCTTGGATTAGAGCCAGCCTTAGATGAATAATTATTTTAAGCTGTCGATTAGTTCGTCATATTTCGGACTGTTTAAGAAGTTCTCAACTGAGATATGATGAGCTGTTGGTAGCTTTTCTTTTGCACGTGATGTTAGGTCTTTGTGTGTAATGACGATATCAGCATCACTTGGGATGTCATTGATCGCTTTGTTTGTGATTTCGATATCTACTAGACCTGCTTTTTTTGCTTTGTTTTTAAGAATGGAAGCACCCATCGCACTTGAGCCCATTCCAGCGTCACAAGCAAAGATGATTTTGTTTACGTTTTTAGGATCGAATTCTGCTTTTTTCGTTTCGAAAGTACCTGAAACTGAGCTCTTCTTCCCTTTCATTGCTTCCATTTTTGCTGCTGCATCTGCAATATCTGTTTCTTCTTCTTGCTTACCAGTTTTTAGAATTAACGCTGCTACTGCAAATGATACAGCTGCTGCTACAAGTACACCTAGTAATACGCCTAGATGTCCTCCCCCTTTTGGAGTCATTGCCATAAGAGCAAAGATACTACCTGGTGATGGTGGTGCAACTAGCCCAACATTAAATAGTGAGAATGTGAATACTCCACTGATTCCACCTGCGATTGCTGCTAATAGTAACATTGGTTTCATTAAGATATACGGGAAGTAAATTTCGTGAATACCACCAAAGAAGTGAATAACTGCTGCACCTGGTGATGTTTGTCTTGCTGTACCTTTTCCGAATACCATGAACGCTAATAGGATCCCTAAACCAGGTCCTGGGTTTGCTTCAAGTAAGAATAGAATTGACTTACCAGCATCTGCTGCTTCTTTTGCACCAAGTGGGCTTAAAATCCCGTGGTTAATTGCATTATTTAAGAATAATACTTTTGCTGGTTCAATGAAAATACTTGCTAATGGAAGTAAACCTGCATTAACAATGACTTCAACACCTGCTGCTAATACATTGTTTAACCCCTCTACAACTGGTCCAATTGTCCAGAATGCAAGAAGTGTTAAAATCCCTGCTAAAATACCTGCTGAGAAGTTATTTACTAACATCTCGAAGCCTTGACGTACTCTTGGTTGAATCACTGCATCAACCTTCTTGATTAAGTAACCTGCTAGAGGTCCCATAATCATTGCTCCAAGGAACATTGGAATATCTGATCCTACGATAACCCCCATTGTTGCAGTCGCACCAACGACTCCTCCTCGGTCACCATAAATCATCTTACCACCTGTGTAACCAATTAATAATGGTAGTAAATAGGTAATCATTGGTCCTACTAGTTGAGCTAAATCTTCATTTGGAAGCCAACCAGTTGGAATGAATAAAGCAGTAATAAGTCCCCATGCAATAAATGCACCGATGTTCGGCATAATCATGCCGCTTAAATAACTACCAAACCTTTGGATTTTCACGCGAAAATCTGGCTTGGATCCCTCTGTTGTTTTTGACATATATATTCTCCTCTCAGTATGAAAAAATAATCTTTATGAATAGCTCTTTCTTACAACTTAATAATAAGTCTTGTTAAAAGCGTTTTCAATTTAAAGTAAAGGGTATTTTGTCATACGTAATGTTGTCATAATTAAAATAAGATTAGGTTCTAAGTACTAATTACTATATTTCACATAATAACGATATAAAATACAAAAAAAGCCCACAAGAGATCATCGTTTAGAGCTGCTGCATTCCTGCCCTGACTCATTTCACGATTACTCATTGGACTTTTTATTGGATTAGCTGGAGTTGCACCAACGCAATGGGTCTACACCTCTTGCCTACTAAAGTAACCCCATGACTTTCTTAATAAGTTAACGCTCAACCATACATACCGCATAAGCCGTGTTTTGTTCATGATGTGCTGCATTCGGCCAAATGACCTCGCACAACATGGAGAATCATCTATCTCATGAATAGATTCATGGTGTCTGTTGGTTCCATTCCCGCTAGACACTTCCCCTACCAAATTTGGGTTTCTCGCTCGTGGGGTTTACCTCGTTCCACCTTCAAAGTTTCCTTTGAAGCTCCGTCACTGTGGCACTTTCAAGGTATTCGTCCCATATCTAGTGCTTACGCTTGACCTAGACTTAGGTGACTTTCCCTGCCGTCAACCCAGCTTACGCCAGATTGCCCTAGCTTACGGTTTCGCTAGGCACGAACACTACAGACATCTCAGCCTGTGCGAGCACGGACTTTCCTCACAGATAGGAAATCTGCGCGATTCTCTCTGGATGTATGATCAATTAATTGCTGTTAACTACATTTCCTATCATACCCGAATTATATACAGAAGTCAAATTCTGCGAAGTAAAATAATGTTGGTAATATGTTCAAAAAACAAGTTTCTTCTATATAAATATTAAAGTCACTCATCCTGGTGATGAGTGACTAACTCTAGTTCCAACAATCATTTAACCTCCGCTACATCTAAAGGGAAATGACAAGCAGCAGAGTGACCTTCACGATATTCAACCAATTCCGGCGCCTTCTGGCTACAAATCTCTTGTGCATAAGGACATCTTGTATGGAAATGGCAGCCTGATGGTGGATTACTCGGATTAGGCAAATCACCTTCTAGCAGCTTATGTTCTTTTCGTTTCGTAGGATCAGCAATCGGAATCGCTGATAATAATGCTTCAGTATACGGATGGGTTGGGTGCTCAAACAATGAATCACGATCAGCAATCTCAACTACTTTTCCTAAGTACATGACTGCAATTCGATCACTAATATGACGGACGGCTGGTAAGCCATGTGCGATGAAAATATACGTTAACTGAAACTCTTTTTGTAGCTTCTTTAACAAATTCAGGATTTGTGCCTGAATCGATACATCTAGTGCGGAAACAGGTTCATCACAGATAATTAACTTTGGCTTTAAGGCTAATGCTCTTGCAATCCCGATTCTTTGACGTTGTCCTCCACTAAATTCATGAGGATAACGATCCAAATGATATTCATTTAATCCCACTACTTTTATTAACTCGATGACTTCAGCTTTAATCTCGGACTTACTTTTTCCACCATGGATTTTTAAAGGCTCTGAGATTAGTTGTTCGATCGTCATCCTAGGATTCAATGAAGAGAATGGATCTTGGAAAATTACTTGAATGTCTTTTCTAAGCTTTCGTAGCTCTTCCTTTGAAAGTGATGTCATGTCTAGATCATTAAACCAAACTTTTCCTTCTGTTGGAGGAAGGAGTCCTAGGAGCATTTGACCAGTAGTGGACTTCCCGCAACCTGACTCCCCCACAATGCCAAGTGTCTCTCCTTCAAATACCTCTAGATTGACTCCGTCTACTGCCTTTGTATAGGTGATTTCTTTTTTGATAAAGCCTTTTTTCATTGGAAAGTGTTTTTTCAAACCCTCTGCCTTTAACAAGGTCTTCGATTTAGTTACTGTTTTCGGCACGACTCATCACTCCTTTACACATGAAAACAACGCTTCTTATGATCTGAACCAATTACTTCTAATGATGGATGGCTTGTTCGGCATAGGTCTGTGGCTAATGGACAGCGTGGATGGAACTTACATCCTACTGGCATTTCACTTGGAATCGGCACTGACCCCATAATTGACCCTAGCTCTTCTACTACATGGTCCACCTGTGGAATCGAGCTTAACAATCCTTTTGTATAAGGATGTGTTGGGTTTTTGAACAATTCAAAGACCGGCGCTTCCTCTACCACTTCACCTGCATACATCACGACAACTCGGTCAGCGACCTCGGCCACAACACCAAGGTCATGTGTAATCATGATAATACCTGTGTTATATTCCGCTTTTAATTTTTTGATTAACTCTAAGATTTGAGCCTGTATCGTTACGTCTAATGCTGTTGTTGGCTCGTCTGCGATTAATAGCTTCGGATTACAAGATAATGCCATCGCTATCATGACTCTTTGGCGCATACCACCTGAGAGCTGATGTGGAAATCTCTTCGCTACTTTTTCTGCATCTGGAATCCCGACAACCTCAAGCATTTCAACCGATTTATCAAATGCTTGCTTCTTATTTAATCCTTTATGAACCATGAGTACTTCGCTCAATTGATTAGCGATCGTAAAGACTGGATTTAACGAAGTCATTGGCTCCTGAAAAATCATTGAAATGTCCTTCCCACGAAGCTTCCTTAGTTCCTTCTTCTTCATGGTTGCTAGATTTCTTCCATTAAATTTAATTTCGCCATTATAGATTTCACCAGGAGTTAATCCGAGGATGGAAAGCGATGTGACACTTTTCCCACAACCTGATTCTCCTACAACAGCTACAGTTTCTCCCTCATTAACGGTAAAGGATACACCATTCACGGTTGATACGTAGCCATCATCTGTTTTAAATCGTACCTTCAAATCTTCTACTTCTAACAGTGCATTTGCCATCGAAAAAGCCCCCCTCCTGCTGACTAATTTGCTTTCATCTTTGGATCTAACACATCACGTAACCAGTCACCTAAGAAAATAATTCCAAGAACAGTTATGGTAATTGCAATTCCTGGGAAGGTTGCTACCCACCAGCTTGTTGCTAAATACTCTCGTCCATCACTAAGCATCAATCCCCACGACACATCTGGTGACTGAATTCCTAATCCAAGGAAACTTAAGGATGATTCTAAAATGATTGTTGTTGCTACATTTAGAGTAGCGATAACAATAAATGATGAAATAATATTAGGTAAGATGTAGACAGTAATGATTCGGAAATCCTTCGCACCAATTGCTTTAGCGGACTGGACATAATCACGTTCCTTAATACTCAACGTTTCTCCACGTACCATCCTCGCATACACAACCCAGGTGGTGACACCGAGAACGATAATTAAAGTCGATAAGCTTGGCCCTACTACCGCTAGGATAATTAGCATAAACAAGATATTTGGTATCGCTAAGAAGGCATCAACAAGTCGCATGATCAATCGGTCAATAAACCCTCCATAATAGCCAGAAATTAACCCCATCGCTAAACCAATCGCACCAGCCACAATAACAGCACTAATTCCAACCAATAAAGAGACTCTAGAACCTACAATAATACGGCTTAATATATCTCTTCCTAGATTATCTGTCCCTAATAGATAATCTGAACTTCCACCCTCTGACCACGCTGGAGGCAACAAGCGATCTGTTACATTTGTTTTAGCAGGATCATATGGAGCAATGACGTCAGCAAATAGGGCCATTAGAATCATTAAAAGGACAATCACAAGTCCAACTGTTCCTGTTTTACTTTTAAATAACATTTTCAACCATCTAGCAGACTTACGTTTGGATTTCACATGTTGAGTATTAATCGAAACTTCATTCGGTGTTTCAACTTTTGTTTGCATCGTTAGTCACCCCTCCCTTTAGTCATATTTAATTCTTGGATCTAGATAACGGTAAGCTAAGTCCGCAAATAAATTACTCAAGATTACTAGGATCGCAATGACAAATGTGGCTGCTTGAACAACTGCCATGTCACGTAAATTAACGGCTTGTACTAATAATTGCCCCATACCCGGCCATGAAAAAATCGTTTCAGTAATAAGCGTTCCACCAATCAAGGTAGCTGTCTGCAGTGCCATAATCGTTACAACTGGAATAAGTGCGTTACGGAAAGCATGCTTATTTACAACAACGAACTCTATTAATCCCTTACTTCGTGCAGTTCTGATGTAATCCTGACCAAGTATTTCGAGCATGCTTGATCTAATTAATCTCGTCATTTCGGCTGCTATTCCTGTTCCTAATGTGATGGCAGGTAAAACAAGATGCATCATCGAACCTGTTCCTGAAACCGGGAAAATGGTGAAATTAACCGCTAATAAAAGGATGAGCATAATCCCTAACCAGAAGTTAGGCATCGCCTTCCCGAGAACAGAAGAACTTGTAATGAATAAGTCGATAAAGGTATTTCGCTTTATTGCTGAAAGTATCCCTAGTGGTACGGAGATGAGGGTTGCAATAATCATCGAGGCAATCGCCAAACTAAAGCTTGCAGGCAAGCGTTCAAGAACTATAGCTAAAGCTGGCTGATTATAACGAAATGAATCTCCGAAATCCCCCTGTACTAAATCACCTAGGAAAAATAAATACTGCTTGTATAGTGGTTCGTTTAATCCCAATGCTTCCTGCAATGCCACTCTGTCTTCGTCTGTTGCTGTTTCAGGTAACATTAAGGCTACAGGGTCACCCGTTACTCGTACTAAAACGAATACAATGATTGTGATAATAAATAGCACGGGAATAATTCGAAGAATATTGGTTAGTAAAAACTTCATGTACAAATCCCTCCCTTATTAAGGACAAGAGGAACTGACGAATAAGTGCCTGTCAGTTCCTCTTTTATCATTCCAAAGATCAAATTCTTGCTTTTAAACCCGCAGCCTGAATACACTCCGCGTCCTGTGGGGTGACCGGTGAGCCTCCTCGTCGCTTTGCTCCTGCGGGGTCTCACTTTGGCCACGCATCCCACGGGAGTCTACGTGTATTCAGGCAGCTAGAGTCTTTTTCATTATAATTGTCTAGACCAATATATTTTCAGAAACAGCCTACTTCAATGTGATTTCATCTGCTGGAATCATTTCATCTAGGCGTGGTTGGAATGAGATGCTATCACTTACACCATAGATCGAATCTAATTGATACAGATAAATTTGTGGACGATCTTCTGCAATAATCGCTTGAGCTTCTTTGTATTGTTCAATTCTTTCTTCTGGATTCATATTTGTCATTGCAGCTGTTAGAAGTTCTTCTACTTTTGGATTAGAATAGTCCGTTTCACCTGCAGCTTGCTCTTCACGAAGACGCTCTAGTGCAAGTGCAGCGTCGAACATTGAATTTCCATAACCAATTAAGAACATATCACTGAAGCTTTTGCTAGCATACTTTTCAGAGAATGAGCTCCATTCTAATAAGTCTAGCTTTACGTTAATTCCTACTTCAGACAGCATTGCTTGCATCAATTCTACTGATTCCTTGTCTTTTAAATAACGACCATTTGGAGCACTTAAAGTCAGCTCTAAGCCACTTTCATATCCAGCTTCTTTTAATAGTTCTTTTGCTTTTTCAGGATCATAAAGGCTTGTACCATATAGATCTTCATTTGCGCCTGTATTACCAGGTGTTACACGAGTTCTAGTAACTGTACCTGAACCTTCCATTAAACTATCAAGAATTGCTTGCTTATCAATCGCTAAATCGATTGCTTCACGTACCTTTGGATCCGCTGTTGGGAAATCCCCAGCTGTACGAAGAACTAACATCATGACACGTTGTGTTGGACTTTCTGCTAGAGACGTCCCTTCATTTTCTTCAATTCGGCTCCAATCTGTTGGTGGGATATTAACAGCAATATCAACGCCACCTGTTAAGAATTCAGACACACGAGTCGAATCTTCAGGAATTGCACGGAATACTAACTCTTCCCACTTCGCTTTTACGCCGAAGTAATCAGGATTTGCCTCTAATACAACTCGGTCATCTTTCTTCCATTCAACAAACTTGTAAGGACCTGTCCCTATTGGATTTGCTAAAAATGTCTCCCATCCTTCTGTTTCAATATACTCAGAAGGTAACATCCCTGAACCAAGACGAGATAGACGATTTAACATTGCCGGCTCTGCACCATAAGTAATAATCTCAATCTCGTAATCACTGACAATTTTCACTTCTTTAATTTGCTTATAGTTTCCATGCTCTAAAACAGTGTTGTCATTTGCCACACGCTCTAATGTAAATTTCACATCTTCTGCAGTGAAATCTTCACCATTATGGAACTTAACCCCTTCACGTAGCTTGAAGCTCCAAGTCGTTTCATCAACGTTTTCCCATGACTCTGCTAGGTCAGGAAGGAAATCCCCGTTTTCACCTGTTTTCACAAGATAGTTAAACATATTGATATGAATAGCTTCTGTTGATGTATTGTTGTGATCATGGATGTCAAACGTTGTCATGTCAGAACCCATACCAATGACAAGTGTCTTATCGTCTTTCGCTGCTGTGTCTCCCCCATTTGAAGAAGAACCTTCTGTTGATGTTGAATCAGAGTTACATGCCACAAGTGTAAACATTAGTACTGCCATCGCTAGAAAGGATAATGCTTTTTTCATCTGTCTTCCCCCTTGATTTGTCTTTTTTATTTGCTGTATTCATATGGTTTGTCGCTTTTAAAGCCGCAGCCTGAATACACTCCGCGTCCTGCGGGTGACCAGTGAGCCTCCTCGTCGCTTCGGCTCCTGCGGGGTCTCACTTAGGCCACTGTTCCCGCCGGAGTCTCCGTGTATTCAGGCTGCTAGAAACTAGATAGACTATTTATTTAAATAGTTTAGAGCTACTGTTGCTAGCATTGCAGAGCCATATGGCAGTGCTTTTTCATCGATATCAAATTTTGGATGGTGACCAGGGTATCGAACCATGTCATCATTCCCAACACCAAGTCGGAAGAACACTGCTGGAACATGCTCTGTGTAGAATGCGAAATCCTCTCCACCTAATCCTGGCTTTACTCTTGCTGAATGACCAGCACCTAGCACTTCCTCTGCCGTTTGTTCCACTAACTCGGTTAACTTCTCATCATTTAAAATTGACGGGAACTTAAATTGGAAATCAAAATCATAGGTTGCATGAAAGGCTTCGGTAACTCCTTTAATAATGCTTTCCATCATGCCTGGAACTTTCTTTCTAAGCTCTGGGTTCAGGGTTCGAACAGTGCCAATCATTTCAACCTTAGGTGCAATGACATTACTAGCACTTCCACCATGGATTGAACCAACTGTTACAACGATTGGATCTGTTGGATCAACCTGTCGACTTGAAATATTCTGCAAGGCAGTAAGTACTTGTCCTGCCACAGCAATTGAATCAACCGTCATATGTGGATGAGCGGCATGTCCACCACTTCCGATGATTTCTAATCGGAAGAAGTCTGCTGCTCCACAGCCTACTCTTTCACTTGAAACCGTAATCTTTCCTGTGTCTATTCCTGTGTTAACATGAAGACCTGCGATGGCTTCTACTTCATCAAGAACACCAGCTTCAATCATTGCGCTAGCTCCACCTTGACCTTCTTCAGCTGGTTGAAAAACAAATTTAATGTTCCCTTTTTCAAGTCCCTGCTTAGTGAGAAGCTTTGCTGCTCCCAATAAGATTGTCGTGTGAGCGTCATGTCCACAAGCGTGCATTTTCCCTTCATGTGTAGAGCGATACTCCACCTCTTTTTCATCGAGAATTGGCAGTGCATCCATATCAGCTCTTAAGGCGAAGGTGGGACCGGGATTCTTTCCACGTAGGAGACCAATCACTCCTGTTTTTCCAACATTGCGCTTCACCTCGAGACCTAAGCCTTCTAAATAATCGGCAACTATTGAAGATGTTCTCTCTTCCTCAAACCCCAATTCCGGAT
Organism: Litchfieldia stipae; assembly: GCF_014837155.1. Lineage (GTDB taxonomy): Bacteria > Bacillota > Bacilli > Bacillales > Bacillaceae_L > Litchfieldia. The sequence continues at coordinate 41,463 of NZ_JACYHA010000019.1, read as the reverse complement.
GCTGATGGAAGTCTCGTCTAATCTCTACTAATTCTGACTCAAGTCTTTTCGCTTCTTCTAAAATTGGGTGATTTACCTGTACACTCAATTGAAGTCCTCCTATCTTTGTGCGTAATCCTCCATCACGGCTGCGATTAATTTAATCCCATCAATGAAATCATCTACATTAATGTTTTCATTTGGTGCATGATTGTTAGATTGAAAGTTTCCAACCCCAACTGAAACTGATGGAATTCCGAACTTTTGACAGATTTCATACATTGGACCTGTTCCAGGTGACATTGGCATCACCGTTGGTTTCTTCTGCGTTAATTGTTCAGTCGATGTGATGACACTTTCTGCAAGTGGATTCTTAAGTGGTGTCTTCGCTGGTTTTTCTAAGCCCATTTTGATGATTTCAATATCCTGATACCCATGCTTATCTAGATGTGCTCTAAGTAGATCAGCAATTTTATGTGGATCTTGATTTGGTACCAAACGGAAATCAATTTTCACCCGAGCCTCAGATGGTAAGACTGTTTTCGCACCTTCACCTGTATAGCCTGAAGTAATACCACAAATGTTACATGTTGGGCTAAAAATCAATCGTTCCTTCAGCTTGTCTCCCTCTAATCCTAGTAAAAAGGAATCGAGCTCTAATTTGGATAGCATTTCTTTTTCACTATAGATAAGCTCTTGAATCGCTACTTTTTCGTCCTCTGTTAGCTCAAGGACATCATCGTAAAAGCCTTCTATTTTCACCTGTTCATATTGATCCTTGATGGTGTTTAATGCCCATAGTAAGCGCCAAGCCGGATTTTCTATGACTGCCGCATTGGCTGAGTGCATATCTGCATTAGCGCCTCTACATACTAGCTCAACATAAGTCATTCCTTTTACCCCAAGGCTAACTTGCTGTCTGCCATCTGCATTGCGGTATCCAAATTCCCAAATACAGCCGTCTGCTGCAATTAGGTCTGGATGCTTGTCACTGAATTCACCTAAGTGAATACTTCCAATTTCTTCTTCCCCTTCAACGATGAATTTCACATTAAGTGGGAGCTGCTTTTTCACTTGCTGGTACGCATGAACAGCTGCGATTCGGGCAATTAAATTCCCTTTGTTATCAGCTACTCCACGTGCATACATCTTTCCATCCTCAATCACTCCATCAAAAGGTGGATAGTCCCAAAGTTCAACTGGGTCCTCAGGCTGGACATCATAATGGTTATAAAAGGACAATGTCTTATCTGATGTTCCGTTAATCTTTCCGTAAACAACCGGAAATCCTGACGTAGACACTAACTTTCCTTCTCCACCAACCTCGTCGATATAGCTCAACACCTTTTCAGCCGCTTCCTTCATTCCTCGGTTTTGTGCTGCAACACTAGGAATCTGGCAAATTTCTTTAAGCCACTGGATATACGTCTCTTTGTTATCCTCAATATATTGAAAAACATCCTGCATATGTATCCCTCCTAGAGTTTTAGGAAATATTCCTTAATTATTCCAAAAATTCTTATTTCTTATATTAATTATGTTTGATTATTTTGTCAATTGTGTAAATATAAAAATATTTCTCTTTTCGAAATAAATTGAATTTCATGAAAAATTATATTAAAATTACTCAAATACAGACAATAATCCGCAATCTGAATACATTCCTCGTCCAGTGAGTGTCTATTTGTATTCAGGCTGCTAGAAACTAATTCATCTATTTTTTAATGATTAAATTTATTTTAGGAGTGGAGTTATGTCGAAAATAGTAGAATACTTAACCGAGAATAAGGAACTGATGTTAGCTGATTTAACGAGATTTGTAGAAGCTGAATCTCCATCATTGGATAAGAAATTAGTAGATTCTTGTGGTCAAGTGTTAGAGGAGATTTTTAAAGAGCGTTTAGGTGTGGAGGCTGTTCGTTTTCCACAAGAAGAACGTGGAGATCACCTTCTTTTCACAGTAGGGACAGGTGCTACTCGCATTCTTATTGCAGGACATTTTGATACAGTCTGGGACAAAGGTCGCCTTCCGATTCGCTTCGAAGACGGGAAATTCTATGGTCCAGGAGTTCTTGATATGAAGAGTGGAATTATTCAATCGATTTGGGCTGTGAAAGCCTATCTTGAGCTAGGATATGAATTAAATGCAGAGATCGCTTTTCTTTGCACAACCGATGAAGAGGTAGGAAGTCAAACATCCAGAGCGTTGATTGAAGAAGAAGCGAAAAAAAGTAATCTTGTATTGGTTACAGAGCCTCCAGTTGCAAAAACAGGTGCATTGAAAACTGCTCGTAAAGGGGTCGGCATCTACCAAGTGAAAGCTAAGGGTGTAAGTTCGCATGCCGGAAACCACCATCAAGCTGGAATTAGTGCAATCAAAGAGCTTGCTCATCAAATTATCAAGCTAGAGGAATTAACAAATTACGAGCTTGGAACAACGGTGAATGTTGGGGTTGTTCAAGGCGGAACAAGATCAAATGTCGTTCCAGATGAAGCTGAAGCTCAAATCGACTTCCGTGTGGAAACAGCAGAGGAAGCCGATCGCATGGTTAGTATATTAGAAAACCTTTCCCCTATCATTGAAGGAATTGAATTAGAGGTTGTTGGTGAGTTAAATCGCCCACCAATGGAGCGTACTGAAGAAATTGTTGCGTTATTTTCAAAAGCAAAAGAAGCCGCACAAGAAATCGGCTTTGCGTTGGATGAAGCTGCCGCTGGTGGCGGTAGTGACGGAAACTTCACTGCCTATATTGGTGTCCCAACACTTGATGGTTTAGGCTGTTTAGGCGAAGGTCCACATGCTGAGTATGAACATATTATTATCGACGAATTACCAAAGAGAGCCGCATTATTATCTCATCTACTTATGAGACTTTAATGGTTTAGAGGTATAGTTTATACATTGGGTTGAATGGCGAGGGCACTAGTTAGGGCTCTCGCTGTTTTTTAGAGAATTCACCTTATTTAGAAACTAGATCCATTGCTTTATCAATGAGAAATAATGATAGAGTGATTTTGGTCTCCTTATTTATTTCCTGTATTTTTTGCAGAACCAGTAAATGCATTTATTTCATATGTTAAATCTCTTCTAGCTTCCTTTTCTTCTGCCGATATTCTTCTTCCTAAAGATGCGTAGTACCAAATCCAAGCTCCGAATGCCAATATGCCTCCAGCAGTTATAATCCAAAACTCCACCACTAACACCCCCTACCTTCTATCTAAATTATAACAGATTTTAGTGGTTTTACTAAATTTTACCTTCCATTCTATTCAAGCTCATTCATTCTAGTTTGTGGATAGATTTTCTCAATAAATTTCTGGAAGACGAAGTTTAACATGGCATCTGCAAAAATCAACAGAAAGAAATGAATGGATTTTACTTTAAGATGAAATAGATTAAACTTTTTTAATAAAGCTTTTATCGGATACGCATAGATTAAATCAGCAATTAAATTGATCAGAGCATACAATGAAAATTTTCCTCTTGATAAATGAAATACCCATACAGACATTATTATGTACGGTCCAAACAAAAGCAAATAGGCGGTATGAGTCATATTCTTTTGCCCCCCAGGAACCTTCCACAATTTATGTGTGGTAAAATAAAAAATCTCACACATAAGGAGCATTGAAGAAAACAAACTAACGGGGAGATATTTAACGAACATTTTTTTCTTATCAGGTAGAAACACAACAGAAAGCCAAGAAACTAAAAACACTGCCACTTTAACCCCGACTCTTAGCATTTTTGATCATCCTTTTAGTTTTTATATAGTCTGTTGAACATCCTCACATTCTATGCAGAGAAAATAATAAATAAATAGTGAGCATGAACTAAAAGAATAAACTCCATGATTGAACCTTAAAATTGCAAAAAAATAAAGCATAAAGTTTCCAAACGGAAATTTTATGCTTTACGTTTAAATGTGGTATTTATCCACCAATATATGTATTTGGTGGAGACGGTGGGAGTCGAACCCACGTCCAAAAGCATTGCCACTTAAGCGTCTACGAGTATAGTCGATATATTGGCATTTCGCTGACTCCTCGGCCTATCGACAGGCTTCATGAGCAGCTAGTCTGATTACTCTCTTCCTTTGCCCTCAGACGGTGAGCTCCGGCGTAGTCCACTAAGAGTGAGTCCCTTACCCTACCACATGGACGATGGAGGGAGGAACCGCATTAGTCTGTTATTAAGCAGCTAAAGCGAAGTTATTGTTTTCTTTGCCAGTTATAGGCGTTGACGTTTTAACGAGGCCGATCCCCTCGACTCGCAACCTAAGCTCAAACTACCCCTGTCGAATCCGTAACGTCCCCATATGAATGATAAGTGGTAAATCTCGGCGTCAGTGTCCTGCGCTTTATTGACCTCTTGCTTTTACATTTCCCACCTGCTTGTTATCTTAGATGGTGAAATTCAAAGCACCTTATCTGGGAGCTCGGAGAATAGCTTCAATGAGCTAAGTTGTTCCTTACAAATGTTATTATAACAATCCCTGTACAACTTTGCAATTGTAAGTATCTGTTAGTTCTTCCAGTTACACCTTTTGGCGATCACGGAAGGCACGTTCAATTTCACGCTTTGCTTCCTTCTTCTTCAGGTCTTCACGCTTATCATATTTCTTTTTCCCTCGACCTAATCCAAGTAAAAGCTTTGCATAACCATTTTTCAGATAAATCTTAAGTGGGACTAACGCATATCCTTCTTCTTTCGTTAATCCAATTAATTTATCAATTTCACGCTTATGTAAAAGCAGCTTTCTTGTTCTTAGTGGATCATGATTGTAGCGGTTGCCCTGTTCATATGGACTAATGTGTAGGTTATGTAAAAATACTTCGCCTTTTTGAACACGTGCGAATGAGTCTTTTAGGTTTGCTCGACCATTTCGAAGTGATTTGATCTCAGTTCCTTGAAGGACCATCCCAGTCTCATATGTTTCTTCAATAAAATAATCATGATTTGCTTTTTTATTTTGTGCGATAACCTTACCTGTACCTTTTGGCATTGGACTTCCCCCTTACAGCGGTACAGTATATTATACCAAAAGCCATACAAACTCTCAACTTCTCACCAGCTATGACCATTTACTAATCAATTTCATTTCTTGATGGTCCATTTTTTCCAAAAGAATCGTCGGTTCATCCTCTGTAATGATGTGATGTATGTATTCTTGCTTTAGGAATCCTTCGGAAATTGTATGATTGAGGAAGGAGTGTAAGCTGTTATAAAAGCCATTCACATTATAAATCCCGATTGGCTTTGCATGGTAACCAATTTGATACCAGGTCAAGATCTCCGCTAGTTCTTCAAGCGTTCCTATTCCTCCTGGTAAGGCAATGAAACCGTCAGCTAGGTCATACATTTTCGCTTTACGCTCATGCATATTATCTACAATGATGAGTTCGGTTAATTCCACATGATTTACATTTTCATAGATAACTTTTGGAATGACTCCAGTCACTTTGCCGCCATGTGCTAAAACGGCTCTTGAGAGTTCGCCCATAATACCAGCATTTCCACCACCATAAATGAGTTCAATGTCTTTTTCAGCAATGAGCTTTCCTAATTCAATCGCTTTTGTTTTGTATGTTTCTGATACTCCTAGACTTGATCCACAAAAGACACATAGCTTCTTTAACTTCCCCATGATTGCCCCCTCCTTTTATCAAATTGTACTATATATTTTATGCTTGGGCATAACTTCAATTACATTTTTTACAAAAAGATCGGAGTTTAAGGTGTTGACTAAAAAAACGCAGCCTGAATCCACTCCGCGTCCGGCGGGTAACCGGCGAGCCTCCTCGTCGCAAACTCCTGCGAGGTCTCACTTTGGGCCACTGATTCCGCAGGAGTCTACGTGTATTCAGGTGCTAAGAAGTGTCAATTGTACTGTGTAGAGCTAATCACATTATTTAAGAGATAAATCAGTTTTAATTAAAACAACGGTTCTCATGCTTCCTTTCCGTATGGAAGGAAGCGTGAGAACCGTCCCCTATCTGCCGCGTCGTTTCTTTTTCTTTTGTTTTGGTACGTTTTCGTAGTGTTTTTTCTTTTTCTTTCCAGTACCAGGTTTTTTTGTTGACCATTCTCCATCTTTTGATTTTGAGGAGTCTGAGTCTTTACGACGAGATTTTCCTTGGCTTGCTTTAATGATTTTTGGTTCTTCCTTAGAAAATGTGCGTCTTGTGCCCTTCATTCCAACAACTTCAAAATCAATCGAACGCTCATCTTTGTTTACATTGACGACACGAACAGTAATTTCATCACCGATTCGATAAACATTACCTGTACGTTCTCCAATCATCGCATAGTGACGATCGTCATAACGATAATAATCATCGGTTAAATAGCTAACATGCACAAGACCTTCAATGGTATTTGGAAGCTCAACAAACAATCCAAAGTTCGTGACAGAACTGATGATTCCATCGTATTCTTCACCAATCTTGTCTGCCATGTACTCCGCTTTTTTCATGCTGTCGGTTTCACGTTCTGCTTCTACCGCGCGACGCTCCATATTTGAAGAATGGTCAGCAATATCACCAAGCATTTCTTTCCATTTCTTCTGTGTCTGATTGTCTATCTGACCTTCGATTAAATACGTACGAATCAAACGATGAACAATTAAATCTGGGTAACGACGAATGGGTGAAGTAAAGTGAGTATAGAAATCCGTTGATAAACCAAAGTGTCCGATGCTTTCAGGATCATATTTTGCCTGTTTCATCGATCTTAGCATCACTGTTGATACTACCATTTCCTCTGGCTTTCCTTGAACAGCTTCAACAATTTCTTGGAGCGCTCGAGGATGAATGGAGTTTCCACTTCCTTTTACAACATATCCAAAGTTCGTGATGAATTCTAAGAATCGTCTTAGCTTTTCTTCATTTGGATCCTCATGGATACGATAAATGAATGGTACGTTCATCCAGTGGAAATGTTCAGCAACAGTTTCATTTGCCAATAGCATGAATTCTTCAATCAAGCGCTCTGCAACAGAACGTTCACGAAGAACAACATCCTTTGGAGCACCATCTTCATCAACAAGTACTTTCGCTTCTTTGAAATCGAAATCGATAGCTCCACGCTTCATTCGTTTTTCACGAAGGATTTGCGCTAGCTTTTCCATTTCTTGAAACATTGGAACAAGTGATTCATATTTCTTACTGATTTCCTCATCTTGATCAACAAGAATACTGTTAACATCTGAGTACGTCATTCGTTCCGTTGTTTTTATCACACTTTGGAAAATCTCATGCTTCACCACGACACCTTCACTGTCGATTTCCATTTCACAGGAAAGCGTCAAACGATCCACCTTTGGATTCAATGAACAAATTCCGTTTGATAATCGATGTGGAATCATCGGAATCACTCGATCGACCAAATAAATACTCGTCGCACGATCTGCTGCTTCCTTATCAATCGGTGAATTTTCAGTAACATAGTTTGTTACATCAGCAATATGAACCCCAAGATTATAATGACCATTATCTAGCTTCGTTACAGTAACCGCATCATCCAAGTCCTTTGCATCTGCTCCATCAATGGTCACAATAACTTGATCACGAAGGTCCCTACGATTCTTCAGATCTCCCTCTGAAATCGTTTCAGGTACACTATTAGCTTGGTCGAGTGCTTCTTTCGGGAAATCTTGTGGTAATCCATGCTTATGAATGACCGATAATATATCAACACCTGGATCATTTTTATGACCTAGAATTTGAATAACTTCTCCTTCAGCACTCATTCGCCCCTCAGGATATGTCACCAATTTAACAACAACTTTATGTCCTTCAACAGCTCCATTTGTAGCATTCTTCGGGATAAAGATATCATTGGCAATCTTTTTGTCATCTGGAATCACAAATCCGAAGCTCTTACTTTCCGTATATGTACCAACAATTTCTTTCACACCACGTTCAATGATTCGAACGATCGTCCCTTCTTTCCGTTGCCCTTGTGATTCAGAGCTTAAGCGGACTAGAACAATATCTCCGTGCATTGCATTCTTCAGTTCATTTGGCGGGATAAATACATCATCCAACCCTTTTTCCTCTGGTATGACGAAAGCAAACCCCTTCGAATGACCAGTCAGCTTTCCACGAACAAGATTCATTTTTTCAGGTAAGCCGTAGCGGTTGCTTCTGGTTCGAACAACCAAGCCTTTGTCTTCCATTACAACAAGGGCTTTGACAAACTCTTTAAATGTCTCAGAATCTTGTATCCCAAAAGCTTCTTCAAGCTCCTGCACTGTTAATGGCTTGTATGCTTCATCCTTCATAAAGGTTAGAAGCTTATCAATATGGTTTTTAATCTCCTCTTCCATTAAAAAATAACCTCCTTTTTAAAATCAATGTTTCTTACCAATCTAATTGCTCTAGGAATTCATACACATCTTCGTGTAATTGATCTCGCTCTTTATCAAGAGTAATGACATGCCCTGATTCCTCATACCATTTAATTTTCTTTAAATCTGACTCAACTTCGTTATAAATGATATTCGCACTGTCTGTATTAATCATATGGTCATGTCGTGCCTGTACGACAAAGGTCGGTGAATAAATCATGTCAACATTATTTCTTACATCTGCAATCAAGTTTTGAAGGGCTTTTAATGTATTCATTGGTGTTTTTGCAAATTCAATCATTTCTTGTTCGATTTGTTCGGGTGATTTACCCTCATGTTTTTTATATTCCCGAGCGTACTCAAGAATGCCCTTGTACATGACCTCTTCACTTTTTATATACATAGGTGCACACATAGGGACAATTCCCTTTATAGGTACAGTGTATCCCAATTTTAATGAAAATACCCCGCCAAGAGATAATCCAACGGCAGCAATGCTCTTATGACCTCGGTTCTTCAAGAAGTTGTAGCCTTCCATTACATCCTCCCACCAATCGTCAGGTCCCGTATGAACCAATTCTTCTGGTGGAACTCCATGTCCTTTGTATTGAGGCGCATGACATGTGTAGCCTTTCTTCTCTAAGAATCGTGCCAGCATGCGATTATCTGCTGAATTCCCTGTAAATCCATGTAATAAAAGAACCGCACGTTCTCCTGCTTCAAATGTGAACGGCTTTGGTACTAACTTTTTCATTTGTTCGTCTCCCTACTTTCCAATTCCCTTATAAAAATAGTTTGCACTATCTACTATCTTTTAATTTAAACAAACGAATCTTTAATTAGCAAAAATCTAGCTTGAAGCACAAAAAAAGAGCTAGACAGCGTAATTGTTGTCTAACCCTTTTTATATGGATTATAGTCCAGTATAAGCAATCGCAATTGTTAGGATAAAGAACAGTACCGCTAATACGATTGTCGCTTTTTGTAAAACTGCATCCAAACCACGAGCTTTTTGCTTACCAAATAATTGCTCAGCTCCACCTGAAATCGCACCTGAAAGTCCAGCACTCTTTCCAGATTGTAAAAGAACAACCACGATTAAACCAATACTCACTAAAACTAATAAAGTAATAAGTAGTGCATGCATGTAAGACACCTCCTGATAAAAACGCAAATGACGTTATTCTAAATGTACCATAAAAGACAAGCAGGGACAATAGCCTTAAGCGTTTTTATAAGGGGTAGAGCTTGCTATTGTTTTCCATTGGTTTTGCTTATGATTGTTTAGGACATAACACCATTGGGAGAGCTATTGAGTAAGGCAAAAAGACGTTGGTTTCCTGTTAGGGGCGGGGCAATAGGACATTGGGATCATCTTCGACTGGCGAAGTGTCCTGTTGCGTGCTTCAATTGGAGATTGAGATCGCCTTTCTCAGGCGATGTGTCCGGTTGCTTGCTCCTATTGGACATTTCTCACTTCTTCCCTCGGCGAAGTGTCCTGTTGCGTGCTTCTATTGGACAGTTCATTCTCCTATCTCTGGCTTAGTGTCCCGTTGCTTGCCCCAACTGGACATTATACTCACCTTCAACTGGAAAAGTGTCCTGTTACATGCTTCATTTAGACATTTCCATTCACCTATCTCTGGCTTAGTGTCCTGTTGCATGCCCCAATTGGACATTATGCTCACCTTCGACTGGAAAAGTGCCCTGTTGCGTGCTTCTATTGGACAGTAGGATTACCTTTCTCCGGCAAAGTGTCCTGTTACACACTCCAATTGGGCATAACACACATCTAGCCCCAGTAAAATGTCCTCTATGAAGTTCAACAAGCAAGCAAATTAGCTAATAACACAAAAAACTCAGCAGGAGTGATCCTCCTGCTGAGTTCTGATAAAAGAGATTAACCTCTTAGGTTATAGAATGCTTTCGCACCAGCGTATTGAGCCATATCAACTAATTGATCTTCGATACGAAGTAATTGGTTGTATTTAGCTACACGGTCTGTACGTGATGGAGCACCTGTTTTGATTTGTCCAGCGTTTGTTGCAACAGCGATGTCAGCGATTGTGCTGTCTTCTGTTTCACCAGAACGGTGAGAGATAACTGCTGTGTAACCAGCGCGCTTCGCCATTTCGATAGCATCAAAAGTTTCAGTAAGTGTACCGATTTGGTTAACTTTGATAAGGATTGAGTTAGAGATACCTTTTTCAATACCTTCTGAAAGCTTCTTCGTGTTAGTAACAAATAAATCATCACCAACAAGTTGTACTTTCTTACCAAGACGCTCAGTAAGAAGCTTGTGACCATCCCAGTCGTTTTCGTCTAATCCATCTTCAATTGAGATGATTGGGTATTTAGAAACAAGATCTTCGTAGTAAGAAACCATTTCTTCAGAAGTGAATACTTTTCCTTCACCTTTTAGGTGGTACTTACCGTCTTCTTTGTTGAATAGCTCAGAAGATGCAACGTCCATTGCAAGCTTCACTTGCTCACCTGGCTTGTAACCAGCTTTTTCGATCGCTTCGATGATTGTTTGAAGAGCTTCTTCGTTTGAACCAAGGTTTGGAGCGAATCCACCTTCATCACCTACAGCTGTGTTAAGACCTTTAGCTTGTAATACTGAACGTAGGCTGTGGAAAATTTCTGCACCCATACGTAAAGCTTCTTTGAAGTTTTCTGCACCTACTGGCATAACCATGAATTCTTGGATATCAACGTTGTTATCCGCGTGCTCACCACCATTGATGATGTTCATCATTGGAGTTGGAAGAGTCTTAGAGTTGAATCCTCCAAGGTATTGGTATAATGGTAATTCTAAGAAGTCTGCTGCTGCACGAGCTGCTGCCATAGAAACACCAAGGATTGCGTTAGCACCTAATTTACCTTTGTTTTCAGTTCCGTCAAGCTCGATTAACGCTTGGTCAATTGCAACTTGGTCAGTAACATCGAAACCGATGATTTCTGGTGCGATTAGTTCATTTACGTTATTAACTGCGTTTAATACACCTTTACCTAAGTAACGGCTTTTGTCACCATCACGTAGTTCTACTGCTTCATATTCACCAGTAGATGCACCACTTGGAACTAATGCGCGACCAAATGCACCTGACTCAGTGTATACTTCTACCTCAACTGTTGGATTTCCACGAGAATCTAATACTTCACGAGCGTAAACATCAACGATAATTGACATTAATAATCTCTCCTTTTTTAATCATATAGTTTAGTTTTTTGACTATTTTCGTATTGATTGTTGCTTTTCATTCCGCAGCCTAAATACACTCCGCGTCCTGTGGGGTGACCGGTGAGCCTCCTCGTCGCTTACGCTCCTGCGGGGTCTCACTCTGGCCACGCATCCCACGGGATTCTCCGTGTATTCAGTCTGCTAGAAATTACTTTCTATTTTTAAAACAACAACTTTGAAACTCAACCTAGTTTTGAAAAACAATTATTTAATTAATGTGTTACCAGTCATTTCAGCTGGTTTATTGACATTTAATAAGTCTAATACAGTTGGTGCTAAATCTCCTAGAATTCCATCTTCACGAAGAGTGACACCGTCTTTTGTGACAATAACAGGAACTGGGTTTGTCGTATGAGCTGTCATTGGGGTACCTTCCAATGTAATAACTTCATCTGCATTCCCATGGTCAGCAGTGATAATTGCTGTACCACCTTTTGCTTGAAGAGCATCAATAATTTTACCAAGACATTCGTCTACAGTTTCAATTGCTTTGATGGTTGGTTCAAGCATTCCAGAGTGTCCTACCATGTCCGGATTTGCAAAGTTTAAGATAATCGCATCATGCTTATCAGCTTCGATTTCTTTTAACAATGCTTCTGTTACCTCATAAGCACTCATTTCTGGTTGTAGATCATATGTAGCTACTTTAGGCGAATCGATTAGAATTCGTTCTTCACCAGGGAATGTTGCTTCACGTCCACCACTCATAAAGAATGTTACGTGTGGGTATTTTTCTGTTTCGGCAATTCTTAATTGAGTGAGTCCATTTTGTGAAAGAACTTCACCCAATGTGTTATCAAGGTTTGTTGGCTTGAACGCCACATAACCTTTAACCGTTTCACTGAAGTGAGTTAAGCAAACAAAGAATAAATTCGTTGGATGCTTCTCTCCACGATCAAATGCACGGAAATCATCATTAGTAAAAACATTTGAGATCTGGATTGCACGGTCTGGACGGAAGTTATAGAAAATCACTGCATCATCACTGTTGATTGTTCCAACTGGAGAACCATCTTCTTTTGTGATGACAGATGGAAGAACGAATTCATCGTAGATTCCATTTGAATATGAGTCTTCAACAACCTCTAACGCGCTTTTATATGAAGGACCTTCTCCATATGTCATTGCACGGTATGCCTTCTCAACACGATCCCAGCGCTTATCACGATCCATTGAGTAGTAGCGTCCAGAAATTGTAGCAATTTCTCCAACACCATACTCATCTAGTTTTTGATTAAGTTGTGTAATATATTCCTTGGCAGTTTGTGGACCTACATCTCTTCCATCAAGGAAGCCATGAATATATACCTTCTTCAGACCTTCAGCAGCAGCAAGCTTCACTAATGCATACAAATGATTGATATGACTGTGAACGCCACCGTCAGAAAGAAGACCAAATAGGTGAAGAGCTGTTCCCTTTTCTTTTGCGTGGTTGATGGCTTGAACAAATGTTTCGTTACGTTCAAATTCACCGTCACGAATTGCCACATTTACACGTGTTAAGCTTTGGTAAACAATACGTCCTGCACCAATGTTTAAGTGACCTACTTCTGAGTTACCCATTTGTCCGTCTGGTAATCCAACAGCTTCTCCACTAGCAGTTAAAGTTGCATGCGGATATTGGTTCCATAACCGGTCAAAGTTTGGTTTTTTAGCCTGAACGACAGCATTACCTTTTGTTTCATTACGTAATGCAAATCCATCTAAAATGATTAATGCTACTGGCTTCTTACTCATTCGAACCTGCCTCCAAAAGCTGTAAGAAAGAGTCTGCCTCTAAGCTTGCACCACCAACTAAAGCTCCATCAATATCAGGTTGAGCCATATATTCAGCAATGTTTCCTGGTTTTACACTTCCGCCGTATTGAATACGAACAGCCTCTGCCACGTCTGGTGAGAATTGTTCTGCAACAACTTTACGGATGTATGCACATACCTCGTTAGCATCACTTGCTGAAGATGATTTACCTGTACCGATTGCCCAGATTGGCTCATACGCAATAACAGTTGCTTTTGCTTGTTCAGCAGTAAGACCAGTTAATGCTTTTTGTACTTGAGCTGCTACAAGTTCATTTGTTTGACCAGCTTCACGCTGTTCGTCTGTTTCACCACAGCAAACAATTGGAGTTAATCCATGCTTGAATGCAGCTAATGTCTTTTTGTTAACTGTTTCGTCAGTTTCAGCAAACATTTCACGACGCTCTGAGTGACCTAAGATCACATAGTTCACACCAAGGTCAGCAAGTGCTACTGGACTTACTTCACCTGTGAATGCACCACTTTCCTCAAAGTGCATGTTTTGAGCACCAACTTTAAGATCTGTTCCTTCAACACTTGAAACAATGCGCTCTAAAAATAATGCAGGTGCACATACAACAGAATCTATTTTATCAGAAGCCGGAACACGACCCTTTACTTCATCTACGAAGCTAGTTGCTTCTGAAAGTACTTTATGCATTTTCCAGTTTCCTGCGATAATAGGTTTTCTCATTTTTACACCATCCTAAAAGAATATATTACTTGTCGTTTAAAGCAACTACACCAGGTAATTCTTTACCTTCCATAAACTCAAGAGATGCTCCTCCACCAGTTGAGATATGGCTCATTTGATCAGCAAGACCGAATTTTTCAACTGCAGCTGCTGAGTCACCGCCACCAATAACTGAGTATGTATCTTTTGCGTCTGCTAATGCTTGACCGACTGCTTTTGTACCATTTGAGAATGCATCTAATTCGAATACACCCATTGGTCCATTCCAGATAACTAGCTTAGAGCTTTTGATTGCATCTGCATAGATTTCTCTCGTTTTTGGTCCGATATCAAGACCTTCCCAATCACTTGGAATTTCATCAATTGCAACAGCTTTGATATTTGCATCGTTTGAGAAATCATCTGCTACGATGAAATCAACTGGCATTAAGAAGTTGACGCCGTTTTTCTTAGCTTTTTCCATGAACTCTCTTGCAAGATCCATTTTGTCTTCTTCTAATAATGACTTTCCAATTTCAAATCCTCTTGCCTTTACAAATGTGTAAGCAAGACCTCCACCGATAATAAGGTTATCAACTTTATCAAGTAGGTTGTCGATTACACCAATTTTATCTTTAACCTTTGCTCCACCAACGATTGCTGTGAACGGACGCTCTGGATTAGAAAGTGCTTTTCCTAATACTTCAAGCTCCTTTTCCATTAAGAAACCAGCAACTGCAGGAATATGCTTAGCAATTCCTTCTGTAGAAGCATGTGCACGGTGAGCAGCACCAAATGCATCATTTACATAGACATCAGCTAGGTCAGCAAAGTTCTTTGCTAATTCAGCGTCGTTCTTTTCTTCTCCAGCATAGAAACGTACATTTTCAAGAAGTAATACTCCACCTTCAGGTAGGTCAGCAATTGCTTGCTTTACAGTGTCACCGAAAGCTTCGTCTGTTTTCACAACTTCTTTACCTAAGTGTTCGCCTAGGCGTTTTGCAACTGGAGTTAAACGTAACTCTTCCACAACTTCACCTTTTGGACGACCAAGATGGCTAGCAAGAATAACTTTCGCACCTTGTTCGCTTAAGTATTGAATCGTTGGAAGTGCAGCACGGATACGAGTGTCGTCAGTTACGACACCATCTTTCATTGGTACGTTGAAATCAACTCGACAGAATACTTTTTTGCCTTTAACATCAATATCTCTAACAGACTTTTTATTCATTCGAAAAAAGGCCTCCTTATTTGATCTTAAGTGAACAAACCTAAATTAACATAGAAAAAGGGAAGGGGAATTTACCCCTTCCCCTTTTTCAACATATTTAACTATTGATTAAAGACCTTTAGAAGCGATGTATTTTACAAGGTCAACTACGCGGTTAGAGTAACCACTTTCGTTGTCATACCAAGAAATAACTTTAACCATGCTTCCTTCCATAACCATTGTAGAAAGAGCATCAATAGTAGAAGAAGCTGGGTCACCATTGTAGTCACCAGATACTAGTGGCTCTTCGCTGTAGTTAAGGATTCCTTTTAGTTCGTTTTCAGAAGCAGCTTTTAATGCAGCATTTACTTCTTCAACAGTTACATCTTTGTCAAGCTCAGCAACTAAGTCAACTAAAGATACGTTTGGAGTTGGAACACGCATTGCTCCACCATTTAATTTACCTTTTAATTCAGGTAATACTAGAGAAACTGCTTTAGCAGCACCAGTTGATGTAGGAATGATGTTTTCAGCAGCTGCACGAGCACGACGTAAATCTTTGTGAGGTAAGTCTAAGATTTGTTGGTCGTTAGTGTATGAGTGAACAGTTGTCATCATACCACGCTTAATTCCAAAGTTATCGTTTAATACTTTAGCAAATGGAGCTAAACAGTTTGTAGTACAAGATGCATTAGAAATAACATCATGGTTAGCAGCATCATACTTGTCATGGTTAACACCCATAACGATTGTGATATCTTCATCAGTTGCAGGTGCAGAGATGATTACTTTCTTTGCTCCAGCTTCTAAGTGTTTTGCAGCGTCAGAACGCTTAGTGAAGAAACCAGTTGATTCAACAACTACGTCTACTCCTAGAGTTCCCCAAGATAATTTAGCTGGGTCACGCTCAGCAGAAACTTCGATTGTTTTACCAGCAACAACTAGGTTGTTACCATCTACAGATACTTCAGCATCTAATTTACCGTGTACTGAATCGTATTTTAAAAGGTGAGCTAAAGTTGCAGCATTTGTTAAATCGTTAACAGCTACCACTTCTACATCAGGATTATTTAGTGCAGCACGGAATACGTTACGGCCGATACGACCAAAACCATTAATACCAACTTTTACAGTCATTGTTTTTTCCTCCTTAAGTTTAAAACCTAAATAATTTTATATTAGAGGTTAACTCCTATGTCTTTAGTATTTCCCCTATCAATCGACAAGTTAAACCTGTGAATCAAAATTGAATTACTATTGACTAAAAAAGTTATCCCCGAATTAACTCTTTCGCAGCACCCTCATCAGTGATTAAGAGTGTGTCCTGCGCTTGTTTTAAGTATGCTTGGATCGCCTTTGCTTTTGAGGCACCACCAGCAACTGCAAACACATTTTTGATATTTTGCAAGTCCTCTAACTGGAGACCAATCGTTTGAACCTTGTGAACGACTTTCCCATCTTCGTTAAAGTAATATCCAAAGGCTTCTGCCACTGCTTGTTCAGCGATGATTTTTTCAACATCCTCTGGGGCAGTTTTGCGGCGCTCCGCCATTGTTATAGCGTCTCCTATACCATGGATGACAATACTTGAAGATTTAATCAATTCTAAAACCTCTCGTATGGATGGTTCGTTGATCATCGTTTGATACGTTTCACTACTCACCACATCAGGTACGTGAAGAAGACGGTAATTACCAGAAGTTTTCTCAGCCATTTTGGCACAGATTGTGTTCGCCTGGTTTTCCACCTGTTCTCCAAGTCCGCCTCTTGCTGGTACAAATAAAAACTCTTTGCTTTTCATATCTGGAGTCATCATTTCAGCGATGTCGACTAGTGTGGTTCCACCAGTAACAGCGACGATATTTTTTCCAGAAAGAATGGTTTTTATTCGTGAAACACAAGCTCTTCCTAATTCTTTTTTCACCCATGGGAATTGATCACTATCACCAGCAACCACGATAACATCTTTGATTTGTAGCTTTTCTTTCAGCTTTGTTTCTAACACTTTTAAACCTGAGATTTCTTTGATGATATCTTCCAGTTGGTTTAATACGTAGGCGCCATCCTTTGTTAAGGTCATTCCTGCTAGTCCTGCATCAATTAGGTTCTGCTCTTTCAGAAATTGAACCTCCGCACGCAAAACACGTTCGCTTTGTCCAAGGCTGCTTGAAAGATTTCTTCGTCCTATTGGCTGCATCAGTCGTATGTACTTTAGAATTTCGTAACGCCTTTGCATAACTGGGAGAATATCGGGTAATAATCTTCGTTGTACATCTACTAATGATCGCATGTTTTTTTGATCCCCTTTTTACTATACGGGACATTTTTTGTCCCGGTGTGACATATTATGTCCCGGTTACAGTAAAAAAAAACGCTATTCCCACGTTTTTAAAATTATTAATTGCTTGCTACATGTATATTCTAACAGGACTAAAATGGTTATTCAACAATCTTGACTTTATTTTTTTGTAGTAAACGCTTTCTTATTACATCTTTGTGAATTATCCCATACTCTACTTCTTCTTCGTCTATTTCAACTACAGGAATCATTAGCTGATATTTCTCTAATAACTCCTCATTCTTATAAATATCAATTTCTTCAATTTCTAATGAGAATTCAGTGATAAGCTCCTCTAATACTTTTTTCCCTTTTACACACAATGGACAATCTACCTTTGAGTACATTTTTATTTTGATTGGTTTCATTTTAACTTACCCTTCTTTGTTAAAATCGTTTTCGTTTTGATGAACCGAGTATCCCTAGCTGGTCACGGTATTTAGCAATGGTTCTTCGAGACACAGAGATTTGATGGTTCACTTCAAGTGAACTTACAATCTGTTGATCAGATAATGGTTTTTGTTTATTTTCTTGTTCGATAAGTTCTTTTACTAAATGCTTAACATGAGCAGATGATACCTCAGTAGTTGATTTATCATTCACCTGATTACTAAAGAAAGACCTGATTTCATAGGTTCCATGAGGAGTCTGCACATATTTCCCTTTTGAAGCACGGCTAACTGTTGATTCATGAATCTCTAATGCTTCGGCGATATCACTCATTGTTAATGGTTCTAAATACAGCGGACCTTTTAGGAAAAAAGATGACTGTCGCTTTGTGATTTCAGCCATTACATTAGAAATAGTTCTTTTCCTTTGTTCAATGCTTTTTTGAATCCAAAGATATTGATCATATTTTGATTCTAGATAAGATTTCGCTTCAGGGTTGGTTTCCTTCAGTTGATAATATTGTTTATTGATTGAAAGCTTTGGGCTATTCTCCTCTATTAAAGAGACAACAAGATCCCCTTGAATGAATTCAACCTTTAAATCTGGTCTTATGTAGTTAGTTGTCATAGTAGAATATTGACTCCCAGGACGAGGATCTAAGAGTTGAATAGCATCGTAAAGTGCTTGAATCTCTTTTAATTGGACTTTCAGAGTCGAAGCGAGCTTCTTCCACGACTTTGTAGCAAATAGCTCAAAATGGTCTGTTAAGACAGGTCTCGCAAGCGAATGATGAATGGGCAATCGCTTAAGCTGGAGCAAAAGGCATTCCTGTAAATTGCGCGCAGCAACACCGGCAGGCTCTAATTGTTGAACAATTGATATTGCTTTTTGTACTTCTTCTATTTCAATTCCAAGATCAGCTGCGATTTCCTTTTCATCATATCGCAAATAACCGTTAACATCTAGCGAGTTAATGATATATTCAACTTGATGGATTTCCTTTTTACTTAAATGGAAATTCACCAATTGTCCACAAAGATGTTCTGACAAGCTGACATGGTGGTGAGCAAGATAGTCAATTGGATTTTTCGTTGCTTGAATCTGATTTCCCCTTACCTTCATTGAACGATGTCTCGTGTCTTTTATTTCTATAAGTGGATTTTCTAGTGATTGTTGATGAAGGAAATCATGGAGCTCTACCGTGGAATATTGCAATAATGTGATCGCTTGAGTAAGTTCTTTTGTTAATACAAGCTTTTGCGATTGCTGTTGAAATAAACCTGCTGTTAGATCCATCTAAATCGCCTCCTATCAAAAATACAATAAAATGTCAGGTATGAACATTTCATATTGTCTAATGCTAGTAAGAATAGATACCACTGTGATCATTCCTCGTATCTATATTTTATCATTGATAAGGGAGATTGTGATGGAAAAAAAGCAGATAATCTACACCAGTTCATTAACCGGAACAATTGGAGAGCAGTTGGAAGAAAAAGACGAGAGTGAACAAGTAGAATTCGGTCAACAATACATCCCCATCCAACAAATGTGGGAGGTAAATCCTGTTGATACAGGAGAATACGACGGCATTATTGGATACAAAGAAAATTAATTAGGTGGTTTCGCAAATATTAGCAGGCGGAATACACGGAGACTCCTGCGGGATGCGTAGCCTAAAGTGAGACCCCGCAGGCACGAGGAGGCTCACCGGATACCCCGCCGGACGCGGAGTGTATTCCGACTGCGTAGTTAAAGACTAAATCCATACAAAAAAAGAAGCGAGACAGAGTGCTGAGCACTCCATCATCGCTTCTTTTTTCTTGCTATCTAGCGCCCTCGACAGGATTTGAACCCACCCTAAGAGAACCGGAATCTCTCGTGCTATCCACTACACTACGAGGGCATATAATTCCGCTCCATTATTATAGTAGGTATTAGAAAACAATGCAAGAGTATTAAATGTTTAAAATACCCAAAAACGGGTATCCTTATTAAAGGTATTTATTGTTAATATGGTCTCATACATACAAAATTAATCACACACAGACATGATTGACTTCATTTATGAATAAGATGGTTTTGGTAGGAGCTTTCGTTTGACCTTTATTGACCTTAGTTGTATGATATTATCAAGTAGTACATAACCTTCAAAGGCACTTTCAGTCTTTGACCATTTACTTATAAAAGGAGGAAATATCAATGAACTTAATTCCTACAGTTATTGAACAAACGAATCGCGGAGAGCGCGCATATGACATTTACTCTCGCTTATTAAAAGACCGCATTATCATGCTAGGTAGCGCTATTGACGACAATGTAGCAAACTCAATTGTTTCTCAATTATTGTTCTTAGCTGCTGAAGATCCTGAGAAAGATATTTCATTATATATCAATAGTCCTGGTGGGTCTATCACTGCTGGTATGGCGATTTATGATACGATGAACTTTATCAAGCCTCAAGTTTCTACGATTTGTATTGGTATGGCAGCATCAATGGGAGCATTCCTTTTAGCTGCTGGTGAGAAAGGCAAACGCTTCTGCTTACCTAATAGTGAAGTAATGATTCATCAGCCATTAGGTGGTGCTCAAGGTCAAGCAACTGAAATTGAAATTGCGGCTAAGAGAATTCTATTCCTTCGTGATAAGTTAAACACGATTTTATCTGAACGCACTGGTCAACCACTTGATGTGATTGAACGCGATACAGAGCGTGACAACTTCATGACTGCTGAACGTGCCCTTGAATATGGTTTAGTTGACAAAGTCATTTCAGGTAATCCAGATTTGGCTAAGTAATAACAAAGAGAGAGTTGTCAAAATGACAACCTCTCTCTTTTTTTATCCTTCTTGCTCTACAAATTTAATTAATGCTTCTAACGCTTCTTGCTCGTCATTCCCTTCAGTGATAAGGGTAATCTTAGCGCCTGAGCTTACAGCTAAGCTCATTAGACCCATGATACTTTTCGCATTCACCTTTTTACCATCTTTTTCGATGAATACATCTGAGCTAAAGCGGTTTGCTTCTTGTACAAATAATGCTGCCGGTCTTGCTTGTAATCCAGTTTTCAATAATACTTCCACTTGCTTTTGCGCCATAATCCTAGTTCCTCCTCATTATTCTCTATTTTGTCTAATTCGTTTATCTATAAGAAAGGTCTGTCCATAGTTACTGACAGAGTTTCAGTGTTTCATCATTTTATATGGTTTGCCCGCCTCTTAACTTCTCAGCAATTTCATCTATTTTACGTAAACGATGATTGATGCCGGACTTGCTGATTTGGCCAGTTGAAACCATTTCACCAAGTTCTTTTAAGGTAACATCCTGATAGGTTACTCTCAATTCTGCAATTTCCCGTAATTTATCTGGGAGTACACTTAGCCCGACCGTTTCATCGATATAACGAATATTTTCAACCTGGCGAATCGCAGCTCCAATTGTTTTGTTTAAATTAGCAGTTTCACAGTTAACTAGACGATTGACTGAATTCCTCATATCTCGAACAATTCGTACGTCTTCAAAACGGAGTAAGGCTTTATGAGCTCCTATTATCGTTAAGTACTCAGCTATTTTTTCTGCTTCCTTTAAATAGGTAATAAATCCTTTTTTTCGTTCTAATGTCTTACTATTTAAACCAAACGAATTCATCAATTCACAAAGCGCTTCATTATGCTCTTGATATTGTGAAAACACCTCTAGATGATAAGATGATGTTTCAGGATTATTTACAGACCCACCAGCTAAAAATGAACCTCGTAAATAGGAACGCTTGCAGCACTTCTTTTGAATGATTTCTTTGGATATATGCTTCACCGTTGAAAATCCATTTTCAACAATTCGCAAATCCTCTATAATTTCTTTTGCTTTTTCAACAAGTCGTACGATGTACACATTGTTTTTCTTTAATTTCATTTTTTTTCGCACAAGAAGCTCTACATTCACTTCATAGCGCTTTTTCACGAGGATGTAGATCCTTCTTGCGATTGCCGCATTTTCCGTTTGAATATCAACGACCATTTTCCGATTTGAAAACGATAACATCCCATTCATCCGGATTAAAGCAGCAAGCTCTGCTTTTATACAACAATCCTTTATTTCTAAATTCGTTAATTCTTTCTTTGTTTCTGATGCAAATGACAAAACAATCACCTCATTTTCCGGTAAAACAGTGACAATCACTTCATTTACTCGCTCTAGTTGTTCATCTACAATTTGTTGTTCGTTCAATGCTTGTGAATGTTTGGTCTTGGCTCTAAGCCATTTGAGTCTATCATACCATATAAAATCGATGCGATCTTTTTTGTATCATGGCGAATGACACCATCTTCATAACTCACAATGCGATCATGGATAATTTCTAATCCGAGTGCTTCTAATTTCTCACGATCATAAATGACAGGCTTTGCTAATTCCTTCTCATATCTTTGCTTAATTTCTGATGGAATCTCGCCCTCGTTCACAATAATCGTATCAATGAAATCTGTCCCCATATGATCATACAATGCCATAATATGGTCACTTGCCGTGTAATCCAATGTCTCTCCCGCTTGGGTCATAACATTGCACATATATACTTTTTTCGCTTTTGAGTAGACGACTTCTCTTCCTATTTTAGGAACAAGAAGGTTCGGTAGAATACTTGTGTACAAACTACCTGGCCCTAGAATGATTAAGTCAGCCTGTTCAATGACATGTAGTGTTTCTTGTAAAGGCTCAATCTCTTCTGGATTAAGAAAGACTCTTCTTATTTTTTTTCCTGAGTAAGGAATTTTTGATTCTCCTGATACAATAGAGCCATCCTCAAATTCCGCATTTAAAATCACGCTTTGGTTCGCTGCTGGTAATACTCTTCCGCGAACATTTAGCACTTTACTCATTTCGCTTATCGCATGAACAAAGTCACCAGTGATTGTCGTCATTGCTGCTAGGAGTAAGTTTCCTAACGAATGACCTGATAAACCGTTTCCATTCTGAAAGCGATGCTGAAACAAATCTTCTACTAAAGGCTCCACATCAGATAAAGCAGCAAGCACATTACGGATATCACCAGGAGGTGGGATATCCATTTCATCTCGAAGACGTCCTGAGCTCCCACCATCATCTGCGACCGTGACAATCGCTGTAATATCAACGGGGAGAAACTTCAACCCTCTTACTAAAACAGATAGTCCAGTCCCTCCACCAATGATGACAATTTTAGGTTGTGTTGTTTCGATCATCGAGGTTCTTTTCTCCTCTCAATATCTCGGTGTGTGACACGTGTATCAAAGTCCTTGGCAAAATAAGCCGTGAAATATTCCGCTAAGGTCACCGAACGATGTTGTCCTCCTGTACACCCGATCGCAATGACTAATTGGCTCTTACCTTCCCGTTTGTACTGTGGGATCATAAATGCGAGTAAATCACCAAGCTTTTCAATAAACTTTTGAGTTTCACTCCATTTCAATACATACGATGAAACTTCTTCATCTAATCCTGTTTTCGGCCTCATCGTTTCAACATAATAGGGATTTGGAAGGAAGCGTACGTCAAAGACTAAATCTGCATCAATTGGCAGTCCATATTTGAATCCAAACGATTGGATATTCACAGTAAATGGCTGTGTTGTATGTTCTGAAAAATGATACAGAATCTTCTCACGTAGCTCTCTTGGCTTTAATTCGGAAGTGTCATAGATGATTTGTGATCTCCCTTTGATTTCTTCAAGCATTTCTCGCTCTTGCTCGATTCCAGTTAACGGAGAGTCAGTTGGTGCTAATGGATGTGACCGTCTTGTTTCCTTGTAACGACTGACTAGTGTAGAGTTTTTGGCATCTAGAAATAGGATTTGGGGAGTAATCCAAGACTTTTCGATTAAGTCGTCTAATGCTTCGAATAGGCTAACGAAGAATTCTCCTCCTCGTAAATCCATGACTAGTGCAACCTTATTCATTTTGCTTCCTGATTCCTTCATAAGTTCAAGGAATTTTGGTAATAGGCTAGGAGGTAGATTGTCTACACAGAAGTAGCCTAAGTCCTCGAAGCTTTGGATTGCGACAGTTTTTCCTGCACCAGACATCCCTGTGATAATGACTAATCTAAGATCATTTGTTGTGGATTCTTCACTCATTATTTTGTTTCGCCTCCTGTCAGGATAGATTAGATTTTATACTTTTCTTAACTTGGATCTAGTCTATATGAGAGTAGTTCAAAGTCAGGTGTGTAGGTGAATGTACCATAGATGACTCCTGTTCCTTTGGCTACATAGTCAATGATATGGTAGTCGCCTGGTGCCATTGGTAGTTTGGATACATCTTGAAGAGGATGCCAACCAAGGATACCTTCTTCACATTCATCTACGTTTTCTCCATCATAATCAGTTGCGAGAAAGGTAAACATCATCCACTCAGAAACGATCTGGTCTCCCTCTTTGATTAGAATGGTAAAAATCCCTTTGATCATCGGGTTTTTAATATAAATGCCCGTTTCTTCTCTATATTCACGTATACACGAATCTCTGACAGATTCGCCCTGCTCCATTTTCCCACCAGGGGCTACCCACCAGCCACGGCGTGGTTTTTGGAGTAGTAATACATTGTTATCTTTAATTAAGACGCAATTTGTTACTCGTTGCACGTCTTTCACCTCAAATCACAGTTAACATCATAGATGTTTATTAATTTACCTAATTTATTTCATTATACTATTTCTGCATACACGTAACAATGAACATGATTTGTTAATTTGTTTATTTTTGTATTTTTCTAACATTTTTTTGTTTGATTATGTTTTTTATTATATTATTGGCCTCTCTTGCTGGGAACTATAGTTATGATTGTTTTTAAAGTCGCAGCCTGAATACACGGGAGTCCCCCGTGTATTCAGGCTGCTAGAAATCTATTTTCAATTAATTCATCTCAAAAAACAACAAACTTTGAGAAAACAGCCATAAAAAAGACAAAAAAAGGACACAGGCTTTTTCGATGCCTGTGCCAAAATGTATCTATTTTATAAAAGGGGGTCAATTACTACCCTTATCATACTAGATAATTATTTCATACATGTTACAGCAGAGTTAAATAGTAATTACGCTTAGGCTTTTATTTTTTCAAGTAGCTCTTCCACAAAATGTTGAGCACTTTGTGCTGCGATACTTCCGTCACCTGTTGCTGTGACAATTTGACGTAATGTTTTTTCACGAATATCTCCAGCAGCGAAAATACCAGGCACGCTTGTTTCCATTCGTTCATTCGTCTCAATATAGCCATTTTCATTTGTAATTCCAAGGTTCTCAAATGGCTTTGAAAGTGGAACCATCCCAATGTAGATGAATACACCTTCTGCTGGGAATTCTTTCTCTTCACCAGTTTGCGTATCAACTAAAGTAACACTACCTACTTTTCCTTCAGAGTCATTGATTTCCTTCACTGTTGCGTTCCAGATGAAATCAATTTTCTCATTATCAAAGGCGCGTTGTTGAAGGATCTTCTGAGCACGTAGCTCCTCACGACGGTGTACGATAGTTACCTTTGTAGCAAAGCGAGTCAGGTATACTCCCTCTTCTACAGCTGAATCTCCACCACCGACAACAACTAGTTCTTTTCCTTTGAAGAATGCGCCGTCACATACTGCACAGTAAGATACTCCACGTCCACCAAGTTCTTTCTCTCCTGGTACACCAATCTTCTTGTATTCTGCACCTGTTGAGATGATGATTGAGCGTGCTTTGTATTGCTTGCTTCCTGCAACGATTGTTTTGTATTCTTCACCATCAATAATTTCCTTGATGTCACCGTATGCGTATTCAGCACCAAATTTCTTTGCATGCTCAAACATTTTATTTGAAAGGTCTGGTCCTAGGATATGGTCAAATCCAGGATAGTTCTCAACATCCTCTGTATTGGCCATTTGTCCACCAGGAATTCCTCGTTCGATCATTAATGTAGATAAGTTTGCTCTTGATGTGTACACTGCAGCAGTTAATCCCGCAGGACCTGCACCAGCAATGATCACATCATATATTTTTTCTTCAGACATGTACTCACTCCCTAACCATTCAGATGTTCTTTATCTTTGTTTTACACTGGCTGTCTCCGTATAATTGTTGCTTTTCACACCGCACCCTGAATACACTCCGCGTCCTGTGGGGGTTCACGCATCCCACGGGAGTTTACGTGTATTTAGGCTGCTAGAATTTCATTTTCAATTTAAATATATCTAAAACAGCCATAACATTAGTATTCTTTCCATACTTACATCCTATAAAACAACAGATTAAACGTCCATTTATTTGCTCATTGAAGGAGTTCTTTCACCAATTTCACATATTTGGCAATTGTTGCTTGAGATATGCTATATTTGCTTGCCATTTCCTTTTGACTCACTGGAGATAACTGATGTTTTCTCCACATATATTCAGTTGCAGCTGCCCATGCAGAACCATTATTTACATGGTAATCACGACTTACTGCTTGATCAAATATCATAAACCAGGTTAAGTACAAGCCTTCTGTTGACGTACGATAATCTTTATTATTGATAAATAATAAATCAGCTACTTGATACCCGTGGATAATATGGTCAGGAGATAACTCCCTTTTCCTTGATTTTGCTAACCTGCAAATATGCTCAGCAAATTCCTGTTCAAGGGTCGCATGTAAATCAAGCCCCTCCATATCCTTTAGTGTAATCGACTTATTCGTCTTACTAAGAAGATACAAGCCATATAACCTTTCTTCTATATAATCTCCTTTAAGCCAACGATCAAGGATATCATTGAAGTTCTTTGTTTTACCATCTGCCCAAGGCTCTGAGCCCTTTTTCTCTGGATTTTCTGCCAGCACTTTCTCCCAAGCATTCTTCGCTACATCCAATCGATTGGTAAAATAAGCTGAATGACTTAACCAATAATAAAAGGTTTCATCGCCTTGGAACCCCTGCTTTTGAAGATTACGTAACCATTTGTACGCTAAATCATATCTTCCTACAAGACCAAACGTTGCTCCAAGCTTATAACGATGCTCTACTAGAATCGGATGAATGCACTCTAGACGCCCGATCAGTTCTTTTACCTTTTTCGTTTTACGCTGATAATATAAAAACACCAACATATTACATAACGCATGCAGATTCCCAGGGTTTTTCTCAAGCACTTCTTCTAAAGTACTTGCCGCCTTCTCTACTTCCCCTGTGTAAAAGTAAGCAAGTGCGAGATTATTGTAGGCAGACCAGAAATCCGGATATAAACTGATGATTTCCTGAAGCAACTGAGTTGCCTTTTCTAACTCACCATTTTCCAGATATTCTCTTGCTTTTTCCTGCTTGACGATGAGTTCATCCTGTAGTTCAAATGGTTCTTCTTCAATCTCTGATTCAATGCTTAATAAATCTAATAAGTCCTCTGTATCATCTATAAATTCGCCATCAGGCTCAACTTCTACATAAAGATTGGCATATTTGTATGCTTCTTGAAACAAACCAAGATGAGCATAATTATTTGCCATAAAATAAAAACACTCTGTCATTTCTGCATCTACTTCTTCAATAATAGATAAGAGAATTCGATTGGACTGAGTATATTCCCCAAGCTCAGTTAAGACGACCGCTAATTGGCAAAGAAACATAGAATCCTCTGGTTGTAGTTGAATCGCTCGTTGTAAATGTTTTTTTGCTTTATATATATCACGTTTCCGATAGGCTTTTAATCCCTTTTTGAAGTAATACTCTCCCGTCTGAACAAACGGAATGATTTTTGCAATTTGATGTTGTCGGTCGTTCATTGTATTATCTCCCATCGAAACCTCCAAATTAAATATCTTTACCGAAGAAAGTATAACACATTGTATAAGAAGAAAGTAGAGCCACCGCCCTAAAAAAGGAAGAATCAAAAAAAGCCACCCCCGGTTAATCTCAATCAACTAAGCGGAGCTGGCTTTCACTCTTTTATCTTCTTTTTTTTAGGGCACTCAGAACCTCATCTAATGGAAGCTTCTGTTCTCTTAATAAAACGAGGAGATGGAAAAGTAAGTCAGCTGTTTCCCATTTCAATTCCTCAGGTTCTCTATTTTTGGCAGCAATGATTACTTCAGCTGCTTCTTCCCCAACCTTCTTAAGGATC
The DNA here is from genome assembly GCF_014837155.1 of Litchfieldia stipae. Lineage (GTDB taxonomy): Bacteria > Bacillota > Bacilli > Bacillales > Bacillaceae_L > Litchfieldia. Next base: position 13,384 of record NZ_JACYHA010000019.1, on the reverse strand, counting down.
TTATCGACGCCTTTTTCAAATAAATAGGTAGTGTATGATCCTTCAGGACGTTCTGTCTCTCTTTGAGCAATAATTTGTTCAAGCTCATTAATGATCGCAAAACGATCACTTTGTGGCTCAACTTTCACCTCAGACACTAGACTGTCTGGGAAACAACTATAGTTTCCTTTATGACATGCAGGTCCTTCTGGCTTCACTAAAACAAGTAATGCATCCTGATCACAATCAAAGCGGATATCAACAATTGTTTGTGTGTTCCCTGAAGTCGCCCCCTTATGCCATAGCTCCTGTCTTGAGCGGCTATAGAACCAGGTTTGCTTTGTTTCGATTGACTTTGTTAGTGATTCTTCATTCATATAAGCTAATGTAAGGATTTCTTTACTCGTTACATCCTGAACGATGGCAGGAATTAGTCCTTTTTCATCAAACTTAAGTTCTGCAGGGATACTCATCGAATATTAACCCCTTTCTCTTTTAAAAATGATTTCACTTCTTTGACTGATGTTTCTTTATAATGGAAGATACTTGCCGCAAGTGCTGCATCCGCTAATCCTGACTCAAATGCCTCTAAGAAATGCTCTGCATGACCAGCACCACCTGAAGCAATGACTGGCACTGATACAGCAGCACTAACCGCACTTGTTAAATGCAGATTAAATCCATCCTTTTCACCATCACGATCCATACTCGTTAGCAGAATTTCACCTGCACCACGTTTTACTGCTTCCTTTGCCCAGGCAACAACCTCCCAGTCCGTTGCATTTCTTCCACCATGAGTATAGACGCGCCATGAACCTAATTCAGCATCATATTTAGCATCAATTGCAACAACGATGCATTGTGCGCCAAAGAAATTCGAACCTTCCGTAATCAAGGCTGGGTTTCCTAAAGCTGCTGTGTTGAGTGACACTTTATCAGCACCTGCTCGTAGAATTTTCTTCATATCTTCAAGGGAGTTAATCCCCCCACCAACTGTAAATGGGATCGCTAACTGTGAAGCAACCTGCTCCACGACCTCAACCATCGTTTTACGTCCTTCGTGGGAAGCAGAAATGTCTAGAAACACAAGCTCATCTGCCCCTTCTTCATCGTAAAATTTGGCCAAGTCAACCGGGTCACCAGCATCACGAAGTCCAACAAACTGAATCCCTTTTACCACTCGGCCATCTTTTACATCAAGGCATGGGATAATACGCTTTGTAATCATTTCATCCTCACCTCATTTATTGCCTCAGCCACGGTAAATTGGTTCGTATAAAGTGCTTTTCCAACAATCGCCCCACCTACACCATTTTTTGTGTATTCACTAAGGCTTTGCAAATCCTTGATTGAGCTTACTCCACCAGAAGCAATCACTTCTTTTCCAGTTGCTTTAGCCATTTCAACAACAGCTTCAACATTCGGTCCAGAGAGCATTCCATCTGTTGCAATATCTGTGAAAATAAACACCTCTGCGCCTGCGTTCGCAAGTTCTCTCCCAAGGTCCGTCGCTTTAATAGATGAGGTATTCAACCAGCCCTCTGTTGCCACATAGCCGTCCTTTGCGTCAATGCCAATTGCAATTTTTGATCCGTATTTTTTAAGCATTTCTTTGACAAACTGCGGATTGGATATCGCAGCACTGCCCAGAATCACGCGTGAGACACCATTGTTGATGTAGTAAGCAATGTCTTCCTCGGTACGGATTCCTCCACCAATTTGCACCTTTGCCTCTAGCTCTTTTGCGACTTGAATAACATATTTATCATTCACAGGCCTCCCTGCTTTTGCTCCGTCAAGGTCTACCATATGAATCCATTCCGCCCCTTCATCAGCAAAGCGCTTTGCCATCTCAAAAGGAGAATCTCCATAGATCGTTTCTTGATTATAATCGCCTTGAATTAAGCGAACACATTTCCCACCACGCATATCAATCGCTGGATATATGATAAAACTCATTGTCGTTACCTTCCTTCCACAATAGCAGCATAATTTTTTAAAATGGTTAAACCAACATCACTGCTTTTTTCAGGGTGAAATTGGGTTCCAAATACATGTCCGTTTCCAACAACTGCCGGCACTTCCACATCGTATGTGCTACTCGCTAAGACCACTTTAGGATCATTTGTATTCACATAATAGGAATGGACAAAGTAGACATGGCCTTCGTCTAATGTTGCCAAAAGTGGTGATTTCATTTGAATATTGAGATTGTTCCAGCCCATATGAGGGACTTTGTAGGCTTCCCCAGTTGTTGTTTTACCAGGAAAACGGATCACTTCTCCTTTAAGGAAGCCTAGTCCTTCAGTCAGACCGTTCTCTTCACTATGTTCAAACAATAATTGCATCCCAAGACAAATCCCTAGCAATGGTCGGCCAGAGGCAACACTTTCCTTAATATAGGTAGTCAATCCTGTTTCATTTAAAATCGACATCGCGTCCTTAAATGAACCCACACCTGGTAAAATCAGTCCTTTTGCTTGATCCAACACTTCTGGTGAATCTGAAATCACATAGTCATAGTTCATACGTTCCAGTGCTTTACTCACGCTATGTAAATTCCCCATTCCATAATCTATGATTCCAATCATCTATAACATTCCTTTCGTGGAAGGGACTCCCTTCACTCGTGGGTCAACAATGGTTGCTTCATCAAGTGCTCGTCCTAATGCTTTGAAAACTGCCTCGATCATATGATGTGTATTTGTTCCATAATGAACGATGACATGAAGATTCATTCGTGCTTCAAGGGCAAGCTTCCAGAGAAATTCATGCACTAATTCTGTATCAAAAGTTCCAACTCTTGAGCTTGGAAACTCTCCTTTTAATTCAAAATGAGGTCGATTACTTAGATCAATGACGACTTGTGCTAATGCTTCATCCATTGGGACAAATGCATTTCCATAGCGCTTGATTCCTTTTTTGTCACCTAAAGCTTCTCTTAATGCTTGGCCTAGGCATATCCCAATATCCTCGGTTGTATGATGATCGTCGATTTCCGTATCTCCGTTCGCATTAACTGTTAAATTAAATTGACCATGCTTTGTAAATAAATCAAGCATATGAGTCAGGAACGGTACCCCTGTATCAAGAGTGGCTTGACCTTCACCATCTACCTCAAAGCTTAATTTGATATCTGTTTCATTCGTCTTTCGCTCAACTACCGATTGTCTTGACATAACCTTACCTCCGTTGTATGAATATTCCCTTTTGAAACATAGTATGGAAAACTTCCGATTACTTTTTATGAATGTTGCCTATGTGAATAGTTTATATCCTAGCAGTCTGAATACACAGAGACTCCTGCGGGATCAGTGGCCCATAGTGAGACCCCGCAGGAGCAACGCGACGAGGAGGCTCACCGGACACCCGCTGGACGCGGAGTGTATTCAGGCTGCGGATTATTTTTCCAATCGTTCTTCAACGGCTCTTGCGTGTGCTTCTAGGCCTTCTAATCTCGCAAAGGCAGCAATTTTCGCCCCGTTTTCTTTAACCGCCTGTTCACTGTATGAAATGATACTTGATTTTTTCACAAAATCATCAACACTTAATGGACTTGAAAAACGTGCGGTACCGTTTGTTGGAAGGACGTGATTCGGACCGGCAAAATAATCACCAATTGGTTCTGAACTGTAACGTCCTAAGAAAATCGCACCTGCGTGACGGATTTTACTCATGACAGCCATCGGGTCCACAGTAATAATTTCTAAATGCTCAGGCGCTAAATCATTAACAACTTCAATCGCTTCTTCGATAGTATTAGTGACATATATTGCTCCGAAATCTCTGATAGAAGCCTCGGCAATTTCCTTCCGAGGAAGCTCAGCTAGTTGACGATCAACTTCAATCGCAACCGCTTCAGCAAGTGGCATCGAATCCGTTACAAGAATGCTCGATGCCCTTTCATCATGCTCTGCTTGAGACAATAAATCTGCGGCAATTTCATTCGCTCTTCCTGATTCATCTGCCAACACCACAATTTCACTTGGACCTGCAATCATATCGATATCAACACTGCCGAACACCTCTCGTTTAGCAAGTGCCACGTAAATATTACCTGGACCAACGATTTTATCAACAGCTTTGACGGTATCTGTACCATAAGCAAGAGCTGCAATCGCTTGTGCTCCTCCCACTTTATAAATCTCGTTAACTCCTAATTCATTGGCAGCCACGAGAACACCAGCTGGGAGACTCCCATCCTTATTTGGCGGAGTAACCATGACTATTCGTTTTACACCTGCTACCTTCGCAGGAATCACATTCATTAAGACAGATGAAGGATAAGCTGCCTTACCTCCTGGCACATAGACACCAACTGCATCAAGTGGGGTGATTTTCTGACCAAGCATTGTTCCGTTTTCCTGCATCGTGATCCATGATTGTCTTACTTGGCGACTATGGTAATCTTCGATATTAGCTGCAGCTTCTTTGATAATCGCTACCATTTCTGCCTCTAGCTCCGTATAAGCAGCGTCTATTTCTTCTTTTGTAACTTTTAAGTGTTTTAAGAGGACGCCATCAAATGTTTCTGTATATCTCATCAGTGCTTGGTCGCCTTCTTTAACTACATCATTGATAATGGCAAGCACTGCTTTGCGTTGTTCCTCAGTCCCTTGGTCGATTGTTCGTTTAAGTGAGACTGCATTTGTAACCCGTTCAATTTTCACTTTTTTCACCTCTTGAAGTGATATATAAATCTCTATAATTAGCCCGCTGCTCTGTATTTTAAATAAGGTTGTTTTGCAAAAGTTAGTTCTCTTTTATATAAAGTGTTGCTTTAAATGCCGCAGTCTGAATACACTCCGCGTCCTGCGGGGTGTCTGGTGAGCCTCCTCGTCGCTTGTGCTCCTGTGGGGTCTCACTTTGGCCACGCATCCCGCGGGAGTCTCCGTGTATTCAGACTGCTAGAATCTAATATAGCCTTAAATTACAGTTGAAAGCCGCTCGACTAAGTCATCGATTTTTTGATCCTTTAGACGATAGCTAACAGGATTGACGATTAGCCTTGATGTGATATCGACGATATGTTCAAGCTGAACGAGACCATTTTCCTCTAGCGTTCTACCAGTCGACACAATATCAACAATTCGATCAGCCAAACCAATCATTGGGGCTAATTCGATTGAACCATTTAACTTAATAATTTCCACCTGCTGCCCCTGTTCACGGAAATAGCTTGAGGCAACGTTTGGATATTTTGTTGCTACCTTTGGTGCCACATCGCTCATTTTGGTTCCTGGCAACCCGGCAACAGCGAGATGACAAGCGCTAATTTTGAGGTCTAGCACTTCATATACATCTCGTTCTTCTTCTAGCATGACATCTTTTCCCGCAATCCCGATATCAGCCACACCATGTTCAACATAGGTTGCTACATCCATTGGTTTGGCTAGGATAAATCGAAAAGACTCTTCAGGAACATCAATAATTAGTTTACGTGAATCATCAAATTCTGGGGGAAGTTGATAACCTGCTTTTCGTAATAGGTCAGCTGCTTCATCAAAGATTCGTCCCTTCGGCATTGCTATCGTTAATACATCGCGCATCACTCTGCCCCCCTTTTCCCTTTGCCGATGAAGTAAGTCACTTCAGAAAATGCATTTGCACATGCATCAACATCATTAATGCCACTAATATCCTGTAAAATGACTCTTTTTCCTTGTCCACGCTCGGCTGTCGCAAAATCGATTGCGGCTTTGCGTTGCTCAGAGCTAAAAATTACACAATGAATTTCCACTGGCTCATCTGTATAATCAAGTGCTTCAATTAACCGATCGATATGGATTCCAAATCCAGTAGCTGGAGCTTGACGTCCAAATTTCTCAAAAAGCTGATCATAACGTCCCCCATTTCCAATCAAGAACCCGACATTTTCAGCATATACCTCAAATAAAATACCTGTATAATAACTCATATGACTGACTAGATTGAAATCAATTTTGATATGATCTGTCACTCCATGTGCTTCAAGCTGTGTCCATAGCTGGTCAAGCTCCTCTACCGTTTCTCGTCCATTTGCACTCTCAATATTATCCTTCGCATCAGCAATTTTCGTTTCATTCCCTCTTAGCTTCAGCAAGTTTAACAGCCTTTGTTTATCAATTGATGATAACGATAAATTCTTCACATGCTCTCTATATCCTACATAGTTTTTCTCATATAAAAATCGTCTTAACACATTTGCTCGATCTTCATTTCCTAGTATTTCTAAGAAAAGGGCATTCACATAGCCAATATGACCTATCGCTACTGTAAATTGAGTCAATCCCGCTTTTTTTAGTGAAGACACCATTAGAGAAATCGCTTCAGCATCACAGCTAATCGTTTGATCACCAATGCATTCGACACCAATTTGCTCAAACTCCGCTGGGCGTCCTCCCTCACGTTGCTGCGCACGGAACACATTGGCTGAATACGCTAATCTTAATGGATAGCCATCCTGATATAGCCTTGAAGCAGCAACCCTTGCAATCGGTGCCGTCATGTCTGGACGTAATACTAAGGAATGACCTTGTTGGTCCAATAATTTAAATAATTGCTGATCGAGTATCGCCGATGCTTCACCGATTGTCTCGTAATATTCTAACGTAGGGGTTTCTATAAATTGAAAACCCCAGCTATTAATTTCATTTGCCATTGCAGAGCGAACGCTTTGCTTCTTCTCATATAATGAAGGTAAGGTATCACGCATACCTAATGGTTTTTCAAACATAAATAACATGTATCACACCACCATCTGTTGTTAGTTCGACAAAATTTGAGTAGTGACTGGCACCGCCGACACTTTAGTTCGCTAATAAGTTGAAGTTATTAGTTAGTTTACAACTCTATCCAGTATCCGTCAACCTTCGTTTTTAGAAAATTGCATATTAACTTAACCTTCATTCATTATAAACTAACTATTGTCATTTTTCGATTTATTTAAAAATGGATAAAAAAACCGCAATCAGCTTTTAGATTGCGGTTTCCCTCTTTAAACTATTTCTGTTCTAGCGTGAATTTCTTTAATTCATCTAGTAATTCTCTAGAATAGCCTTCTAATTCAAAGGCTAGTTGATTAAGCTGTTCCATTGATGCTGTTGTTTCTTCAATTGAAGCAGATACTTGTTGGGTACCAGCTGCAGTGTCCTGACTGATACCAGAAATATCATTTGCATGCTCCACAATCATTCTTCTTTGTTCAACCATTTGGTTAATGGATTGAGAAATTTGCATAATCATCGCGCTATTCGCTTCCACTCTACCTTTAATTAAATCAAAGGCCTGTTTCGTATCATTTACTGCCACCCCTTGATCAACCATGACTTCACTTGTTTCATGAATCAATCTTACGGTTTCCTTCGTTTCACCTTGCATTTGCTTCACGATTTCTGCAATTTGCTGTAGGGCACTTTCAGACTGCTCTGCTAATTTTCGAACCTCATCAGCAACAACGGCAAATCCTCTACCGTGCTCACCTGCTCTTGCTGCTTCGATCGCTGCATTAAGTGCTAGCAAATTCGTTTGACTAGCGATTGCTGTGATCGTGCTAACAATCTCATTGATATTATTTGAACGTTGATCAAGACTATTAATTGCTCCAACCATTTCATCAATCATTTTGTTCGTACGATCAAATTGACCTTGAAGTAGTTGAACCTTCTCCATACCACTCTCAGAGGTTGTATACATTGTTGTTGATTCCTCTAATATTTGCAGAACCTGCTCTTCCACCTGCTGGATATTCTGTGATAGAGATTGGACTACTTGATTACTCTCTTCTGATAAATCTGATTGCCTGCTTGCTCCAGAAGCAATTTGCTCCATCGTTGTAGCTACCTCATTAGAAGCTGCTGTATTTTCTTCAGCACTAGCAACAAGCGTTTGAGAAGCATCAGTCACCTGATTAGACACCTTCGCAACCTTCTCTAACATCCCTCTCATTTGTGAAAGCATCGCTGTAAATCCTGATGAAAGTTGTCCAATTTCATCTTTACGAGCGATATTAACGTTAACAGAAAGATCACCATCCTCAACTGCCTTCATCGCTTGTTGAAGTGTACGGATTGGATTCACGATTCTTCTAGCAATAAAATATGAAGATACTACTGCAAAAGCGATAACAAATAGAAGTGACACAGCAATTGGTAAGATAATACCTCTTGCTTTGCTTTCAAATTCGGCTTTTGAAACTGTTCCAATAACTACCCAATTCGTTATTTCATTTCTCGCATATCCCATCGCGCGAGAATCACCATCTTCTTCATAATGAGCAATTCCTTGAATAGAGCCTTCTTTTATTTTTTCATAATAAGGTTGATCTGAAATATTTTCACCAATATGTTCACGATTTGGATGAACAATATAGCTTCCATTCTCATCTAGTAATGCTGCATAACCTGTATCTGCAATTTGAATATTTTCTACTAATTCAACAAGCGTATCAAGTAAAATATCAACAGAAAGTACACCAACCAATTTGCCATTGCTCTCAATAGCTTTTGCCGCACTAACTGTTAATTCATCCGAGCTTGCATCCACATAAGGGTCTGTCCAAATTATTTGACCTTTTTTCTCGATGGCTTCTTGATACCATGGTCTTGTTCTTGCATCATAGTCCTCCGGAACTACTTCTGATGGATCCATAATCATTCCACCATTATCTTCTAAACCAATATAAATATCTAGGATTTCACTATTCGAAGCTTTTATTTCTAAAAACGATTGAATCGCGTCATCCTTTTCTTCAAGAGGATTAAGTACCTCCGGTTTAGTTGAGAAACGAGCAACAATATTTTCTGTATTTCTTAAAAACATATTGAACGCATCATTCACACTGACCATTTGAGCTTCCGTATTACTAACTAGCTCATCTGTGACCATTTTTTGACTAAATTGATAGCTTACAATCGATATAATCGCACCAGCGATAACTATAATAATCAGAAACGGAAGAAGGATCTGTTGTTGTACTGATTGATTGATAAAACGCAATTTAAAACTTCTTTTTGACTTTTCTTTTGCCATCTGTTTTTCTCCTCTTCTCTTTATAAGAGTAGTATCGGTTTTAAGTAGTAAAAAGTTTACATAGTTTCGACAAAATTCGTTAATTTTCTCACATCCCTTTGAATCCAATGACACAAAAAAGCCATAATTAGGTAATCACTAATTATGACTTTCTTCTTCCATCATTCTTTTTTCAAATTCCTCTTTTGTATAGATCACTCTCATTGGATTTCCACCAACAAAAGCTCCTGCTGGAACATCCTTATTTACTAAGGTGCCAGCTGAAACAACAGCATGGTCACCGATGGTTACCCCTGGTAAAATGGTTGTGTTGGCTCCGATCATCACTTCATCACCAATCACGACATCCCCAAGTCGATATTCTTTAATTAAATATTCATGAGCAAGGATCGTCGTATTGTAACCAATTACACTATTGCGACCCACACTAATTTTCTCAGGAAACATAATATCTACCATCACCATAAGACCAAATGAGGTTTGATCTCCAACCTTCATTCGCAAAAACGTTCGGTATAACCAATTTTTCACCGCAAGCATTGGCGTATATCTCGCCAATTGAATCACGATGAAATTTTTGACAACCTTCCAAAATGGAACTGTTTTATAGACATGCCAAAGTGAATTTGCACCTTCAACAGGGTACCTCGTCGTCTTTCTCAACGCTTACTCAGCCCCAATAATTGTGAAGAGATCACTCATATGTTCTAGCATATGATCTGGCTCGAACGATGCTAAATACTCTTTCCCTTTAATCGTCCAAGCAACTCCTGCTGTTAACGTTCCAGCATTTTTTCCCGCTAAAACATCATGATAATTATCACCTACCATGATTGCTTCACTAGCTTTAGAATCTAACTGTGAGAGAGCAAGCTGAACTGGTTCAGGGTCTGGCTTCGCATTTTTCACATCGTCTAACGTAACAATGACATCGAAGAATTGATCTAAGCCTGTAAGCTTAAGTCCCATATTAACCGTACTTCTTACCTTCGTTGTCACAATTCCGAGCTTATACCCTTTTTCATGAAGCTGTTTAATCGTGTCATATACACCATCGTATTCTTTCACTAGAACATCATGATTAGCATGATTGTATTCACGATAAGTTTCAATCATTTCCCCGACACGAGTTTCGTCCATCTGTACGAATGTATCATGCAAAGAAGGTCCGATAAACGCAAGAACATCCTCTCTCCGATACTGACTTGGATAATATTGCTCTAGCGTATGTAGAAATGAAGAAATAATGAGTTCATTTGTATCGATTAATGTTCCATCTAAATCAAAAAGTAATGTATTAATTTTCATAAGAAGCTTCCTCCCGTATGTTCTGCTCCGTACGTTTCCAAATATAAGCGACCACAATGGTTAAGAGCACTGCTGTGACGACTCGGATCAGTAATAATGGTAAAACTGGTATTCCTAATGGGATGAAGATGAGCGTGTCCTCAATCACCGCGTGACAAGAGACGAGAAAGATGAATGCGAGTGTTAAGTCCTTTTTGGACACTCCGTCCTCTTTTACCGCTTGTATCATGACACCTGCTCCATAGGCTAAACCAATTAATAATCCCGCTGCCAATGTAGTTGATGTATTCTCTTTCATCCCAAGAACTCTCGTGAATGGTGCCATCCACTTTGAAAAAGAGGCTAACCATCCTAGTTCCTTTAAGAACTGAATCGCAATCATTAATGGGATAATAATCAGCGCTAATTGAAGAATACCAAATGAGGCCTTCTCAACCCCCTCTAGTAAAATAGCAAACCAACCAACCGCCTTCTCCTCTGATGCTTGAAGGAGACCATATTTGGCTAGCTCCCCACCACCATTCCACACTAAATTAATGATTATCGCAGAAATCAACGCTAGTCCAATTCTAACTGAGAGAATCACCCACACCTTAAGTCCAACCTTTGCAGCTACTGAGGATTCAATAAGTAGATTATGTGAGAACGATAGCATTGTTGCTAGAATAAAGACTTCTTTCACTGTTAAATCTAGAGTGAGAATCGCCCCAATTCCTGCATATAAATTCAAAAAGTTCCCAATGACTAACGGGATTGCTGCTTCTCCAGATAGCCCTAGCAATCCCATAATAGGAGCAATTGCACGAATCACCCAATCCAAAATCGGCGTATACTTCAATAGAGTGACGATTAACGTAATCGGAAAAATAACCTTCCCCAAAGTCCATGTTGTGTTTAATCCATTGATTAAACCTCTCTTGCTGGTTTCAAGCACTACTCTCTCTCCTAACTAACTTTCTAAATATCTCTCTTTAGCCTGACCTGTAACTCTTCGATAAACAATCATTGCTACTGCAAAAACAACAAGCACAATTGAAATCACCTGAGCAATTCTTAGCATCTCTGTTAGCATTAAGCTATCTGTACGAAGTCCTTCGACAAAATAGCGTCCGATAGAATACCAAATCACATAGCTTAAAAACAGCTCGCCACGTCTTAAATTCACTTTTCGTAATAGCATTAGAATGACAAACCCAACAAAGTTCCAAATCGATTCATATAAGAATGTTGGGTGATAATACACACCATTAATATACATTTGGTTAATAATCCATTCAGGTAAGAATAGATTTTCAAGAAATGCTCTAGTCACTTCTCCTCCATGAGCTTCCTGGTTCATGAAATTACCCCAGCGACCGATTGCTTGTCCAAGAATAATACTTGGTGCAGCAATATCAGCCAATTTCCAAAAGCTTAAGCCCTTCTTTTTTGCAAAGACAACAGCTGTAAGTATGGCTCCAATTAATCCCCCATGAATCGCTAAGCCACCCTCCCAAATTTGAATAATTTGGCCAGGATGTTGTGAGTAATAATCCCATTTAAAAATCACATAGTATGCACGTGCAGATATGATAGCAATTGGTATTGCAAATAAGACTAAATCCACAAATGTATCTTTATGTAAACCACGTCGTACCGATTCTCTTACGGCAATATAAAGTCCCAACATGGCCCCAACACCAATAATTAGGCCATACCAATGTATCGCTATTGGACCTAGCTCTAAAAACACCGGATTTAACGGTTGAATTCCACTTTCCATACGTCACCTTCCCCCTATTCTAATTCCATTATTTATGAAATGGATAAATCAATCAATCTTCATGCTCATGGTCTTCAATCACGCCAGTTAAGCGTGCAGAGAATTGTTCCGCTGCATTAACACCCATACGCTTTAATCGGAAGTTCATCGCAGCCACTTCAATAATAACCGCTAAGTTACGACCTGGTCGTACTGGAACTGTTAATTTAGTCACATCTGTGTCGATGATTCTCATTTTTTCTTCCTCAAGACCTAGACGATCGTATTGTTTGTTTTGATCCCATAGTTCAAGATTCATAACTAGCGTAATTCGCTTAAAGCTTCTTACTGCCCCTGCTCCAAAAAGAGTCATGACATTGATAATTCCTAGCCCACGAATCTCTAATAAATGTTCAATCAACTCAGGTGAGTTCCCAATTAAGGTATCCTTGTCTTCCTGTCTAATCTCAACACAATCATCAGCTACTAGACGGTGCCCTCTTTTGACAAGCTCTAATGCGGTTTCACTTTTACCAACACCACTCTTACCAGTAATTAATACACCCACTCCATATATATCAACAAGTACCCCGTGAATCGCCGTAGATGGAGCTAACTTGCTTTCAAGAAAGTTTGTAATTCGACTTGATAAACGCGTTGTTTTTTCATTTGAACGTAATAAAGGAACAGATTCACGCTCACAAGCATCAATTAAGTCCTGTGGAACCTCCATGTCACGAGACACGATAATACAAGGAGTAATATCTGTACACAATTGCTCCAATCGTGATTTGATTTCATCCGGCTGTAGCTTTTCGATAAATGTGAGTTCTGTTTTCCCTAATAGCTGAATGCGGTCAGCTGGATAATATGTAAAGTAACCTGCCATTTCGATTCCTGGTCTGGAAATATCACTTGTCGTGATCGGGCGGTTAATCCCTTCTTCACCACTCACTAATTCCATTTCAAACTTTTCAAGTAGATCCTTCGTACGTACTTTTGGCACTGTGACTTCCTCCTTTGTGATGAATACTTATGTACTCGAATACCATTATCTATTTTAACACTAATTTTTACTATAAAAAAATTGAAAAACGGACAAGTTTTTAAAAAATGTAGAAATAGCTTTCTCATTTTTAAAATAAAACTTGTAATTGGTCAACACTACTAGCAGACTGAATACGCGGAGACTCCCGTGGGATACGTGACCAAAAGTGAGACCCCACAGGAGCGAAGTGAGGCCACTGAAAAAGTCCTCATAAAAGAGAAACTTAGGTTTTTATTCCTATCTTTCTCTTTTTTAATTTATAATTGATTTAATAAATAGTAGGTGGGTGTCGTCATGAT
>NZ_JACYHA010000018.1 GCF_014837155.1 Litchfieldia stipae | reverse complement strand
ATCCTGAGCCAGGATCAAACTCTCCAAAAAGAGTATTGATTGCTCAATAATTTGTTACTTGATAAAACGTTGACGCTTGTTTATTGTGTTCAGTTTTCAAAGAACTTTTTTCGCCTTTTAAAGCGGCTTAGTTATAATATCACTTTTTCAATCGTGTTGTCAACAAGTTATTTTCTTTTCTTTTAAAAGTAAATGTTGTTTGTAACAGCGACCAACTAACTATACCAATTCAAATCCCCAGAGTCAACAAAAAATCAGTGGTAAAATAATCCACATAAAAAGGATGACAATCTAATCGACCGTCATCCTTGAATTTTCTATGAAGTTTCTATTATATAAGTTATTTTATTTTTATACTAAGAAGATAAAATATAGTACAAAGATAACAAACAACCCATACATAATTGGATTAATTTCTTTTGCTCTTCCTTTAACGATCATTGTGATTGGATAAAAGATAAATCCGATCGCAATACCAGTTGCAATACTATAAGTAAGCGGCATAGCGATAATCGTTAAGAACGCTGGAACTGCAACTTCGAATTTCTCCCAAGCGATTTTCCCTAAAGAAGAAACCATTAATACTCCAACAATGATTAATGCTGGTGCGGTTACCGCTGAGGTCACAACACCAAGAAGCGGTGAAAAGAAAAGAGCTAGTAAAAATAACACTGCTGTTACAACCGATGTAAATCCTGAGCGTCCTCCTGCTGCAACACCAGCAGATGATTCAATGTAAGAAGTTGTCGTTGATGTCCCTAGAATCGAACCAACAACAGTTGCAGAAGAATCTGCGAATAATGCTTTTCCTGCACGTGGTAATTTATTATCCTTCATAAGTCCAGCTTGATTTGCTACTCCCACTAATGTACCAGCTGTATCAAAGAAGTCTACGAATAAGAAAGTTAAAATAACAACTATCATTTGAATCGTGAAGATATCACCAAAGTTATCAAATGCTGCACCAAATGTTGGAGCAAGACTTGGAATTGAACTTACGATTTGCTGTGGAACTTGAACTTGGTTTGTCAACATACCCAAAATCGCTGTTGCAACCATACCAATGAAAATCGCACCATTGATGCCTCTTACCATTAAAATGACCGTTAAAACCACTCCGAAGATTGCTAACAGCGCAGTACCACTAGAAAGATCACCTAAAGCCACAAGAGTAGATTCATCAGCTTTTATAATCTCTGCGCCTTGTAATCCGACAAACGTAATGAATAAACCAATACCCGCTCCAACTGCATATTTTAATTCTGCTGGAATGGAATTAATAATTTTCTCTCGAACACCCGTTAGAGTTAAAATGATAAAAATAAGTCCTGAAGCCAAAACCCCTGATAATGCCGTTTGCCAAGGAACTCCCATTCCAAGAACAACTGAGAAAGCAAAGAATGCATTTAGACCCATACCTGGAGCTAGGGCTATTGGATACTTTGCAATTATCCCCATTAATAAGGTTCCAATTGCTGCAGCTAACGCCGTTGCAACGAATACCGCATCTCTATCCATTCCTGCAGCAGATAGCATATCTGGATTAACAAATAAGATATATGCCATTGATAGGAATGTAGTTAAACCTGCGACAGATTCTTTTCTATAATTAGTCCCTAATGCTTCAAATTCAAAAAACTTTTTCATAATACTGTATTCCTCCTTTTTCTCTCTTTTACCCCTTAGAAAAAACAAAAAACGTTACGAGGCATTCTCGTAACGCTTGACTTGAAGAATAATAATAGAAAAAAAGAAAGACTACTTCCCTTTTTTGGATTATTAATCGTAGTCAAGCCATTTACGGTAGCTCGGTAGAAACTTTTGGGCCATATCCCCAATACTATACGATGAATTTCTTTATTATAATGACAAGATGATTGTATCAACACCACAGCTTTTCGTCAATAAAAAAGCGAACATTTTTTACAAAATGTCCACTTTCGTTCGTTTTTTTATATTATTCCCACTCAATTGTCGCTGGCGGCTTACTTGTAATGTCATAAACCACACGATTTATATGATTCACTTCATTAACAATTCTAGTAGAGATCTTCTCTAGAACATCCCAAGGGATACGTGCCCAATCAGAAGTCATCCCATCAATTGAGGTTACTGCTCTAATTCCAATTGTGTAATCATATGTTCTTGCATCTCCCATAACTCCAACACTACGGATATCAGGAAGTACCGTGAAGTATTGCCAAACATCTCTTTCAAGTCCTGCATTTTTGATTTCCTCACGTAAAATAGCATCAGACTCTTTTACAATTTCTAGCTTTTCTTCTGTTACTTCACCTAATACACGAATTCCTAGTCCTGGACCTGGGAACGGTTGACGCCATACGATTTCATCTGGCATTCCTAATTCGGTACCAAGCGCACGCACTTCATCCTTGAAGAGTGTATTTAAAGGCTCAATTAATTGGAATTGCATATCTTCAGGCAGTCCACCTACATTATGATGTGATTTAATTGTTTGTGCTGTAGCTGTACCACTTTCAATAATATCTGTATACAATGTTCCTTGAGCAAGATAGTCAATTCCTTCAAGCTTTGCAGACTCATCATCAAATACATAAATAAATTCATTTCCAATGATTTTTCTCTTTTGCTCAGGATCACTTACTCCTTTTAGCTTCGCCATGAAACGTTCTTTCGCATCAACCTTAATTACATTCATATTGAAACCATCCGCAAAAGTCTTCATTACTCCTTCAGCTTCATCTTTACGAAGTAACCCATGATCTACGAAGATACATGTTAGTTGATCGCCAATTGCTTTATGTATTAACACAGCAACTACTGAAGAATCCACTCCGCCACTCAATGCACAAAGTACTTTTTTGTCGCCAACCAATTGTCTAATCTTTTCAATCTCAACTTCAATGAAGTTCTCCATTGACCATTCTTCTTTTGATCCACAAATTTCAAAGACGAAGTTCTTCAACAAGTCATTTCCAAACTCAGAATGTCTAACTTCTGGATGGAATTGAACACCGTACATCTTTTTAGATTCATCACTCATCGCCGCAATTGGACAAGATGGGCTTGTCCCATCTACTCTAAACCCAGCTGGAGTTTCAACAACTAAATCGCCGTGGCTCATCCATACCGTTTGTTCTTTCGGAAGATTTGAGAACAGTTTAGAATCATGCTCTAAAGTTAACGTTGCCTTCCCATATTCACGATGGTTTGCCTTTTCAACGATTCCACCAAAATGCTTAGTCATTAACTGCATTCCATAACAGATACCTAGAATCGGAATCCCTAGTTCAAAGATTTCCTCGTCACAGCTAAATGCATTCTCTCCATATACACTGTTCGGACCACCTGAGAAGATAATCCCTTTTGGGTTCATACTTTTAATTTCTTCAGCTGTAATCGTATGTGGGTGTAATTCACTGTAAACCCCAAACTCACGAATTCTTCGTGTAATTAGCTGATTATATTGGCTACCAAAATCTAATACCACTATCATTTCATTAAACCCTTGCATTTCATCACCTCTAAATAAATTGTCACTTCTATTATGAATAGTCATTCCCGTAATGAAGAAAATCCATTTAAAAGAAGAAAAGAAAATAGTAAAACTAAATAAAAAACTAGAATTCCTTAGACAGGCAGAATTCTAGTTTTTACACTCAAAGAGAATCTGCCTTCATAGTCAGATCATTTACGGCGATCTGGTAGAAACGTTCGATCCATATTATCGAGTGTATATGAAGGATTACCATGTTCAATTTGAGTTAATTCTATATCTGATATAGCTTTCGGTCAAGATGATACTCTTTTGATTAAATTTTCCCATAATTCAGCCGAATCTACCCACTCTTTTTTCGCATCATTATTTCGATATAACGCTTTTTCATAGCTCTGTGTTAGTTTTTGCATATCCTCCGACCTGTAGAACTTATCCACATAAGCAGCGTATTCTCTTAACGTCTGACCATCCTTACGCTTCAACCCTACTCGATCAAGCTGTGTTAAGAGTGCCTGATAGGCCTTAAAGTATACTTGATCATCCTTACGATATTTGAAGCGTATAATTGCCACAAAAGGGTACCAACGTAATCTTGTTTTAACTAAAACAAAAACGACAAGAATAATGGTAAGGATTATAAATAAGGTATCCTTCCAGGAAAGCATTAGTCCTTTTTGTTCATCTAATTCCACTGTAGAATTTTGTTCTACTTCAGTCATTTCAGGTGTCGACTCTTCTACCAATTCTGGAGTTGGTCTTTGTATTTCCACTTCATCTGTATTTGTATTAGTGACTGTTGAGGATGTGTTATATACAAAGTTTGATAGATTACTGAATCCTTTAGTCGGTTCAAATTCTATCCAACCAAAGTTGGGAAAATACACCTCGACCCATGAGTGAGCATTATTGTTCGTTACTTCGAATACTCGTTGATTTTCATTGAGAGTTTCCAAATAGGTTCCTTCTGTATACCCTTTTACCCATCGTGCCGGAATATCTAATGACCGTAGTAAAACAACCATTGATGTTGAGAAATTATCACAATAACCAGCCTGAGTTTCAAATAGAAATTGGTCCACATAATCATCATTTCTTCCTGGAACTGCAACATCAGTTGTTTCATAAATAAATGATGCATCTTTGAAGTAGCGTTCTATAGCAACCACTTGATCATATCTATTAGTTAGATCCTTCGTAATTTCCTCGGCTAGTTCTCTCACTCGTTCAGGTAATTCCTCAGGTAGCTGTGTGTATGCTTGGAAAAACTCATCATTTAATTCTTTTCCATCCCTAGAATTCACTGATTTAACCTCATCAACCACATAAACAGGTTGCTCATAAGAAAGAGAATATCTCTCTAATGGAAATGACTCTTCATCCTGCAATGAAAGAATCTTTTCTGTTACCGGATCCACACTATACGTTAAATCCTGGTTACTAAAACCACTTACTGATATAAGTCCAGTTGGGTAAGTAATATGAGGATATACCTTTAACATCTCAATATCAGCTTCATACGACTCACGATCAGCACCAGCCTCAAACCAACTTAGAACATCGTTTTCGTTCGTAAATAGGTTATCAGTATAATTCTTTGATGCTTCCCAGCCTTTACCTGTATATACATCCTTCGTTTCGACCCTCCAATAATGACGTTTTCCTACAGCTGCTCGGAAAACAGGGGTGTTATCCCCAATAAAGGGACCGCCCAGATATGAATCATTTGTTCCATACCCTATTTTCTTAACGCTATTACCGCCACCTGGTGAGACTCCCCCCTTTCCGTACCCTTTAAGAAAGGGAACAGGATCTGGCCACTGTGGAGAGGCCTTTGGAGCTACATATCCGATTGTAGTTGTGAATAAGATAGCAACAGTCAATGGAATGATCCATTTTGATACGATTCCTTTGAAGTGTGTTACTCTTTCAGTTCCAAGCACTCTTTGTATATTCACAAGTCCTAGCATCAAGAAACCACATAGAACCGATCGAACAATCGCTCCCTCGGCATCATATGGGCTAAATGTATCTAAGACGGTAATATAAATGATCGTAAGTGCGAAAAAACTAAAGATTTTTTTCTGCACAATCATCCAATAGTAAACGAGATAGCTCATGAGCCAAAGCAAAATAAAAAAGAGAAAACTCCGGAATACATTCGTCATCTCCATCCAATTTGCTTCAAACATTAAGCCTACATTGTAGCTTAAATCACTAAAAAAGAGAGGGAGCCATCTTAAACCTAAAATACTATCCCCAAAATAGATATGGTTCAATAATATGAAGATAGCAATCAATTTAAAAATCGCTGAAAGCCAACTTTTTACTTTTAAGAATGAGAAGATAAAGCAAATCCCGATAAATACAATAAAGATATAGAGTTCTGCCGTATCTGTAACAACCTTTAACGGCCTTAACCATTCCCACAATAATAGAAAACCAAATAAATTTAATAGAAATTGTACTACATCTTTCTTTGGCATTGATGTCATGAATTACTCACCTCGAAAAACACATCAGAATAGTACCCTTCATTAACTACCTTCACAATCACGTTTCTCTTTTTCAAAGTATCCATAACACTTAATTCTTCGCGTGACAGACGTGCCCCTCTTTCTTTCGCAATAAATACAAGCAGATTGACTCTCCTAAACGAAAGCCGCTCCATCGATTGAATTAAATCAGGAGTAAGTGAATTCGTCACGAACATAAAGGTAGCCACTTGATAGATTTTCTTCATTTCGGACTCTATGGTAAGAGAAAATGGCGATGAACTATCAGATTTCACCTTCGCTAAATGATAATAAATCTGCTGTTGCTGAGCTTCTCCGCCTCTTAGAGGAAAGACTGTATGATCGTCACCAACTGATACAAGTGATAATTGCGCACCTTTTCTTAGAATAGCTCTAGTTAATGAAGCTAAAAAAGTGACAGATTGTTCAAACTCCCTTGAGGGTGATCGGTCAAGAAAAACGACAACATCATGACTTTGCTGTTGTTCAAATTCCTTGGTCATAATATCATTTTTGCGAGCTGAAGATTTCCAATCAATCCAAGAAAATCGGTCTCCTGGTTTATAATCTCTAATCCCTATTGCAATCGTCGTATCTCTTTGTAGATTTACGTTAGAAGCAGTTGACCCTTGTTCAAAGCGACTTTCAACCTGGCGATAGATAAGGTCATAATATTTTGGATACACCAAAAATCTTTGTTCTATTGTATAAAATGCCTCCTTCTCTACTAATCCGAACAAATCCCCCGTCTTAAGACGGATCGTTGAGAAGATGTGCTCACCTCGAGGAATTGATTCGATTTCATATTGAATGGATAATTCTTTTTTAAACCATGGGAATAATAGAACCTTTGATTTGTGACGCTGTTCATGATATCTCAGCTCAGAGGGAAGGATTTCTTCTACAACGAGATAGACTATAGGCATAGCGAATTTCCTTTTGATCGTAATCGTTGCAACTAGTTTTTCTCCAGCAGAATACTCCGATTGATTCGTTACTCTATTTACTTCCGTTGTTGAGATTGAATAGAGAGACATTAAAAATGAATAGATCCCCAAAGGTAGAAAGCTATAAAATAAAAACCAACTGACAAACCCACCTTGAAACATAGCATAAATAAAAGTACACGCAATTAAAAACAGAATCAGCCCTAGATTTCCTGCTCGTTTGATCAATTTAATGAATGTTCTCATTAACGATTCAGCGACCTTTGAACTGGGACAGGTGTCCGTTCTATTAATTTAGCAATCACATTCTCTGCCGTTGCACCTTCGAACTTAGCCTCTGATTTCAGAATAATTCGGTGCGGCAACACATATTGAGCTAGGAATTTCACATCATCTGGTAGAACAAAATCTCTCCCACTAATCAAAGCCAGTGCTTGTGAGGTTTTCATTAATGCAATAGAGCCCCTCGGACTAGATCCCAAATAAATCGATTGATGTGTTCTCGTTCTTCCAACAAGGTCGATAATATATTGTTTAATCGTTTCATCCACATAAATTCCCTTTACTTGTTCTTGTAGATGACGTAGTTCTTCAATTGTAATAACTGATTCCAGCGTGTTAATTGGTTTCATTTTTTCAGCCCGGTTAAGTACATCAAGCTCTTCAGATGCGGTTGGATACCCCATTCTTAACTTAAGAAGGAAGCGATCTAATTGAGCCTCAGGTAGTGGATAGGTTCCCTCATATTCAATAGGGTTCTGTGTAGCCATAACAAAGAAGGGTCTTGGTAACATTCTTGTTACACCATCAACTGTTACACTGCTTTCTTCCATGCCTTCGAGTAAAGCTGATTGAGTCTTCGGTGAGGTACGATTTATTTCATCAGCAAGAACAATATTGCCCATAATAGGACCCGCTCTAAATTCAAATTGTTGTTCCTTCGGGTTATAAATAGAAACCCCAGTCACATCTGATGGTAATAAGTCTGGTGTGAATTGAAGTCGTTTAAAATCTGCACTAACCGACTTCGCTAACGCTCGTACCATCATCGTCTTTCCAACACCTGGTACATCCTCTAATAACACATGACCTTCAGCTAATAAAGCAACCAAGCTTAGAGTCGCGACATCTTTTTTTCCAATCATTACACGTTCAATATTTTCTATAACTCTTCCTAATACTGGATGCTGCGTTTCAAGCTGTACCATCTAATTCCCCCCAATAAACTACTTTTCAATTAATCTTAATTACCTATAACATTCGAGAAAATCCTATAAAAACCTTTAATTTTTGTAAAAATCAAACAGAAAAGAGGTAGGAAATATTCCCCACCTCTTTTACTCAAATAAATGACAAGCAACAAAATGATTTGGCTCTACTTCTTGCCATGTTGGTTCTTTCACTGAACAAATATCCATCGCCTTTGGGCATCGCGAACAAAATCTACAACCTGCTGGAATGTTTGTAGGACTAGGAACATCACCTTTTAAGATAATTCGCTCTCGCTGTCTTTCTAGGTTAGGGTCTGGTAATGGAATAGCAGATAATAACGCCTCGGTATAAGGATGAAGCGGTTTCTCATACAATGTCTCACTATCAGCCAACTCGACCATCTTCCCTAAATACATCACCGCAATTCGATCACTAATATGCTTCACCATCGACAAATCATGGGCAATGAAAAGGTATGTTAACCCTTGTTCCTCCTGGAGCTGTTTTAATAGATTTACAATTTGCGCTTGAATTGACACATCTAAAGCAGCAATCGGTTCATCAGCAACGATAAATTCAGGGTTGACCGCTAGAGCTCTAGCTATCCCGATACGTTGCCTCTGCCCACCGCTAAATTCATGGGGATAACGACTTGCATGCTTTTGATTTAGCCCTACTTTTTCTAGAATATCAATAACTTTGCTTTGTCTCTCCACCTTCGACATTGCCGGGTGATGGATTAGCAAGCCTTCTGAAATAATCTCCTCAACCGTTAATCGAGGATTCAATGAAGAATAGGGATCCTGAAAAATCATTTGCATCTTTTTACTATTCTTTTTCTTGTTCGCTTTTGACTGATTCCTATGGAGATTTTCTTGATTATATAGAATTTCACCTTTTGTTGGAGAATACAATTGAACCATTGTCCTTCCAACAGTCGATTTCCCACAGCCAGATTCACCAACAAGACCAAGTGTTTCCCCTTTATAAATCGAAAAGCTCAATCCATCAATAGCTCGTAAAACCCCATTTTTTCCAACCTTGAAATGCTTCTCTAAGTCCTTAACCTCAATGAGAACATCTTGACTCATTAGCTTCTCCCTCCTACCGTTTCAAGAACTAAGTCCTCAGGCGCACGTTGATCCTGAAGCCAACAAGAAACAGAATGGCTATCTGAAATAGCTGTTTGTTTAGGTGTAAAGTAATGACATACCTTCATCGTAGATGGACATCTTTCTGCAAATGGACATCCTGAGCCAAGATAGGCTAGATCAGGCGGTGATCCTGGGATTGGAATAAGAGCATCAGAACGACTAGCATGCAGCTTTGGCATAGATTTGATTAATCCCAAGGTATAGGGATGCTGAGGCTCGTAGAAGATC
Source organism: Litchfieldia stipae (assembly GCF_014837155.1). Lineage (GTDB taxonomy): Bacteria > Bacillota > Bacilli > Bacillales > Bacillaceae_L > Litchfieldia. Next base: position 72,231 of record NZ_JACYHA010000018.1, on the reverse strand, counting down.
TCATCAACCGTACCCATTTCAACAATTTCACCTGCATACATAACAGCCACTCGATCCGCCATATTTGCTACGACTCCAAGGTCATGGGTAATGAGGATAATCGCTGTCCCTGTTTTTTCTTGAAGACTCCTCATCAAATCCAAGATTTGTGCTTGGATTGTTACATCCAATGCAGTTGTAGGTTCGTCTGCAATTAACACTTTAGGATTACAAGCAAGTGCCATCGCAATGACAACACGTTGTCTCATCCCGCCGGAGAATTGATGAGGGTATGCATCAATTCTCTCTTCTGGATTTGGAATCCCAACAAGTCGCAGCATGTCAATTGCTCTACTTTTCGCTTCTTTTTTCGTGATATTTTGATGTTTCTTAAGACCTTCCATGATTTGTTTTCCGATTTTCATTGTAGGGTTTAATGAAGTCATCGGATCTTGAAACACCATTGATATTTCAGAACCACGAATAGCCTGCATTTCAGGAACAGTTAAGTTTAATATATTTTTATTTTCATAGACAATTTCACCGTCGGAAATCCTCGTGTTATGCTTTGGTAATAAGCGCATGATGGTCTTGGCTGTAACAGATTTACCTGAACCAGACTCACCAACAATGGCTAAGGTCTCTCCTTTATTTAGGGAAAAATTAACACCTCTGACAGCCTGCACTTCATTTTTATCTTTTCCAAATGAAACTCGTAAGTTGTTAACAGTTAAGATTGGCTTTGTCATATTGTCCTCCCTATTTCCTCATTTTTGGATCTAGCGCATCTCTAAGTCCATCGCCTAATAGATTAAAGCATATCATCGTTGCACTTATGATAACCGCAGGAAAGAATAATTTATAAGTGAAGAATCTCATCGCTTTATAACCATCCTCAATCAACACACCTAACGAAGCAAGCGGTGCCTGAAGACCTAAACCGATAAAGCTTAGAAACGCTTCAAAAAAGATTGCTGTCGGAATTGTGAACATAACTGTTACAATAATCGGCCCCATGACATTCGGGAACAGATGCTTCCAGATTAAACGGCCATTTGACGCACCTAACGTACGCGAAGCTAAGACAAATTCTTGTCCCTTCAATTGTAAGACCTGCCCCCTGACAACACGTGCCATTCCAACCCAGCCTGTGATGACCATCGCTAAAATAATCGAGGTAATTCCTGGCTCAAGTATTAAAATAAACATAATAATTATGACTAAGTTTGGTATCCCTATTAACACTTCAATAATACGCTGCATAACGGTATCTGTCCGACCACCGTAAAATGCAGAAAGTCCTCCATATATAACACCAATAATTAAATCCAAAAAGGCAGCTACTAATGCGATATATAGAGAAATCTGAGTCCCTTTCCATACACGTGTCCAAAGATCACGACCAAATTCATCTGTCCCAAACCAATAATTCGTTGTGATATTTCTTTCAGCATATTGATCAATTCCCTTTGAGTCCTTGCCATCAAATCCTAACCACTCTAACCCTGGTACTTTGGGTGGTAAATTGGTATGAACGATATTTTGATCACGATAGGAAAACTCATTGAATGACGGACCAATGATAGCAATAAGAGATATAATCAAAAGAACTACGGCAGAAATAACCGCCCCTTTATTCTTCAGTAGACGCTGAAGTGCTTCTCTCCAAAAAGACACAGACGGTGCAGCGATTTCTTCATTTTTATTTGGATCAAGAGGTGCACGTACAAATAAATCATCTGTGATCTCTTGCGGGACAACCTCAATGTTTTGAGCATGATCTTTGTTCAGGTTAACAGGAGTAGGCGTTTGTGTGCTTGGTTGTATCTTCATGCTTGTTCCCCTCCCTTTCCGAAGCTAATTCGAGGATCAAGGATTCCATATAGAATATCAACAATAAAGACAACAAAAATAAAGAGAGCACTATAAAATAGGGTTATTCCCATAATTACGCTGTAATCTAACACTAAAATAGATAAGGTAAATTGCTCACCAAGGCCTGGCACGGCAAAGATTTTTTCAATGACGAGTGTTCCCGTCATAATCGATACAGCTAGTGGTCCAAGCATTGTTACAACTGGAATCAACGCATTTCTGACAACATGCTTTACAATAATCCCCGCTTCACTAATTCCTTTTGCTCTGGCCGTAATAACATAATCTTGACCTAATACTTCTAGCATTTCACTTCGGATAAAGCGAGCAACAGTTGCAATGACCGTTACAGACAATGCGAATGAAGGTAACAAGGTATGTTGATAACTCTCCCATAAGGCAGGTGGTAAGATCCCCCATTTAACTCCGACATAATATTGTAGTAAAGCAGCAAACACGAATGATGGAATCGACATCCCTAATACAGCAATCGTCACAGCTCCATAATCTAAAATAGAATTATGCTTTAACGCTGAAACAATCCCTAGTCCAAGACCAACAAATGTTCCAAAGATAAGCGCTTGTAGCCCAATAAGAGCTGATGGTCCAATTCGATCACTAATCATGCTATAAACAGTTCGTCCTTTTTGTTGAAAGGACATCCCTAAATCTCCTTGTACAAGGTTCCCTAAATATTGAACATATTGAAGTGCCAACGGTTTATCAAGACCATACTTTGCATTCAATATTTCAAGTTGTTGTGCCGTTAACTTTTCAGGATTGGTATATGGTGTTCCAGGAAGAAATTTAACGAGAAAAAAAGTTGCAGACACGACAATAAATAGGGTTATTAGCATAAAGCCAATTCTTTTGAAAATAAAACCTTTCATATGAACACCCCTTTTTAGTTAACATATAACAAACTGTCCTCTTCTCTTTCTAAAAAAGGATAGGATGCACCATAAGATACATCCTACCCTTACCCTGCTCTAAACAAGATGTTTATTCAATTGTTACCCATTTGTACGTTAAGTCAGCACCACTCGGATGTTGAACAAGACCCTTGATCTTACTGCGTTGTAGGACTGCTTCACCGCTTTGATATAACGGAACAATTGCAGCATCTTCCTCTAGTAAAATCTTTTCAATTCCAAGTAGCATCTCAAAGCGTGCATCTTTATCTGTTTCTGCTCTTGCTTCATTTACAAGTGCATCTAAATCAGGATTATGATAATCCATTCGGTTTGCAGATCCACCTTTTAACCACATATCTAAATATGTCATTGGGTCACTATAGTCTGGTCCCCATGTAGATAACGAAAGATCATAATCTACTGCTTTTTCAATTTCTAGACGTTGTGCGAATGGAACTGCCTTTAGTTCTAAAGTAAATCCAGGTAAATTATCTTGAAGCTGTGCTTGTAAATATTCAGCAGTCTTCTTCATTTCCTCAGAATCTGCAATATTAATAGATACTGTTAAATCTTCAACACCCGCTTCGCTTAGCCCCTGTTCAAACAGCGCTTGAGCTTCTTCGATGGTACCTGTATTAATGTCACCATTTAACTCACGATAATCTTTACCGTCTGGTGAGTAGTAGAACCCTTCTGGAACGACACCGTACAATGGAGTTGATCCATCCTTCAAGATAACGTCTGTTAATCCTGCGCGATCAATAGCCATTCCTACAGCTCTACGTACATTTTCATTACTTAAGACTGGGTGATTATGATTGAAACGTAAGAACACAATCCCTGCTTGTTTATTAATTTGCAATTCTTCACTGCCACTGTATTGATCAACTAACGAAGTTGATAATGTTACACGGTCAATGGTATTGCTTTCAAACAGGTTTGCACCTGTTGCCGGATCTTTCACAACATATACATTTACTTCGTCTAATTTAACAGAAGCTGCATCCCAATATTCTGGGTTCTTCTCTAATTTCCAACTTTGTTCTTGCTTCCACTCTACTAATTTAAATGGTCCGTTTGCTAGAATATTTTCAGCCTCTAAAGCATATTGATCTCCTTGCTCTTCTACGAACTTCTGGTTTTGTGGAAGGAACGTAGCAAATGTTAATAGAGTTTCTAATAGAGGGTTTGGAGCCTCAAGAGTAACCTCTAATGTCTTATCATCAATTGCTTTAACCCCTAAATCAGCAGCTTCAGCTTCTTCATTCATAATTGCTTCAGCATTCTTTAAGTTAGCTGTTACAAAGATAAAACTATAAGGACCAGCTGTTTCGAAAACTCGCTTCCAAGCAAATTCAAAATCATGTGCAGTCACTGCTTCACCATTACTCCAAACAGCATCACGAATGGTAAATGTATGTACAATACCATCGTCGCTTACATCATGTTTCTCAGCAAGCGCTAGTTCTGGTTGATGATTTTGGTCTTGACGATATAGACCCTCTGTCGTATTATTCAACACATCAAATGCAACAAAGTCATGCGCTTGAGTTGAGTCAAGTGTTGGAATATCAGCACCTGCACTAATATTCAAGACTTGTTTACTGTCACCAGGAGTCTCCGTTTGCTCGCCCGGAGTTTCCGTTTCTGTGTCAGTGTCTGGTTCATTTGCCGAATTAAAATTACAGCCTGCTAGAATCGTAGATAACATTAAAACAAAAAGAATAAATGGTAGAATTTTTCTATTTTTCATAATGTTCCCCCTTATGTCAATTTATATAACATTATAGCTTATCAATCTTACATTTTCAAACAAATTATAATTTTCTAAAATTTTAATTTATGAAGGAGCTGTCCACCTTGTACAAGTTATTACTTTGGCTAATTTCCTTACTATTTTCCTATATCGGATTCATTTTTTTCGATAAATCTTTACTAAATTGGGCTGATTTTTTGTTTTTAATAGGCTTATCCCTTTTAATGATTGGATCTGTGATGACTATCATTTCTGGAGGTTTTTTCACTTCTTTTTTGCATAGTTGTAAGGTATTCTTCCATTCGATTAGTAGAAAAGAACAGGTTATACAAGAAAGCGAAAGGAAAGACCCGAAGAATAGAAGTCACTTTCGAACTTATTTCACTTCTTCTAAAATGATTCTATTATTCGGCTTCGGATATTGTGCTGTCAGTTTATTACTATCTATCATTCTAATAAATTAATTTTTCGGAAGATAATTCAAAAAGTTTTGATAAGCAAAACCTTTTACCTCATCTTCAGTGTATCGTTTTAATAGTTCATTTATTAGATTTTGATACGTCGATGAGTCCTCAAGTCCCTTTACCTTGGTTGTGATTCCATCAAAGTCTGAACCTAAACCAATTTGCTTGATTCCACCTAAACTACAGAAATGATCAATATGCTTTATCAAATCTGAAATCGTTGCATTTCCATCCGCTGTTATAAACTGAGGGCAATATACAACATGGATCCTTCCACCTTTTGCAAACATTGCCTTTGCTTGATCATCATATAAATTTCTACGATGGTCGCAAATTGCTCTTGCATTAGAGTGACTAGCAATTGGATAATCTGCTAACTCAATCACATCCCAAAACGCTCTTTCACAAAGATGTGACACATCCGTTAATATACGGTGTTCGTTATTAAATTGAACGATTTCTTTCCCAAAGGTTGTCAACCCAGCACCCCTTGGTTCTCCTGCTCCATCTGCTGCTAAATTGGCATTATTCCATGTTAACCCAATAGAACGGACACCTAATTGATACAAGATTCTAAGCTTTTGAAAGTCATTCCCTATGGCATCAACTCCTTCTAATGTAAGCATCGCCCCAATTTCGCCTTCTTGTAAACGAGAGAAATCCTCCCAATCCTTGATGTGTTTCATATCGGGATTTTTGGCTAGTACTTCGTTATAAAAATAATCAATTTGATCCAATGCTATTTGAAACTTCTCATCAGATTTCATTTCCGGATAGATAAACACCGCATAACATTGGACCATAATTTCACCTTTTTTGAGACGATTGAAATTCGTGTCCAATTCCTCTGAATCTGTGTAACTAAGATTACCTTTGGCTTCGTACAGCTTTAGTAAAGCATCACAGTGTAAGTCGATTATCTTCATATCCCTTCCCCCTTTAACAACTTTTGATAAATCTATCGAATATTTGAATCGCTATTTTATTTCCACTTACCGCAAGAGGCTCTGGATGCCATTGTAATCCTAAAACGAAGGTATGCTCTGTACTTTCAATCGCTTCAATAATCCCGTCTGACGCCCGTCCAGAAACTATTAGTGGCTTGGGTACATTCCTTACAGCTTGATGGTGATATGTATTAACATTAAATGTAGATTGACCAGCTATATCTTCTAGTAAACTCCCTTCAGTCACACTTACTTTATGTGCAAGATGAGTACGTGTGGCCTTTTGACTATGTTGTAATAGTGGTTCTTCCATTTGGCTGTAGATGTCCTGGTACATATCTCCACCTACAGTGATATTAAGAATTTGGATTCCTCGACAAATAGCTAATATAGGCTTATTAGCAGCAAGGGCTTGTTCAATGATGGCAATTTCAAAGCTATCTCTGCCTGGTGAGATCATTCCTAATTTTGGATGTGGCTCTTCACCAAACAGCATAGGATCAATATCCCCTCCACCAGTGACAATAAGCCCATCAATCTTTTCGAGTAACACCGCTACATCTGAATCAATGCCAATAGGTAAAATGACAGGTATCCCACCAGCTTGTATGACTGCTTCAACATAATCATTTGAAAGACTATGTTTATAATCTAACTCCACATGAGAAGTGATCCCTATTATAGGTTTTGTCACAAACCTCTCCCCCTTTTTCTAAATAGCCTTGGCAGTACTTGGATGGACTAACACATTGCCTTAAAGGACTGGTGCAAAGCCTTAGTAATGGCGCCTGGTGCACCATCACCAATTAAATGACCATCAACAGAACGAATAGGCAGCAGCTCAACGGATGTACTTGTAATGAATGCTTCATCTGCATTTAGCAAAAAGTCTTTCGTGAACTTTTCCTCCTTCACTTCAATCCCTTTTTCTCTAGCAATTTGCAATACAGCTGCTCTTGTAATCCCCGGAAGGATATTACTTGTTAGAGGAGTTGTGTAAAGCACTTTATCCTTTACAACAAACACATTACTACTCGTTCCTTCGGCAATGAATCCGTCCTTTTCAAAGATGGCTTCGAAACTCCCTGCCTCAACAGCATTTTGCTTCGCTAAAATATTCGGTAACAAATTCAACGATTTAATGTGGCATTTTGCCCAACGGTCGTCTTCAGCAATCACCGTTTGAACTCCATGCTCATAGCTTTGCTCTGGAACCTTTCTTGCAGGCTTCACCGTTAAAGTAAAGGAAGGTTCTACGTTTGGAAACAAATGATTTCTTGGGGCAATACCTCTTGTTACTTGAAAATAAACCTCTGCATCTTTTATTCCTGATCGTTCAATCACTTCTAGAATTAGCTTTTTAAGCTCATCAAGGGAATAAGGTAGCTTAATTGAAATATTAGAAGCGCTCTTTTCAAATCGTTCTAAATGCGCATCAATTAGAAAAGGCTTAGCATTATACACCTTCACCACTTCATAAACACCATCACCAAATTGATGACCTCGCTCATCAATTGGAATGACAGCTTTGTCGATATCAATAAATTCACCATTAAAAAATCCGATACTCATCAAATCACCTCTTTTATGCATTAACTACATTTTTATCTAAGTCTTCCAATGGCTTATATTCAAGACCAAGGGATTCTGCCACTGCTTTATTTAATAACTGACCTTTCATTACATTTACCCCACTAGCTAATGGAGCATTGTTTTTGATCGCTTCTTCTGGAGAATTCGCCAACATTAAAGCATAAGCAACCGTAGAGTTCGTTAATGCAATAGTCGATGTTCTTGGTACTGCACCAGGCATATTCGCTACTGCATAGTGAACGATATCGTGCTTAATATACGTTGGATTGTCATGCGTCGTCATTCGGTCAATCGTTTCAAAGATTCCACCTTGATCAATAGCAACATCGACGATGACTGAGCCGGGACTCATTCTTCTTATCATTTCCTCTGTTACTAGCCGTGGAGCCTTTGCACCAGGGATTAATACTCCACCAATCACTAAATCAGATTGCTCAACAGCACTTGCAATGTTCAACGGATTTGACATCATTGTTTGCACCTGATTTCCAAACAAATCGTCTAATTGACGTAAACGTTCTGGATTTAAATCCAGAATGGTTACCTCCGCTCCAAGACCAATCGCCATTTTGGCAGCGTTTGTACCAACTACGCCTCCTCCGATGATTGTCACTTTCCCTCGTGCTACACCTGGGACTCCGGCTAGAAGCATCCCTTTTCCGCCTCTAGATTTCTCTAGAAACTGAGCACCAATTTGTGGGGCCATTCTTCCTGCAACCTCACTCATTGGCGTTAATAAAGGCAATGAACCATTTTGTAATTGAATAGTCTCATATGCAATAGCTGTAATACCACTATTCAACAAAGCCTCTGTTAATTCCTTCTCCGCAGCTAAATGGAGATATGTAAATAATATGAGATTTTCTCTAAAATATTGATATTCTTCTGAAATTGGTTCCTTCACTTTCATAATAAGATTCGATTGATTCCAAACCTCTTCAGCGCTTAAGACAATATCACAGCCAACTTTAGCATACTCATCATCACTAAACCCGCTCCCTATTCCCGCAGTAGTTTCTATTAAAATGGAATGACCATTTCTAATGAGCGTATCTGCTCCAGCAGGAGTCAATGCGACACGATTCTCGTTATTCTTTATCTCTTTTGGAATTCCAATCTTCATCTATCTTCTCTCCAATCAAATAATTTGATATATTTTAAATATAAAGTTAATTCATTGTTAAGATTTATTCCAATCAAACTTTTCTATGTTACCTATCCAAATTATTAATACTAAGGGGTTTTTCTATGAATATAGAGCAAATCGAGGCATTTATTTATGTTTCTTTGACAGGTAATTTCAGCAAAGCAGGCGAAATACTCTTTATTTCGCAACCCTCTGTAAGTGCGCGTATTAAAACATTAGAAAATGAAATTGGCTACCAATTATTTAACCGTAATGGAAAAAACGTGATTTTAACGAAGGAAGGCGAAACCTTTCTCCCCTTTGCCAAAACCGTTCTACAAAACATGCAGGATGGCATTCTTGCTATTCAGCAAAATAAAAACAGTACTGAAATTGATCTGAAAATTTCATCCGTCTTAACCGTCACAAATTACGTCTTACCCACTTTGATTAAAGATTTCCATAAAGAATATCCTAACGTAAAGCTTGTGGTCCATACAGGACATTCACATAATGTTCTTGATATGGTATTGAATCATCAAGTAACCATAGGCATTTCGCGCTCCGTAAGCCACCCATTAATTGAACGAATACATTTATTTGATGATGAAATGGTGCTCGTCATTTATCCTAACCATCCGTTTGCAGCAAAAGAAAGCGTCACAGTCAAAGAAGTAGCAAAGGAAAACCTCATTCTTTTCAATCGTGGTTCACTAGATTGGACTCTCATTAGCAACGCTTTTAATAGTGTTAATGTTAAGCCAAATGTTGTATTAGAAGCAGACAATATTGAGCTTGTTAAACAAATGGTCAAAAAAGAAATGGGAATTGGCATCCTACCTAGATTTTCAATTGAAGAAGAATTAACCTTCAAGCAATTAAATATCGTCAAAATTACTGAACTCCCACAAATGAGTCGACCGTTTCAATTAATTTTTCTAAAAGAGACAAAAATAGACGGAGCATTAAAAGACTTTGTTGATTTTCTCATAAAAAAAATTCACATTGATTATGAATTCCATATTGGTTAAGGACACGCGATCCTTAACCTATTTGCTTTGAGCCATTAAAAAGCAAAAAAGTATTTTGGGATAATTAACAAATGAAATCCATATCATATTAAATGGACTTAATCTCTCTTTTTACACATTTGGAAGTGAATATGGTTAGTATTAAGGAAGCCTAATAGACCGTCTTTCTTTACAAATATATACCAGTGAAATATAATGTTAAGTCTATTACAGAGGGGGACTTGAGTAGTGAAAAAAATATCAAATGTGTTTTGGATTACACTTGCAATTGTTTTTGTTGCAGTTGCTTTTGGATTCATTACACCAAACAGATTTGAAGGAATTACTGATAATATACAGGCCTTTATTACTTCAACATTCGGTTGGTATTATCTCATTTTAGTTACCATTATCTTGATTTTTTGTATCTTTCTTATATTTAGCCCCGTTGGCTTAATTAAACTAGGAAAACCAGATGAGGAGCCTGAATTTACGAAGGCTTCATGGTTTGCGATGCTCTTTAGTGCAGGTATGGGTATCGGGCTTGTGTTCTGGGGAGCTGCAGAACCACTTTCACACTTTTTAGCACCACCATTAGCTGAAGGTGGATCAACAGCAGCTAATAAGGAAGCCATGAGATATACCTTTTTCCACTGGGGAATCCATGCATGGGCAATCTATGCAATCGTTGCATTAGCGCTTGCCTACTATAAGTTCAGAAAAGATGAACCTGGTTTAATTTCTGCGACACTTAAGCCTGTATTTGGAAAAAGCATGGAAGGTCCACTAGGTACGGTAGTTGATGTCTTAGCCGTATTTGCGACAGTAGTTGGGGTTGCTACAACTTTAGGCTTTGGGGCTGCACAAATTAATGGTGGCTTATCATATTTAATTGGAATTCCTAATAATTTCTTGGTTCAATTTATCATCATTGCTATAGTGACAGTTTTATTTATGATCTCTGCTTCAACAGGATTGGGTAAAGGGATCAAATATTTAAGTAATACGAATATGGTATTAGCGATTATTCTATTTGCATTAATGTTCTTTATAGGTCCTACGATTCTCATTTTAGATATGTTCACAGATTCACTCGGTGGGTACATACAAAACATTATCAACATGAGCTTCCGAATCGCTCCACTAAATGAAGATCATCGCTCATGGATCAACGGTTGGACGATTTTCTACTGGGCATGGTGGATTTCGTGGTCACCTTTTGTTGGGATATTTATTGCCCGTGTTTCACGCGGTAGAACGATTCGTGAATTTATGATTGGCGTCCTATTGTTACCTACGCTTGTCAGTTTTTTATGGTTCGCTACATTTGGAACCTCGGCGATTGAAACACAAAAATCCGGAATTGATTTAACTCAATTTGCAACAGAGGAAGTTTTATTTGCTATTTTCAATCATATGCCTGGTTCAATCATCTTATCGATTATAGCTATTTTGTTAGTTAGTACATTTTTTATCACGTCTGCTGATTCTGCAACGTTTGTGCTTGGAATGCAAACGACTTATGGTTCATTAACACCGCCAAATAACGTTAAGCTAACATGGGGAATTGCTCAGTCCACAGTTGCATTAATCTTACTATATAGTGGTGGATTACAAGGACTCCAGAATGCATTAGTCATCGCTGCTTTTCCTTTTTCATTCATTATACTATTCATGATGCTTTCTCTTTACCGTTCTTTAACCAAAGAGAAGAAAGAGCTTGGCCTTTATTTCAAGCCAAAAAGAAAAGAGAAAAAAGCTTAAGTTTCAAACCTTACTCGTTTCATGAGTAGGGTTCTTTTTTTATCTATGTTAAAATAAAGGAGGCAAATTCGGGAAATTTAGGAGTGTAGGAAATCGTGAACAAAAAAGACATCGCACACATTCGAAAACAATTCAAAATAAATAATGATTTACTAAAAATCTCCGACATCTTTAACGTATACATTATGAAGGAAACAAGTGAGATCTATCATCACCAAAGTCAGCCTTTCGAAATGCTAGATCAAGATCAACAAGAGCTATTTATGACGAATTTCAAGAAATTACTTGCAGGTCAATTAGATGAGAAGCTGTTCGAATTGAAGTTTCAACGTGATGTTGAAAATAACAGTCAGCTTATACTGCATCAAGGCTTACTTACTAGTGAGATTGATGATTGGATCGAGCAAATGCTGAAGATTGTTGAAAAAATGCTGTTGAATCGACAGTACGAAAAAGATATAGTTGTGACATTTATTAAAGCAGAATATTTAAAGCCAACAAAGCGTAGAAATGAAGAGGCTGAGCAAAGTGAACGTGATACCGTCTACTCACACCCCTTTATACTATGTAGTATAAATAACACGCAGGAACCAAAAAAAGAGTTGCTATTTGACTATGTTCAACGAGAGTTCAAATATAATTTCGTGGTAGATCCTATTATTAACCTTAATGCTCCGATTGGCGGATTTCTTTTCCCTTGCTTCTCCGATCATGCAGCTGACGTGAACCACATTCTCTATTCTGCTGGGAAAGTCCACGAGCCTGATCACCAATTCATTGAGGATGTACTTAATGGCGAAGAAACAATGACCGCGATGGATGATAAAATCGTTTTTGAGGAAATTATTAAGGACGTGACAGGTGATCAGTTAAATACCTCTACTCTCACCAATGTGTATGAAGAAATTCACCGGATGATCGTAGAGAATGAAGAGGAAGAACAACCAACATTAGCTACAAAGGATGTTGAACGTGTATTAAAGATGAGTGGAATTGAAGATGTTAATCAAGAAAAGGTAGAATCCGCCTTTCAAAAAATCATTGATGATGACAAATATGAGATTAAAGCAGCAAGCGTGGTCCCAAAATTCTCATCAAAATCGATCAAAATTAGTACCAAAATAGCAAACATCTCAATAAGCCCACCAGATCTAAGATATGTGAAGCAAGTTCAGTTCAGTGGCAAGAGATATCTAATGATTGAAGTTGAAGAAGACACCGTCATTGAGGGCTTCACCATGATTCCTGAGGCATTTGGTGAGAATTAGACGCTGCACTTTGACTTCCACAGACGCGGAGTGTACTCATGTTGTGGCTTTATAAAGTAACATTTTTCATTGAAAATTAACATATTGTAGTTCATCTACGATAAATATCATATATGATTAAATAAGATTAACAACATACCGATTCTCAACTATATTGACAAAAGCATGTCTCGTGGAAAGGAGTGTATCATAAGCTTGAAAACACTTATAGTCGAACATATCGTTCAACGTTTTTCATTGAAGGTCTTATGTGGAGAGAAGCAATTACAACAAGAAATAATTCAACCTCGTTCACATCGCCCTGGTTTGGAATTTGTTGGTCACTTTGACTTTTTCCCGACTGAACGAATTCAAATACTCGGACGAAAAGAGATCACATATTTACATAAATTAAGTTTAGAGGAACGTCAACTAAGAATAAGTAATATTGTGAAATACCATCCTCCTTGTTTTATCGTTACGGCTGGTCAAGAAGGTCTCACCTATTTAACACAATACTGTATAGAAGAAGGTATCCCTCTGTTATGTACAGAAGAACCTCAATCAACATCTGAATTTATCACTAAGCTTGATGAATTTATGGTAAAAAAACTAGCTCCTGAAATAGCCATACACGGCGTTTGCATCAATGTATATGGAATGGGGATCTTAATTCGAGGAAAATCTGGTGTTGGTAAAAGCGAAATCGCACACACGTTAATAGGGAGAGGGCATAGGCTAGTCGCTGATGATATTGTCGTCTTAAAAAAGCTTAGTCCACGAACCATACTTGGTACCCATGACGAAAAAACGAAGGAATTCATCTCATTACGCAGTATCGGCCTTATTAATGTCGTGCGTTTGTATGGTAGAAAGGCATTCCAGGATGAAACAAGGATTGCACTAGATATTGAATTAACAAAATGGGAGAAGGATTCTCTCAATAATGAGTTAGAACATGAGGCCAAATTCACTGAATATATGGACGTTCAAATTCCTCATATTGAAATCCAGCTGCAACCAGGGCGTGATGTCGCCGGATTAATCGAAGCAGCTGCTAATAACTGGCTCCTGAAGCAGCAAGGCTACAGTGCTGCCGAGGAATTTATGAAGCGGCTTGAGCCAGAGTTCTTAGACTAGATCTCTTCCCCAAGCCTCCACTGGAGCTGAACCCTCCTGTGGGGGCTCTTTCTATTTACTTGAGCATCTTCTTTCCAATATATTATACTTTTTGGTATAATATTTATAAATCAATAGAGAGTCCTTGAATAAGTGCCGCTTTTATCGACACTTTTTTTATTTTCAAAGAAGAGAGGTGAATAGTATGACTAAAAATAAAGTAAGTCCGAGGGATCATATACTAGAGCTACTTAAAAAAGAAGTTTCTTTGTCAGTAAGTGATCTTATTGGGCATCTTCATATTACTCATATGGCCGTTAGAAAGCATCTCGCCATTCTAGAAAAAGACGACTTAATTAAATCGATAGAGATCAAACAGCCTATGGGCCGTCCCCTACAAAAATACTCTTTGACTGAAAAAGGAGAAAATCTTTTCCCCAGAAACTATGAAAGCATTACACTTGATTTCCTTAAGGATATTAAAGAAATTCACGGTGAAGAGTCTGTAGAGCTTCTGTTCAAGAAAAGGGAAGATCGCCTTACTCAGGAATATAGAAATCGTATTCAACACTCGTCATCTATCACTGAAAAAATAAATAAAATCGCACAGATCCAAAATGAAAAAGGATATATGGCAAGTGTCAATCAATTAGATGAAAAATCCTTCGAACTAATTGAATATAACTGTCCCATTGACTCAGTCGCACAGGAATTCAAAATGGCTTGTCGATGTGAAACCAATATGTTTAAAAATGTCCTTGAAACTGACAATGTCCGCAGAATCTGCTGCAAAACAGAAGGCGATGACCATTGTAAGTTCATCTTTGATTTAGCTTAGTATAAGTAGAATACAACAACACCCTAGTTGCCTAGGGTGTTTTACTTAGTCTGTTTTCTAGAAGATTGTTGCATTAGACTTAAATATAGAGAAAACGTGGTCTCTAGCAGCCTGACTACATGGAGACTCCCGTGGGATGCGTGAGCAAAGTGAGACCCCGCAGGAGCATTACGACGAGGAGATTCACCGGTCACCCCACAGGACGAGGAGTGTATTCAGGCTGCGACGTCATTAGCAACATTTTATGGGGAACAGCCTTTACTTATTTTCATGCTATTTATCTTCTTTAAATACATCTAAAGAATCTAATTTATTTCCATCAAAATCAAATAACGTTAGGTTTGCCCATCCATTGTCATGGCCAACTGACCATTCTTTCTTTGACGGAATCCAACAAGGCTCCCAATAATACACCCCTACCCCATGTTGATTTGGCGTATTCTTAATGATCTTAATTAAATCCTTTAAATACGCTGATTGTCCCTCGACTGTCGCTGGATAACCATCGATTAATTGTTCCTCTGAGTTAAAAATATTCTCAACACTAGGATCAGCAGATGCTAATGTCCAAGGATATGCAACTTCCACTACCACAATATCTTTTTCATATCGGGTAGCTAGATCGTTTAGATTCTCCTCTAAATCACTCATCGTTCCATGCCACCATGGATAAAAGGAAAGACCAATCACATCATATGTAACGTCTAGCTGATGAATCTTATCGAAAAACTTTCGACTGTTTTTATTGTCACCACCGCGATCAATATGAATCATTGTTTCAACATGATCCTCAGAAGTTAAAGCATCATGCAGACCAGACAACCCCGCTTTTATCAATCGAGCTAAATTCTCCCACTGCTTATCGTTATCAAAGCCGTCTTCCATGACTCTTCCTTCATCCCAAAGCATTCCGTTAATGATTTCATTCCCTATTTGAACCATATCAGGTAAGACAGCTTCACTTTTAAGAGTTTGAATGGTGTCCTTTGTAAAGGTATGTACAGCTTCAGTTAATTCAGTAAAAGATAGGTTTGCCCAATCCTTCGGTTTTGTTTGCTTCCCTGGATCTGCCCAGTAGTCCGAATAGTGGAAATCTAGTAAAAAATGTAAGCCATTCTCTTTGATTCGCTTTGCAACTTGTATCGTTCTCTCTAAATTACAATAGCCACCTGTAGGTTCGTTCCAAAGCCGCAAGCGGATTGAATTCACACCAGATAGCTTTAATAAAGCGATTACATCTACTTCTTTATTATTATCATAGAATTTCCCGCCCTCTGTCTCAATCTCATCAACAAATGAAATATCTACGCCATTTAAGAAACGTCTACTCATTTTTCAACCTCCAAATTGAATGTAGGAATCTATTATTTTGTGTGTCATATCTATTTTGACAGAAATTCATTGTTATGGGAATTACAAAAAAAGCCCGAACATAGATGTCATCCACAAAAGGGCATTCATCCATGCTCAGGCCTTATTTTCCATTCAGTCCACTTTGTAAAACTAGCATTTCCTCAGCCAGTTTCTGAATCCGACTTTCGATGTCTTTATCTGTTATTTCATTTTCGTCATTGAATGCATCATTGTGGATAAAAACATTTCCTGTTGGCACGACTCCCTTTAAGAAGGTAAGGATTGGTCTGAGTTGAAAATCAGATACAAGAAAATGTTTGTCTGAACCACCCGTTGACACAATTCCAGTCACTTTTGATTTAAAAGCATCTGTTGGAATGTGATCAAGCAAATTCTTTAACGCTCCTGTTATCGAGGCCTGATAAATCGGTGTCCCAAATACCAGTATATCAGCAGATATAATCTTATTTACGACTGATACAGTGTCATCATTATAATATGAAAGAGGGGTTCCACGAACAAACTCCACATCATACTCCTTCAAATCGATTAATTCTATTTCAATGCTTGAATCAATTCGTTTTGCAGCTTGTAACACTTCAAATACAATCTTTGATGTTTTCGCTCCGATTAATGAACCAGATACTCCTACTAGTTTCACTAGAAAACCTCCTTTGTTAAATGGAGAACTGTAGAAATTCTAAAACGATTATGCATAGAAATCTAATTCAGCTTGAATTTGTTTCTTGATTTTGTCCAAACACTCTTCAGTTGTCTTTGCAAAGATTCGTTTTCCATTTACAATAGCATATGGTAATTTCGCGCACATTCCACAGAAAGATAAGCAATCGCTTGTTAATACTGCTACTTCCGGAAATTCGTCTTCTAACATTCCCTCTACATCGATTTGTGTAATTAGACTACCATCGCATATTTCAACAACTACAATTCCCATCTCTAACTGATCCCTTCTATTAATCCAATCTACAAAACGTTTACTCTATAAATCCCAAAATTTCCTCTGCCTCTTTTTTATCCTGCTGCATTTGATGAATAAGTGACTCAAGTCCATCAAACTTGATTTCACCCCGTAAATATCTGATGAAGGAAACAGCAACCGTTTTCCCATACAAATCACCAGAATAATTAAGCAGATGCGCTTCAATTAAATATCCTTCACCATTAACCGTTGGGCGGTAGCCCGCACTGATCAGGCAGGCCCAGGATTCTCTCACCATACCTTCTTCATAAATCTCCGCAGTTCCAACATAGACACCTGGCTTTGGAAGAACATATGATTCAAGCTTCCCTAAATTGATCGTGGGAAAACCTAGCTCTCTACCTAAAGCATTCCCATGTATTACTTCTCCAATCACACGATACCGACGATTTAGGAGGACTTGTGCGGCCTCAACTTTGCCATTGCTGATCAAAGAGCGAATATCAGTGCTGCTTATCTTCATTCCATTTTCTCTAAAAAAAGGAATAACTGATACTTGTATATTTATTTTTTCACAGAGACGGATCAATTCATCTGTGCCAGCCCTACCCCCTGCACCAAAACGGAAGTCTTCTCCAACAATAAGTCTTTTCACATTTAATTGACTCAAATGCTCAAGGACAAATTCATCTGCAGGAATCTTAGCGTATTCCTTTGTAAATTCAACGTGATACAAGCGTTGAACACCATATTCTTTTAGAATCGAGACTTTATCCTTTAATGGAGTAAGATCATGTTCAAATTCTGGATCCTCATTCAACACATACTGTGGATGCTTTGAAAAGCTCCAAACAGCTAACATATCATCCTCTTGAATATATTCTTTTGCCTCATGTAAAAGTAATTGATGCCCTTTATGAATACCATCTAATTTTCCAATCACTAGCACAAGTGATGTTAAATCATGCGGTGGCTTAGTGGTTACATTTATAATCTCCATCTTATCCCTCATTTAGAATCAGTAAGTATGTCTTACTTATTTTTTTGGACTTCATGTCCGCCAAATTCATTACGGAGAGCTGCGACCACCTTTCCTGTGAACGTATCATTTTCTAATGAACGATATCTCATTAATAATGACATCGCGATGACAGGAGTCGCTGCTTGTAAATCAAGGGCCGTTTCAACAGTCCATTTTCCCTCACCCGAAGAATTCATGACACCTTTGATTTCATCTAAGTTGGCATCCTTTGAAAAGGCTCTTTCAGTTAATTCCATTAACCATGAACGTATAACTGATCCATTGTTCCAAACTCTTGCTACTTGTTCATAATCAAAATCAAAATCGCTCTTTTCAAGGACTTCAAATCCTTCTCCAATCGCAGCCATCATTCCATACTCAATACCATTGTGAACCATTTTTAAGAAATGACCACTCCCTGCTTTTCCAGCATATAAATAGCCGTTTTCAACTGAGGTATCTCTAAAGAGCGGCTCAACGATCTCCCAAGCTTCTTGATCTCCACCAACCATATAGCAGGCACCATTTCGCGCCCCTTCCATTCCACCAGAGGTACCCACATCCATAAAATGCACTCCGAGGTCTTTGAGTTGGTTATATCTACGAACAGATTCTTTATAATGAGAATTACCCGCTTCGATGACAATATCCCCTTTAGATAAGAACGGGGTGATTTCAGCAATAACATGATCAACAACAGCATGTGGAACCATCATCCACACAACTCTTGGAGCCTCTAATGATTCAATTAGCCCTTGTAGACTATTCACTCCTGCTGCACCATATGTTCTCATGTCTTCAACTGCTTGTTCATTTACATCAAAGGCAACCACCTTATGATGTTGATCGATTAAATTCTGTCCCAAATTTAATCCCATTTTACCTAATCCTATTAAACCGACTTTCAAACGAAAAACCTCCAATGATGTTATAAATATTTTGAACGTAACTCTTACAAAAAAAGTTGAGTGTTTTTTCTTAATTCCTAACTTCAGCTATTTCTTTATCTAACCACCAAGAAAAACCGTCTTGTTCTAGTAGCCTTCTAGAAGCTTCAGGACCATTTGATCCTGATGAATACTCAAATAATGGCAGTTGATTTTCTTGAAAAGCTTCCAAAATAGGTTGAATCCACGACCAAGATAGCTCTACTTCATCCCAATGAGCAAAGAAAGTGGAGTCTCCACAAATCGCATCAAAGATTAACCGTTCATATGCTTCTGGATTGTTTTCTTGCGTTGCTACAACATCCATATTCATTGGGTTAGTAGATAACTCTTGTTTCAGACTTTGACTCTTAAATTGGAAATAGGCTCTTTCATTCGGAGCCATTTCAATAATTAACAAGTTCGGCTCACCTTGTTCTTTATGCTCATTTAATGGTGTTTTGAACTCAATCACGATACGAGTTGATTTTTCCTTCATCCTTTTCCCAGTTCGGATATAGAAAGGAATCCCCTGCCAATATGGATCATCAATGACTAATTTCGCAGCAACAAATGTATCTGTTTGTGAAGTAGGAGCAACTCCTGGTTCACTTCTATAATCATTTACTTCCCGTCCATTAACATTCCCGGAATGATACTGTCCACGTATGATGCTTAACTTGGCATCACTTATTCTTACTGGACGAAGCGCTTGGACGATTCTCTTCTTTTCTTCATGTATGTTAATAACTTCCGCTCTATTTGGTTGATTAATTGCAACTAGCATCACCAATTGAAGAATATGATTTTGGAACATATCCCGAATGGCACCAGAGTGGTCATAATATGCAGCCCTTTCTTCGACCCCTACTACTTCACTTGCTGTAATTTGGACATTCGCTATTTGATATTTGCTCCATAATGTTTGCATTAACGGATTGGCACTAACTAATGACTCTAGTTTTTGTACCATTGTTTTTCCAAGGTAATGGTCAATCCGATAAATTTCCTCTTCTTTGAAAGCTTTACTTAAATTCTTGTTCAGCTCCCATGCTGATGGTAGATCTCGCCCAAATGGCTTCTCAATCATCAGTCGCTTCCAGCCTTTTGTTGTACCTAGTCCACTTTCATTGATATGTAAGGCAATTAAATCAAAAAAGTCTGGAGCTACTGAAAGGTAGAACATTCTATTTTCAGGGATATTCAATTCTTCTTCACGTTCTTTTACTACTTGTAGAAGTGATTGATAATCTTCAGCTTTTGTCACCTCTAACGTACAATAACGAAACCACTGAAGAAATGACTCCATTTTTGGATCATCCTGAATAGGTCTTCTTGAAAAATCCTGGATTGATTTTTTTACCTGTGCTTGAAAATCATGATCTGCGATATTCCGTCTTCCTAGACCAATTACCGAAATGGGCTTTTCTATCTTTTGGTCAATGAATAAATTATATAAAGCTGGGTAAATTTTTCGCTTCGCTAAATCCCCAGTTGCTCCAAACAAGACAAATGTCATAGATTCCATAGTGATAACTCCTTTAAAATCAATTTAATCCCGATTTCTTTTTATACCATAAAGTATAAAAATGTTGTTTATATTACAACATAGCCAAATAAGATTATCAATCTATTTGCTTAGACTATTCTGCTACCTTCGATAAATGAAAAAGCATAGCGAGAAGCTATGCCTTCCTATTCAAAAAGATGATTTATTAAAAATCATATTGTGCTTCGTTTCGTTTTCTTATCTCAGCAAAGGTCTCCGTTAATACCATCGTATCCTCAACCAATCGCTCAATTCTGAATAGAACATCATGATTGGTAATTTCTTTTCTGTAGAAGTCTTCTTCCCCAATAAATACATATGTCTGTACAATCTGTGCTTTCATATAAGCCAAAATCGGTTTTAATTGTTGCTCAGCCACTAGGTAATGCTTTGAGGAACCTGCTGTCACTAACATGCTGACTACTTTATCACGAAATGCATTTTGCGGTAACAAATCAAAGATGTTTTTTAATGTAGCTGGAATGGACGCTTGAAATACGGGTGTCCCAATAATGATTGCGTCTGCTTCCATGATGCTTTTCGTCACGTAGCCTGTGTCACCTTCATACTCTAAATAATTACGCCCATCACTGAATTGAATATCATAATCAGCTAGATCCAGCAAAGTCACTTCAGTATCAGGATACTTACTAGATATTTCTTTCACGGTGTAGTCCATGGCAATTCTTGTTTTTGAGCCAACCTTCGAACCCGCTAATGCAACAATCTTCATGTCCTATTCCTCCGATTTTCTTGTGTATTTTTTAATCGCTGGTAAAATTTCTGTACCAATTAATTCAATATTTTTCATTAAGCGCTCAAAAGGCACTCCACCAAAATCGATTTGCGCAATATATCTCTGATGTCCAAAAACTTCATGCTGATAGAGAATTTTCTCGATGATTTGCTGTGGACTTCCGATATTCATAATATTATGCGGGTCGACTCCTTGAGCAAAATGCTGTTTCGGGAATCCTGCACCGTTTGTCTTCTTCATTCCTTCGTTGATATGAGGGTACATATCCTTCAACGCCTGCTGAGAGCTTTCAGCTGCATAGAAGAACCCAGCTGTTGCTACTGGTAATTCTGCAGGGTCAAAGCCTTTGCTTTTAGCTGCTTCACGATAAGCATCAATCGTACGCTTAAAGACGGAAGCTGGTCCACCTAAATGTGCCATAAACATTGGAGCACCTGCATAACCAGCTTTAATCGCACTTGCAGGAGTACCACCTACTGCTCGCCAAATTGGAAGATGAC
This sequence comes from Litchfieldia stipae, assembly GCF_014837155.1. Lineage (GTDB taxonomy): Bacteria > Bacillota > Bacilli > Bacillales > Bacillaceae_L > Litchfieldia. Next base: position 50,553 of record NZ_JACYHA010000018.1, on the reverse strand, counting down.
CATTTTGTGGTCGCGGTAAAATCTGTGCATTTCTTAAAGGAGCACGGAACTCGCCCCGCCAATTCACACTCTCGTCTTCGTTAATCTTCATTAATAATTCGAACTTCTCTTCGAATAGCTCTTCATAATTTCTAAGGTCATATCCTAATAATTCAAATAGCCCAACTCTCGACGCCCGACCAGCGATAATCTCAGCTCGGCCTTTAGAGATTAAATCAAGTGTTGCGAAATCTTCATAGACCCTGACAGGATCTGATGTACTTATAATCGTTGAAGAACTACCAATCTTTATGTTATTAGTTGCTTGAGCAATCGCTGATAGAACAACTGAATGTGCTTGAGTAACAAAATATTCTTGATGACTCTCACCAACACTAAAAAAATCAAGACCTGCTTGATCAGCTAGCTTAGCATATTCAATAATTTCATGAACGCGTTGCTCTGCTGAAATTCTCTCACCTGTTAGTGGGTTGGGTAAATGGTCTCCGAGAGTATAAATTCCAAACTCCAACCCTTTACTTGGATCAATGCCGTATTTTTGCATATATATCACCCGTTTTATCCTATAGTTTTTCTCACATTGAGAATATTTTAAAATCGCATACTTACTAGTATTTCCTAACAAACTGTATATCGTGCAAAGTAATTTCATGGTGCTTTGCTTTATAGCTTTTGGAATTAATGTTGTTTTTTCACATCAGAATAGATGGAGTTTGCTATCGTTCTAATATAAACCTCTGATGTTTGAAATAACAAATAATTTGCTTTAACCAACTAAAAGAAGCTTCTCCTAAGTTCAAGAGAAGCTTCTTTAATAATCAAATTTTGAACCTATATAACAGGATTCTTTGAGCTAACGATTATCTTCCCGTTTTCTTCTTTGACAGGAATAATGATTGGACGTTCTTCTGGTGTTTTATTTGGCGAATGTAAAGTTAACATCAAGGAATCTTCAAATGTATGGAATAGCATTCCATGACCACCGTTGTCCTGATAAATAGTCTCCGAATCATGTTCCCAGGGTCCGGTCAGCTTTCCACTAGATGAGCGTGAAATCCCTTGAGCGTATGATTTATTTTTCATACTTGCCCAGAGCATTAATAATTCCCCGTTAGATGCCTTATACATAAATGGCCCATCTGTCACATAATTATCTCTTTCTCTAACTTCTTCATCAGGATAATTTAGAGGTAACTCTAGCTGAGTTGGCCATGGAGCCTCTGAAGCTTGAAACAATAGAACAGGATCATCGATAGCCTGCTTCAAATCCTCAGACAATCTCACTGCACAAATTTCACCATCGCCAACCTGTAACCATTCATGACAGAATACCATCCATGGCTGTTCATCTTCATCAATATACAAAGTCCCGTCCAAGGAGAGCCAGTCTTCTGGCGTAACTGAGCCTTCACTATGTGGTTCAAATGGTCCTAGTAAACTCTCAGATCGCAAAATCGCCGTTCCTCTGTGTTTACCATCATTTCTGAGAAAAGTAGCAAACATATAGTAACTACCTCTGTACTCATGAACCTCAGGAGCCCAGAATTGCTTGTTCGAATAGAAGTCTTCTTTTGGTGCAAAGACCTGAAATGGTCCTTCCCAGTTTTCTAAATCATCTCCCACATACACATCAAAGCCTGTACCGTCAGTCCAGACATTTTTATCTGTACTACCATATAAGTAATACTTCCCATCTTTTTTATTTGTAAAGATAAACGGGTCTCTCATTTGAATATCCTTGTTTTCTATCATTTGAACATCGTCTCCTTATTCTTGAAAGATGACTATCTTACATTCGGAATTCATGCTGTTCTGACTTAAGATGCTATTCTTTTTCAACCTACATAAATACTATCATAATGCAGCATTATGTAGGTGATCTAAAGTAGTGAGACACACTTTTTTCATTTTGAAGAGGGTTCTCCCAAAAAAAGTTGAACATTATTAGTAAAGGCTGTTTTCTCAAAGATTGTTGTTTTTTGAAGTTAATTATTTGAGTATAGATTTCTAGCAGACTGAATACACGGGGGACTCCCGTGGGACTAGTTGGCTCCCACAGGACGCGGAGTGTATTCAGGCTGCGGTATCAAAAGCAACAATATATACGAAAACAGCCTTAGTAAAAGAATTCAAAAGGTGGAATGTTTATGAATACATCTGTTTCTCCCCTTGCTTCTAAGATTAATAATGTATTTATTCATGTAAGTGACTTAAGGAAATCAGCAGAGTGGTATAGTGACTTACTTGGGATACCGTTTCATCATGATAAAGTCAGTTCTCCAGTGTACAATATCCCAGTAAGCTCTGAAACAGGACTTACTTTAGACGATCACACATTTGACCCAGATTTCAAATTTAATCCTGCAGAGCACGTGTTATTTAATTTCTATTCCAAAGATGTTGATGAGGCCTACCGATTTGTTAAAAGTAAAGGGGGAATCGTTGTTAAAGAAATAGAGCGTATAGGTGATTTTGCCTATTTCAACTTCAAAGATTTAGATGGTAATGTTTTAATGATCTGTAATGGATAAATAATCTACGGACTATTTATCCATATAAAAAGACTACCTCCTCCATGTTGAGAAAGTAGTCTTTTCGCCTTTTGTCTCTTTATTCGTTTAAATCTTCAATCGAATCAATGTCCATGTATGCTGGTACAACTAATCCCAGCTTTGTTCCAGTTAGGTTCGCACCTAGGTCTTCAAACTTTCCTTCGTATTCTGCATAGTAATCAGCATGCGTTGTTGGTAACCATGCACCAACCATTGCATCTCCACTACCGTCTGCTACACCAGCCCACATTGGCCCTGCATCAACCTGAATGAGGTTAACGTCATATCCAACACTCTCAAGTGCTTGCTCAACAACATGTGTACTTGCAATAACATCATCCCATGCTACGTATAGTAGCTTAATCTCGTCACCATCAACTTCATTTACACCCTCAGTCCAAGCGCTAACTAGGTCTGCGTTATCACTCACCCACTGTGCTGCTGCTTCAGCTGGTTCACTACCTTCTTGAATTAAATTCATCACCGTTTCAATATGCTCTGGCTCCCAGTTAAATTGATCAAGAAGCTTATAAGCATCAGGATGATCATCACTCAATCCTTGACGAACGATTGTATTCACATCTTCGGCTCCACCATATACTCCTTTTGGATCCTCAAGATATTTTAAATCATAGCTTGCGAACTTCCAGTGTGGGCTCCAACCAGTGATAATAATTGGCTCCTCTTTGTCATACGCTTTTTTCAAGGCTGCTGCCATCGCTGCACCAGAACCTTCAACCACTGACCAATCATCTAAGCCATACTCTGGTAAAACTTCGTTAATTGTTAAATTCATGATACCTGCACCTGGATCTATTCCGACAATTTTGTAATCAACCTGATCTCCTACTGAATCTGATGTGCTTCCAGCTTGATCTGATCCACATGCGGCTAAACCAAAAGTAAGTGCTAGTGCTGAAGTAACTCCAACTAATTTCTTTAACATTATACAGTTCCCCCTTGTTTTTTCTTTCCTATATTTTGTGTTATTCGGTCTAGTAAAATAGCAATAACAACGATTGCCAAACCAGCCTCAAACCCGACACCTGTTTTAATTTGCGTAACGGCACGATAAACCTCTGTACCTAATCCTGGAGCTCCAACCATTGATGCAATAACGACCATTGATAGAGCTAACATGATACTTTGATTGATCCCCGCCATAATGGTAGGCATCGCAAGCGGAAGCTGTACCTTCAATAGCTTCTGCTTGGTTGTAGAGCCAAATGCTTCTGTTGCTTCTATTAAATCTTCTGGTACCTGCTTAATTCCTAGAATCGTTAAACGAATCGTTGGAGGCATCGCGAAAATAACAGATGCAATAACCCCAGGAACCACTCCGATACTGAAGAAAAAGATTGCTGGTAGTAAGTATACAAATGCAGGCATTGTCTGCATTAAATCAAGAATTGGTGTGACGACCTGTCTAACCTTTTCACTTTGAGATGCCCAGATCCCAACTGGAATCCCAATGACAATTGAAATTAACACAGCTGTTAATACAAGAGCTAACGTTTGTAGCATGTGTTGCCAGTAACCTAAATTATCAATAAGTAATAAACCTAATAGTGCAAATAAGGCAATTCTCCAATTACAAACCTTCCAAGCTAGTAAACTCACGATAATAATAAGAAGAATAGTTGGGATAAAACCTAAGCCTGATACAATTCCTTCAACAAAAAATTGAACTCCATCTGATATGCCATCAAACAATCCACCAAAAGTAACAGTCATCCAATCTACTAAAACATCAATCCAACTCGCTAAGGGAAGCTTTGGTAAAATTCCTTCCATCTTACATCACCTCCTTAGCTACTGCTACTGCTGCCTCAGGATCAGGATCAGAATCCTTAACCTCATTGATATATTGTTCATTTCCAGTTAATGCACCGATTACTGCACCCTTAATTAAAATTCCTTTTAATCGATTATTTTCATCTGTTACAGCAACTGGGATGGTTGATGTTGAAACTTTATCAAATAAATCAATCAACAATGTATCTGTTCCAACCACATTTGTGTCCTTATCAAGGATGTCCATTAATGACTTGTTTTCATCAGCGGCTTGTGAAGCATCCTTTGCCGTAATAGCTCCAAGAAGCTTCTGCTGTTTATCAACAACATAGATAGAAGAAATCCCAAGACCCTTCATTAGTTTAAGGGCGACACGTGGACCTTTATCAACCTGAACCGTCTCTGCTCGCTTCATCACATGACCGGCAGTTAGAACCTTCGAAAGATCGACATCCTCTACGAATCTCTCAACATATTCATTAGAAGGATTCATCAATATTTCCTCAGGTGTTCCAATCTGGACGATGTTCCCATCCTTCATCAGAGCAATTCTGTCACCAATACGAAGAGCTTCATCTAAATCATGGGTAATAAATACGATCGTTTTTTCCATCGTAGATTGTAATTCTAGCAACTCATCCTGCATATCTTTTCGTATCAACGGATCCAATGCGCTAAAAGCTTCGTCCATTAAAAGAACATCAGGATCATTTGCCAGTGCTCTCGCTAATCCCACACGCTGTTGCATACCACCACTTAGTTGACTTGGGTATTGATTCTCATATCCTTTAAGTCCGACTAATTCTAGTGCTTCTAATGCTTTTTTATTTCTTTCATCCTTTTCAACACCCTGAATCTCCAACCCATATTCAGTGTTCTCTAGCACTGTTCTATGTGGAAATAAGGCAAACTTTTGAAAGACCATACTAATTTTCTTTCTTCTAACTTCTCTTAATTCTTCCTTATTCATCTTCACGACATCTTTACCATCAATTTGGACCTGGCCAATTGTTGGTTCAATCAGTCGATTCAACAAACGAACTAACGTAGATTTACCACTCCCTGATAAGCCCATAATCACGAAGATTTCGCCTGACTTCACTTCGAAAGACGCTCGGTTAACCCCGACTGTACATCCAGTTTCCTTTAGTATTTGTTCTTTTGTCTTTCCATCCTTTATTAATTGTATTGCCTTCTTTGTTGACCTCCCAAAAATCTTGGTGACGTCATTTACCTTTATTTTTATATGGTTTTCTTCCATTCCTTCACCTCATTTGTTTCTTCACTTGTTACTTTATTAAGTATAGACTATTCATTGTTTCTAACTCAAACAGTGTATTCCGTGATAATCGTCTATATCGTACGTACAGAAATAACTGTACGTACTAATCACAAAAAATTCTTAATAATCCTCCTATATGCTCCCATTTCCTTCAACAAGAAGCACTTTACTTTTAACCAATAAATATGTACTCTATAAGCTAACTACTGATTTCAAATATATAGGATGTGACATAGTTGAAAGACAATGAACGATTAGCAAGAACCAGGTCAATGGTTATAGATGCGATTGCTCAAAATATGAATCTTTATGGAATTACACCTTCAGCAGGACGACTATACGGCCTCCTTTTTTTCTCCGATAAACCGCTTACACTTGATGAAATGAAAGACGAGCTTGGGATGAGCAAAACAAGCATGAGCACCGCCGTCAGAAGCTTACTCGATTTAAATATGGTGGAAAAGGTTTGGGTAAAGGGTGAACGAAAGGATTTATATACGATAAAAGAAGATTGGTATCAATGCTTTTTTGATTACTTCACGATCAAATGGCGAACAGCCATTACAATGAATAGCATTGCGATGGAGAAATCCATCAAAAACTTACAAGCACTTATTGCCGACCCTACTACTTCTGAAGAAACCCGTGGACAAGCCGAAATCGATATAACCAAGCTTCAAGAACGACTCGACTATTACGACTGGCAAGACAGACTGATCGACAGCTTTGAAACAAAGGACATTCTAGACTTTGTTCCGATTGAAAAGAAGAAGGATTAACACAAGAAAGACTACTTTCTGAAATGGAAGTAGTCTTTCTTGTGTATTCCTCTTAGATCATCCGCATAATGGTATTTAACTCTACTCTTGAATCTTCGATACTATTATTTCTTTTCCAAAGGTTCCACCACAATCTCAACCCTACGGTTTTTCTCTCTACCTTCCTCTGACTCGTTTGTGGCAATCGGCTTTGTTTGACCATAACCTTTCGTTTCTAAATTTATGTTCTCCACATTTACTTTTTTCTCTAAGTAGCTTTGTACTTCTCTTGCCCGCTCTTCTGACAACTTTTGATTATACGTCTCTTCTCCTTGGCTATCAGTATGTCCGTAAATCAATACATTTGCACCCTCATATTCATTGAGATCCTGACTCAACTGGTCGAGTGTTTCAATGACATCTGATTTCAACTCACTTTTGTCAAAGTCAAATAACAAATGACTTGGTACCTCAATAATGATTTCATTCTCCTCCACCGAGACAGTTACATTTGAATCAAATTTCCCAGGTGAAAATGTACCCGGCTTGAATGTTCCTGGCTTAAAATTGCCAGGCTTAAATGTTCCCACCTCAAACTTTCCTGGCTTAAAGTTTCCAGGTGAAAATGTACCTGGTTTAAATTGTTGATCCTCCTCCCCTTCATTTACCTTTGCTTCGCTCGCCTTACTAGAATTCTCATTAATACCTGTTTCTTGGTTTTTCTCAGTGCAGCCTACAATTAAGAAAACAGCTGAAATAGCTAAAAAAACCATGTGGATAGATTTCACTTACAAAGAGCCTCCTTTGCCATTGATTTTTTCACAAGTTTATTGCTCTTCCTACTTCACTTTAACCTCAACTTTCGTGGGATACATGAGGAAAGCGTGACGTGAGCAGGAGCACCGCGACACGGAGTGTATTCTAGAATGTGGCTTCAAAAGCAACATTTTATTCGAAAACACCCCTTCTTTTATAATCACCTGTGCGTTTTTTATAGATTTCTTCAATTTTATTACAATATATTATGCAGATAGCGTCAATAAAACAGCAGTTCCATTAAAGATCGCATGAATAATAATCGCTGGTAAAATAGATCCTGTTCTTTCATACGTCCATGCAAACACGAGGCCAGAAACAAAGTTGATCGGTAATGTATTGTAAGTGGGAATATGGACTAACATGAAAATGATCGAACTAATCAACAGACCTGCACCTACTCCCCATTTTCCACGAAACCATTTATAGAGAAAGCCTCGATAAAAAATTTCCTCATAGATTGGCGAAATAATGGCAGCAGACACAAAGCCAATTAAGATCGTGAACCAATTAATATTTCTCTGGATTGATTCAGTTTTTCCATTTTCCCAACTGATATTAAATACATCCATCACTATCACAATCATGACACTAACAATGATTAACACAATCAGCCATACCGCAATCCACTTCCAATATTTAGATGGAAATCGAGTTACTCCAACTGATTTCCACGTAAGTCCATGTGGCTTTAAAGCAACGAGATATAATAAGGTGGTAAAAACTAATGCCATAATCAACCCTGTTAGTGTCCCTGAATACAGACTATCTTGAAAGATACGATATAAAAAATCATGCGTTATATTTTCAATTAGTACGGGTACAACCACAAATGTAACAAAAAGTAAGATGAGAACCTCTTTCCAAGACCATTTCATTGGTTTAATCATCAATTTATCCTCCTAAATATGTTATGTTAGATTTAGTATATTTGGTGACGTAACGTCACCTGCAAACACTTTTTTAGGAGGGATACAATGACTCTGTTTTCAACTGGGGAAGTTTCACAAAAACTTAATTTATCATTACGAACATTGCGCTATTACGATCAAATTGGATTAGCCGTACCATCGATTAAAGAAGAGAGCGGCAAACGGTACTACTCAGAAGAGGATATGTTACTTTTAGAAAAAATCATCCTATTAAAGTCTACATCTATGTCTCTTAAAGACATAAAGAATATGATTAATCACGTAACAATCGATAAAATTTTGTCAGTACATAGCAAGCAGCTAGAACTACACATTGAACAGTTAACCCAATCCCTCCAGCACACAACCACATTATTAAACATATTCAAATTAGAGGGTAAACTCGAATGGGAGCAGCTATTACCACTGCTTTCAGAAGATGAAAACAGAAAAAACAAAGAAAGAGAAAAGCAATTCTGGAATCAGCTATTCACCACAGAAGAACAATCAATCATATCTGAAAACCTCCCAAAAATGGAAGATCCACTAATTATTAAATGGATTAACATTATAAAACGAATCGAGCTATGCATAGAAAAAGGACACACTCCTAGTTCAATAGAAGCACATCTAATTGTAGTCGATGTTGACTTATTAACGAAAGAATCCTTTGGAGACAATCCCGAGTTAATAGAGAAATTTTGGACAGTACGAAAATCAGAAGAAGCTTCAGCTCAATTAAACTTATATCCTATTAAAAAAGAAGTATTGGACTTTCTAGAAGAGGCTATTGTTTATTATGAAGGGACTTTGAGGGAAAATAGTTAAATAGTTGATGAAATATAAGAAGGCCTTGTTATGTGCTAAGACATTGCAGGGCCTTGTAGGGAAAACACTTAAAGCCTAATCTTAACTTCCGTGCCATCACTTGTTTTTACATCTACCAAAACAAGCCCTTTGTGTTTTTTTAGTTCTTTGAGTATTGGCTTTAGAATGTTTTTATCAATTTGCGGAATCGTAATATCCACGTTTTTTCTTTCCCGATGATCCTTCGTCCATTTCTCCATTTGTCTCTGTAGTAATTTCGAAGACAAAATGGAAACAGCCACATTTAGAATCACACTAGGTATTGGAATCGTGAATCGAGTGTCTTTTGTTTTCACTTTTATCGTCAACATTGGAAATCACTATTCAATGATGACAGAAACGGAATCTCCGTTTGCTGACTTAACATCAACAATTTGGCCATCTAATTCGTTTTCAATTGCTTCGATAATAAGATTTATATCAATATCTTTCACATATTTCTCTGATTCTGGCATACTCGATGCAATGCTATGCCCTGCCATTAACACTACCTTTACAAGTTTTATTGGCAAATTGACTGTGACATTATCATTTTCAGTTGAAACTACACGAATTTTTAATGTTTTGTCTAAATACTTCCCTGTCTTTACTGGTTGCTTGCTACCTGTTTCGTCTTTTTCTCTTAATAATTGAATCAGTTCTGAGCCCTTATCCGCATCAATCTTTCCTTCTTGCACCATTGTTAACACTCTTAAAATTTCCTCTTTCATAAAAAACGCCCCCTTACTCATTTTTTAATAGTTTAATGGCTTCCTCTGGAGTGATTTCACCATTTTCTAACATGGTCACAACCTTTTTCTCGTCTACTTCATTTTTCTTCTTCTGTTCATAACCAAGGGCTGAAATAATGTCAGTGAGTTTACCTCGAACAGTCGGATACGAAATCCCCAATTCTTTTTCAACTTCTTTGATATTCCCTCTACATGTTAGAAATACTTCGACAAAATGAAGCTGATCGTTTGATAATGATGCTAGTTTGGATAACTCAAATTCATTTTCGATTGTCGTACTACAATGAGTACACTGCAACTTTGTTATCTTCAATGTTTTACTACATACAGGACAATTAGTGATTACTTTATAAGCCATTTTGAATTCCTTTCCTTGAATTTAATTTGATTATACGTCACAAATATTAATGTGTAAATTGAAATATTAAATATTTTTCACAAAAATATTAAAATAATTAACAACAAAATTAATTTTTTCGCACCCCCCTAAATAAAATACCTTTAAATAAGTTTGTTATGTTTTAGGGGAATTCACAAATACTTCCACAATAAACCTATTAACAATACGACCAATCATGTCGAAATTACTGTTAGGGAATAGTTTTATTCCTATAGGCAGCCTAGACCAACAGAAAAAGGAGAAACATCTATGAATTGGATTAAAAATATTAAAATCACTCAAAAATTTCTATTTCTATTAATCGTTACTCTATTAAGCCTTTCAACGATAGGAATTATAAGTTTTATGGAATTAAAAAAAATGGGAAATAAATTGGAGGATATGTATCATAATCGACTAATTCCCATTGAAACAATTAGTACAATGAAAAATAATCAGCAATATGTTCGTTTAGCACTCATTGAATTAATGGTCAATACGGAAGAAGCTCGTAACGAGGAGCTTTTAACTGCGGTCGAGACTAGAATTGAACAAAATCAAGAACTTATGGAATCCTATAAATCAAGTAACCCAAACGAGATAGAATTACTAGAAAGAAATACTGAATTAATAAATGAATTTCTAGGAATCAAGGATGAATTACTAGATTTAACGTTGAAAAATCAAAATCAAGAAGCTTATGGACTCTATGTTGCTAACTTAGCTCCCATATTAAATGAAGTTGATGATTTGTACACGGAACTTATTCAACTAAATAGTAATATCGCTCAAACAACCAATGAGGAAAACACGGATGCAATTCGCTCATCTATTATATTATTAATTGGCTTCATTACTCTTGCGTTAGTCCTGTATATTGTCATTAGTTGGACCATTGTCCGTTTCATTTCTAATCCAATTAAAGAAATGGAAGAATTGATAAAAGAGGCTGAGAACGGAAACTTAACTGTTCAAAGCAACTATGAATCTAAAGATGAAATAGGCTCGCTTGCCCATTCATTTAATGGGATGCTTAATCAATTAAGAAGCTTAATCATGCAGGTACGAGAATCATCAGATCAAGTCGCTGCCTCTTCTGAACAATTAATGGCAAGTGCAGAAGAAACGAACAATGCAGCTGAACATATTGCGGAGACTAGTACGCTGCTAGCATCAGGTGCAGAAACTTCTGTAAAAGGAACAGAAAGTGTATCTATTTCCATGCAAGAAATGGCTATGGGAATCAATAATATAGCAAATTCCATTTCTCTTGTTCATGAACATTCGAATGCAACTACAGATGAATCCGAAAAAGGAAATATAGCTTTAAATAAAACTATCAATCAAATGAGATCCATTAACGAGACTGTACTATCTTCATCTAATATCATTAAAGAACTTGGTAACCGCTCAACGGAAGTTGAAAAAATAGTAGCTGTCATTTCTGGAATTTCTGAACAAACAAACCTATTAGCACTAAATGCGTCTATTGAAGCTGCAAGAGCTGGAGAACATGGGAAAGGTTTTGCAGTCGTTGCTAACGAAGTAAAAAAACTTGCAGAAGAATCTAGACGTTCAGCAGAACATATTACTCACTTAATTCATGATATTCAACGAAACACGATGGATGCTGTAGCTACAATGGAAGATTGTACAAGTGAAGTAAAAGAAGGACTTGAGTTAATTAATCTAACAGGGAAATCATTTAGTAGCATTCTCTATTCTGCTACCGATGTATCAAAACAATCACAAGAGGTATCTGCGGCGGCAGAGCAAATATCGGCTAGTGTTGAACAAATGGCTTCCAATATTCTTGGCATTTCCAAAAATGCTGAGGAAGCATCCTTCAATTCTCAAAATGTTGCAGCAGGTGCAGAGGAACAACTTGCCTCTATGGAGGAAATTACTGCTTCTGCAAATGCCCTAGCAAAAATGGCTGAAGACCTCAAAAATATGGTAGCCATCTTTAAAATTTCATAAGAAGCTGCTAAGAAATCTATAATCAAAGCAAATAAATCAATGATATGTTGATTTATTTGCTTTTTCTTTTACCAGAATTCGTATCCCTACATTTTATAATGAAGGATATTAACCAATTGGACATTCATTTCATCAGCCGATTCTTGAAAATCATGGCGATACCATTCAATAATTAATCCGATAATGGCATTAGCTGAATAGGAGTACAAGTATTCAGTTGGATTTCCAGAGTGGACGATATTTTTATCTTCAATACAAAGAGAACGGATGGCATCAAATAGCATGTAATAATATTCCGTGGATACTTCTTTGGATAGGATGATTTTATAAAAATCCTCATATTTTTTAATATGATGAAAAATACGCACAGTTTTGGGGTCCAAATTTTCAGCGGTAAAAAAAGCCTTATGACGATAGGGTTCATTGTAAGACTTCTGTAGATCTGACATAATTTCTTCAAATAACTCCTTGAAGACATCCCCCACTTCCTGATAATGAAAGTAAAATGTACCACGATTTATTGATGCTTCCTTACAAAGCTCGGTTACTTTTATAAGAGTTAATGGTTTATTTTTTAGTAGGTTCGTTAATGCTACATGTATATTTTGTTTTGTTTTTAGAACCCGTAAATCATTTTTATTCAAGTAGCCCGCTCCTTTATTAAACACTTTCTGTTTTTTTGTTCAATATTGTACACTATGTATTTTTTTGCTTATTGAATGCGATTACAATTTAATACTATTATTTTAGTTACAAACGTGCAAACGTTCAATACCAAAGGAGGTCTTTTTCAATGAGATTACAAAATAAAGTAGCTATTGTAACTGGTGCAGCTTCAGGAATGGGAAAAGCAATTGCCGAGCTTTATGCAAAAGAAGGAGCAAAAGTAGTCGTTTCTGACTATAATTTTGAAGGAGCAAAAGCCGTTGCTGAGCAAATTAATAGCGTTGGTGGAACTGCAATCGCTAACCGCACAAACGTTGCTGAATTATCTGACTTAGAGCAACTATTTACTGAAACAAAAGAAGCTTTTGGTAAGCTAGATATTCTAGTGAACAACGCAGGTATTATGGACGGAATGGAACCAGTTGGAGAAATTTCTGATGAGAAATGGGATCGTGTATTTGCCGTTAACACAACTGGTGTGATGCGTGCAATGCGAATTGCTACAAATATCTTCTTAGAACAAGGTCATGGTGTCATCGTAAATAACATTTCAGCAGGTGGCTTACGTGGTGCACGTGCAGGTGCAGCATATACCGCTTCTAAACATGCTGTAACTGGATTAACAAAAAACACTGCCTACATGTATGCTCTTTCTGGTATACGTTGTAACGGAATTGCCCCTGGTGGTGTCGAAACGAACATCGGTTCATCGATGACAAGTATCTCCGAATTTGGATATGGTCGTCAAATGACTGGATCAGGTACAATGCCGCGTGTTGGAAAGCCTGATGAAATTGCTCAACTTGCTGTATTCTTAGGTTCTGATGAATCAAGCTTCGTAAATGGACAAGTCATTGCTGCAGATGCAGGGTGGACTGCTTACTAATTTTTGAGGCTAACATACAAACAGATTCACTCTATTTGAAAAATAAACGAAAAATTTCCTGTTATATTTGGAAACTACTATATTTCCCTAATAATAAAGGAAGTTTTTCCGGTTATATTGCCAAAATCAATGAATTTTGACTTATTTTGAACAGATAACCGGAAAAACTTCGCTTATTTACGCTACTTTAGCCCCAATATGTAAATTAGCGGTAAATTCTCCACTTAAGAAATCTTACCCTCTCTTTAAGAGAGGCACTAAAAAAGCATGGTGAATTCCTATTATGAATTCCCATGCATTTTCACGTCAATAGAACCTCTATGCAATATTCTTTTCTTCAGAGCTTACAAATAGCATATCAATATCTTCTTTAATTTCACGTAAAGATTTTGCCTCTTGTACGAGTTCTTCCATCATGTTCAGCTGGTCATCACTAATCTCCATTAATTCTTCAAACATCTCAACAGACTCCTGAGAGATTGAAGTGATCTGTTCAAAGGATGACATGATTTGTTGAGAACTAGCCGACAACTCTTCTGTCGTTGCACTTGAATCATTATTATTATCAGCAATCGATTTAATAGAAGTTAGAATTTGTTCAAATTTATTTCCAGCATCTGTTAAAGCCTGATTTGTTTCTTTAAATTCTACTGTACCTTGTTCCATCACCTTAACAACATTGTCTGTTTCTGCTTGAGTGCTCTTAACAATGTTGGCAACTTCATCGGCTGAACCTTTTGCTTGTTCTGCCAGCTTACGTACTTCATCAGCAACAACAGCAAACCCTCTCCCATGCTCACCAGCACGAGCAGCTTCAATTGCGGCATTTAAGGCAAGCAAATTGATTTGTTCCGAAATCCCTGTTATCACTTTAACAATCGTTCCAATTTCCTTAGATTGATATCCTAAGTTTTTAATAGAACTATTTGACTCAGACATGATTTCATTAAAGTGTTCCATCTTTTTAATAGAAACTTGAAGTGCTTCATTTCCTTGTTTCGTTAACTCTAGAGTTGATTGTGAATGATCGGATATTTGATTTGCACGATCTGCTAAATCGACAATTGCTGCAGTCATTTCTTCAAGAGCAGTCGAGCTTTCTTCTGTTGCCAGACTCTGTTTTGTTAAACCTCTTCCCACCTCATCGATTGCAGCTCTTACAATATCCCCTTTTTCCGAGGCTATCTCTCCACTTTCAACGATGATCTCTTCTTTTTGATGAATAGTTGTTGATAATGTCTTTACTTTCTCTTCAAAATCATTAAACGAAGCAGGAGCTGCTACATCTCCATTTTCTTCTTTACCTAGTTGAATTTTCTGTTTCATTTTATAGTAACACAAGGCAAAATAAACTGTTGTTGTTGCTAAAATAATTACTGCGCCTATCAATATAGTCTTCATGTTGTAATCACCTATTCTCTTAAGTCCTAAATTTCTACTGTCTAAAAACATATGTATACCGTTTTGTTGATCATGTTATTGTTATGTATTACGTGACTTACTTAATATTGGTCAAGATATTCACCTGAGAATTTAATTCTTTCTAAAGCATTACGGATTTGAACCTGTGCGATTTTAGATGATGGCTTAACTAGTATTAATTTCTTAAAACCTAACATCATATAATACTGCAAAGCTTGGTCTAATTGTGGAACTACTTTTGAAGGAGTCGTCGTTTGATTTGTTGCATCAACTACAAAAACAAACGTATTTCTCGTAACCCTGTTAATGGTCTCCTCTAAATCCTTCATATACTCAGCAGCATCGTTTTCTTTAATTAATCCTTGTACTTGTACACGAACTTCACGATTTGTTTCATCAATCTCCATTTTGTACTTTCTCTTATCTACTATTACTCCCATACCAATTCTCCTTTCAAATGGTATTAATCTAAAAAGATTTTTGAATATACCTTATATGTATAAATGGCACAACAAAAATTGATTATATAATAATAATATAGGGAAAACCACCTATAAACGAGTTTAATAGGATAGGTGGATAGGTAAAGCTAGGTCTTTGGACCCGAATGTTTCAAGGTGTGATTTTAGAAACACCATATTTTACATACTTCTTGCCAGTTTCTGGTATTCAACTTCTTTTAAGTGATGCACTAGCACAATCATAATTTTCCAGCATCCAAATTACTATTTTTTAGTCGATTGTATGATTGACAGATATATCGGATGCTGATATATTATATGTATCAACAGTCGATATAACGTCTCACGATAGGTGGTGTAATGATGGAGGATAAGGCACCGTTAACTGAGGGTGTATATTATATTCTTTTATCCTTGTATGAACCAAGGCACGGGTATGGAATCATGCAATTTGTATCTGAACTTAGTAATGGTCGTGTTGAGCTAGGAGCAGGAACGATTTATGGAGCAATAAAAACATTGACTAAAAGAGAATGGATTATTCCATTGGATGAGGATGGGCGCAAAAAAGAATATGTGATCACAGATGCAGGTAAATGTATTGTGGAATCTGAAATCAAACGGCTTTTTGAGCTATATCATAACGGCATAGGAATTACGAAGGGAGAGAGAACGCAATGAGGATAGTAAAATATCGTTTTTATGCTGATTACGAAAAGGAAGAAAAATGGGTAAATGAAATGGCCGCTCAAGGCTGGCATCTAAAGAAATTCTCCCTTGGACGGTTCACATTTGAGGAAGGTGAACCCGGTGCCTTTATTTATCGGAATGAATTTATTAATTTGTCTGTGGATGAGAAAAAGGATTACTTTGAATTTTTAAAGAATAGTGGAATTACAATCATTAACGAATTTGGTGGTTGGGTGTACATGAGGAAGGCTGCTTCCGACGGGCCATTTGAACTATATACGGATTCTAATTCAAAGATTGCCTATTATAAGCGCGTGTTAAATATATTTCTCTTACTCTTTATCGTTAATGCTTGGATGGGGTATGCGAACATAAGTATTTTTTGGGATAAAAATGAAAAGGTATTTATTAGTCCCTATATCGGAATTCTAAATGTCCTTGCGGCTATACTAATTGCCATTCCAATCATAAAAATCTTTCGTCGGAAAAAGGCTTTGGAGAAAAAACAACTATTTTTTGAGTAATTGGTGGAAGCAGATGTCGTCTTCCCACTTTTTCTTATCGAGATATCTGGATGTTCTGTCTTCATCCACCTGTTCATTCAGTGAAAAGACCATCAGCCTAATTCAACCTACTTGGCTTATGGTCTTTTTGATGCTTCAATTGTTTGGCTTCCTTCTTAAACGTTGGTTCTCCACTTCTTTCCTTTTAACTAATTACTGTTTTTTCTTTCGCTTGAAAATGACGATAGAAATGATAAAACTTATAATCAATAGAGAACCGAACCAAAGAATGGTTAACAGGAGATTGTTACCAATAGGTGTTCCAATAAGTAGGCCACGAATTGATTCTATAAGTGGAGTCATTGGTTGGTTTTCTGCAAAGGTATGTAGCCAGCTAGGCATTGTCTCTGTAGGCACAAAGGCACTACTAACATATGGGAGGAATAACATCGGGAAGGTTACAGCGTTTGCTGTTTCCACACTTTTTGCCATTAACCCCATCGCTACAAACAGCCAATTAAGTGATAACATAAATAAAGACAAGAGCCCAATTATACCAAGCCACTCTATGAATCCCGCATTCGGCTGGAATCCAATGAGGATGGCAACAAGAAAGATAATCGTTGTAGCCATTGCATTACGAATGAACCCTGCTGTTACATGACCAACCATTAATGAAGAAGGTAGGAGAGGCATACTTCGAAGACGTTCAAACAATCCACCAACCATATCCTGCGTTACACTTATGGCTATTAGCGAACTGCCAAATCCTGCACACGTGATAATGACTCCAGGAACAACATAATTTACATACTCTGTCCCCGTCTGAATCGCTCCTCCAAAAATATAAACAAACATAACCATAATGGCAACTGGTAGTCCGATAGCCATTAATAGGGACTCTGGCTCACGGAAAATATGCTTTAAGCTACGATGCGACATTGTCCAACCATCTGATAAAGCCCAATAAAACTTTGATTTACGCATTGGCAGATTTCCCCTTTCTTTTTCTGCTTGTTACATCCATAAATACATCATCAAGCGTTGGTTTTCGGAAGTCGATGGAGCTAGGCTCTAAGCCGTGTTCATAGAGTGTGTTAAGTAGTTGACGCAAACTTCCTATAGAACAGGTATTAATTGAGATCATTCGCTCACTTTCATTTATTTGACCTTGTAAAAGCGTTAGAGCAAGCTGGCATGAACTCAAATCATCAAAGGTTAATTCTATCTTCTCGTCACCGATCAAGCTTTTTAGTTCATCAGCAGTTCCTTCTTCTACAATCTTTCCTCCATTGATGACAGCAATCTTATCTGCAAGTTGATCTGCCTCTTCCAAATATTGTGTCGTTAAGAAAATGGTCACTCCACTCTTTGCAAGTTGTCTAATCAGATCCCACATGTTTCTCCGACTACGTGGATCAAGTCCCGTTGTTGGTTCATCTAAGAAAATAACTTGCGGAGAGGCTAGTAGACTAATAGCAATATCAAGTCTTCGGCGCATTCCACCAGAATAAGTCTTTACTTGTTTCTTGGCTGCATTTGTTAACTCAAATAGTTCAAGTAGTTCAATTGCCCGCTTTTTCACTAAATGGCCGCTCAAGTGATTTAGACGTCCCATCATCAAGAGGTTTTCTTCTCCCGTCAACAATTCATCCACTGCTGCATACTGCCCAGTTAGACTAATGGTTTGTTTCACTGATTTAGATTCGCGATGCACATCATATCCTGCAATCAAAGCTGAGCCGCTATCAGCCTGAATTAATGTTGATAAGATGCGCACTGTGGTCGTCTTACCAGCACCATTCTCACCTAGCAATGCAAAAATAGATCCTCGTGTCACCTCGAGATTCAAATTATCTAAAACTAAGTGCTTCCCATAGGACTTCTTCAGATTACGAACAGAAATAATGTTCTCTTTCATCACTCCACCCCTTTTTTGATTGATTCAGTCAGTCAATACATAGATAAAAATGATGACTGGTTTTTGATTGACTAAACCAGTCAATTTAAAAATATAATAAATCTCCTCACTCGTCAACAAATAATTTTGACAAAAAAAAGGAGGAGAGGTATGAATGAGATTAACGTGTCGTAATCATTCTCATAAAAATGTCGATTTTTCGGTCCATATTTTCACGCCACCAATCAGGATCATCAGCCATCACACCAGAAATAATGGTTAGAAATAATCCGACTAGTTCTTCAGGGTCCCCCTGAATAATTTCACCCGCTTCTTGTCCTTCTATAAAAATAGGAATAAAAAATTCAATATACATCATTCCTACATTTTTGGTGAAATCGAGTATATGGCTAGGAATGCCGTCCGTATTTTCTAAGTGTTGAATCACACGAAATATATTACTACTTTCTGACTTACTAGATGAAAGGGCAAACTTCGTAAATTGTCGTACTTTTTCTATGGGTGACACTGCCTTCGCTGAAAGCTCATTAAGATATTTACGTGTTTCATTTAATTCCACAGCCCATTCAAGGCTCTCGTATAACACTTCTTCCTTTGATTTGAAATAGTGATAAACTAATCCGTGACTAATTCCCGCTTCCTGTGCGATTAAACTAATCTTTGTTAATTTAATCCCATTCTCTGCAAACGTTTTAAGCGCAGCTCTCATAATTTGTATCTTACGTTCATTTCGAATATTTTCTAATTGATCTTCATTTAACGGTGCCATACATATCAATTCTCCTAAAGTATTGGTAACATGATTCTATCATATCACGAAAAAAAGACTAAACAGAAGTAGTCTTGATTATGTCTTCTTAAATATTACTAGATAACTTCTATATAATTAAAAAAGAAGCCTCTCAAAAGTTCAATGAACTATGAAAAGCTTCTTTTAATTTATCTTACCAACAAACCCAGTCATATCAAGGGTTCAAGGGGCAGATTACATCATGCCGCCCGTAAAAGCAAGAGAGTGTAATAGCTTAAACTTGTTGTAAAAGCTCACACTCTTTATAATAGTTACTTTGTCACAGGGCTTCAACCTAAAGATTTCCCACTAGTTACTAGGCCTCATAATCAACAAATTACAATTTGACATTTATGTTGTAAATCATTTTGCTCACATTTAATTCTACAGTAGCAGGAACTTCTCGCATGGGATACTCCCTGCATTATTGTTTAAAACTTTTAAATAACGCCGCATATTTTGAACTGTGATTCAAATAGAAATATCTAATATTTTGATATCTGTTTCCCACTTAATCTATTAAGATATTCCTTATCATCACAAATTGATGTCTTCTTCTTCAATTGTAGATAAGTCTTCTACAGTTAATTCAAGCTTATTCTGTAATCGAACTGCTTGTCTTCTAATTGTTTCTTCGTAAACATTACGCATAAATCTTCCATTGCCAAAATGGTCTTCCTGCAAAGCAAGATCTATTTTGTTTTTTATTTTGGACTTGGCAGCTTCTGTCACTGTGTATCCTTTACCTTTAAACAACAATTCACCGATTTGCATTAACTCATACACTGTATAGTCCTTAAATTCGATAATATGTGGAATTCGTGAGCGTAATCCTGGATTAGTGTCGAGAAATTCTTCCATTTCATTTGTATACCCTGCTAGAATAACAATTAGATCTTCACGGTAATCTTCCATTGCCTTTAATAGCGTATCAATCGCCTCTTGGCCATAACCATTGGAAGAACCAGCATCTTGAGCAAGTGAATAGGCTTCATCTATAAACAATACTCCGCCCAAAGCTTCTTGAATTTTCTCCTGTGTTTTAATCGAAGTCTGTCCAACATAGCCAGCAACTAGACCAGAACGATCAACTTCAATCAACTTATTACTTGGTAATATACCTAAGTTGTACAGCAAGTCTGCTACAATTCTAGAAACCGTCGTTTTCCCAGTTCCCGGGTTCCCCGTAAAAATCATATGGAGTGCAGCACCTTCATCAACTGGTAATCCTAAACTTTTTCGCTTTTGTTGAATACTAATTTGTGCTTGTAAACTTCGTATGAAATCTTTAACTTCATTAAGGCCGATAATGGATTGTAGATTTTCATCTAGATTGAAATCTTCCTTCCCATTTTGCTCATTGATGAAATCCTCAGGAAGCAATTTAACGATCTCATCTTTCTCTAAAATACCTTCGGTTACAATTCGGCCAGATTGTTTACGAAGAGCTTCTTCGAGAACATTTCTGACAAGCCTACCATTTCCCGCATCTGCTTTTGATCGTTTTATTTCCCTTTGAAGGAGCTGTGATAAAGCATCTAGCGATGGCTCTGTTAACGTGTATCCTTCCTTCGTGGTCATCAACTTTGCAATTGCTAACAATTCACTGATCGTATAATCAGGGAAGTTGATGTTAATTGGAAAACGTGATTTTAGCCCCGAATTGGTTTTTAAGAAGTCTCTCATATCTTTTTCATAGCCTGCTAATATTACGATAACACTATCCCTGTGGTCCTCAATTAGCCTCACTAACGTATCAATGGCCTCTTTCCCCATACTATCTGTACTAAGTGCATAAGATTCATCAATGAAAAGAATTCCACCTAATGCAGACATAAATACCTCTTTGACCTTTTCAGGTGTTTGGCCTGCGTAAGAAGCTACTAGGTCACCTCGGTCAACCTCTACCATCTTACCTGTTTTTAACACGCCCATTTTCTTTAACAATTCCCCAACTACTCGAGCAACCGTCGTCTTTCCGGTTCCTGGATTACCTGTAAAAATCATGTTTAAGCTTTGTGTCGTTACTGTCTTAATCCCTGCGCTTTGACGAAGTTTCTGTGCAAGAAGTTGTTTTTCAAGGGAACGTACAAATTCTTTCACCTCATGTAATCCAATAATTTTACCAAGTTCCTTTTCAAGTTTAAATTTCTTGTCTCGGTTTTCCACTAGAAAATCTGATGGCTCAAAAGTTACAAGCATTTCAGACTCTTCATAGGAACCAGTCGAAATTCTCTCAGATTGCCTTCTGATTGCTTCCTCGAAAATATTCCGAACCATTCGTCCATTTCCTGATTCAGCGGAAGATAGTTGGACTTCATTTTCAATTCGTTTCACTAAAGCCTCTTTCGCTTCAAGAGGTAAAGTATAATTTAAATCCGAAACCATTTTCTCACCAATTTCGACTAATTCACTCGCTGAGTAATCAGCGAAGTTGATGTTAATTGGAAAACGAGACTTCAGACCTGAATTTGTTTTTAGGAATTCCTTCATCTCTTTTTCATAACCCGCTAAGATTACAATTACATTTCCCTTGTGGTCCTCTGTAAGCTTCACCAACGTATCGATTGCTTCTTTTCCGAAACTATCAGTACTTAAGGCATATGCTTCATCGATAAATAAAATCCCCCCAAGTGCAGACATAAATACCTCTTTTACCTTTTCAGGCGTTTGACCAGCATAGGATGCAACTAAATCACCACGGTCGACCTCTACCATTTTACCTGTTTTTAAAACACCCATATCCTTTAAAAGGTCACCCACAACTCGAGCAACTGTTGTTTTTCCTGTACCTGGGTTTCCAGTAAAGATCATATTTAAATTTTGTGTCGTCTTTTCTTTATACCCCGCACTATAGCGTAGTTGTTGGGCAATGATTTGCTTCTCAAGCTGCCGAACAAAGTCCTTCACTTCTTGTAATCCAATGATTCTTTTGAGTTCTTTTTCAAGTTCGAAACCTTTCTTCCGCTTATCGATAATAAAATCTGAAGGTGCGAAGGTTACTAAGAAATCATGCTCCGCACTTTCTTCGGTTGCAATTCTATCAGATTGCCTTCTAATCGCTTCCTCAATAATATTTCGGACCATTCTTCCATTCCCAGATTCAGCTGATGAAAGCTGGGTCTCAGATTCAATTCGAACTGCTAACGCTTCCTTGGCTTCCTGTGGTAATAGATAGCCTGTACCTGCAACCATTTTTGCCCCAATCTCAACAAGCTCTGATGCTTTGTAATCTTTAAAATCAACGGTGATTGGAAATCTTGATTTTAGCCCTGTATTTGTTTTTAAGAACTCTTTCATCTCTTTTTCATAGCCTGCTAGAATAACAACGATATTTTCTCTATGGTCCTCCATTAACTTCACAATCGTATCGATTGCCTCTTGTCCGTAGCTATCGGCAGCTAAAGCATAGGCCTCATCAATAAATAAAATTCCTCCTAGAGCGGACATAAATTTATCTTTTGTTTTCGGAGCAGTCTTTCCAACATATTCACCAACAAGGTCCCCACGGTCCACTTCCACAAAATGCCCTGATTTTAAGGCACCCATTTCCTTCATCATATTACCAAGGAGTCTGGCAACTGTTGTTTTCCCTGTTCCGGGATTACCGGTAAAAATCATATTCAGGCTTTGCTTAATACTCGAATTAATACCGACAGCTTTTCTCTTTTTCTGAGCAACGAGCTGTCGTTCCATTGTCTTCATGAACTGTTTGACTTCACCAAGGCCGACTATTTTATCCAACTCGGCTTCTAAATCAAAATCATTCACTTTATCCAAGCCAAGATCAGCCATTGTTAATAGATTCAATTCTTCATCGCCAATTGGATTAGTTGGGTCCATTGTTTTTAAAATTCTTGCTGATTGGGCAGCAATCGCTTGCTCGACTACGTTCCGAGCCAAACGCCCGTTACCCGAATCATTTTTCCCTGGGATTTGCTTTCTAGTGAATTCTTCAATTAATCCCTCTTTACTATCTTCTTCGATTGTATAACCTTCACTTTTCGCAATAACTTCCGCAATCTCTAACAGCTCTTCAGAAGAGTAATCTGGAAAATCTATTAAGTTGTTGAATCTTGAACGAAGACCTGGATTCGTTTTTAAAAATCCTTCCATTTCTTCCTTATATCCCGCGAGGACAACAACCATGTCATCTCGGAAATCTTCCATTCCTTTGACAAGAGCATCAATTGCCTCTTTTCCAAAATCACTGTCTCCGCCTCTCGCCAACGAGTAGGCTTCATCGATGAATAATACACCACCTTTTGCAGACTCAATCACAGCTTGGGTTTTCGGTGCGGTTTGCCCGACATATTCAGCAACCAGTTTTCCACGGTCCACTTCCACTAAGTGTCCACTTGATAAGTATCCTAATGCCTTTAAGTACTTAGAAACAAGTCTTGCAATAGTTGTTTTCCCTGTACCTGGATTTCCTGTGAAGATGAAATTCATCGATAATCGTGTTACTTTTGCACCACGAGACTGACGAATTTTTTGAAGAGCCAGAAATTCTTCTAATTGGAATATTCGTTCTTTTACTGGCTTTAATCCAATGACTTTACCCAGTTCTTCTTTAACAGCATCGAGGTTTTGTTCGTTAGCTTTCTTTTTTGTTACAGTTATCTTTTTAATTTCATCATCTAAAATGAGGTCATCCTCTGCTGCGACAAGTTTATAAGTTATACCAGGTTGTAATTTCCCTAACATACGTAATTCCGTAATTGACTGATATATATCTTCCTCGATGTATCCCTTTATTCCATGAACGCCTATCATTGGATTAGCCTTACCTACAATGAAGGAGGTAACATCTGTAGAAATTCTTATATTCAATTGAAGCTTATCACTTATACGCTTTTGATATTTCTTTATATATTTTTCAGCAATTTTTTCTAGAATTTCAGGTGATATTACAGAAGTTTGTGCAATATCTTTTATTTTTTCTAATGCCGTCGAAGGAAAAATAGTACGTACATCTCTAAAATCCTTATCAGAAGAAAGAATAATTAATTTATCATCCATTTCTAATGTATCAATTGCATTTTGAGCCAAACTGCTATATGTTTTTTCAAGCATTTGCCAGTTCGCATTAAATACATAACGATCCTTTAATTTTAGTTTTCCATGGATTATTATTTCAGAGAGTTTGGAAACAATCTCAGGCGAACATTTGTCTACATTGTCAATAATAATGACCTCTGCTTTACTAGAAAGACCTTTATAAATATCAGATAAAAATGTACTCTCTACGTCTGATGCTCCTTTTGAGCTTGAAATATCAATATAATGAATGTCTGCATTTTTATATAGATTGTATTCATACATGATTGCTGTTAAAAATCGAATTGATTTCGCAATACCTGTTCCTTTTTGACCCGAAACGAAAATCGTGTTTTTAAGTGAAATGTCCGGACGTTTATATACAAAACTACGCATATATCCATTACACAACTGTTCAACAAAATCCTCTTGCCCTAAAATATATTGATTTAGACGCTGCTTTGCATCCTTTAAAACTTTCTGATATTTATCTACCTCATTATTCACTTGCTTTTTATTTGTTTCATAATTACTATTGATATCAGTTTTTGTATTCATATTTGTTTCATTCTTGCTTGAGGTTTCTTGCGTTTTTTGTTGTTTTGTATGTATACGAGTAATGTTCATCATTAGTTCTCGGAATTTATAAGCATAGGACGAATTAGGATTTTTAATCAGGAACTTTTTACAATACTTTACGGCTTGATCTTTTTTACCAGCCTTCGCTAGTGCAGAAGCATAGTTATATTCTAGTTCATCATTTTTCCCAAGCTTGAGCGCTTTTTCAAAATGAATAAGAGCAGTCTCTATATCTTGGTTTTCCTCTAAATACGTTTGACCAAGAAGAAAATGAGCATCAAAACTAGTAGGTTCTCGTTCTACAGCATTTAAAAGATAGGATTTGGACTGAACAAAATCCCCTTTTTTTAGATATAGTTTGCTTATACCGATTAATATTGTAATTGAGTTAGGATCGAGTTGGTATGCATCTTTGAGCAATGTCTCTGCTTTTGCTAAATCCTCAGTCTCCACACAAGCGATTCCAAAATAAGTCATATATTCACAGTTATTTGCATCAAGTGTTAGTGCTTTCTCGAAATACCTTTTGGCTTTTCCATAATCTTGATCATGTACATATAATAAACCTGCCAAATAAAACATCCCTGGATGATCTGGATACTGAGAAAGTAAGCTCTCAATTTGTATCAACGCCTGAGACAATTGCCCAGAATGTACATTTGATTCAAACAGTGACTTAAACGCTAGAAACTCTTCTTTGTTATACAAATTTTTCGATGTCATGGTCGGCCTCCTAGTACTTACTGAATAAAAAAGCCCCTATAATAGGAGCTTTTCGTAAATACTCGTTTGTATATTATTTTTTAGCCATCGCTTGCAATACAGCAGCAATGTTTTGATTTCTTTGTTGTCTCTTTCCAGTGTGAACTTCAAAATTATCCTTCCAAACAGGGATTCTACTAATTTTCCAAGCCCCATATAATAGTGCACCACTAATTACAATATTAATAAATGAACCTGTAGATAACGCAGTTAATAACCAAATAACTGGAATAATAGCTAAACCTGCGAATCGCCCCTTTAGAAATCTTGTTTTTAGAGCATTCTCTCCTAAATCGATAAAGGTTTGAATAGATTCTAATAAATCACGATCTGTTGCATAAATTTTTGCTTCTCTTAGAAGTACAAGTCCTGTTTCTGCACTCTCTTTGGAAATAAAACTATAATAGCCTTCTTTGTAATACATTTGCATTAAACATTTATTATAATAGTTTAATGCTAATTCATTTCCCAAACTTGGATCTTTCCCATGCGTTTCAATAAGTTTCTTTAAGATTTCAATCGCATGATCATATTCTCCCTTAAATCTAGCTAGGTATGCCAATCTAAAATGGTAAGCTCTTTCAGTAGGCTTGATACTCAAAGCTTTTCTAATCAATTGTTCTGCGTAATTAATCTTCTCTGCATCACTCAAACGTGGGTGATCCATATATACATCTGATAAGTCATAATAGAATACATCATTATTAGTTGCAATATCTATTGCTTTCTTATATTCATAGATTGCATCATCAAACTCGTTCCACATGTAGTGCGCACGTGCTAATACAGCCCATGCATTAGGGTTACTAGAACTCTTTTCAGTTGCTCTTTTACCAACTACAACCGCATCTGCAGTTCTACCTTTTTCAAGTAGAGTCCAAGCTTCGTCTACTAATTCATCAGCATTCAAGTTAGTATGATCAACCGTGCTCTGTTCTTCTGTGTTGAATTGATACTTAGAAGCTTCAAGTTCTTTATCATATTGTGCTCTTTTCGCAGGATCTAATAGAATTGCTTCTGCTTCATTTAGAAGCTCAATTTTTCGTTCTGCATCTTGACGTCGTTTTAAATCTGGTGCATTTGTACGACCTAGCCATTTGCGCTGAGCTTCTATAAGTTTCTCCTTCAATTCATCCTGGCTAATGGATGAGTCTACCTGTATTAATTCATAAAAATTTTCCAATGATAGTGCCCCCTAAAAAATATAAATAAATGCCCCATTATCCTAGGTACTCTGTTTATTCAACTGAGATACCTGCCAATTTTTCAGCCTTCTGTTCAATGACTGATTCTGATAGATTTGATTTTCTTTCGATATGCATTTCACCTAAATGTTTCCCTGTGTGTTCATCTTTCCCAAAGACATGTATAACACCATTTTCATCATATGAAAGGATAAAACGTACAGGATATCCTTCCTGCTTAGGTTCTCCTAAATCAATATCAGACTCACCAATTATTTTCACGAATTCTGGATCTTCGTCCTCACCTTCCGTGAGTTGAACATGAATAAATTGCTGACCATCTCTCACCGTACTAAAAACATCGTATCTTTCAGCAGGAATCGGTGTGTTTCTTTTTAAAATGATCTGATTCATCATTTGATTTGTTTGTGAGTTTACAATTAACATTCCTAAACTATGAGAGTTCACATCGACCACTCTTGTTTTATGGA
Organism: Litchfieldia stipae; assembly: GCF_014837155.1. Lineage (GTDB taxonomy): Bacteria > Bacillota > Bacilli > Bacillales > Bacillaceae_L > Litchfieldia. Next base: position 23,088 of record NZ_JACYHA010000018.1, on the reverse strand, counting down.
CTGGTTTTTCCTCACCAGAAGAATTACTTCCTTTCACTTCTAAGAGACTTCCTTGAACAGCCGCACCTAGAGCAACTACTTCATCAGGATTAACATCTTTTGAAGGTTGGATCCCTGACATCTTTTCTATTACTTCCGAAACGGCTGGGACTCTCGTAGATCCACCAACTAGTAAAATTTTATCAATGTCAGACCAGTTCATTTCGGCATCCATTAACACATTTTTCATAATAAGAGTTGTACGATTGAGTAAAGGTGACAACATTGCGTCAAAATCATCTTTTGTTATATCAACCTTTACTGTTTTACCCTGAGAAGAAAGAGTAATAACGGATTTTTTACGAGAAGAAAGCATTTTTTTACATGCTTCTGCCTTTTCACGTAGGTCCTGAACTGCATTTAAATCATCATATAAATCTAGCCCATGCTCTTCTTCAAACTTCTGCTCAACAAATTCGAAGATCTTATTGTCGAAATCAAAACCACCCAGATTTCGGTCTCCACCAGTCGCTTTTACTACTATTTCATCTTGATTTAATTGAATGATAGTGACATCAAATGTGCCACCACCTAAATCATAAACCATAATATTTTGTTGTTTATCGCGATTTGCAAGACCATAGGCTAAAGCAGCAGCTGTTGGCTCATTTATAACTTTCAGAACATTCATTCCGGCGATTTTACCAGCATCCTGAGTTGCCTTACGTTGGGCATCATCGAAGTAGGCAGGAACAGTTATAACTGCATCATTAACCGTGCAGCCGAGCGCCTCTTCAGCATCTACTTTTAGGCGTTTTAAAATAATTGCGGATAGTTCTTCGGGGGTGAATACATCTCCTGTATCCAAAGGGAATTTATAGCTCGAATTACCCATATGTCGTTTGATAAATTGTACAGTGTTACCTGGATCAGACGTTGCAATACTCTTTGCTGTCGAACCTATTACGGGAGTTCCATCTTCAAAAAAAATGACGGAGGGAGTTACCCTTTCACCTTCACGATTAGGCACAATAGCTGGATTTCCATTCTCATCTATGTAAGCTACTGCTGAGTTAGTTGTTCCTAAATCAATTCCAATAATCACCTAATCAGCTCCTTGTAAATTAATATAAAATTTAATAATTTGGTAATATAATAGTAATACTTTGGACTTATATTTATTCTAATTAGTAAAGATTTAAACGTCAATATTAAATACCTATATTTAGCAAATATTAAATACGTATATTTCCAATCATTTGTAAATTTATTTTAATTACACCTAATTGTTTTATAAAAAAAGGAAGACTCAGAACATGTTTGTTCTAGAAGCTTCCTACTACTATCTTATATTTTTTCATCTACCAATCGAACCATAAAGTATTCGATAATAGACTCGATTGTTTTAAATTTATCTCCTACAAGATTTAAATCTAAATTAAACTCCAGTTCAAAGATATCGTGAAGTTCAAGTAGTACTGAAATAAGGACACCGACATCTCCTACATATTGAATTGGAGAACCGTCAATCTCGATTTCATCAATAGGGGTTTTACCTTTCTCTGTGATTACTGCTAATACGGATGCAATCACACTTTGTATAATGTTTTCTTTTATTTCTTTTAATGATGCCATTTTATTCACCTCATAAATAATTTTAGATTCTGTTTCTTCTCTAGGAATTCTATTAATCTTTCTCAGTGTTTATATCATTTTCTCTAGCCGGGAAATCAGGCATCATTACAGTTTTCTCTACTTCATAGCTATTACCGTCTTGTCCTAATATTACTTCTCTTATAGTAACAGGCACCATTTTTATTTTTGGTGGTACTATCTCCTTTTTTATTTCCTTTTCTTCTTCCATGCTTCATATCTCCTTTCAATTATTTCGGCTACTTTTATAGATACTGGCCTAGGTTCAGGATTATTTTTATACTCGGACCATGCTTCAGCAATAAACTCTGCAACTTTTGTCATTCCATATCCTGATAATTGATTTTTCCCATCACCAGTATTTAAAGTCTGCCGGTAAAGGTCTATTATATCTGTATCCGTACTTAATGAAAGCAAGGCGTCTATTTGATGCCCCATTTCATGGTCTACAGTAGATTTTATATTATCGCAACCAACAGGCTTATGTTTACTAGCTACGTCCTTCTCTTTTATATGGGTGAAATATACATGGTCGCAGCCATATTTTTCGTTAATCGTTATTCCATTAAATTCACTAATTATTCCCGATGGTGCTGAGAGAGACTGTGCGATGGTATTTTCTCTAATTGGCAACCTATCCATTAAAGCATCCACATCTGAAATAACATAAGGCATGAGGTCTTCTTCTAAAAATGTTGGGTTGCTCTGCTTATAACTTTCCAGATACATTTGTTCTAGTTCAGTTCTTATTGTATTATTTCGCGCTTGCGCAGAACCAATAAACTTAATTCTATCTCTAAGTTCTGGGAACATTTCAATGTTTTCAGCAATCCCCTTATTCCACTCCTGGGCGACCTTTGGGTCTAGTCCTGTGTAATCAACCATATCTGTAATTTTGTTAGCCAATGCCCATTGTTCTAAATCTTCAATTGCAGCATCCTCTATCTCGTTTATGTTATCCAGGTCTTCCACTCGGCCATTTAAAGGCGTATCAAAAATGAAATGTTGATTATCCTTATTATCAACTGGTATTTCTATGTCTTCAGGCTTTTCTCCATTATCCTTTTGTTTTTCAACAAAATCTTTAAAATCCTTAAATAGATTTCTGGCCTCAGTAGAAAAACTTTCCTTGTTATACTCCCACCAAGCTTTTGGGCCTTGTTTGGCAGCCTCAAGCTGAGCTTTTAAGCCATTTTGAAACATTTCACTAATTTTTGTACCTTCTCCATTCTCAATTCGCTTTTCATGACGTTCCAGTAAAACATCACGTATATTACTTAAAGTTTCATGGCGTTCTAAATAGCGGTTTGTTAGTTTTTTTCCGTCTTCATATAAATTTCTTGTTTCTTCACTAAAGCTTTCTTTATTGTACTTCAACCAGCCTATAGGACCACCCTTCGTTGCTTCTAGTTGAGCCTTAATTCCATTTCGGAACATATCCTTTAAGGATCCACCTTCGCCACTCTCAATTCGTTGCTCGTGGCGTTCCTTTAATACTTCACGTATGTCACTTAACATATCATGGTGGTCTATAAATTGGGATGCTAGCTTTTTGCCATCCTCAAATAGGTTTCTTGTTTCTTCGGTGAAGCTTTCTTTATTATATTTCAACCAACCCGTCGGGCCTTCTTTCGCTGCCTCTAGTTGAGATTTTATCCCATTTCGGAACATATCCTTTAAGGAACTACCTTCTCCGTTTTCAATTCGCTGTTCGTGACGATCTTTTAATAATTCACGTATGTCACCTAACATATCATGGCGGTCTATATAACGAGATGCTAGCTTTTTGCTATCCTCAAACAAGTTTCTCGCTTCTTCGCTGAAACTTTCTTTGTTATATTTTAACCAATCTATCGAACCTTCTTTCGCTGCCTCTAGTTGAGCTTTTATTCCATTTCCCAACATTTCCTTTAAGGATCCACCTTCGCCATTCTCGACTCGTTGCTCGTGGCGTTCCTTTAATACTTCGCGAATGTCACTTAACATATCTTGGCGGTCTATAAAACGAGAAGCTAGTTTTTTACTATCTTCAAAAAGATTCCTTGCCTCCGTACTAAAACTCTCCTTGTTGTATTCCCACCAATCCTTCGGCCCTCGTCTCGCTGCTTCAATTTGACCTTTTAGGCCGTTGTGGATCATTTCTTTTAAAGTTTGGCCTTCTCCATTTTCAACGCGTTGTTTCTGACGCTCTTCAAAGACTTCTTTGATGTCTTTGAACGTGTCATTTTTTTCTATTAAAATACCAGCGATTCTTTTCCCATCTACGTATATATTGGAAATATCCTTTTTTAATTCCTCTTTATTATAATTTAACCATGCTTCAGGACCTTCCTTTGCCATTTCCACTTGCTTTATCCAGCTATTTTTGAGTATTTCAACAATGCCCTTTCCCTCGCTTTCAGTTTCCCACCATTGCAATTTATCATGAACAATATTCCAAATTGTATCGTCTTTCTCTTCTGTTTCCTTTTTCTTATTTTCTTCCGAGGATTCGATTTGAGAATAAACTTTATCATTTGGCAAGTCACTTTCTAGGTTTTCTAATTCAGGGGTTCTATACTGCTCCGACCCAATTTCTGGTGCTTTTCCTGAGTTTTCTTCTGGTATATTACTTTCTAGGTTATCTGTTCCATTCTTACTTTGCTGTTCGACATTTGAATCTAACGTTTTCTCAGGATTTTCTTGTCCGCCTCTTTCTATTAGCTCTTCTTCTGGATTCTCTTTTTTCTGGTCATGATTTGAGTCTAGCGAATCTTTACTTTCTTCTGGATGATTGCCTTCTACACTTTCCTGTGCGTCTGCACTTTGCTGTTCAACATCAGACTCTGCCACTTTTTCTGAACCTTCTTCTAGCCCAACACCTTCTAGTTTCTCTGCTTCACGAGTCTCTTTTGCTTGCTCAGGATTTGAGTCTAGCGATTCTGCGATTTCTTCTGGTAAATTTCCTTTTTTATTTTCCTGTGCGTTGGCACTTTGTAGTTCAACTTCAGATTCTGGCGCTTTTTCTGAACCTTCTTCTTGGGTTCCACCTTCTAGTTTCTCTTCTTTAAGTTCCTCGTTTGTTTGCTTAGGACTTGAGTCTAGCGCTTCTGAGTTATCTTCTGGTAGACTACCATCTATATTTTCCTGTGTATTTTCACTTTGCTGTTCAACACCAGATTCCGGTGCTTTTTCTGAACCTTCTTCTAGGGTTGCACCTTCAAGGCTTTCTTCTTTAAGAACCTCGTTTGTTTCCTCAACATTTGATTCAAGCGCTTCTGAGTAATCTTCCGGTAGATTGTCTTCTACATTTTCCAGTGTATTTTCACTTTGCTGTTCAACACCAGATTCCGGTGCTTTTTCTGAACCTTCTTCTAGGGTTGCACCTTCAAGGCTTACTTCTTTAAGAACCTCGTTTGTTTCCTCAACATTTGATTCAAGCGCTTCTGAGTTATCTTCCGGTAGATTGCCTTCTACATTTTCCAGTGAATTGTCGCTTTGCTGCTCAACACCAGATTCCGGCACTTTTTCTGAACCTTCTTCTAGTGTTACACCTTCAAGGCTTTCTTCTTTAAGATTCTCGTTTGTTTGCTCAATATTTGACTCTAGCTCTTCTGCATTATCTTCCAGTAAAATGCCTTCTACATTTTCCAGTGTGTTGTCGCTTTGCTGTTCGACTTCAGATTCTGATGCTTTTTCTGTGCCTTCTTCTAGGGTTGCACCTTCAAGGTTTTCTTCTTTATGATCCTCGTTTGTTTGCTCAACATTTGATTCAAGCACTTCTGAGTTATCTTCCGATTGACTACCTTCTAAATTTTCCTGTGTATTGTCACTTTGCTGTTCCACATCAGATTTTAGTACTTTCTCTGAACCTTCTTCTAGCCCTTCTCCTTCTAGTTGCTTTTCTTCTGGTTTCTCACTTGGTTGTTCCAGAATAGATTCTAGAGATTCTGCATTGTCTTCCAGTTGACTACCTTTTAAATTTCCCTTTGTATTGTCACTTTGCTGTTCGACATCAGATTCTAGCACTTTTCCTGAACCTTCTTCATGTCCGTCTCTTTCTAGTTGCTCTTCTTCTGAATTTTCATCAGGCTCCTCAAGATTAGACTCTAGTTTTTCCGAATTATCTTCTTGTACATTACCTCCTATGGTTGCTTCTTCTGATTTGGCATCTTCACTTACTTCGACCTGGCCATTAGCTGAATCACCAGCTTCCAGACCATCATCTGGAGAGTCCGTAACCATTTCTTTATCGACTTTTTCTGACTGTTCATTTTCTAGGGAGTTATCATTGCTTTCTATCGACTGCTCATCCTTTAAATCCTGCTCATATGACTCGAAATTATATGCTTCCGTTTCTTCCTCGTTAATTTCTTCGTTCTCTTGATGTTCATTTAGTTCATAAGTTTGTTCGTAGCTTTCAAAATCATAGACTTCTTTTTCTTCTAGCTTCTTTCGGTCTTCTACATCAGTTGCTTCATCAGCTTTTTCTATCTGCTCATATTTTGAAAAGTCGTAGGCATCATCAATAACTGATGCCCTTTCCTTTTCCCCATTGTCTTTAATCTCTTCTTGCTCAAGCTTATCCTCTTTACCTTCGTTTACTTGTTCTTCATATTCAGTTTCTTCTAATCTATCTCTCATGACTCATTCCCCAGTAGATTATATTCCATGAATTTTATGACGATCTCTCGTTTATTACTTTCATCTAGGTCGCTTTTCTCTAAAATAAGATTTAATGTGCATAGCTTCGTATGGTAATTCTGAAGAGTTGGGTTCCCATTTTTATGAAGCATGTTGAAAAAACCATTAAACCACGATACTTTATATTGCGCTTTTTCAGCATCTTCTACCATTTTATCCATCCAACCTTTTTCCACAACAAAATCTTTGACCTTCAGCATCTCATCACGATGGTCACATTTTTCCATACAAAATGCACATGCCGGACCAAACTCAAAACGCTTATCGTAGTTTGGAAACTCAGTACGTGTTTTCTCCTTCAAGTCTTGAATTACATCACTTCTCGAATGATCATAATCTTCTTTTACGAGTGGCATTTGTACTAACTTCGGCCTTGTATCGCCTTCAGCATATACCGCTGCAAATCCTCGTTTCAGAGAACTTATGTACTCAATTTGATTATCATTCATGTTCATTGATTGTCCGATTAACTCTCGGTCTTCCCTCATTACAATTCGGTGAACAATTTTTAGGTTTGTATTTTTCAAGGTATCAGGCGCTAATTTAGTAGGCACTTGGTCCGCAATTAAAAAGCCCTGTCCATAACTTCTGATTTCCGCTAATAGATTTGTAAAAAACTCTACTGATTTTGCACGTGGGCTTGCATCCCCACCACCCGAAACATTAGCCAACAATCGGTGCGCCTCTTCTATTAAAATAAGATGCTCGAATTTTTTATTTCTCGTAAGCTTTGTTTTTCGATATTCATAGAGCTGTACTAAAATAATACCCATCATAAAGGCTTTTACATCATCATCACCAATATCCTCTAGCTCCATTACTACAGGCGATGATAGCAATCTATCAATTGGAATCGATTTGTCTGTATTTAACATAGCTCCTTTGCCACCAACACGTAAGGAATGAATCCGCGCCTTTAGAGCAGCCGTAATATCAGATTTAAGACGTTGATCATAACCTAGTTCATCCACAACTACATCGATTTTGTAATATAAATCATCTAAGGTCGGATAAGTGTTGTACCCATACTTATTTTTATTGTTTAAAATGTCCCAGCCACGATCTTCATAGATTTTATAGATGCTAGTCTCTAATACAAATGGCATTGGTGGATAAAGCTCAAAGCTCGCCTTAAAGGTAGAAAGGACGTAATCAATATGGGTTTGAAGAGGGACCCCCTCCATTTTCTCAAATGGATTTATACGATATGGTACTGAATGCTCATCTTCAGCACCTAACGTAAACACACGTACATCTTCAAAGCCCTTCATATTATACAATTCCCAGTACTCCCTTTTTGCCGATTCTATTACCATAAAAGGAATACCGTGCTTAATCCAGAGATTCCGAAGCAAATTCTTAGACGTATTAGACTTTCCCCCTCCAGTAATCCCAACAATAAGACCATGGCGGTTCATATCATTTAATTCCATTTCATAGGCAGTATCAGCTTCTGACAATGTTACAAATGACTTCGTTTCCTCGCTTCCATTAATGATTTTCCCAACCTGAAATCCATTATCCTCTGCAGTCATATATCTTCTATCAGCAACATCAAATTCCACATATTGATCGATATAAAATCCTGGCATCTCTTTTCTTGGAATTTGAGCTAATGTTGCTAATTCATCTGTCGAAAGAATTGTTTGATAGAGATGTTTATAAAAATGGACAGTCTTTGCGGGAACCTTTCCTGGAACTTCCCATACGCCTACTGGGTGTATCTTGGATTTATGAGGTGGTAAATCATTTGCTGGTAACTGAAATGTAGATGCATGTGGTAAAACATGATCAATTGGTATTGTTCTCATCTTTTCTGGTCTCGAATCGTCACCATTGTAAATCGAAGTAATCAAATTTCGAAGCTTGGTTGCATTGCTTAGGTTATTTGAAAGATAGTACCCAGCAACTCTCCACATTCCTTTGGTTCTTCCTTTTTCTATACTTGTTTCCATAAAGTTTAGGTTATCAACATATCGTTGTAATGTTAAATTCGTGGATTCCCATGATTCCTTTCCCAACATACCACCTGATTCAGACATTTTAATAAACTTACTCACGTCTTCAATCTCCATTAGGACTTTAGAATGTGCCAAATTAACTTGAAAAGGACTCATCGATTTAGCAACGACCATATATGCCCAGGAAGTTCCATACATCCCCTTACACAGACGTTCAATTTGATGACCTTTACTTTCTCCAAAGGTTTTATTTGTTGGAATTCCTGTAATAATTCCTCCATTATGACCAACTGAACGGACATGATTTGTCATTTCTCCCATTTGTATTTCTTCCATTTTTATAAATGGATAGGAAGCTTGCAAGGATGAGGTTAATACGGAAAGGTGCATATCATTCATCCCAACATAAACACCAATCTCCTTTGGACTCCCAAGCAAGAGAAAGACAAACGATGTTTGCAAGGAAGAGAATCCTCCTAAAATATCGCTCATAATTGAATCGAAATCAAAATTTTCCTCAAGTTCCCAAAAACTTGAAAACCCCTTCACTTTCACAAAACTCATTTGACCAAGTGGTTCCATATCCAAAACCGGCTGTAAATTAGGGTTGTCCAAGTATGATTTTCTTACTAGGTGATCTTTTTCTTGTATTTCTCCCATATTTAACGTCTGTAATCTCACAATTATCCCCCTAACATATATTGAAAAAGCACTCATTTAGTAGAGTGCTTTCATATTTAACGAAAGATTTTCTTAAAACCTATCCAAATGAATGCCACAATTAGAATAAGTGGCAACACGGCCATTAAAATTTGCAGCACTAAATTCATAGCACCGGCAACAATGAAGTCAATAAAATTAATCCAATCGAAAGAATAGACAAAATAAACTAACGAAATTACAAAAAACAATAGAAAAAGTGATATAAATCGAACTATACCTGCACTCATGATACTGTTAACTGAAGCTATTGTTTTACTGTCAACATTTTCTACGCCTTGCGCAACTAGTGTTCCATAGTTATCACGCATTCCGTAAACACGAACTCGATTGTTATCTGCAACTTTCCCTCTCAGTATTTTTCCGTAAAGGACAACTTCAGTTCCTTTACGGGATTGATCATACACCTGAAATGTATTAACATATCCGTCTTTTACAAAAGGAACCCCTTTGGTTAAAGAATTCATCCATCTTTCAAAGAACTTAAGAGGTAAAATCTCTTCCCGAAAATTATGTACCTGTCCTTCAATAACTTCATGTTTCTTCTTTACTTTCTTTTTCTTCATTTTGTCAATAGTCGCTATTTTAACCTTCTCAGCGGTTGCATTGGTATTTTGGTAGTTTGCAGTATCTTCATATAGTGCGCTGTTTGTATGCTTACTCCCTGTGCTCCCGCTATCTAAAAAATTATCATATATGTCAGAAAAGTCATCCTCAAATTGTGCCTGAGACTTTTTCATTCGTAAAAAGTTCCCGCATTTCGGACACTCACCTGTACTACTTGAATACTCTGCCCCATCATTACAACTTGCACATTCCTTAACCACCTTATCTCCCCTCGTTTCATCTTCTATTTAATGTTTTTATATATAAATTAAGTATGATTCTACTATACTATTAAGAATACTATAGACCTAAAAGTAAGTTAACAATTTTTTTGGTTATATAGTGCCTTTTTCATATATATACCACTTATGGGTAAATTTATTCTTTATTTTTTATTCATTAATATATTACATCTCTATATTGAAATTACAACCTTAATTATCAAATATAAACGAGTAAATTTTTATTGTTGGTTCTACGTCGAATGTTATGGTAGGAGTTTTAGCTCCTACTCCTCTAATCAACTTGAAAATCTATTGATTTAAATTGATGATGTAATAAAATCTTTTATCTTAACCATTCATATCATTTAAACCCAGAGGCATTACGTTTTATTACCTTTGTTTGGTTGTTCAACTCTTTATAAAACCATTTTTAAAATTATAGGCAAAACTATTTAATATCACTCAAATATCACTTAGAGGATATTGGAGCATTATAAAGTTATAAGCGACACAAATAAAATTGTATATTACACAGGGATGCCCTGTTCATTGGATGTGAAAGTACCACCCAAAAAGCATATTACTTGGATGAAGTATTTCTACATTTAAATGAACAGGGCATAAAACTAATGTCTGCCAACTAATAATATGAGTAAATAGACCTTATGAATCTACTCTGTATTTGTAGATCCACGCACAAAAACATGAAAAAAGAAGCTTCCCAAAAGTTTAATCAACTAATGAGAAGCCTCTTTTATTTACATAAGTTAGCATTTTGTTGCTAACCAATCAAAAAAACTTATTATCAAGGGTTCAAGGGGCAGATTACATCATGCCGCCCATTCCACCCATGCCGCCCATGTCAGGCATTCCGCCACCAGCGTTTTCTTCTGGGATGTCAGCTACTACTGCTTCAGTTGTTAATAACATTGCTGATACAGATGCAGCGTTTTGAAGTGCAGAACGAGTAACCTTAGTTGGGTCAACGATTCCAGCTTCGATCATGTTTACCCATACGCCAGTTGCAGCGTTGAAGCCTACACCGATTGCTTCGTTCTTCAAGCGTTCAACAACAACTGATCCTTCAAGACCTGCATTGTGAGCGATTTGACGTACTGGCTCTTCAAGTGCACGAAGTACAATCTTGATTCCAGTTGCCTCGTCACCTTCAGCTTGGATTGAAGCTACTTTGTTGTATACGTTCACTAGGGCAGTACCACCACCAGATACGATACCTTCTTCAACAGCAGCACGAGTTGAGTTAAGTGCATCTTCAATACGAAGCTTACGCTCTTTTAACTCAGTTTCAGTTGCAGCACCAACTTTGATGACTGCTACACCACCAGCTAATTTAGCTAGACGCTCTTGTAATTTTTCTTTATCGAATTCAGAAGTCGTTTCTTCTACTTGTGCACGGATTTGATTTACACGTGATGCGATTGCAGCAGTGTCTCCAGCACCTTCAACGATTGTTGTATTTTCTTTTGTTACAACAATTTTTGAAGCACGACCTAGTTGAGCAATCGTTGCAGATTTAAGGTCAAGTCCTAGATCTTCAGTGATTACTTCTCCACCAGTTAAAGTAGCGATATCTTCAAGCATAGCTTTACGACGGTCACCGAATCCTGGAGCTTTAACAGCTACAGCATTGAATGTTCCACGAAGCTTATTCACAACTAGAGTTGCAAGAGCTTCCCCTTCAACATCTTCAGCAATTAGTAATAGTGGCTTACCTTGTTGTACTACTTGCTCAAGAACAGGAAGAATTTCTTGAATGCTAGTGATTTTCTTATCAGTGATTAACACATATGGATTGTCTAGAACAGCTTCCATTTTGTCTGAATCAGTTACCATGTAAGGAGATGCATATCCACGGTCGAATTGCATACCTTCAACAACTTCTAATTCAGTTGAGAAACCTTTAGACTCTTCGATTGTGATAACACCATCGTTACCAACGCGCTCCATCGCCTCAGCGATTAATTGACCAACTTCTTCGTCAGCAGCAGAAATCGCAGCAACTTGAGCGATTGATTCTTTACCTTCAATTGGCTTAGAAATCGCTTGTAACTCTTCAACAGCAGCAAGAGTAGCTTTTTCAATTCCTTTACGGATACCCATTGGGTTTGCACCAGCGGTTACGTTCTTTAATCCTTCACGGATCATTGCTTGAGCTAATACAGTAGCAGTTGTTGTTCCATCACCCGCTACATCATTTGTTTTGCTTGCAACTTCAGCAACAAGCTTAGCACCCATGTTTTCAAATGCATCTTCTAATTCGATTTCTTTTGCAATTGTTACACCATCATTTGTAATCAATGGAGAACCATATTTTTTCTCAAGAACCACGTTACGTCCTTTTGGTCCAAGAGTTACTTTAACAGCATTTGCAAGAGCGTCTACACCACGAAGCATAGAACGACGAGCTTCTTCACTAAATTTAATTTCTTTTGCCATTTGTCAAGACCTCCTCAAGATTTATGATTATTTTTTCTATGATATGTGCTGTATGTTTAGATAACAGCAAGAATGTCGCTTTCGCGTAAAATTAAGTATTCAGTACCTTCATATTTAACTTCAGTACCAGCGTATTTTGAGAAGATAATACGATCGCCTTCAGACACCTCAAGAGCAACACGCTCACCACTGTCTAATACACGACCTGTACCAACAGCAACAACTTTTCCTTCTTGTGGCTTTTCTTTTGCAGAGTCTGGTAAAACAATACCACTTGCAGTTTTCTCTTCTGATTGAACTAGTTCAATAACAACACGATCACCTAATGGCTTTAACAAGTGAAACAACCTCCTCAAATATCTTTTTTCGTAATTTTTACCTATTTATTAGCACTCATCCTCTTCGAGTGCTAACACAATTATTATATTAATGAATCTCATTTTCTTTTGCAAGTATTTACTATAAAAAAAATTAAAAATTAAGTGTACTAATTATTGAATGAAATATAATAGATGTCATATGTATCTTGAGAGAGCTTATTTAACCCACCCTCCTAGATTATGTCACAACTTCCAAAATATAAACCACGGATTCATCTTTTTTCTATTTTTATTCATTTAATATAAGATTGAATCTCTGAACAGGCGAATTAGTAATTGTTCGATTGATAACTATGGTAAAATACCAGAGTGAGCATGAAATAGAAATAAGAATGACTAACATACATTGCTAGATAAAGGAGCTATTATATTGGAAAAACGATACTGGTATGTCATCCTAACCTATGTACTTATGCAGTTATCCAGTTTAGTTGGGATTCCCTTACTATTATATTTTGAATTGGTGACTGGAGAAAACACACGAGAAGCGATTACAAATGCACAAATCTTATGGATTATCATTAGTTTTATACTCGGACTTGTGATTACGTTAATTCTTTTACGTAAGGACTTAACAGCAAACTACCGATCCATTCAAAGGTCCTCTGTGGGAGAAACCATTGCCTGGTCAATTGGCGGAATCTTTCTTGCGATGCTAGCACAAGGGGTAGCGGCCAATATTGAGGTTCAACTTTTCGGTATTGAAGCAGGCTCTGAAAATACTCAACAAATCATGGAGCTTGTCAGAATGACTCCTCTATTAATTATAGTAGTATCTGTGATCGGTCCTATTTTAGAAGAGATTATCTTTAGAAAAATCATTTTTGGATCACTCTATAAACGATTTAACTTTTTTATCTCTGGTATCGTAAGCTCGGTACTCTTCGCTGTCGTTCACATGGAATTCGAGCATTTATTATTGTATTCTGCCATGGGCTTTACATTTGCCTTCTTATATGTGAAAACAAAGAGGATTATCGTACCGATTTTCGCGCACGTAGCCATGAATACATTAGTTGTTGTGATTCAAACGGTGTTTGCTGATGACATTGAACGAATCATGCGTGAAGCAGAACAGCTACAAGGGTTTGTAGCTTGGTTATTATAACAATTTGGAGGATTTAATCTATGCGTCGTACGTCTCCCTTACTTATGGGAATTATATATTTACTGATGGGATTATTATTTACGTATCTCGCGATTGGAAGTGTAGAGGAAAGCATCTGGAATTTTCCAACGATTATCCTAATCTTATTTGCAACCTTTGATTTCGGTGTCGCCATCCGTATGTTTCTATTACACAAAAAAATCAAAAAGATGATGAACAATAAATCATAATTCTTAGTAGACTGAATACACCTAGACTCCCAAGATAGCAATGGAGTGAGTCGTGTCTTCAGTCTTTTTTTGAATAAAGCACACCACCACCAAAACAAAAAATGCCCACCATCAATAAAGAACAATCTCTTCATCAATGATTGGCATTATTTCTATTTAATACTCTCATTCTCATACATGAGTTCAGCTTGCTTAGCTTTACGATAAGCCCCTCTAGACACGATAATACTGACTTCATATAACCCCAACAATGGGATTGTGACCATTAAATGTGACAACAACTCCGGAGGTGTAATTAATCCCCCAATGACGAGTAAGATAAAATAGGCGAACTTTCTTATCTTTACTAAGAACATCGGTGTTACAATCCCTAATCTCGTTAAGAACATCACCACAACCGGTAACTGAAACAAAAAGCCAAAAGGCAATGTTAACTGCAGTAAAAATTGAAAATACTCATTAATCCCAATGACCTGTTGTATATCCAACCGCACCGCTAGCCGTCCCATAAAGTTTACGACAAACGGAAACAGGATAAAGTAAGAGAAAGACAAGCCGACTAAGAATAAGCCTACAGAAATAGGAATATAGCTTAATGTGACTTTTCTTTCTTTTTCATATAATCCTGGACTAATAAATGCCCACAGTTGAAATAGAATCCATGGAGAAGTAATGACAAACGCAATCACAAAGGCAAATTGCATATAAATCTTAATCGGATCTGTCAGACGAAACGCATTCATCGTTAGTTCCTTTGCTTCATCTGCTTGCTGTAGAAAGACAATTGCAGGCTCTGCTAGAAAAAAGCTTCCAACCATGGCAAAGAAGAAGAAAACGACCACAAAGATCAGTCGTTTTCGGAGTTCTCCTATATGATCATAAATCGACATTTCTTTTTCAGTCATTATGTTTCATCCTAACCTACTACTTTGTCTCTTTCTTTTTTTCTTCTTCATCATCTGCTAACCCTTTAGTTGCATTCTTGAATTCACGAAGGGTATTTCCAGCAGCCTTACCTAGTTCAGGTAATTTCTTTGGACCAAAAATAAGCAGTGCAACAAACACGATCAATAAGAGGCTTCCCATCCCAAGACTTCCCATGTCCATTCACCTCCTTAAAGTAGTTTCACAATTTATCAATAGTAATAATTAATTTAACAAATACGAGCCTAGCTCATTCCTATTTTACCATCAATTTATTCACTTGGATAATGTTTAAGAAAATAAACTAATGATTGAAGCTCAACAGCCAAATCAATATGATGCACTCGAATCGTATCAGGAACATTTAAGCGAGCTGGTGTGAAATTAAGAATCCCAGTGACCCCACAACTCACTAATCGATCTGTAATCGTTTGGGCAACTGATGCTGGAATCGTTAGAATCGCTACCGACACATCCTCAGGTAATTCCTTTTCTAAGTTGTCTAGATGATATACAGGAACCCCACCAATATTTGTTCCAACCTTTGATTCATCTACATCGAAAGAGATTTCGATTTTTGTATTATTATTTTTAGAAAAATTATAATTTAAAAATGCCGTCCCTAAATTACCTACACCAATCAAAGCAACTTTAGTCACTTCATCTTGGTCTAATGTCTTTCGGAAAAATGAGAGGAGATAGTTTACATTGTATCCATAACCTTTTTTCCCTAACGCACCAAAATAAGAAAAATCACGTCTAATTGTTGCCGAATCAACCTTAACTGCGTCACTTAACTCAGCGGATGATACTCTTTGCTTACCTGAAGAGTGCAAGTTCTTCAGGAAACGATAATACAAAGGTAATCTCTTTGCTGTTGCCTGTGGTATTTTGGATTGATTGATATTCAAAGTATTTCCCCCACAATCTTATCTTCTAAATAATTAATTCGCTCTATGATAGTCTCCGTTTTTTCCACCGGTTTTAACCTTGAGAAAAGTCGGACCAATGACCATCCCTTTATCAACGGCTTTACACATATCATATATTGTTAAAGAACATACTGAAGCAGCGGTTAACGCTTCCATTTCAACCCCAGTACTCCCTTTTGTCTTCACTTCTACTTCTATGATTAATTTATAGTCAGCATCACCATCGCTAGTTGTCCAAGAAAACGAAATATCCACTCCACTTAGCGATAATGGATGACACATCGGAATAATATCAGATGTTTTCTTAGCAGCCATAATACCTGCCACTTGGGCAACGGCTAATACATCACCTTTTTTTATTTGTTGGTTAGTAATTTGTTTGTAGATTTGTTCACTAACCGTGATGCTTGATTGTGCAATAGCTGTTCGAACCGTTTCTGTCTTGGCCGAAATATCAACCATTTTAGCTCTACCCTGTTGATTAAAATGAGTAAAATCAGTCATGAATTTTTCTTCACCTCTATTTAAGACTATACACTATTTCTACCGATATGTCTTATGTAGCTCTCCATTAGAGCAATACTTAGTTGCTCACCCTAGACATAATAAGATACACTGATAATAGAAACAAGAGGTGAACTTACAATGATCTTATTACAAGTGAATCAATTACAGAAATATTATGGTGCTGAACTTATTTTATCTAATATAAAACTAGAAGTACAATCTAAAGACCGAATTGCGATTGTTGGCCGAAATGGTGCTGGTAAATCCACTTTATTAAAAATGATTGCTGGACATTTATCCATTGATGGTGGAGATATCATTAAGCCAAAAACAGTGACGATTGATTATCTCGCCCAAAACACCGGACTTGAATCCTCACTAACGATTTGGGATGAGATGCTTACCGTATTTGAACCACTAAGGAAGCTAGAAGTAGAATTAAGACGACTTGAGATTGAAATGGGCGACCCGGCAGCCTACTCTAATGAAGCAGAATATCAAAGACTTCTAACTGATTATGATAAATTGCAAATCGAGTATAAGGAGCGCGGGGGATATCAATATGAAGCAGATATCCGCTCAATTCTCCATGGCTTTCATTTCTCCGACTTTGATTATTCTACGAAAATTTCTACCTTAAGTGGTGGACAGAAGACTCGCCTAGCTCTTTGTAAGCTATTATTAACAAAGCCTGATCTTCTTATTTTGGACGAGCCTACTAACCATTTAGATATTAGCACACTGAGTTGGCTTGAACAGTATCTGCAAGGATATCCAGGAGCCATCTTGATCGTATCCCATGACCGTTATTTCCTTGATAAAGTTGTCACTCAAGTTTATGAACTCTCTCGAACGACAGCAATGAAGTATACAGGGAACTACAGTCATTATTTGAAGCAAAAGGCTGAGAATTATGTATTAGAATTAAAGAAATTTGAAAAGCAGCAAGAAGAAGTGGAGAAGCTAAAGGATTTTGTTGCAAGGAATTTAGCAAGAGCTTCCACCACTAAACGTGCACAAAGTAGACGAAAACAACTTGACCGGATGGAGCTATTAACTAGACCATCAGGTGATGAGAAATCAGCCTCATTTCATTTTGATATCGAAAGACAAAGTGGTAATGACGTTCTAAAAGCTAATGATATCGCAGTGTCCTATAAGAATAGTGAGGAACCTATTATTCAAAATATCCAATTTGCGATTACCCGTGGTGAAAGTGTTGCTCTAGTTGGCCCAAATGGGATTGGAAAATCAACATTATTAAAAGCCATTACAAAAACCCTGGAACCTCTTAAAGGAGAATTTCATTTTGGTTCTCATGTAACCATAGGCTATTATGACCAAGAACAAGCGAATTTGAAATCTAACAAACGCGTCTTAAATGAGCTTTGGGATGAATACCCACTTAAACCTGAGAAAGAAATCAGAACAGTCCTAGGGAACTTCTTATTCTCTGGAGATGATGTCTTAAAGATTGTCTCTACCTTAAGTGGTGGAGAAAAAGCAAGACTTGCTCTTGCAAAACTCATGCTTCAGCAGGCTAATCTACTCATACTTGATGAACCAACAAACCATCTTGATCTTGATAGCAAGGAAGTATTGGAGAATGCCTTAATTGATTACCCTGGAACCATTCTTTTCGTATCCCATGACCGCTACTTCATTAATCGACTTGCTACAAAAGTCTTTGAGCTATCTAAAGAAGGGCTAAAGGAATATTTAGGTGACTATGATTACTATGTAGAGAAAAAGCTCGAAATGGAAGAACTTAAGCGTTTAGCTGAAACTGAAATGGCTAGTAGACAAAAGGCTGGTCAATCTCTTGATAAATCAAGTTATGCACATGATAAAGAAGCCAAGAAGCTCGAAAGACAGCGAAAACGGAGAATTGAAGAAATTGAGCTTGAAATTTCTAGTATTGAAGAAAAGCTTGAAGAGAACGAACAATTACTTTGCGACCCTGACATCTATCAAGATCACCAGAAAGTTCAAGAGATTAATACAGAAAATCAAAACTACTCATCTAGATTAGAAGCTCTAATGGAAGAGTGGGAACAACTTCATGAAATCAGTGGATAAGTTAGTTATCCACTGATTTTTTTACTCACAAAATAATTTACAGATGATGTTATTCACAAATTTTGAGTTATCAACCAACTTATACACAATATCCACAGTCAAGACGATATTTATCCACATTTCTATAACTTTATAACCATCAAGCACTTCTAAGGTTCTATAAAGTTATCCACAATTAGGTGTATAATTACATAGTACTTATTCACAGTTTATCCATATTAAAACATCTGTAACTAAAAATCAAAAAAAGGATACAAAAGTAAGTGCATGGCACTACTTTTGTATCCTCTTAACTATTTTCCAAATCAAGTCCAGGGTTGCCATTCAAACGATAATTAGATCTTTTTCCTTTTTCAAACATAATACTCCCGACTGCTGCAATCATTGCTGCATTATCTGTACAAAGCGATAATGGAGGTATTACTAATTCAACCTCAGAGTCTGAATAGTTTTCCTCAAGCTTCTTGCGAAGTCCTTTATTAGCGGCAACACCACCAGCTAATAGTAACTGCTTCACCTTAAATTCCTCAGTAGCTCGTCTTGTTTTCGTCACAAGGACATCAATGACACTTTCTTGAAAGCTTGCTGCCAAGTCTTTTGGCTCTATCTTCTCTCCACGTTGTTCAGCATTATGAAGCGTATTAATCACAGCAGACTTTAAGCCACTGAAGCTGAAGTCATATGAACCATCCTCTAGCCAAGCTCTTGGTAATTTAATTGTTGCCTCTCCCTCATGAGCAAGTCGATCAATATGTGGTCCACCTGGATAAGGTAACTGCAGAGATCTCGCAACCTTATCATATGCTTCTCCAACAGCATCATCACGTGTTTCACCAATTACCTTATATTCTCCATGCTCTTCCATCAATACAAGCTCTGTGTGGCCTCCTGAAACGACAAGAGATAAGAGTGGAAACTTAAATTCTGTTAAAATTCGATTTGCATAAATATGTCCTGCGATATGATGCACACCTATTAGAGGGATATTATGAGCAAAGCTTAGTGCCTTAGCAGCATTGACACCAATTAAAAGCGCACCTACCAGCCCTGGTCCTTCCGTGACAGCAATCGCATCAATTTCCTTGAAGGACACTCCAGCTTGGTTTAGTGCCTCTTCTATTACAATCGTGATTTCCTCTAGATGATGCCTAGAAGCAATCTCAGGGACTACTCCACCGAATCGCTTATGACTTTCTATTTGTGAGGCAACAACATTGCTAAGGATTTCTCTTCCATTCTTAATAATAGCAACGGCTGTTTCATCACAGCTCGTTTCTATCCCCATAATGATTTGATCATCAGTTTTCATATAAATTCACCCACATCACAATTGCGTCTTCTTGGTTATCTGTATAGTAATTCTTTCTAATTCCTCCAGCAACAAACCCATGCTTTCGATAGAGTGATTGTGCAACATGGTTGGATACTCTTACTTCAAGTGTCATTCGAGTTGCCCCTAAGCTCATCGCACTCATCTTCACCTTTACCATAAGTGCCTCTCCAAGCTTTCTACCTCGGTACTCAGGCAAAATTGCAATATTAGTAATATGAGCCTCGTCAACAATTATCCACATTCCACAATAACCAATCACTTTGTCCTGTTCTAGCATCACAATATAATGAGCAAAATGATTATTCATAAGCTCGTTATAAAAGGCCTCTCTACTCCAAGGTGTAGCAAATGAAGCATTCTCTATTAAAAGGACATCATCAATATCTTCTACTGTCATTAATCTAAATGTAACTGTAGCTTCCATTCTATCACCTTCAAGACTGCTTATTTGCAGCAAGCCAGTTTGCTTCTGCCTCAGCAAGTCGAATATAATTTGGTACAAACGTATGAACATCTTCTTCCTTCTTCGTCATCCCTAAAAACGCTAATTCACTAGGTCTAGGATTGGAGCTAGTCACTTGTGCAAAGAAAGCAAGATCGCCTAATTGCTCTTGAATGACGTCTTTATGTAAATGAAGATCATTGCCGATAAACAATATTTTCTGATGATTCTGCTTCAAAAAATCTAGCCATTCAGTCAGCTGAATAATTTGATCATCCTTATGTAGAACAAGCTTGTCTTCAGTATAAGAATAGAGACCAGTATACACTTGACCTCTTCTTGCATCAAATATCGGTGAAATCATTCCATCAAAGTATCGTCCATTTGCAGCCAAACCTTCTAAACTAGACACCCCAACTAGAGGAATCTTCAATGTCCATGCCAAAGTTTTAGCAATTGTTACACCAATTCTTACCCCAGTATAAGATCCTGGCCCTTTGGCAACAACGATCTTAGTAAGTTCGCTTGGCTTTACGTCACATTCAAGCATTAACTGCTCAATGGCAGGCATTACCCTGACTGAATGGTTCTTTTTAAGATTTGTTATATATTCACCAATCACCTTGTCTTCTTCTACTAGAGCGATCCCTAAGACTAGATTTGATGTATCAATTGATAAAACTTTCATTAGATAAATAGCTCCTTACATAATTGGATATACCTTTGCCCTATTGGTTCTAAGACGATCTGACGCTCTGATTCTCCGTTATATAGAATACGAATGGATAAGCGTTCATCGGGTAATTGCTCCTGAATAAGAGTCGCCCATTCAACGACCGTGACTCCATCCCCTTCAAAATACTCATCAAAGCCTAAATCCTCTTCACTATCAGCTAATCGATAGACATCCATATGATATAAAGGCAGACGACCATGGTATTCTTTTATAATCGTAAAGGTTGGACTGTTGACATTTCTAGTAATTCCAAGACCCTTAGCCAACCCTTTTGTAAATGTTGTTTTACCCGCCCCTAGATCTCCTTCAAGGGTGATTACATCTTGAGCCTGTAGCAACTCCCCAAGACGAACAGCAAAGGCTGTCGTTTCATCTGAAGAATGGGACATTAATTTGAATTGTTCCATTAAATCACCTTGTTTACTTTTTAAAATGATTATACCCTTTTTTCTCTAAAGTGATAAGCGAACCCTCTTGCTTTAATACCACTCCTGGATTTCCATCTGATACCGTACCTATTTTCGATAAAGTGGTTTGTCCATTCTGTTGCAAAATCTCCCAGTCAGCTTGTGACATGGTACCTATTAATTCAAAATCCTCGCCACCAAATAGTGCCTTGTCAATCGCATGTTCCACTTGGCAATTGGTTAATTCTTTACTAAGTGGAATGAGCTCAGCCTCAAGGGTAATCATTACTTGACTAGCTTCAGCAAGTTCATTGGCTTCACTAGCTAAACCGTCACTTATATCATTTAATGATACACGTTCCATCTTTGAAAGCATTCTACCCACTTCAATTCTTGGATTAGGATATTGATGCCTATGAATAAGATAGCTCTCCTCTTCATTAAAGCCTCCGTTTCTCCCTCTCTCAAGAAGTAACTCTAATCCCGCACTTGAATCACCAATGGTACCCGTAACAAACACAACATCTCCAGCCTTCGCATGACTTCTAAGTAGCTGCCTTCCTTTTTCAGTCTCTCCTATAACAGTAACCGTAATCATTAAAGAATTTTTTGATGAAACTGTGTCGCCACCAATGAGATCCATTCGATATGTAGTGGCTATCTCACTCATCCCATTATATATTTCAAGTAGCTCCTGTTCACTCCAGTTACTTGGAATCGCAATCGATACTAAATAATAGAGCGGAGTTCCACCCATCGCAGCAACATCACTAATATTAACAGCTAACGCTTTATATCCAATTTGATAGGGTGACATAGTTTGGTTAGTAAAATGTATTTCTTCTACTAACGTATCTGTACAGATGATTTGTGATTGACTTGGAGATGGTATATATACAGCAGCATCATCACCAATACCTGTTACAAGTGTATCTTGATGATGGATGGTAGAGGGACGAATCCGATTTATAAAAGAAAATTCATCTTGTATTGACATAGTTACGACACCTTCTAAGATTTAGTATTCATTAGTCTCTAGTGTACATGATTTTACTACGCACATCAAAACTTCTAAAAAAGGGCATAAAAAAAACGAAACATCGTTTCGTTTGCGTTAATATGTATATGGCGGTCCCGACCGGGATCGAACCGGCGATCTCCTGCGTGACAGGCAGGCATGTTAACCGCTACACCACGGGACCAACGTTTTGGTTTATTTGTAAGTTATAATAAAAATTGGTTGCGGGGACAGGATTTGAACCTGCGACCTTCGGGTTATGAGCCCGACGAGCTACCAGACTGCTCCACCCCGCGATAATAAAAATTATAGATTTTTAGATACTCCACCTAAATTTAGTGACTGTCCTGATCTCAGAAAGCTTACGCTAGAAGCAACTCGATCAGTACAACTCGCAGGTTATTCTTGAAGTAACGCTCGTTGCTCCACCCCGCGATAATAAAAATTATAGATTTTAGGTACTCCACCTAAATTTAGTGACTGTCCTGATCTCAGAAAGCTTACGCTAGAAGCAGCTCGATCAGTACAACTCGCAGGTTATTCTTGAAGTAACGCTCGTTGCTCCACCCCGCGATAATAAAAATTATAGATTTTTAGATACTCCACCTAAATTTAGTGACTGTCCTGATCTCAGAAAGCTTACGCTAGAAGCAGCTCGATCAGTACAACTCGCAGGTTATTCTTGAAGTAACGCTCGTTGCTCCACCCC
>NZ_JACYHA010000017.1 GCF_014837155.1 Litchfieldia stipae | reverse complement strand
TCGTAACCTCACTTTTACCTAAAATTATGGGGGGTGGCAATTTTTTTGCTCAAAAATCCCTCTATCAAGGTATTTTATAGCCTATTTAATATAAAAGTTTTGACAATACGATTAAACGGGGGGGGGGGGGATATGCGAAAAGTTTATCTAGATAGATCAGAATTAATTGGAGCCATATGTGTAAATGTAGAAGATGCTGAAGTTATACTAACAGGGATAACAATTTTCCCTATGAGTGCTCATGATAAAAATGAAGAATATCAACAATTTGCTAGCGATTATGATATTCAGTTTATCTTTGACGATGATATTCCCCATGTAGAGTTTTTTACGGTTCCACATGTAGATATTATAGCAAAAGATAGTAAAGGTGGATTTGTCGGAACTGTTTATCAACAGTGTGATTTGGAAAGTGACGCACCAATTTGTTATATCAATAGGGATTTAGAGTGCTTTATAATTTCTGAAAACGTAGAAGATTTTCTGAGTAATATAGGAACATGGCAAGACAACTTGAAACCCTATGATAAAATTATCGTTTATCGTTCTAAAGCAGAAGCAGAAACTGAACTAGAATTTATCGATTTGTCTGTCTGATATTCCTCCATTATTATAAATTCATATTGAACTAACGGGTGCGTGGATCCAATGCTTCTTATGATTGAACTTTATTAAAGTAACGAAGTAGGTTTATTCTGTAAGAAATCACAAAAGTAATACAAAAAATTATGGAGGTGTAGTTATGTGGATAATATTAGGAGTTATTGCTATAGTAGCAACGTTTATAAATCTTTATATGTATGCAACTGGAAAGGATTATAAGCTCGCTATGGCAATGGGCTTATCATTTACAGCATTAACACTTTGTTCAGAATATAGCCTTGTATCGATGTGGGTAGATGCGGAAGATTGGGCAGCTTTAATGGATGTAGTACCTGGCATGGAAAGGGCATTATGGTTTTTGACGATTGTTTCTATCCTACTAAATATAGCACCAATACTTTTAGAACGAAAAGGTAAGAAACAATGACTTGTTGTCAAAACACTAATATGCAATGATTGTGTAAGACATTGTATAAGTAACGGGTAGGAATGTTGAACTTCCTGATATATACATGGTTAACAGTACATAATAAGGTATATTATATTTGTTGTATAGAATCTCTTTAACAGACAGAAAAGTAGGTGAACAAAATGGGGAAATATCAATTAGATACCAAAGGTCAGGCAGCTGTGACAAAGTATCATGAAAAACAAAGGCCTGCTAAATTTGATAAAAAGCAGCAACTTGAAAAATTACGAGCTGAGTATTTGGAAAAAAAGCAAAAACAAACAGATAAATAAGATGAATGAAAACATAGGAAGAATGAAAATTGTCCTATGTTTTTTCATTATTCGAATTTCATTTTTCAATTGATGATAGAGTTTATTATCCGTTACTTAAAAAAATGAAACAGTTTTGTTTTTCAACCGTATGAAAATATAAGATGATTTAGAAAATTATGTTTTTTATGAATTGCATTTAGCGAGTTTGTTCGTTGGGAAAAGGAAGGTGTTGAAGGATTTGTCAAATTCTCCGAAGAGACCAAAAATTAGCCTATCCAAAACGAAGACTGAGTGGATCTGGGATATAATCGGATATTCATTCTATTTAGGCTCGTTATTCTTTTTGATTAGTAATTGGAATGTGCTTCCTGACCAAATTCCGTCACATTTCAATACGTTAGGTGAAGTGGATCGTTGGGGTTCAAAGATGGAACTAATTGTATTACCTATAATAGGTGCATTTATTACCTTGTTAATGATATTGCTTGAGAAATTCCCAGAATCACATAATTATCCAGAGCGATTAAGTAACGAAAACGCTAAAGAATTCTATTTAGTTAGCCGTAAACTTGTAAATCAATTGAAAAATATAAGTCTAATTATCTTTGCTTTCATCTTATTTGAATTAGTTTCAATTGCGTTAGGTAAAGGAACTGGATTCGGTGTATGGTTTCTGCCAATAGCAATAGTAAGCGTCCTTATCCCGATTGTATTAGCGATAATTAAACAAAAAAAGATTCGATGAGTATAGCAGGTTAGAATAATTTGCAACCTTGGCCATATAGATTGCACAGGTAATAGGGACATCGATCGTTTTCCAGATTCGTCTATAATAATTTCTTCGTTGATTTAGGGATCAGATACCAATAAATAATGAAGGAGAAACTGAATGATTATACTAAATGTAGTTCTATTATGTGTGCTGATAATTGGAATAGATATTGTATTAAGAAAGTTGTTTTATAGATATAAAAAGCGAGAATCGATCATTCAATGGCTAGTGTATTTCTTCTTATTAGGGTTATTAATGTTGAGTATATTATGGTTTGAGCGAGAGTTCAGTGGAATCGTTCTTCCTATTCCACTAAGCTTTAATTGGATGGGTTTCTTACAAGCGTTCCTCATTATTTTTTCCATCGCTGCAATCTTGTTTGCTGTTATGAGTATAGAAATCTATGTCCGTAAGAAAAAAAATACCCCACTACCTGACATGCAGTTTTCTAAGCCTGAGGATGAGATGTTCAAAGGAAAATATAAATATATGGGAGCCTTTCTAATTTCAGCTTGTGCAGGGATATTTGAAGAGTTGATTTTCCGCTACTATGTGTTAGGGAGAATTGAGTATGTAACTGAATCCACTCTTTTGGCCGTTGTGGTGTCCTCCCTTTTGTTCGGTTTTATTCATATCCTTGATGGAGGGTGGAGAAGTGTTATTAGCACTGGGGTATTTGGTATCTTCTTTGCTATAATCTTTGTATTTACAGGTAATCTACTAGTAGTAATTGTGATTCATGCTTTTTGGAATTTCCTCAGTTTTACAGTGCCATTTGAAAGAATAATTGATTTTATTAATAAAAATGTGAATTAATATGTTGTTCAGCAAATTACTATGGGGAAAATAGGTAGTTAGAGGTGTTGGTGCGATATGATAACAAGAGATGATATTTTCAGACACGTCAAAGAGAAATATGGTACATTACCTGATTACCCGTGGAAGAGGTTTCCAAACTATGCTGTCTTAAGACATGGATTCAAGGGGAAATGGTATGGACTTGTGATGGATGTCCCTCCAGAGAAATTGGGGTTAGATGGAAAAGAAAGAATAGATATTCTAGACCTAAAATAGTCCTCCTGAACTAATTGGTAGTTTAAGAGGCCGAAGAGACATGTTACCTGCATATCATATGAATAAGGAACACTGGATTACACTTGTCTTAGAACGTGTCGATTCAAAAGAAGAGGTTTATCATTTAATTGAAGTGAGCTTTAACTTAACTAAGAAATAGTGAGAAATTGGCGTGCTAACT
This sequence comes from Litchfieldia stipae, assembly GCF_014837155.1. Classification (GTDB taxonomy): domain Bacteria; phylum Bacillota; class Bacilli; order Bacillales; family Bacillaceae_L; genus Litchfieldia. The sequence continues at coordinate 84,921 of NZ_JACYHA010000017.1, read as the reverse complement.
AAGTACACATTGGGATTGTACCATGAAATGGGTGAGAATGGGGAATTCGAAGTGAACAATTAGTTATTATCTGCCATGTCACGATTTTTCATTTGTCTTGACTACAGGGATTCTAAAAATGATAGTAATCCTTCTATAATCTTTTAGTGAATTGTGGGGGGCGGCGTATGAAGAAGAAACAAATTATTGGTATCATATTAATTATTGTAATTATCGTTGGCTTATTTCTCTATGAACATTTAAAGAAAACTACATATGAAGAAGTTATGGCAAATTTAATCGAGGAAGATGAAAAGGTTCAGCAAATAACCGTTTATAGCCAAATACCACTTGTGGCAAAAACTGCTTCAGCAACAATTGATGATCCTAAATTGATCAATAATATATTAAACGAACAAATAAAACTAAAAAAGATTAATCCACTGAACCTCCCTAACATATTGACTTCTTTAGTAATAGAAACAGATAAAGACTCATATGAAATAGGATTTGATGCAAATAGTATAATGATAGGTTCTGTACGGTATGTAACAACTCCAACTATTAATCCAATTAACATGATGTTAATCGAAGAAGAGTTGGATTGGGAAATTATAGAGTACACGCCTTTTATTTGGAAATAGAGATTATATAAAAAATGTATGGGAGTGATTGTGCACTTCTTCAATAAAGAATTGATAACGGAGCTAAAAAGGCGAGAATCACAGAAAATGATTTTCGCCTTTTTATTAGCTTTCAATCTTAAGTTTTTCTACAGGATCAAATCCTTTTGTCTTTTTAAACTTCATGTTGTGCTTGAAATTTTGCATGGCATCTGAACAATCAATTGTTTCAACATTTAGTGTTTGCAATATGTTTTTTTCTATTCTAACTGAAAGGATGACCACTTGCTCAGTATGTCCAGTTGAGGTATTAAGGTGTTCATCAAAAGCATGAATATAGACAAAGTGTAGTGGTAATAACGCAAACAAATCTCTAGCGATTCTAATTACGGAACTGCAAACGTAATCTTGTTGAATATCATAATACTTTGTTTTTGGCATATCTTTAACAGATAGTTTTCCAGTCTTCGTTAGAGATTTCACCTGAGTAGGTACTACACTCTCTGTATGAACATTAAATTCTACTTCAATGGAATGAGGGTCCTCCATAAAAAATTCAAACCCACTTCCGAATTCTAATAAATCATCCAATGGAGCAAATTCTTCAATTACCTTAAAGTATGTATCTATATCACCATCAAGAACATTCGTTGCGGTCTCAACGAGTTCTTCCCAATTCAGATAATCTTGCTGATCCTCTAACTTTGCCTTTTCTATATTGTCAATCAGATGTTTCTTCTTCTTTTCCTCTTGTTTTAGAATCTTGCTTAAGAATCCTGGCTTGTAAGAATTAAGCTTCTCCTCTGCAATTCTTTCATTTGGGCCTTTTTCACCCTTTGTAAAAGGGCTTGGAGTGTTTTTCATTTCCAACCAATTTACTTCATCATCACATTCTTTATGGATAGATTTTATCATTTCAACCTTGTTTTCATATGCTTCCACTTCTAATTGGTTTCTTTCTAATTCCTGAAGTTTTGCTATCTCTTTTTGTCTTCGCACAATCTCATTTCTCTGCGTGTAGGCGCTACTTTTATACTTTCTACCTGAACTAGATGTTGAAGAATAAGAAACTCCTGATCCAGGTATTCCAACTGTTGTTGTGCGACGGCCACTTGAATTAACTGAATAGCGTAGACCTTTACCACCAAAACTTGCTCCTACACTTTTTGTACTAACATTGAACCGAACACCGGGCGCCACTTTAAAACTCTTGCGAAAACGTAATCCCACCTAAAAACCCCACCTTTCCTTATATGAGTGAATTAATTAAATATTATATAACACACTGATACAAATTCTTCCATTATTTTATCACACTATTAAGACATTCATAGCGCTAATAAATACAAAAGTGGTGACCTAAACTCAATAGATGACGAAACTACTTATTTTAATACTAGTTGAAATCAATCACCCGTTGCATAACGTGAATAGAGAACAGGTTTGATTTATAATGAAACCTAGCCCTTTATTAAATTGAAAGAAAATTTTTCTAAAATAAGTAAAAATATTACAATCTATGATATTGTAATAAAAGATTGAAAATATATTATGGGGGTTCTTGAATTGAAAAAGTACATAGTAGGTTTATTTGCTTTATTTTTAATTTTTAGTTTAGTTGCTTGTTCATCTGAAAGTTTGAATACCACAAATGCAGATGATAAGAATGAGGAAAAAATTTCTGAGGACAAAGCAAAGATAGAAGCAGAAGAAAAGGCAGAAGCAGAGGCCAAAGCAAAGTCAGAAGCAGAGGCTAAAGCGAAGTCAGAAGCAGAAGCCAAAGCAAAGTCAGAAGCAGAGGCCAAAGCGAAGTCAGAAGCAGAAGCCAAAGCGAAGTCAGAAGCAGAGGCTAAAGCAAAGGCAGAAGCAGAAGTTAAAGCGAAGTCAGAAGCAGAGGCTAAAGCAAAGTCAGAAGCAGAGGCTAAAGCAAAGTCAGAAGCAGAAGCTAAAGCGAAGTCAGAAGCAGAGGCTAAAGCGAAGTCAGAAGCAGAAGCTAAAGCGAAGTCAGAAGCAGAGGCTAAAGCGAAGTCAGAAGCAGAAGCTAAAGCAAAGGCAGAAAAAAAAGCCAAAGCAGATGAAGTTGCTGCAGCTTCAAATGGAGGATCAGAAAACTTTGCCAATTGTACTGAACTAAGAAAGAAATATCCCAATGGGGTAGCTTCAGATCATCCAGCCTATCAACTTAAAATGGACAGAGATAAAGATAATTTTGCTTGTGAAAGATAGTGTAAATGTATAGTTTTTCAGAATACTATATTTATAAGGAAAATGGTGGTGAACAAAAATAATATCGCGAAAAATGATTTCCGCATCTGTTTCTGGTTCGATATTTGCCATTTTATTAGGTCTAATCGTTCCAAATCCATTTGGTCAAACTATTTCATCAATTCCAAATTATTTATTTGCTGTTGCAAGAAGTACACCTGTTTATTTGATGTATAGTTTCCCAGCGATTTTAATTTATGGAGTATTAACCTCTATCCTTAGTGATAGAGTCAGTTACTATATTTCAACAAAAATGAAAAGTGAAAAATATGAAATGATTTTCTCTGGCATTTTACACACTGTTTTTGGACTTATATTACTATTGTATAGTTTAGGTGCTTCTTTATTGTTCTTTATTACTGATAGAGTTCTACAAAAGAAAAATAAAGATTATACACCGTTACAAGCCTTTAAGAGTTTTGGAATTCCATTAACAGTCTGGCTGATTTTTATGGGAATTGTCTATTTAGAGCATATATTTAATGGTAGTTAAATGGTATTGGGAAAACAATCAAATAATATAAAGAGGTGAATTAGGTGAATATTTTTGTTATGCTACCCGTGATAGCTTCTATGATCGGTTTATATTTCATTACAATAGGATTGTGGGAACTAAGACAGGGTGTAGATAGAAAGAAATATGTTACATATATGTTTACTGGATTGGTTTTACTTTTGTTCATTGCAACTCTACTTCCCTCTTTTTTGATGATGTTCTTTAACTAATAGGGATAGTGCAACTAAGCATATTAAACTTAGGGTGGGAATAGGCTTGGACGTTAAAGTGAAAAATTTGTTAAAAAAAATCCCGAAAATTGAACAAGGACAAAAGATTGTTCTTGGAATAGATGGATTAAGTCGTTCTGGTAAAACAACAATAGTACGAAACATCGAACAGCATATTCAAGAAAAGAATATTTTGTCTTGTGTATTACATATAGACGATTACATTGTAGAGAGAGAAAGACGTTATAACACTGGTCATGAAGAGTGGTATGAGTATTATCAATTGCAATGGGATGTAGAATGGCTAAAAGAGAATTTATTCCAAAAACTTAAAGAGTCTAATGAACTACAATTATTAACTTATGACAATCATTCTGATTTGCAAAAATTACATACAGTCAAAATACCTGATACTTGTCTAATTATCATTGAAGGCGTGTTTTTACAAAGAAAAGAGTGGAGAAATTACTTTGATTTTATGATTTTTCTGGATTGTGTACGAGAAGAGAGATTCCATCGTGAAAGTATCGAAACACAAACTAACATTGGCAAGTTTGAAAAGAGATACTGGAAAGCAGAAGATTATTATATGGAAACAGTTTCACCAATCGAACAAGCTGATTTAGTTATTCATAATTAAAATAAAGTGTGAAGGCTTACACTTCAACTAACTGGTGCGTTGGTCCAAGAAGGATTAACGGCCTTTTTTGTTTATGAAGATTATAATACAATTTGGGGTTCATTTATTCATTAAGGCTGTTTTCTCAAAGTTTGTTGTTTTTTGAGATAAATTAATTAAAAATAGATTTCTAGCAGCCTGAATACACGGAGACTCCCGTGGGATGCGTAGCCTAAGTGAGACCCCGCAGGAGCGTTAGCGACGAGGAGGCTCACCGGTTACCCCACAGGACGCGGAGTGTATTCAGGCTGCGGTATTCAAAGCAACAATATATACGAAAACAGCCTTCATTAAATATCAACCGTGTTGTGTAATTTATGTGGCTATATTTGTAAAGTGTTCCATTTATATTGAGATACGAAAATCCGATTGTTATACTACTTTTGGACTTGGTGATGTATCACGATGAATGAAAGGAGGTTGCGATTTTGAAATTCAAACTTGACATTAGTAATGAGCGTTATGATGAAATCAAATCTGTACTCGAAGAACGAGGTATTGAAATAGATGATACTGCCGACTTGGTGTTAAGTGAAACAAATAGCTTCATAGATAATCTGACTGTTAGAGAAAAAGGAACAAATGCGCGGATTATATTATCAGTAGAGGATATTGTTTGTATTGAATCGTTCGGTCATGCAGTTGAGGTACAAACGGAAGAAGCACTATATCAAGCTACCGATCGATTATACAGGATTGTCAGTTTACTTGATCCAACAAAATTTTTGCGTATAAGTAACTCTGTTGTCATTGCAAGAAATAAGGTTAAACAAATTAAACCTACTCTTTCGTCGAAGTTTATCCTTACAATGACTAATGGTAAAAGTGTTGATGTAACAAGAAGCTATTACTACATATTTAAAGAATATTTCGGAATATAGAGGAGGCGATTACATGGTTTTTCCTATTTATTTTCTCGTCCTGTTTGTCATTCTAATTATATTAGTCGCTACCGTTATTATCTATTTTCAGGTCTATAAACGACATATCAATAAGGCTTTAGGAGCAACGGAAGGCAAGCGCACTTCAATGGTTCCTCCATATCGAGTCGCTATTGTTATGACCATAATAGTTTTACTCATTGGCATATTGATTAGCTACTTTGTGGGATATGTTACTGCCTATAAAGATTACGAAGAAGATGTATGGGTGCTGGCACATTCTGATATTCAGACATTCTATGCAGAAGTAAAAGAAGTTGGTGAGAACTCTATATTGGTTGAAGGAATTCCCCTCAATGATGAGAAATATCAAGGTGAGTTTCAATATGATATATGGGAAGAAGTGAGTATATATCGGCAGGATACTGTTATCCAGCTTTCTGATCTGTCAGAAGGTGATTTGATTTCAATCACACTATTAACCGACCGCGCTGGTAGTACAAATATCTTCAAAATTCAGTTACTAGCAGACAAGAAGTAACCTTGGGGATGCTGCTATGCCCTGTTTGTGGAAAAATAAACTTTTGTAGAAATGAACCTATTAAGCTAACAAGTGCGTTGATCCAAGAAGGGTTAACGCGTCTTTTTTTTTGATAATATTTGTATAAATAATAAGTGAAATTCTATTTGCATTAATCCAAGTCGAAAGTGAAGATGCCCCTTCATCAAAAAAATAAAACAACCCCTGAAAATGGGGTGTCATGGACGTTCTCTATCAAAGTATGAACTTGATGAAATAAACATACAGCTTTCTGTCTAGTGAATCATAAAGAGAATTTGCCGGATTAATCGTCTATTACATTATTTCCTTGTTCAGTTAATTTTTCTAAGGATGTAATCATATGATTTATTTCTTCATCGGTATGTCTTTCCCATGCCCCCAATTCAGCTACTATTTTCAAAGGAGATTTAGACCGATAAGAACGTGTGGGGTTTCCAGGAAATCTTTTATCAGTTAAGTTCGGATCATTTTCAAAAGTACCCAATGGCTCTACAATATAAATTCTTTCCTTTGACTGAGATCTTGCCAACTCAGCACCCCATTTAGCAGCATCTAATGTTGCAGTAAAATAGATGTAGTTGGATTTTTTATCTTGATAATTCGATAAGTTTTTCGGCTCTAATAAATCTCCAATTTGCAGTTCTACTTTAGTACCATGAAAAAAAGGACCAATATCCAAGACATCTTTGTTGTCATTCATACTGATACACCCCTCATATTTTGATTTGTATATAAGAGTATAGTAACCAAATGATAAAAAGAACAGTCTATAAATAACTTGAACATAACGATATAATGGAAGTAGAGAGATTTAAAAAGTAATTTTAAGAAATGAGCGCGATACTTGTAAAAGGATATGCGCTCATTTTTCATTTCAATAACGGATAGCTATTCTTCAAGAAGGAGAATAGCTTTTTCTTGTAGAAGTATTGTTCTAATGAAGCAGGAGTATGGAATAAGAACAAATTGTATTTTAAGGAGCGAGTGCAATAGTTAAACGAAGGGAAACTACACCGAAATATTTAATTCTGATGTCTGTCGCTTTTGGTTTACTCGTTATTATTCAAAGTTTAGTAGTGATATACTCCCCTCATACATTTGTGCGAGTGGCAAACTTAATTGTGGTCATCCTTCAATCTGCAATAATTGGTGCTTTTATTAGGGAAGTATTTGTATTAAAGAATAAATCATAATTAGAAAGTAGTAGGATAATAATGAAGAATTACGATATTATTTTTTTTGATATAGATGATACGCTTTTTGATTTTGCTAAATCGGAGCAAGCAGCTTTTTATAAGGTCTTTAATCAATATAATTTATTAAATGGCTTAAACCTGTACGAAAAGAGTTACCAGGAAATTAGCAAAGTGTTGTGGAGAGAGTTAGAAAATGGAAAAGTGGGACTTGTAGAACTAGGTTCAGAGAGATTTAGGAGATTATTTTTAGAGCACGAACTTGAGATTGACGCAGTTATATTTAATCAGGACTATTTACAATTTCTTGGAGAACAAACGCACCTCATTCAAGGAGCGGAAAAAGTGATTAAGGCTCTCTCGCATAAACGCTTAGCCGTTATTACAAATGGTTACACGATTGTGCAAACCTCAAGAATTAACCATTCTCCGTTCGAAGGTATATTTGAACAGGTTATTATCTCTGAATCCACTGGATTTCAAAAACCACAAACAGGAATATTTGATTATGCTTTTCATAAGCTACAGATTACAGACAAATCAAACGTACTTATGGTGGGTGACTCGTTGACTTCTGATATCCAAGGTGGAATAAACTATGGGATGGACACTTGTTGGTTCAATCCTAAGAACAAAGAGAAGCATATAGCTTTAAAACCTACTTATGAAATAAATAAATTAGTAGATTTGTTAGAAATGATAAAATAAACTACCTCTATATATAAGAAAGTGTGAAGAAATGCAATTAAACAAAAGGCTGCGTTGGTCCAAGAAGGATTAACCGCCTTTTTTGTTGAAGTTAGTAAACTTAAGAGCTGGATAGCATGTCTAAATATAGTAGGAATAAACCAATTTATTCTTGGGATATGAGTGATGGAGGAAGTGTTGGAATGGTAATTCTTATTGGAGCAATTATTGGATTCTTATATCTCTATTTAATGAACAAATTTGTGGGAATAACAATGGCTTTTTTTGAACACAAGGGTGTTAATGACCAGTGTTTAAAGGTTTTTCCATCATTATCGTTTATATTTCTTTCGAGTTACATAATGTATTTTTTCATTCCTGAACCGATAAAAAAATTTACTGGAGCTTTTTATGTATTCACTTATTTTAGTGGTGCTGGATTAATAGTCCTCTTATTTTTTTTCATTGTAGTGAAACCTATATGCCCAACATGTTATAAGAAAATTTTCAACTAACGGGAAAGTTAAGTCTTTTAATAATCTCATAGAAGCTTTTAATGATGGTGTTACATAGATATCGAAGGACTTGAGGATCTAGTTTTATATTATTATGGACTATTAAATTATATTTATTTAAAAAACGGGAACATGAGTTGAACAAAGGGCTACCGAATGTAACGGCCCTATTGCGTTAAGGAGGCAGCATTGTAAAACAATGATAATTGCAGGAAAAATATTTATATGATCGAATGTAAATATATTAAAGACAGAATAAGGGAGAAAAATATGTTGTATAATCCAAAAAAGATTAGTTTTGAAGAAGCTTATTCATCTGGAATAGAGGTGAATTTTGAACTTATGGATAATGGAGAAAAACGTTATAGGTTAGTTAGTTCCGATGGTACTTCATATTGTCGCACAGTTGGTTCTGAAGTAGGATCATGGCAAAACAGTCATTATCACAAAGCAGTTTCTGAGTTCTATGTTGTTCAGTCTGGGTGGATTGTGTACGCGGAAATTGATTTAAATGGGGAGACTGAATTGCGTTTTCTCCGAGAGGGAGAAAGTGTAATTGTAAATCCATTTGTTCATCATAATATTTTTATGTCTTCGAATGCTGTAACTCATACGATTAAATACGGTGGTTATGGTCCTAATAATGATTGGTTTTCGTCGAAGGAATTAGATATATTCACAAAAAAACTTTCTGAAAAGGATTTACTTGAGTTAAGTAAAGGTAAAACCTAATGTTATTAAACTAACAGGTGGTGTAAAAATTGAAAAGAAAAACATTGTATTTATTGGTATTCTTTGGGGATATAATTGCTATTTTATTATTGTCTTTTTATATCTTTGTTTTCCATTTTTTATCGTTTGGAAGTTTTTTATTTGATAGTCCTCAAGATGAAAAAATTGTTATGCGTTTTTCAGAATGGATACTACCTATAATAATTTTCGGAATACTTAGTTATATATATATCAAGCATTTATGGGGTAAGAACAAGTATAAAAAAATGAAAATCTATTACTTTATGATTGGATTTGGTATTTCTAGTATATTTAATGTGATTTGGGCTTTACTTCATTCGGATATTGAAAATCTTAACAACCTATTTGTGCAATTATCTGGATTAGGAGTTACTGTATTATTAATATTTTGTACTAACTCTGAAAGGAAAAAGTTATTCAACTAACGGGTTCATGGAAGAAGTGATGAACGTCATGAATACTTCTAAGGAATGATTATTAAAAATTATTGATGAAATTTCAGAGATTCAGCTAGATAACAATTTTAATGTTTGAGGAGAAAATCCCGATAATAACCATTTAATTCTACCTCAATATAAAACATATTTTTAAAGGATTATTGATTATTTTATAGAAATGAAGATTAATTGAAGTAAAGGTGTAAAGGTGATTTATTTAAAGGTTAAGTGGTTCAATTTCAATATATGACTACTGTAAGTTGGGGGTGCACAAGTGGAATTATGGGATGTGTATGATATAAATCGAAACAAAACAGACCGGACATGGGTACGCGGTAAAGAGCTCAAATCTGGAGATTTTCATCTAGTTGTTCATGTCTGTATTTTTAATTCAAACGGGGAAATGCTCATTCAACAAAGACAGTCCTTTAAAGAAGGGTGGCCCAATCTGTGGGATCTTACTGCAGGAGGGAGTGCTCTAGCAGGGGATACAAGTCAAACAGCTGCGGAAAGAGAATTGTATGAAGAAATTGGTTTGAAAGTAGACTTTCAGCAGGTACGGCCTCACTTAACAATAAACTTTGAGAATGGATTTGATGATTTTTATTTAATCCAAGAAGAGGTGCAACTACATATGCTTACTCTACAGTATGAAGAGGTACAAAACGTGAAATGGGCAAGTAAGGCTGACATTTTGACGATGATCAAACTTTAAGGATTTCTTCCATACTATGAAAGTTTTATCAACTTACTATTTGAGTGCCGTAACAGGCGTGGAGCTATTCAAAGGTAAAAGTAATAAATAAACAACTTGATTGATTTAGTAAGTAAATTCAAAAAAGAATGTTGAGAGAAAATATGAAATATCGGTACTTTTGTTCGATATTTGAACTCGAGTCACCGGAGTTTTTATGTGTTTTTACGACCTAAGACTTACGTCAATTTAGACCTTAGATATATAGAAAGAAATATTTGTAAATGCTAAAATTTTCTTACACGTGTAATTAAGAGTACGTTAATTCATAGGGGGGGAATTTGTGAAAAGGGATATTCATATTTCAGAAAAACTATTATTGTCTGGACTTAGTTTTATTTTGCTATTTATGATCGTACAAGATTGGATTCCTTTAGGTTCATTGAATGACGTTCAAGCCATTAGAGAAGAACATTCATTTAATGAATTAGTCACTGTTACATTGATTAATGTAGTCCAAATTATAATAATAATGGGGCTGTTAATCACTTTTATGGGAAAAAGGTATCCAATCTGGATTAAACTTTGGTTAATTATCCATCAAGTATGTATCTTTGTAGGGGTGCTAATATCCTGGTGGGTTCCTTACTTTTTGGGGTATGGTGCAGAACAAAAAGTCGAAAGATATAATCAAATGTTTGGAGATACCCACTCTTTCCTTCCAATAATGAATGGTATTGCTCCAAATACGCTGCATTTCCTTTTTCATATCACTCTATTATTCTGCATTATTGTAACAATTTATATTTCCTTCAGCTCTTCAAGAAAAAAATGGTATTATAATAACGATTTTTCTGAAAATATAAATTAAATTCATTTTATCGTTTTCAGCCAGAAGACCCCCATCGAGTTTTGCTTTGTTTATACATTTAGGATGTCAATAGGTGGGGAATCTTCACTTTGCTAACCACTGTTTTTTTCAGTAACTAAATATCTCTCTTTAAAAATAGGACTCAATTCACTCCAAACATCAAATTTGTTCCCATCTAGGTCATAGAAAACAAAATTTCTCCCAGAGTGTCCACGATTTTCAATGTCTCCAACTCTCATTTGTTTCATAGTAAATTCCTTATGGATCGCTTCTAAAGCTTCTAATCCGTCAACTTCAAAGGTTAATGAAAAACGTTCTTCACCATGAATATCATAAAAATTTGAGCTCTGATCTTCTTTTGATTTTACAAGGAAGATACTTTGATTAGCCATATTAAGAATGGCCTTATCCTCATCCTTGTAGCTCAATTGCGCACCAAGCTTGGCCACATACCATTCAGCAGAACGTTCAATATCAGAAACAGGAAGGTAAGTGGTACCGATTCTTAGTAATGTATGATTCAAATTTGATCACTCCATTCATTATTGTTCTAAAAATTCAGATAAGTAAAGTTTATCATAAATGGAACAATACACCGAATTTTTTAATGAAAAATAGTTTCGGAGTAGTTTGACATTTTTAAATAAATAACATAATGTATTGTATGAGCATATGTTCATATAGTTAGTGAGGTGAGAGCATCATGGATTACGATGTATTGATTATTGGCGCAGGGCAAGCGGGATTATCAATGGGATATTACTTAAAGAAAAGTGATTTATCTTTCATCGTTGTTGATAAAGTAGGTCAGATTGGAGACGTTTGGCGAACGAGATACGATTCACTGACCTTATTTACACCACGAATGTATAGTTCGTTGCCAGGTCAGAATTTTAGCGGTGAGCAACAAGGATATCCCACGAAAGATGAAGTGGCTAGCTATCTAGAATCCTATGTAAAAACATGTTCAATCCCGATACAATTGAACACTGTTGTGGAGAAGGTTTCGAAAATCGATCATGGGTTTGAGATTATGACGAATCAGGGAACACTTAATGCTAGGAATGTAATCGTAGCTACTGGCCCATTTCAGACACCTGCTATTCCAATGTTTGCAGAGCAACTTTCACCAACCATTTTTCAGATTCACTCCTCACAATATAAGAATCCAGAGCAACTTACACAGGGCTCAGTACTAGTAGTTGGCGGTGGGAATTCTGGTGCGCAAATTGCACTTGAAATCTCGATGACAAGAAAGACTTATTTATCGGTAGCTCATAAATTGAAATTCCTCCCTCAGGATATCGGAAATAAAAGTATCTTTTGGTATTTTGATAAGCTAGGGATTTATCAAGCTAGTGAGAATTCAGTTGTAGGTAGGTTATTAAAACAACGACCAGATCCCATTTTTGGAGATGAATTAAAGTCCAGCATAAAGAATGGGAATATTATCTTAAAACCCCGAACGAAGTCTATAAGGAATGACCAGATTCTATTTGAGGATGATTGTGAAATAAAGGTAGATAATGTCATCTGGGCGACGGGTTTTAAGTCAGATTATCATTGGATCGAACTACCTCATTTATTCAATGAACAAGGTCAACCTATCCATAAAAGAGGGATTACGTCGATCGAGGGTTTCTTTTTTCTAGGCTTATCTTGGCAGTCGAGTAGAGGTTCTGCTCTGCTTCAAGGAGTTGGGAAAGATGCGAAATATATATATCACCACATCATTGAAAGTAGGGAATCAAGATGAAGCAAGGAGATCATTCATTTTTAGCACAAGCGACTGTAGATGAGGCTTCACGAATTTTTAAAGCATTGGGCGATGGAACGCGAATTAAGATTTTGTATTTATTGTCTCAAGAAGAATGCTCTGTTAATCATATCGCAGAGGTATTGGAGATGACTCAATCTGCTGTATCACATCAATTAAGTACGTTAAGAAATTTAAGGCTAGTGAAATATAGACGAGAAGGAAATACGTTCTTGTATACATATGATGATGACCACGTTATCTCGATTCTCAACCAAGTCATTCATCATATCGAACACGAATAAGGGGGAAATGAAATGGGACATCACCATCATCACCATGGTCACGACCATCATCATCATCATTTTGAGGATACAAGAGAAGGAAATAAAAAAGGGTTGCTGATCGCCTTACTTATTACATCTGGCATCATGCTACTGGAATTCTTTGGAGGACTGATCACAAATAGTCTTGCCTTACTATCGGACGCAGGGCATATGTTAAGTGATTCTAGTTCTCTATTATTAAGCTTAATTGCCATTTGGTTTGCATCAAGGCCACCATCTAGTAGGAAGACGTATGGTTATTACCGGTTTGAAATCTTGGCTGCGCTTTTTAATGGGGTCACTTTGTTTGTGATTGCAGGGTTTATTGTGTGGGAAGCGTATGGACGATTCTTTGATCCACCAACGGTTTCTAGTGGAACAATGATGATGATTGCTGCTGTTGGACTTTTAGCCAATTTAGCAAGTGCATGGTTCCTGATGAGAAAAGCAGACGTGAAGAATAATGTCAATTTACGGAGTGCGTATCTTCACGTTATAGGTGATGCGCTTGGCTCAGTTGGGGCGTTAACCGCAGGATTTTTCATGCTTATGTTTGAATGGTATATTGCTGACCCGATTATCTCGGTGGTGGTAGCCGTTTTAATTTTAAAAAGTGCTTGGGGAGTCATCAAGCACTCGGTTCACATATTGATGGAAGGTACGCCAATCACGATTGATCAGGGAGAGGTGAAGCTGGCATTGGAAGAAATTGAAGGTGTGATTGATGTGCATGACCTTCATGTATGGACGATTACTTCAGGCCTAGACACGCTAACTTGTCATATCTTAATCGAGGATGATAAAGATGGACAACAAATCTTACAACAAGCCATCAATAAAATAAATGCCACATTTAAAATTGAGCATACGACCATTCAAATTGAGAAATCACAGATTCAACATGCAGAAATGAAGGTGTGAAAAAGACAGGTGCCATTTACTGAAGAGTGGCACCTGTCTTATTATGCTTCGTCTTTCTCCCCTGTTTTTATATAAAACGATCCAGAAAAAATGATTGCTCCACAAATGAAGAAGATCGATCCGATCCCAACTAGCTGGGCAATGACTCCAAATAAGATCGGGCTTGCAGACTGAGCCATTCGATTTCCTGTGATGCGAATGCTGAGAGCTCTTCCACTGTATCCTGTTGGGGATAAATTTACAACGGCTACGGTTGAGAGTGGTTGTGCTAACCCCATTCCTGCTCCTAAAAGTAAGAAGAGCAAGGTCCAATAATAATAGGAGTTGTGGAAAGGAATAAAGGCAAAACATAAGCCACTAATGAGTAATGAGATAAAAAGCACAGTGTATCGATTGGCTAATTTTAATATGGATCCCTGCAATACACGAATCAACATAGCTGTTACACCTTGGACACTTAATAATGCTCCGATGAGTGTTGTTGATGCACCTCGTGAGGCAGCGAACAGGGGAAAATATGTAATAAGTACATCTTTGGAAAATTGGACAATCATACTTGCTGAAATCGACTTGAACATCCCCGGTATTTTAATTAAATCAATTGAGGTATATTGAGGTTTTGTCTCGTCTACTTTTTCCTTCACCTTTTCTTGTTCACGATCCTTCATTTTTTTCGAACGAAGTAGAAGTAAACAAAGTAAAGTCACTGCAAATGAAATGATGGAGAAGACTAAAAAGGTATTGTAAATGCCACTTTCTGAAATAATCCCTCCAACTAATGGACCGATTAACTGACCTCCTGATACCCAAAAACTAAACCACCCAAAATAATGATCCCTTTGTTTGATTGGGACAAAGAGGCCAAGTGAATTTTGCAACGCAATGACAACAAATAAATGAGCAATTCCTGACAGGGTCTGCGAAACGTACAAAATATAGAGATTGTGAAATAAGAATGGCAGAATTAAAGATACAGCAACTGTAAATATACCGAATACGATTGGCAAATTCCCATGAAAACGATCAATGATTTTTCCAGCTCTATACGCAAGGAATAAGGGAATAAATGAGAAACTCGCAGCAATTAAGCCAATCTCCAACACACTCGCATGTAAATCACCAGCTAGTAAAGACACCATTGGTCGTACTCCCTGAATAATCGCCTGATGAAGTAAGGCACTTATATAAATAAAATAGATTTTCGTTTTATTGTTCAAATTTTTGCACCTCGAATAGGAAGAATGAGTAGGAGAACCTGGCTGATGAAATATAAAAGGAGAATTTCCGCTTATTTAGAAAATCTAATGAAATATAGCTTGAATAGGGGAAGAAATTCCGCCTATTGACTCAAAAAAGGCAAAAATGAGTGACTTTTCAGCTGATAGCGGAAAATCTTTCCCTTATTTTGCCCAAAATGAGCTCGATTCAGCTGATAACGGAAAATCCTTCCCTTATTTGCCTGCAAAGAGATATATCCAATTAAAAAGGGTAAATCCTTCCCTTATTTACCCTGCTAAGACCTCCATCCAACATATAACCAGAAAATCTCCGCTTATTTTTCTTCTGTTAGTTACTCGACATACATCAAATCCCACCACTTATTCATCATTATAAGAATGTTATGTAAAAATTTCCAACTAAAAGATACAATGTTGATATAGTTAAGGTGCAGGGAGGGAACGAGGGATGAAGTTAAACATTGATATTAACGAGAAGTATACAGAAACCTATATTACCATACAAGCGAAGGAATGGACGGTGGAGCTTGAGGAAATCGTGAGGAAATTGGAACATCAGAAGCCGAAGCGAATTCTTGGAGTAGAGGGGGATAAGAGTACTCTGCTCTCACCTCAAGCAATTGATTACTTCTACTCTGAAAAACGGAAAGTATATGCCTCGATTAACCATCAATCGATCGAAATTACGATGAAGCTGTATGAAGTAGAGGAATGGTTAGAAGGCATCGGGTTCTGCCGACTTTCAAAATCGGTTATTGGAAACCTTAATCAAATTACCCATTTTGAGTTAGCGTTTAATGGAAATCTCTGCGTGTACTTTCGTTCAGGTAGTAAAGAGTATGTCTCACGTAAGTATGTCCCGGAACTAAAAAGAAGATTAATTTTAGGAGGTGATAAGCATGATCGTTGAGATGATAAGAAGAAGTTTTATAGGCTTAGGCTTTACAGCGATTTTTACCTTTGCCATCCTAACTTTCATGATGGTAAGGGATGTTCAGGCATCGGTATCCGTAGTGTGGTTGAACATGTTAGGGAGTATGGTCATGGGGATTTACTTTGGGAGTTCATCCCTGATTTTTGAGACTGAGAACTGGAGTCCATTAAAACAGACGATTGTCCATTTTGTTGTATCCTTGCTTGTTTGGTTTCCGCTAGCGATGTTTATGAAGTGGTTACCGCTTGAACTATTGCCGATCCTACTAGGCATAGGGATTTTCATCGCTATATATCTCGTGTTTTGGTTTGGCTCGTACGTCTATTTTAAATATGTTGCAAGTGAAATGAATCATTCTTTGAGGAAATAAGGGAAATCGAACGTAGAATAGCGCTTGGATTTGTATGTACATCCAAGCGTTATTCTATTCATATAGTCTACTTAGAGAAAGCTATCCGAAGTTCCTATCCAAAAACAAAAGGAGATAACTACCTGCGCAAAGAAAAAAAGCAATTCGTGTAATGATATATATCGAGGTTTCTCCTAAAGATAGTTTTCTCTCTCTTTTAATCTTTTTAAAGTGTCTGTAATAATAAAATGAACAAAAGAGTAGGATGATTGCTGTTATTTGAAAAATATTGTCTAATAGATTAACCAAGACATCAATTCTCCTTTCATTATACTTTATTTCATTCTAGAATCATCTAGACTTTAACTACCTGTGTTTTCGCAATTATATCGTATAAGGATTGTTTTCTTTTCGTCAAAATTGCTGTCAAAATGTAAGCAAACATAAGTGCATAGATTAGTCCACCGATCAGATAGTATATGATTGGCACTTCACCATCCCCTATATAAACCAGGCGATATACAAGGAAATGTGACAGCTCCCAAGGTAAAAACTTAAGGATGGTTCGAAAAGTGACATGGAGGAATGATAAAGCTTCTCCATCACTTCCAACCACACGTATACCCACTCTCTTTTTTCCAAGAGACTGTTTTCCAATCGATGAATCGCAAAAGATAAAGTAAAGTGACACAGGTAAGGTGACCATTAAAAATCCTGTGAATTGAGCGACTAGTAGAGAACCCTTGAAGTAATCCTGCAAGGATGGAAATAGAAACACATTGAATATAAAGAGTATAACTAAATAACAGAGAATTAGGATGTAATCAATCATGAAGGCCTTGATCCGGAGAAGAAATGAAGCATTCATTTACAGGCCACCTTTCATGTGAGTGTATATTTGTAACTTCTTCTTTTATATTCCATTAATAGATAAATCATTCCTTCTCTCAATCTGGCATCTTCAAGAAAACCTCTAATCTTTACTAGACTCCAAATTGCTTTAAATGATGGTCAAGATGCTTGTAAATTCCTTTCCCCCATTGCTCTGGTGTTAGTTTCCCGAAAAAAGGGTGGGGGTGAGAGGAACATTTCTCTGGACCATTCTTTTGGAAGGTTATTATTTTTTGCTTTAGTGTGTCTCTTTCTATCTCAAAATCTCTTTTATCCTCAATCAATATGGTTGGAATCGTCGACATATTTTTATCAAAAGGCTTTTCATTGTAAAAAAGCTGTTTCACAAATGGTCCAATGACAAATCCAAGGAAACCTCTTGCTGGAAAGGAACTTCCCATTGGAATGTCCTGAAAGGCTGAGCAATGGGCGAGCATTTGGGCAACGTTCATTTTGCCCCAGAGCGGGTGTGAAGCTGCAGTTAATTGATCAATCCTTGCTAACATTTCCTTAGAATCTGATTGAGTAAAGATATTTTTCATTCATACTTCCTCCTCATTCAATGTAGAAAAACGAATAAAGTGAACATGTACTGATGATCAGGGTTGACGGAATGATGGGGTTCTTAGAGGCATTAGCAGTTTCATTTAATCATGCTATAATTTAATTATATTGTATTGCGGTCTAGAATTCAGTAGTGATAATGTTTTTTAAAGGAAAGAAATGCTTGGAGGAGGGATTCGTTATGACAGCGGGGAAAAGGTTGAGAATTTGTGAAAAAGGACATCAATATTATAAAAGTAGTGATTGTACCAGCTGTCCTACATGTGATAAAGTGAATAAACCTGAAAGTGGGTTCCTATCGAAACTAAGCTCGCCTGCTAGAAATGCTTTACTTCATGAAGGAATTGATTCCTTACAAGAGCTCTCAAAGTTCACTGAAAAAGAAATACTAAAAATCCATGGAATTGGACCAGCTTCCATACCAACTTTGAGGACATCATTAGAAGAAGAAGGGTTATCGTTTAAGGGATAATAGGAGGGTTATTTGAAGAAACATAAAGAAAAAACGCTAGAATTTTAGCGTTTTTTTTAGTAAGTTATTTTAAAAGAAAAGGATCAATGAACCAGTAAGTAATAAAATGATGATTGTTGCTAAGGTCATTTTTTGTTGAGTTTTATTCATTTTGTGATACAAATGTATGAACATCTCATTCACCACCTTCACTATTAGATTTATGATGGAGTCGCACTCTCTAACCTCAAATATTCATAAATCTTTCTAGAACCAATCAGCTTTTTTCTGGAGGCTTTGTCTTTAAATAGGATAAAAACTCTCTTTGTCGATCATCACTTAGACCTCTACATGAATACACTTCTTCTAACATTTCTGAGTATACAGCATAGGAAAAGGTTCCGAAACCTTGTTTTTTAGTGAAAAAGGATTGCGAAAAGGTAGTCGACTCGACGTGTTTTGATTGTGTGATGACAGTTACAACAGTGAGCTTGTTTAAATACCTATTTATGATAAATTCCGTATCATACGCTAATCCTTCGTTCCTCCATTCATGATATCCATAAAGCAGGAGGATGGGAATCAACCAATAACCGTAATAGAAAAAGGACCACTCTATTCCCAAAATGGTAATGAACACTGCCCATATGAAGGGTCGTTCCCATAAGAAGTGAAATAAAGCCTGACGTTTAGGTGATTCGATGCTTGCGCTATTCGAAAATTGTGGGAACCATTCTGACAGGTAAGCCTCAAGATGTTCCTTCTTCAGGACTGGGGCAACATAGAGTTGATTGCTTGCTTGTTCATTCAATCCAATATGGTCCATTTTCACCTGCACGTAACCCAAAAGACGAAACATGAACGGTTCAACAATTCGCAAGCTGCGAATGTTTTTCGTTGGTAGTACATATTGATTCCTTTTTAACCAACCGTAAGTCACCTCATAATCTGACTCTCTCTTTTGGAGTGAGAACCCTCGATAAGTGATATAAGACATGAGAACGGTAAATAGCATAGTAATCAAAAAAATGAATCCCATGCCCATGAGAATAGGAAGCCAATAATCAACCTCCAAAAAAGCTGAACCCTCAAATGACATTATTTCCCAAAGACCTCTCGTATCATTAAGGCTTTGCTCATGTTCCTGAGCCGTTTCAAGACCTAAATGAACAGAAAAATGTCTTAACACAAAACTAATAATCGTTAATGTGAGTGACAAGGCTGTTAAGAACAAAGGAAGATTTGTTGTAGAAAGGAGCCAATACTCAAAGATACGGAAGCGTTGTGAGCTCTTTGTCTTGGGATGTAAGGACCATTCTTGAAAGAAGGTTTGTCTAAGAGTAAGGATGTCCCTGTTGTGTAAGACAAAGTGAATTTCCTCCCCTCCTAACAGCTCAATATGCAAATTCGATAACCCAATCAAACGTTTGAACCATGTATCTGTCAAATAAATGCTCCTTACGTTTTGATAAGGGACATGGTTAAACGTTCGATGGAAAACACCGTTTGTATAAAGAAAAGAACCATCTTGAAATTCGTAGCGTTTGTAGTACCAAAGAAGAAATGAGTGCCCAATGATGAATACACAAATGATGATGAAACCGATATTCACAAGTCTTTGATAACTTTCAGTCCCTAGAACAAGTAGGAGAAGACTAAGTGTTGGCAGTAAGGGGTGATTCCTTATTGTCGTCACATTATGATGTACAAACTCAATGAAATGATCTCGTCTTGGTCTCATTCTTTTTCCGTCTCCATCTTCATTTTTGCTAATAATTCTTGATGCAGAGAATCGATTGGATCTTTCTTTAAATATTTAATGTCATGGTCATCCCCAGCAGTGTAAATATTCAATGAATATAGATCAAAGAAGCGAGCGTAAAACGATTGAGAAACATCCAGGTGCTGAATGCGAGAGATGGGGAGAGTCGTCTCCCAAACGGAAAATCCACCACCTTTTATATGGACCGTATCCTCGGAAATCTCGTAATAGCTATGACGATAGGCTAGGAAATTGTATATCAACTCCTTGATTAAGAAAAAAATGACGAACCCAGTTGCAATAACTAGTCCCTTTTGAACCAACTCATATTCACCAAAAAAATATAAACCAACCCCTATGATGAGTAAAAACAGTAATGATCTTTGTACGTCTTGAAGACTCATAATCATCACAGTCTCTTTTTCAACGCGTTTCATTCAAACCTCCACCTTCCATACAAAAAGAGTGCCCTCTATTAGAAGACACTCTCATTTTAACTTACTACTACAGTCACCATAATCATTACATAAACGCAAATAACAATTAGGCAACTTAATAGAAATGATATCACGATCGATGCTTTCTTCATAAACGATACTACCATTAAACCAAAAATTAACAATGAAATCACTAACCAGAAAATGGTATTTGCGTTTGTGACAAAGCCAATCGTACTCTCGGTATCAATGGTAGCACCATGAAAGAACTGAAATAATGGTGATACTGCATCACTCGTTAGAAAATTCCCATGAGGTGGTGGCTGCTGAGAATAGAACGCAGTAATGGCAAAAATTACGAATAAGATGATGCCCTCTAAGCGAACCCAAGGGATAGGATTGAATGTAGTGTCTTTTGATAACTTATACTTCACAATCAATCCATTCACTAACGCATAAAAAAGGAGTGGCAGAATAAATAAATGTTTAGCTAGTAATCCTTGTCCATAAGACACCATCCACGAGTCCACATAGTCATCAACAAGCACATCCATCATCAAAAATCCACTAACCACCGTGATCATTAAGCAACTAAAAGCCATCAATGAATACCATTTTAAGAAATTGAGCCAATGGTTATGGTTTTTGGCAAACCAACCAGCAATTAGCAGTACTCCTACCCAAATACTCACAGCAACTAGATGAAGAAAGTCTCCGATGATTCCTAAGAATGGATCCATGACACCTGCATGACTTGACCAAGCAACCGTTAGAATAATTCCTAATGTCAGTAACGAACCGATTGCACCAAAACTAGCCTTTTCTGTAAAACCGATAGCAATGAAACTAAGTAAAAGAAATGAACCTAATAGGGTGAAGCTCCAGGCTGTCCCAACCGTGTACGAAGTGACAACCATAATAAGTGAGTCAACAAAACCTAATCGTGGAGCAAGAAATAATGTAATGTCCAACACAGGTACAAATGCGAAAATGGGTAGAGTAATGCTACTAATCATTAGCAAGCGTTTTGAAAAGGTTACATCTGGTCGATAATCATTTGGTGCAAGTAATAGGATGAAGCTTCCTACTAAAAATGAAAAAGATAGAAATAATAGGGTTTGACTAAGAATGGTCAGTAAAGCCATTACCTATTTCCTTTTTTTCATGATAAAGAAGATTACAGCGATAATGATGATCAATAATAGAACAAATAATATGACTGGCATAGAAGATGAATCTTCTTGCACCTCATCGGCTGTCGTTTCTTCTTGTGTTTCAGTTGGTTGTTCTGGTTCATCCACAGGTTCTTCAACCGTTTCTGGTGTTTCAGCAGGCTCCTCTGTAACTTCTTCTTCTTCCGCTTGCTCGGTAACTGGAGCATCAACTGTAAATGAGAAAGTGCCTTCTAATGGGTGACCATCTGCACTAATAATACTCCAATTCACTTGGTACTCTTCGTTTGCTAGCGGTTCTGATGCGATACCAGTTAGAGTACCATCGCCAATGACTGTGTCCTGAAGTTCAACACTTTCTCCAGCCCCATTTGTCAATTCAATGAAGCTCCCTTGTTCAATATTTCCATCAAATTCGAGCACAATTTCAGTAAGTGGCTCTGTCAGCACATCACCATCCGCAGGATTCGATCCTTGCAAGTGAGAATGAGCGAATACGCTATTTGAGATTACTAATGCTAGTATCAATGCTGTTGTCAATGTCATAAGCTTTTTCATCGTTAATTCCTCCTATACTTGATAATTTCCCCTTTTTTTATAGAACTTAAAACCTCAAACGAAAAGTAAAAGGGATAATCATATACAAGTCTTACCATAATTCACTTGTAAGAGCAATTAACACGGTGTAAATAGGGAAAACATTCATGAATTGTTCACAAATCGGAAGGATGGGGACGGTTCTCACTCTGCCGAGGCAGAGTAAGAACCGCCCCGATTTGAATTAAAGTTCCTTATAAACCAACTCACGATATGTCACAAAGCCATTTTTGTTGTAAAAGTCTATTGCGATTAGATTATTTGTCCAATAATCCAATTCCACGCGATTGATTCCATTCGACCTAGCTACTGAATAAATCTCTTCCATTAATATAGAACCGTACCCTTTGTTTCTATAATTATATGAAATACTAATTTGATGGACATACACTGATTTGTACTCCTTTTTAAACGCAGTTTCAGGATAGTTCTTCATCTCAACCCAAGCATAACCTATTGGCTGGCTAAAATCCTCCAATAGAAGGAAGAGAAATTCTTCTTTATTAATAATCCCTTGATAGAAAGCTAAGATATTTTCATAGTTATATTCTTGGAAATACTCGGGATATTGCTCTACGTGTACATCATGTACATGCTTATTCAGTTTAGCAATTAATTCAACATCTCTTGTTTGACTTAAGATCATCGTTTTTTCTCCTTTGTAAGAATATTCTTGCTATAATGTTACCATACACCTAGGCAGAGTTAGACCGTCCCTCTGTGTTCTAACTAGAAGGAGGAGTTCATTTTGGAAATTAAGGTAGCTGATTTATCAGATGTGTCGGTCATTCATGATTTAATGATTCAAGCATTTAAGGTGTATACTGAGGAGCCTTCTAGTGCATTGGATGAAACAGTGGAATCAATTTTAACTGCTCAAAGAGAGGGAGAGCGGAGTTTAATTCAATATAAGGATGGTCAACCTGTTGGAATGGTTCGCTTTAAATTCATTGAAGAAGGTTTGTATTTTTATAGATTATCAGTTATTCCAGAGATGCAGGGTCAAGGGATTGCGAAATCAATGCTACGTTATTTAGAAAAGCTAGCAAACGAGGAGAATATTTCGAAAATCACTTGTAAGGTCCGTATGAACGTAGTGAAAAACATCAATTTATATACTTCACTAGGCTATTCGGTTTATGATGAGGAGATTGTTAATAAACCTAACGGAATCAATATAAAAGTGGCTTCGATGATAAAGTGCATTGAGCAGCAATAAAAAACTACGTAGGCTTCATTTAAACCAATCATATTGTGAGATAATGATAGTAAGAATTGGTTAATAGGAGGAAAATAGCTTGAGTATTCGTTTTGAGGTAAAAAGAAATCTAAATGTCCCTAAAGAAGAAGCATATAAGGCACTACTAGACCTTGATTCTGCCAGGCAGTGGATGCAAGGTTTTGTTGGAATTGAGCGACTAGACCAGGGGCCAATGCAGGAAGGTAGTCAGTGGAAGGAAACAAGAAGAATGTTTGGAAAGGAAGCGACTGAACAATTTGAAGTGGTTGAACTGAATGAGCCAGAGAAAATTGTCCTTCGCTGTGATGGAACGAAAGGAACAACCGGTAAAGGAGAATTTGTGTTTACATATAGTTTGGCTTCAACTAATCACCATACAGAGGTTACTTTGAACGGTGAGATAAATGGTCTAACTGGCTTAACTAAACTTTTCGGTAAAATGATGGCAGGCTCCTTTAAAAAGGCATGTGCAAAGGATTTGGATTCGTTAAAAGAATACTTAGAGAAGTAAGGGACTAGAAAACTATTTTACAACTTTTCTTTTCATGATGAATAAATTTATTAATTATTCCAATAATGAAGAAGGTTATAGTCTAGTAGAAGTAGTATTTACTTAATGAAATCAAATCAACAATAAATAAGGAGGCTTTCATGGGAAGAGTAATTCATTTTGAAATTCATGTGAACGACATGGAGCGAGCAAAAATGTTTTATGGGGAAGTATTTGGGTGGACGTTTGAAGATTGGAGCGATTATGCGGGTGTGCCGTATTTTGGAGCTGTGACAGGTGACGAAAAGGAGCTTGGGATAAACGGAGCTCTCGTGAAACGCCAAAGTGCTCCTCCAGAGCAAGGTCAGGCGATGAACGGTTACGCTTGTACAATGGAAATAAAGGATTACGATTCCACTGAGGAGAAAATTCTATCACTTGGTGGCAAGGTAGCTTTGCCAAAGCATGCTCTGCCTGGCATGGCTTGGCAGGGATATTATATTGATACAGAAGGCAACACATTTGGCATTCATCAGACTGATGAGAATGCGAAATAAGAAGTTTGGGGGCGGTTCTCACTCTGTTTTGGGCAGAGTGAGAACCGTCCCCAATGCGTTAAATACATAATCAACAGGAGGAATCTCATGATTAATAAAATTGGTAAAATAACGGTATATGTACAAGATCAGCAACAGGCAAAGGACTTCTGGTTAAACAAAATGGATTTTGTCCTAAAACTTGAGCAACCGATGGGACCGAATATGGCATGGATAGAGGTAGGACCAAGTGAAGACGAATTCACTACATTAGTTCTATACTCTAAAGCTGCGATGGAACAGCAACAACCAACTAAAGTGTCTCACCCATCGATTCTTTTCAGCACGACAGATGTTGAGTCAGCTTACGAGAAATTAGTGGAGAAGGGTGTGAAAGTGGACGAAATGTTACGAATGCCATTTGGAACGATGTTCACGTTTTATGACCAAGACGGAAATGAGTATTTATTAAGAGAAGATAAATAAGAGGTTTCCCTAGAAAAAGAAGGGTAGGAACAATCATTCCTGTCCTTCTTTTCTATCTCGATGAAGCTTCCCTTTTTGACATCATATTTTTAAGGATGATATAAACCCCCAAACTCATGATTTTAAAAGCAAAAACAAGCGCGAGTGAGTAATATCCCTTCCAATTTCCTTTAAATTTGATGGTATTTGTTTTCTTTTCCAAAATAATTTCATAAAGGCCCTGTGGCAATGAGAATATGAGTAATTTAAGGATTATATCTTTTAGAGAAGCTGGGTTTGTAGATAGACAAAATCGAAAGGTGATAAATGGACAGACTAGAAAATTATAGATGAAGTTTACTTTGAAAACCTTTGGTAAGAATCGTACCGGATACTCAATTGCCTTTTTCTCAACGAGTATTTTGTCAGATAGATAATTAAAAATACAGTTCAACAAATAAAAGGGGATCCAGAATGCTTTAGATTTGTTCCTAAACCAAGAAGGCATTGAAAAAAGTCCAAAGAAGGTTCCTGCAAATAAAATAATCATGTCAATCATAAAAGCACCTCTATTTCAATCAGATGGTAGTGTATAACCGCATAGGATCGCCCTATACTAAATTATTTGCGATTGCAAACAGTTTTATTTATGTCGCAAAAAATTCTTGTTGAGGAGATATCAATCTAAAGGATTAATAAAAACAGTGAGGTTCCTTCTCATTGACCTGTTCCATTGTCCTTGTTAAGATAAACTTCAGAAATTCGTTTCCTTTTACTGGAGGTTATTATGACGAGAAAGTCATTGATTTATGTTGTGTTAATAGCTGCTTCTATAGGAGCTTTATTTTTTTTCTTTTACTCTTCATTCAAGGTCCAAAAGATAGAATGGCAGATTAATGAATATTCATCTGAAGCAGCAAATGAACCAAAATCCCATTTTGTCCTGATTGGGGAAGAAATGGATAATGATTATTGGCAGTTAGTTGGGCAAGGTGCGAAAAAAGCAGAGGCTGTTAATGATGTGTATGTAGAATACAAAGGTCCGCGTCGAGCGAATCCAGATGAACAATTAAAGCTATTGGATATGGCCATCAAATCCAAGGTTGATGGGATTATTGTGCAAGCGATTAATGATGAGAAGTTTAGACCGATGATCAATAAGGCGGTGGCGGAAGGGATCCCAGTTGTGACAATTGATACAGACTCGCCGCAAAGTCAACGCTCTACCTATATTGGGACAGATAATTATCTTGCGGGGCAGATGGCTGGACAGGCATTGATTGAGGATACAAATGGTCACGCAAAAATCGGGATTATTACTGGTAGTTTTTCTTCTGCACATCATCAATTAAGGGTGGAAGGGTTTCTTGATACTGTTGAAACGGTAGCGGGAATGGAGGTTGTTGCAATTGAGGAATCAAACATTACAAGAGTTGGGGCAGAAGAAAAAGCTTATCGAATCTTAACAAACCATGAAGAGGTGACAGCTCTTTTTGGAACGAGTGCCCTTGATGGAATTGGGATTGCAGCAACTGTTCAATCGCTTAACAAACAAGACGATATGTATGTTGTTGCCTTTGATGCGTTAAGTGAAACGCTTCAATTATTAGAAACGGGGAAAATTCAAACAATCATTGCTCAAACCCCATTTGAAATGGGCTATCAAAGTGTGGAAAGAATGTTAGATATCCTTGAGGGAAATAGCTTTCAGAGCGTCTATCATACTGATACGAAAGCTATACGAAAAGAGAATATAGCAGAAATAAAGGTGACCGATCATGTTGAAAATTAGAACAAGATTGCTTCTTTACTTTGCTGTTGTTCTTGTATTTATCGTCATGATTGCCTATATCCAACATCAACATAATGAAAAGGTATTAGAACTAAATGATGAAAGAATGGATCGGTTATTTCTGTTAAATGAAATAACAAGGGTGACCAATGATACGTTTCAGTCTCTTCATATCTACGTGCTAGATCCGATTCAAGGAAACCTAGAGTTTTTGGATAAACATAAACAAGAGTTATCTAGCTTGCAAGAACAATATAATAGTACCGAGCTGTATGTAGATTTGATTTCTCAAAAAAACTATCAACATATGATAACTAGTTTTGAAGAGAACATAGATCAAACGATTGCTGAAGTGAAGCAACAGAACATTCAACGTTATTCTGTTTCCTTAAATGAAGCAGAAGTGATTTCACGCTATATATATGAAATGACGCAGGATCTAACAAATCAAGAGCTGCTTAATTATCATCAAATCTACAATCTCGTAGAGCAAAAAGTAGCCTATACAAAAATGATGGGAACAAGCTTCTTTCTAGCATTGATCACGTTAAGTCTATTATTTGCCTTATGGTATTCCAATGGAATCTCAAGAACCATTAGTAGCTTAACCAAATCAGCTGAGGAGATTTCTGCAGGAAATTATTCTGGACCTGATGTCCGTGTTTCAACGAAGGACGAGCTCTGGTTTTTAACGAAGACATTCAATCAAATGAAAAGAAATATAGAGCTTTCAGTGAACGAAATTGAAGAAAAGGCTCAGCTGGCTCAGCTCTTAAAAGAAACTGAATTACGAAGTCTACAAAACCAAATAAATCCTCACTTTTTATTTAATACATTAAATACGATTTCAAAAACAGCTTATATCGAAGGGGCTGAACGCACGAGTGACCTGATTTCATCCGTGTCTGCCTTACTCCGCTATAATTTAGGAGATTTAACAAGACCAACTGTTCTAGCAGATGAAGTTCAAATTGTTAAAGAGTATTTTTTCATTCAAAAGTCTAGATTTGGCGACCGTGTGGAATTTATAGAAAACATTGATTCTACCTGTCTTCAGACGCCGATTCCTAGCTTAACGCTTCAACCCATCGTTGAAAATGCTTTTATACATGGGGTTGAGGAGCTATCAGAGGATGCGAAAATTGAATTGCGTATTTATCAAAATGACCAATTTGTCATGATTGAAATTAGTGATAATGGGATTGGAATGGAACCAGGAACCATTGAAAAGCTGTTGAATCCAAAAGATCGTCATGAATTCCATCATGAAGAAACGAAAGGCCACTCAAATGGTATTGGGATGAGAAATGTCGTGGAACGATTAAAATTATTTGATAAGCAAAATGAGGTAACGATTTCATCTCAACTCGGTCATGGCACAACTGTCATCACAAAAATAAGAAAAACTCAAGAAATCTAAAAGAAAGGAGGGCGAATATGATTAAGGTCATGCTAGTAGACGATGAACCAATCGAACGTGAAGGTTTAATGCTCATGTTACTAAGAAATCGTTCTAATATTCAAGTAGTTGCCGAAGCTTCTAATGGTCAGAAAGCAGTCGAGCTTGCATTAGAACATAAGCCTGATTTAATTTTTATGGATATCAAAATGCCACGAATGGATGGAGTCCAAGCGGTGAAGGAAATACTCTCTAAACTCCCGACGACAAAATGTATTATGGTGTCTGCATTCAATACGTTTGAATATGCACAACAGGTGATGAAATATGGGGTGAAGGAGTATTTACTGAAGCCAAGTAAGCTCTCTGATGTTCTTGAAGCTGTTGATCGGATGGTTATGGAAATAGAAGAAACTCAGAAAAATAAAGTTCACCAACAGGAACTAAGTCAGCGCCTGGAGAGAATTAGTACCCTTGTTGAAAGGGAGTTTGTCTTTTCAATGATGATGGATGATGTTCATGATTTTCAGAAGGAAGATTGGGATCAGTGGCTCGACTTACAAGAGAAAAGTGGCTTTGTGATTATTTTTTCCTTTCAAGCCCATGATGGTTTCTCCGATCGAAAGGACAAGGAACGATGGTATCAGAGGTTAAGAATAATTTTACATGAACAAAATCTAGATTGTTTAGTAGGGCCACTCATTAACTATCAAGTACCTGTGTTTGTTTTTTCATCAAAAGGGACAGTACAAGAGGATGTCCTGTTATCTACAATCAGTGCTTTTCAACATAAGGAATCAGCTAGATTACTAGCTGGGACGGGAAGTGTTGTCGAACATACGGGTTATTTTCCTCAATCCTATGAAGAGGCTGTGTATGCGTTAGAATCAGTCTATAATCATCAGACCGCTAATTATATGATCTTCCATCCCGAGCTTAAGAAGAAAAGGCAAGAGCTCATCCCCTTTGAAAAAGAGAAGGAATTGATTGAAGCCATAAAAGAAGGAGATCTTCAAAGAAGCTTACAGCAATTTGATACGTACTTTCAATTAGTTCATGAAGCAAGCCAACATGAATTAAAAGAAACCATGAAGAGAATGGAAGAGTTCTTTAGCGTATTAACAAGGCCAATTAAAGAGCTTGGGATCGATGAAGAAGTACAGTTAAGTCTACAGATGTTAGAATCACCTATGCAGGTTAGAGAGAGGGCTAAGAGTCATTTGATTTCGATTATGGAGCATATAAGAGAGTGGCGAAAGAACGATATAGATGTTCTCCTCTTGAATACAAAAGCTTATATTGACCATAACTACCATAAACAAATTACTTTAGATGATGTGGCTGAAAAAGTAGGATTAAGCTCCTACTATTTAAGTAAACTATTCAAGGATCGCTTTGATATCACCTTTATTGATTATTTGACTCAAGCACGGTTAAATAAAGCAAAGAAATTTTTACGAGATGACCGTCTTTCATTGAAAGAAATTGCCCTTACTATTGGATACAAAGACCCTAATTATTTCAGTCGAGTGTTCAAGAAGGAAACAGACCTTAGTCCAAGTGAATATAGACGAAAGTTAATGAGTACAAAGAAGTAACGAAGCTGAATGTCGTTACTTCTTTTTTTTATGATTTGAACACATGACAAAAATGTCCAGATATTTGACAAGAATGTGAAGGTGGAAGCGATTCCACCTTGTTTAATTTATGATAAATTGAAATTATCAAGTTTTTGGAAGGCAAAATGATAGATCATTTTGAATACGCAACCATTCTTTGAAAAGGTTATCAATAAGACTTTGGAGGTGCTAAGTAGGTTTTGTAATGAATCTTTTTCAGCGTTAGTGTGAAAAACATAAGTTCATAGTTTGTAAGATATTCAACTGTATTGTTCTAATTACTTATTATAAAAAATCATACATTAAGAAGGAGAAACATCATGAATCTAGTTACAATCCTATCATTTATATTTTTTACCCTGCTAGTTGCATTTATCTCATATCGTGCCACTCGCGGTGAAAATCTTGAAACTCAGGACGGATATTTCCTTGGTGGACGAAGCTTAACAGGATGGGTCATTGGTGGTTCATTGATGCTGACCAACCTTTCAACTGAGCAGCTAATTGGACTAAATGCAGAAGGCTATTCGTATAACATGTCATCAATGGGATGGGAAGTTGGCTCAGCGATCGCACTTGTTATCGTTGCCTTGTATTTCTTACCAAGATATTTAAAAGGTGGTATTACAACGATACCAGATTTTTTAGAAAAACGTTTTGATAGCGGAACCAAACAAATTGTTACGATTCTGTTTTTATTTGGATTTATCTTAAATTTATTACCACCAATCCTTTATACAGGGGCGGTTGCTTTAAGTGGTATCTTCAATGTACCAGAAATGTTAGGAGTAAGCCCAACAGCAGCTCTTTGGATTACTGTATGGACCATTGGGATCGTTGGCTCGATTTATGCGATTGTTGGTGGATTAAAAGCAGTAGCCATCTCTGACTCGATTAACGGAATTGGTTTATTAATTGGTGGTTTATTAATTCCAATCTTAGGTTTAGCTGTGCTAGGAAGCGGTAATCCTATCGAGGGATTTGGTGTGATTATGGAAAAAACGCCGGAAAAGCTAAACGCAATTGGTGGACCATCTGACCCAGTACCATTTGGAACAATGTTCTCAGGTATGCTATTAGTTAACTTGTTTTATTGGGGTACAGCGCAGCATATTATGCAGCGTGCGCTTGCAGCGAAAAACTTAAAAGAAGGTCAAAAGGGGTTAATCATTGCAGCATTCTTAAAGTTATTAGGTCCAGTATTCTTAATTTTACCTGGAATTATCGCATTCAATATTTTTGGTTCAGGTCTTAAATCAGTAGATGCGTATCCGATGCTTGTTACACATGTATTACCTACACCATTAGTTGGTTTCTTTGCAGCGGTCCTATTTGGTGCGATTTTATCATCATTTAACTCTGTATTAAATTCAACGGTTACACTATTTACATTAAATATTTATAAGCCATATTTTAATCCAAAAGCGACTGATAAAGAGTTGATTAAAAAAGGGAAACTGATAGGAATTTTCTTAGCGATTTTTGCGATGTGTGTTGCACCATTATTGGCATTTGCATCAGAAGGATTCTTCCAATATTTCCAAATGGTTAATGGGTTTTATAATGTACCAATCTTAACAATTGTCCTTATGGGTTATTTAACAAAGAGAGTCCCAGCCATTGCTGCAAAGGTTTCGTTGATTGTATTCATTGGAGTGTATGGATTTACGCAAATCGTTTGGGATGGTGGAATTCATTACCTACACATTTTAGCGGTCCTATTTGTTGTATGCGTTACTCTGATGCTTGTTATAGGTTACTTCAAACCACGAGATACAGAATTTGTGTTAGAGGATGTAAAAGCGGTTGATTTAACACCATGGAAGCTCTTATTTCCAATGGGGCTTGCAGCAGTCGTTGCAATGATTATTGTTTATACAATCTTCTCAACTTATGGAATAGCTTCATAACTAGTTTTCTTCAAATAAGAGTCCTGATTGATAGGGCTCTTATTTTTTATTGGTCGGGATGGATTACTAGAATGAAGAATAATGGTAATATGAAAGAAAGAACTGTTTATTGGTCAGAATGAAGGTATTAGGAAGGAAGTGGAATCATGGATGTTGACACAGTGTTGCAGGAGCTTGAAGCGCTCGGCAAGGAACGAACAAAAAAGATGTACATATCTAATGGGGCACATGAGCCTCTTTTTGGAGTGGCTACAGGTGCGATGAAGCCAATTGCTAAGAAAATCAAAATCAATCAAGACTTAGCTGAAGAGCTTTATGCAACAGGTAACTATGATGCGATGTATTTCGCAGGAATTATCGCCGATCCAAAGGGAATGACTGAATCTGATTATGATCGTTGGATGGATGGTGCTTACTTTTATATGCTGTCTGATTATGTCGTTGCAGTTACACTATCAGAGTCAGATATCGCGCAAGAAGTTGCTGATAAATGGATTGCAAGCGGGGACGAGCTTAGAATGTCAGGTGGCTGGAGCTGTTACTGCTGGCTTTTAGGGAATCGCAAAAATGAAGAATTCTCCGAAAGTAAAATATCAACAATGCTCGATCAAGTGAAAAGTACCATACACGATGCACCAGAACGAACGAAAGCATCGATGAATAATTTTCTATACACGGTTGGAATTTCATATGTACCTTTGCATGAAAAAGCAGTTGAAACAGCTAAGGAAGTTGGCATTGTAGAGGTCAAACGAGAAAAGAAAAAGCCTAGCTTGCTAAACCCTTCAGAAACAATCCAAAAAGAAGTAGACCGAGGAAAACTTGGCTTCAAACGTAAATATGTAAGATGTTAAAATAAATCAAAAGATGTGAGTCACCGGATCGGAGATTCACATCTTTTGCTATGTCATCGAAGATTCGCCTTGCGATAACCATCATATACACTGATTGCTGCAGTGATAATATATGAGATGATGATAGTAAGAACTAGCCATGTTTTAAATGGATTACCATTCATCGAAAATAAATTGGTCAGATAGGTAATAAATTCATGATTGAAGATGTTCGGATTTACGATGATAATTGTAAATACGATGGTTGAAAATAGCTGAAGGGCCGTGTTGTAGGTAGCCAATCTTTTCGTCCATTGTCCTTTGATTAGTTTTACAAGAGCGATGGCGATTTCTAAGCATGCAACTAATAATACAACCGGCCAATATCGTAATAAAACATCTTGGTTAAGCGCTGGAATCACAAATTCAAGGCCTTCGTTTCGCCCAATATATATGCCTAGCAATTGATTTGCGTAAAAATAGAGCGTAACCCAGATTGCAGTCCACATTAAACCGCCAAACACCTCAAATTTGGAAATCGCTTTTTTCTTAGGGATATAAGCGATCTGTTTTAAATCATCTGGCGTCCACTTTGAAAGACTTGTGGTCAATGGTTGGTCATCTGTTCTTTTATCCACTCGTTCTATGATTGCAAATACAAGTGTGAACCAAAAGAATGTCTGGATCGACACATCAATGATTCTCCAAATACCGAAGCCAACAATGTCTAGAATAACATTGATTAACGCTTCTTCACCTTGATACCCAATAAAATACTCACCAATCATCGCAATGAATGTTACAACTGCAGCAATCGGGACAATCATTTTTAATAAAGAGACATAAACATCAAAATAACGTGGACCAATAAGGTGCATTGGACGATCTCGATAGCTACTAGCCAATTTTACTGGACTGCCTAGTTTTTCAAGAACCGACTTTACGTCTGTTTCCGTGTAATCCTCAGGTAGCATATCCTCGATGGTTGATTCTAACTCAAGTGCGATGTCATCCCGATTCTTTTCTGGCAATCTCCTAGTCACTTCATGAATGTAAATCTCAATCAGTTTCATTTTCTTCCTCTCCCTTCAATAAGCTGTAGAGCCGTTGTGAGTCCTCGAGCCACTCCTTTTTTAGCTGTGAAAAAACCTCTAACCCGTATTCGCTAAGTTCATAGTACTTGCGGGGTCTGCTCTCAGATTTGTCCCAGCTGCTTGTCAGCAACTCTTGTTTTTCTAAACGACGAAGCAATGGGTATAAGGTACTTTGGTCAATCGTAATCCCTGATGCTTCTAATAATTGAACAAGTGAATAGCCATATTGTGGGGTCCGTAATTGACTTAAAACCGCGAGTGTTAACGTACCTCTTCTAAGCTCTGTTGATAATGATTGCAATAAATTACCCATGTATTCACCTCTTTTAGGATACTATGTGTTATACAGTATATGATTTATACTATGTATCATACACTATGTGTGTGATGAAAGCAATGAAGATATTTGATTAAATATGAGAAATTCTGTTATGTTTAAAACAAGCTGTTATAAAAATAAGGGAGTTGACTCGTTTTGAAAAAGATTTCGACCTTTTTAATGTTTCAAGATTATAATGCTGAGGAAGCAATGAATTTTTACACATCAATCATTGAGGATTCAGAAATTACAAGTATTACTCGTTACGGTCCAAATGAGCAAGGAAAAGAAGGAACGATCATGAATGCGACTTTTACATTAAAAGGACAAAATTTCATGGTTTTTGATAGTTTCGTCAAACATAAATTTGACTTTACACCTGCGATTTCAATCTTTCTTACATGTGACTCAGAAGAGGAACTTGACCATCTGTATGAAAAATTAGGTGAAGGTGGAGTAGCGCTAATGCCGCTTGGGGATTATGGATTTAGTCAGAAATTTGGCTGGGTGAATGATAAATTTGGCGTGTCTTGGCAAATTGACTTACCAAAAGAAGATAATTAAGTTGTCAAGGTGAAAATCCTTTTGACTTTTAGTACATATCCATCTATAATTAGACTGATTTTAGGTAGAGGAGGGTTATTAAAAATGCAATCAGTTAGACTACGTTTCGTATCTTTGAACCAGTAATTGAATACGTTCAAAGGCTCTGTTTTTGTGGCAGAGTAAACGGGATCAGTCTGTCCTTTTTTTAATAATCTTCATTTCGGATATAGATGACATTGAAGAAAGGCGATCAGTCTGCCTTTCTTTTTCCATACGTTTACTCAGGAAATCACAAGACAGGTGTCTGTGATTTTTTATTTTATATGTAGGTTAATTGATTCATATGTAATAGTGTCGACCCTCCCGTGGGAGTCGTGAGTCCCCACAGGACGCGGAGTGTATTCAGACTGCGAGGGTAGAAGCAACTATATATGAGGACAGCTATAATAAAAGAACGTGCTTGATTTACTGGGGATTTCATGTGCTATTTATCTAAAAATTAAAGAAAAAAGAAGGTCGTGAGAAGATGAACTCAGTAAATGAACGTGGATTTGAACAATGGAAGAAGAATATTATACTATTTCTAAGCAGTCAAACGATATCGCTATTTGGTTCGGCATTAGTCCAATATGCAATCATGTGGCATATCACTCTTAGTACAAAATCAGGAATGATGATGACGATATTCATCATATGTGGTTTCATTCCTACCTTTATTTTATCGCCGTTTGCAGGTGTATGGGCGGATCGGTATAACCGAAAATATCTCATTATTATCGCCGATAGCTTAATTGCATTAGCAACATTGATCCTTGCAATTGTATTCATGACTGGATATGACGCAATTTGGCTATTATTCCTAATGGCAGCAGTCAGAGCTATCGGAACCGGAATCCAAACTCCCGCAGTAGGAGCGATCTTACCGCAAATCGTACCAAAAGAACAACTAACGAAAGTGAATGGAATCAACGGAAGTATACAAGCAATTATTATGTTTGTTGCACCGATTGTAAGTGCAGGCTTATTGAATGTAGCTACTCTTGAAGTCATTTTCTTTATCGATGTAGTGACCGCAGCGATAGCTATCTTCACGTTAATAGTGTTTGTGAAAATTATGGCGCATAAGAAAGCGGCAACTGATCAACAACCAACAAGCTATTTCAATGATTTCAAGCAAGGTGTTGTGTACATTAAGAATCACAACTTCTTGAAACAGTTATTCCTATTCTTTGGAGTATTCTTCGTCTTAATGGCACCAGCTGCCTTTTTGACACCACTTCAAGTAACGCGTACGTTTGGTGATGATGTTTGGCGTTTACCAGCAATCGAAATTGCCTTCTCGATAGGAATGATGGCTGGAGGCGGAATCATTGCTGCTTGGGGTGGATTTAATAATAAAATTCATACAATGACGTTAGCAAGTATTATAATGGGGTTATGTACATTTGCTTTAGGAGTTGTACCGATTTTCTGGATTTATTTAGTCTTCATGGCGGCATTTGGTCTCGCGATGCCAATCTTTAATACGCCAACAACTGTGTTAATTCAAGAGAAAGTAGACGAAAGCTACTTAGGAAGAATCTTCGGTGTGTTTGGAATGATTTCAACATCAATGATGCCAATCGGAATGCTAATTTTCGGACCATTGGCAGACGTCATCGAAGTAGAATGGCTTCTAATCGGAACAGGTATACTATTGTTCATCCTGTCCTTACTCTTAGGTAGAAACAAAGTACTACTCGAAACTGGTAAGTCAGTTGTTACGGAGCCAGCGAAATAAACTAATAGGTAAAAAGAGACGAAATTATTAAGATTTCGTCTCTTTTTTTTGAGAATTATGAAGTAGCTGGAAACCATTGATATAATTTATTAAAAGAAAAGGAGTTGGTTGGAGATGTGTGGGATTAGAAAGTAAACATAAGGATAGAGATTTAGACATACCAAAACATCGTGAGGATTTATTGATAGAAATTGAAAAAGATTTATTGGACGATAAAAATATTTTAGGTGTATTTTATGGAGGTTCACTGGGAAATAAAAATACTGACTTGTATTCAGATATTGATCTCCGCATAGTTGTCAGAGACGATGTTTTCGAAGAATATAGGTTGAATAAAAAACAAAGAGCTACAAATTGGGGCGAAGTTTTGTTTTTTGAAGATTTTCCATGGGCAACTTATAGTATCGCTCATTATAACACGTTCATTAAAATTGATAGTTTTTATTATAAAACGATAGATATTGAACCTTCAGTCTGGTTCCAAAATATAAACATTGTCAGGGATACCAAAGATTTTCTGAAAGATATTCTAGAAAAATCTATGAAGTTATCCTACTCTCCAACTGTTACAGAAGTTGAGATTTGGAGAGCGAAGTTTTTTGCATATGTACACGAAGCTTATCGAAGGATTATGAGAAATGAGATATATTATGCTCTACAATGCCTAGATAACTTACGACTTTCAATGGTCACTGGTTGGTATATGGATGCAGGAATTCAACCAAATACGTTCGGAGATTGGGCAAAGTTTGAAGGGGATAGAAGTAAATTAGTTGAATGGCAACTTGTTCTACTTAAACGTTGGCATAGTACCAGAGAACCTGAGGACATTTTTAATGTAATGAGAAGTATTATACCTGAGTTTCTGAAAGTGCATAATAGCTTATGCACTAAATTAGAATTAGATGAAAATCTAAATGTGGTTGAAGGAATACTGAGTATGGCATTATAAATAAATAATAAAAAGGTAGCGGAAATCGCTGCCTTTTTTAGTTCACTCAATTGACATATACAGTTAAACTGTATAAAATGTAACTGTATAGTTGAACTATATAGTTTACCTTTATAATAATAGGTACTCGGAGGAATCAAATGAATCGAGATAAGAATTTACCATTAACTGAAACGACATACTACATTCTTTTATCACTAATAGAACCAGCGCACGGTTACTTAATGATGCAAAAAGTAGAGGAATTAAGTGATCATCAGGTAAAGATAGCAGCAGGAACACTTTACGGTGCGATTGAGAATTTGTTAAAACACCAATTAATTCAAGCAGTTAAGAGTGATGATAAGCGACGAAAAACATATGTGATTACTGAAAAAGGCAAGGATGTTCTACGATTAGACTTTGAACGAATGAAGCATATGATTAGCATAACTAAAAACGTATTTGAGCAATAATAAGGGGTGGTACAATGAGGAAATTTAAATTTTTCCTAGATTTTGATAAAGAGGAAAAGTGGCTAGAGGAAATGGCGAAAAAAGGCTATCAATTAAAGGATCGAACGTTTGGATACAAATTTCTATTAACGGATCCAGAGGATGCCAAGATTAAAATTGATTATAGAAAGTTTAAAAAACAAGAGGACTTCATAGACTATTGCACACTGTTTGAAGACAGTGGCTGGAAGCATATTGCAGGTTCAAAGAACTCTGGAACACAATATTTTCAAAAGTTGAATGATGCTATGGAGGAAGATATTTTCTCTGATAAGCTCTCAAAAGCTGGGAAATATAAACGGCTATCTGATATGTTTACAGAAACAACCATTTGCTTTATCCCCATATTTGTAGCACTTTTAACCACAGATGTAATTGATGTTAATGCATTGTTACATCCAAAGGAGTTATTTTATACACCTGGTTTATGGGAAATGAAGGGGATCTCCTTCTGGGGAGCCTTCTTATTCGAGACTCCATTTGTCCTATTTAGAAGTTTTATATGGCTATTCATTCCAGTAATGTTAATTTTAAATATAGTGTTTGGCTATCAAGCTAAAAAATTGTATGAGATGAATAAAGAGTAGTATCTTATAAAATTTTGTTGAATTAGTTGACGTGTCCTGTATATCGTTTATAATTAATGGAGTATTTTGATTGAAATTGAATGTTTTTGATTGTTTTTTGAAAGAAACCGAAAAGGTAGTGAAATCATGATTTATACTTGCACATTAAACCCGTCTGTTGATCATATTGTTCATGTGAAAGAATTTGAACTTGGTTCGATTAATCGAATGTCTTTTGACGCTAAATACCCAGGTGGGAAGGGAATTAATGTTTCTCGAGTATTAAAGCGACTAGGGGTTGAGAGTGAGGCACTCGGTTTTATAGGTGGTTTTACAGGAAGATTTATTGATGATGTGATTAAAAGTGAGGGAATTTCCACTAATTTTATCGAAGTAAATGGTGATTCTAGAATTAATATGAAATTAACATCTGATTCAACGACTGAAACTGAAATCAATGGTCAAGGACCTGCGATTACAGACCAACAATTTTCCCAGCTTGTAAATCAGGTGGAAAGTTTAAAAAGTGGGGATATACTTGTCCTTGCGGGAAGTATTCCAAGTAGCTTGCCTAGCAATTTGTATACGCAGCTTTCCAAGATTGCGGTTAGTCGCGGTGCGAAGGTTGTTGTTGATATAAGTGGCAAGGTTCTATTAGATATTGTCGAGCAGGGACCATTTTTTATTAAGCCCAACCATCATGAGCTTGGTGAATTGTTTGATGTCACGATTGAGACTGCTGAAGAAGCCATTCCTTACGGAAAAAAACTGCTTGAATTAGGAGCAGAAAATGTAGCTATATCAATGGCTGGAAAAGGTGCATTACTCATTACGAAGGATGGCGTATATCAAGCGACTGTACCAAAGGGGACGGTGAAGAACTCTGTTGGTGCTGGTGATTCACTTGTCGCAGGTTTTCTTGGTGCCTATTCACAGAATCCGGATTTAGTTGAGGCATTTCGTCATGGTGTTGCATCAGGTAGTGCAACCGCGTTTGCTCTTGATTTGTGTACCAAAGAAGATGTAGACCGATTGAAGCCAGAAGTTGACATTAAACAAATTGGATAGTCCAATGAAGTCGGCGCTTTGTCGGCTTTTTTTTTGTGGTATATTCTATTATAGGAAGAGTTAGAAAATGAGACGATAGATTGGGAGAGTACGGGATGAGGGCTATATATTTTTTTGTTGGATTAGTTAGCATTGCATTGTTAGTGGGCTGTCAAATGAATCAAGAGGAGACAATGGTTCTATTGGATGAGAAGGTGATTGAAGTCAATGTATCTAAATCAAATGGATTTGGTGACATGAACTTTGAGTTGCTTCATTCATTTAATGATAAGAAGTCGATTCAAGTGTTTGAGAAAGCGATCAGGAATGCAACACTACAAGAGATGGATTTTAACCCAACACAACCAGATTTCGATGTTATGGTAGAATATAAAGATGGACTTCCTACCCATGCAATTCACTTATGGCTGGGTGAAGAAGATGAAACTAGTATATTGATGTATATGATAGGCGAAGGAGAAACATATGTAACCTCTTCAAAAACGACGAATCAATTAAGAGAGTTACTTATTTCAGAGTAGGTTAAGGACATTTAATGTGCTGTTTTTTTAAAAAAAATTTAATATAACAAAATTGTAAATGGAATCTCTAGCAGGCGGAATCCATGTAGACTCCTGCGGCTAGAAAACAGCCTCAATTTATAACAAATACACTGTGTATAAATAAAAAATGTTTCCCATATGCTATATTCATGTACAATAGGATAATGGAAAGAAAAAAGAATCATGGGGGACAAACGGTGACATATCAACTTACGAATAAATTTAAATTGTTTGCATTAAATTCAAATCAAGAGCTAACACAAGAGATGGCAAGAATTCTCGGATGTGAGATTGGGAAGAGCTCTGTTTCTCGATTTAGTGATGGTGAAATCCATCTTAATATAGAAGAAAGTATTCGAGGCAGTGAAGTATATGTCGTTCAATCTACTTCATACCCTAGTAATGAACATATTATGGAGCTTTTAATCATGATTGATGCATTGAAAAGAGCTGCTGCAAAGTCTATTAATGTCGTCATTCCTTACTATAGCTATGCGCGTCAGGATCGGAAAGCAAGATCGAGAGAGCCAATTACTGCGAAGTTAATCGCAAATCTATTAGTGAGAGCAGGCGCAACGAGAGTTCTAACAATGGACTTTCATGCCCCTCAGGTTCAAGGATTCTTTGATATACCGGTGGACCACTTAAATGGGATGCGTATCTTTGCCGAGTATTATGAGAACAAGGGCTTAGAGGATGTAGTCGTGGTTGCTCCGCATAATGGGAGTGTAATAAGAGCTAGAAAATTAGCGAATCGCTTAGGTGCTCCCATTGCGTTAATTGATCGTAGACACCCAGAACGTAATATGTCTGAGATCATGAACATTGTTGGAAACATTGAAGGGAAGAACGTCATTCTAACAGATGATTTAATCGATACTGGTGCAACAATCACAGTTGCTGCAAATGCTTTGATGGAAAAAGGGGCAAAAGCCGTCTATGCTTGCTGTACTCATGCTGTCCTCTCAGGACCTGCAGTTGAACGAATTGAATCATCAGCCATCAATGAATTAGTGGTGACAAACACCATTCACATACCTGAAGAAAAGCAGATGGATAAAATGGTTACATTATCTGTCGCACCATTATTTGTAGATGCCATTGATCGAATTCATAATGAGAAAGCGGTAAGTCCTTTATTTGAATAATGAATGTAGGGGAGGCGAACTGTATAGTTTGCCTCTTTGTGTTACATATGGACGAAGAATAAAAACACTTAAACTTTCAATTGGTAAAATGATACAATAAAACTATGACTAAGGAAAGGTTGTGATCGAGATGAAACAGATTCAATTAAACAAGGTGATTGAAAAGTAGAGGGGAAATTGTCTTCTTTTCAATCTAAGATTAAAAAAACATTATTGAAAAGAGGATATGTATGTATCAAGATAACGAATTAATCATTCGGCCGATTGAGGAGCAGGATTTAGCGAAGCTATGGGAGTTAATTTATAAAGAGGATGCACCAGAATGGAAAAAGTGGGATGCACCTTATTTTCCTCATAAATCTAAACCATTCGAAGTATTCATGGAAACTGCATCACAATGGATTGGTGCAGAGGATATGTGGGTAATAACAGTAGATGAAGTTGTATGTGGGATTGTTAGTTATTATTTTGAAGATAAACAAGCTGTCTGGTTGGAATTAGGGATTGTTATCCATGAAGCCGGAAATTGGAATAAGGGAATAGGAACTCGTTCTCTGAAGCTTTGGATGGATCATATATTTAATTTCTTACCACTTGTAAGAGTAGGGGTAACCACTTGGTCAGGGAATGAGCGAATGATTCGGGTAGCAGAGAAATTAGGAATGCAAATGGAAGCTCGTATTAGAAAAGTACGTTTTTATGAAGGCAAATATTATGATTCAATTCGTATGGGCATTTTAAGAGAAGAGTGGGAAACAGTAAATCTGCCCCATTAATAGAAAGAGGATCTCCTATAATAAGAGATCCTCTTTGCAGTGTTATTTACTTAGTTCTCAAAACGATCAATAAATAATTGAGCTTGATGTGATAAGTTTAATTTAGCTGCTTCAGAAAGTTGATTCTTCTTTGCTTTGTTCAGTTGATCGATGAATTTATCCATGAAACGAATAACATTCTTTTCAGATCCCTTTTGTAAATGATGCTCTACTTGCTTTAATGTATTTTCTAATTGTGATACTAAAGGTCCAGTTAAGTCATCGCTTGCTTTATATTGTTCGATTAATTTCTCTACTCTGTTGACTTCACCAGGAGTGATAAATTGTGGTACAGGTACTTTAGAGAAATCAGTGTCTGATGCAAAATAGAAGCTAGGGTATGAAGGTTGGTTGTAACCAACGTTTTGCCATGCAATACCAGTTCGATATTGAGCATCATGCATCAGTGTATAAAGCTTACGGTCAGTTACTTCATCACTTAGGTAAATACGGATGGCTGAGCTATCCTCTGTGCGAACAAGAAGTTCTTCTCTCCAGTCACCGAAAACATCTGCAACTAGACTTGGATTTCCTTTTGTTCCGTTGTTTGTTCTCGTTCCAGTGGCAGTAAGCACTCGACCATTTTTCCAATCATCAATAGAAGGTGTTTGATTTTCAGCCCCATTGATAATTTGAGTTGTCATATCCTTTGACCATTTAATATTCATATTTGTTCCAGGTGCACTGTTACTGATATGTTCTCCTTGTGCTGTCCATAAGCCAACAGCCCATGTTTCTAATCCTCTACGAGTTGGATCAACATCTCCGATCATTCCACGACCAGTATCTCTACCAGTATAGCCACCATAAATGACTTCTCCAGTTGCAGCGTCACGTAAGGCATATCCATAAGGAGCCCATGCCCCGCCTTCAAACACCATGAAGATTTCTAAGCCTTCACGATCTGGATCAATATCTGCTACATGTAGTGCATCTCCATGGCCAAGTCCAGCTTCTGTCCCTGGTGCTCCACTACCCTCTGGCATGATATCTCGTGAATTATAGAGAAGGGTACCGTCATGGTCAATCGTTGACGAACCGTAAATGATTTCTTGCTTGCCATCTCCATCAACATCCGCAGTGCTTAATGAGTGAGCGCCTTGCGTTGTTAAATATGCAAATTCTTCATTTGTTCCAGGTGTTCCATGTGGTCCAGCATTAAATGGATTAGCCATTGGTGTCCAGCCACTATCTACTGTCCACTTTTCTTTAATATTCTTTCCATCCCAGTCATATGAAACAATGGTGCTTCTTGTATAATATCCACGAGCAAAAATAGCTGAAGGCTTGTCACCATCAAGATAAGCGACTCCAGCAAGGAAACGGTCAACACGGTTACCTGGCTCAATTCTGCTCATCGCATAATCTCCCCACATCAATCCATCATCATGACGGTCGATTGTGTAGTGAATCGTGTCAAGCTCTGCACCAGTTTCCCCATTAAATACAGTTAAAT
This sequence comes from Litchfieldia stipae, assembly GCF_014837155.1. Classification (GTDB taxonomy): domain Bacteria; phylum Bacillota; class Bacilli; order Bacillales; family Bacillaceae_L; genus Litchfieldia. The sequence continues at coordinate 41,594 of NZ_JACYHA010000017.1, read as the reverse complement.
ACTCAGGTCCTGATAAAATAAAACCTTCGAAATCTCGTAAATCATTACGGGCACTTCTTGCAGGTGCATACACATCAATGAAATAATCGACTAGACTTTCTGCATCCTCTTTCGATAACGGATAATTATATTGTGGCTCAATGCCAAAGCTTTCTTCTAATGTTGCTGGCCAGTTATTTGCAACAACCTCTTCATGCTCATGCCAGCCCATAAACATGTCGACTAAGTGATTATAGTAATCTTCACTGCTCATGCGATAGTCATCTTCATGACTATATCCAGCGTCAATATCCTCTTTTGGCATCGTAATATATTCTTCTGAAGCGACGTTCCCATCTTTATCAAACTTTAAGATCTTTGTACCTGGTGCCGTTTTAAACATCATTTCTGCTTTTCCATCTCCATCAAAGTCATAGACTAAGAATTGGGTGTAGTGAGCACCAGAGCGGATATTTACTCCTAAGTCAATACGATAGAGTAGTGTTCCATCCTGCTTATAGGCATCAATATACGTGTTCCCTGTATAACCTTTTTGTGAAACGTCCTTAGCATTGGAAGGATACCATTTAACAAAAAATTCATATTGGCCGTCACCATCAACATCACCAACACTCATATCATTTGCAGAATAGGTATATGCTTCGCCTGCAGGTGTCACTCCATCAGCTGGCTTATGTAATGGTAAATCATAGTAAGAATTTGCCCAAGGCTTAACAGACTCACTTTGATCGATTTCTTTGTTATCGACAACAGCACTTACATAATAACTAGAGGTAGGTGTACCTTCTTTATCCAGAAAGTTTGTACTGTCATCAACAGTTGCGATTTTTTTGCCATCACGATAGACATTGAAGTTTGCACCAGTCAACCCGTTATCAGAATAACCAGTGACTTCATTTGCTAATAATCGCCATGAAAGAAAGGTTCCTTCAGATGTCGAAGCAGCGACTAATCCTCGATCCAAATATTCTAGCTGAATTCCTTGAGTGATTGAAGTTGGATTCTTATCCTTACCGCCAGCAGCTGAAGCACCGACAACTCCAGTGAAAATTAAGCTCGTTGCTAAGACGTTAGTGATAATCTTTTTTGAGATTGAAGACTTTTTCATTTTTTCACCTTCCTGTTTTTTTATCGTAAAACTCTTCATCTTTCATGTTTCCCCTAAGAAGTTAAACGTGGTGAAAATCAACATATTTGACAACGCTTACAATTTTGTGTTAATTTCAACTCCTTTTTTTCTTTTTTTCCATCATAAAATAAACCCTGTCGGGCGTGATAAATGATGGAATACCCTGTAATTATAAAAGTGATGTACGACTTCCGCATTTAAAAATCAGTGATGTTTGTTTGAAAAACAGTGATTTGGAAAATTAGGGAAAAATGACCTATCCTAAGTAACTATCTATAGTCTGATATTCTATTGTTAGGAATAGTACCAAACTACTAAGTAGAACACTCTATTTTTTGTTCAATAAGTGGTAATCCAAGTTGACTATCTATTAGTAGGGCATTACAATTTAATTGAAACCGATTTCAAAAAAGAATGGTGGATTAGCATATGAAAAAGGGAAATATAACAATTTATGATATTGCCAAAGAAGCAAATGTTTCACCTGCAACCGTTTCCCGAGTCTTAACAGGAAATGCCAAAGTGCGACCTCAGACGATGCGGAAAATAATGAATGTGATTGAAAAATATAATTTTCGACCTAATAGTCTAGCAAGAAGCTTGTTACACAAACAATCAAAGACGATTGGCTTTATCTTACCAGACATTAATCATCCATTCTTCTCAACTCTTGTTCAAAAAAGTGAAGCATATGCGATGGAATTAGGCTATACCGTGTTTCTAGGAAATACGATGAATAACAGAAACAATGAATCTAAATATTTACAGAGCTTAGTAGAAAAGCAAGTTGATGGGATTATTTATATCGGTGGTAGTATTAATGACTCTGTCTCAAATGTAGCATTCGCTGAAGAAATGAAGAGTGTGATGGAAAGAGTTCCAATTGTTTTTGTGAATGGAGAGATGTCAGGCGTTGATGCTCATATTGTAAGGACAGATGAAGTATCAGGCATCAATAATTTGGTTGAGCTACTAGTAAATCTCAATCATAGAAGCATAGCTTTTCTAGGTGGAATGGAAGGAATCAGCTCTACTGATGTCAAAAAGACTGCCTTTGTTCAAGCGATGACAAGAAAAGGGCTCGAGATCAAACAGAATTGGATGTTAGGTACTGGTTTTAATATTGAATCAGGTGAAGAGGTTGCGTCACAATTACTAAATTTAAATGAACGACCTACAGCTGTTATTTGTGCGAATGATATGGTAGCCATTGGTGTCATCAAAGTTCTTACTAAGTTTGGACTACGGGTTCCAGAAGATGTGTCAGTTGTTGGATTTGATGATATCTATTTAGCTAAGCATTTCCCGCCGGGCATTACAACGGTCAGTCAAAATTATGAGCAACTAGGAAAAACAGCGATCAATGTGTTAGTTGATTTAATTAATGAGAAAGAAGCACCAAGAGAAACAGTCGTACCAACATTACTAGTATTAAGAGATTCATGTAAAATGTTATCAGAATCTTAAAATAGTATTTGACAATTTTCCAGAAGATGGAGTACGATAAATTTGAAATGGGTTTCATTTTTAAATAACGAATAAATAACCAAAGCGATTACTTCAGTAATTTCTTTGTAAATTCATTTTTGAAACCGATTACATTTCATTATATATAGTACATTTCAACTAAATAGAAGAGAGGTATTATGATGCTCAAACAGCTTAAAAAATTTAAGTACACACCACCTAAAAATGGTTATCCGGAATGGAATAACAATCCTGAAATTTTTCAATTGAATCGATTAGAGGCACATGCGACATTAATGCCGTATAAAACCGTTGATCAAGCACTTCATGGTGAACGATCTAAATCTGATTTTTACCAAACCTTAAATGGAAATTGGAAGTTTGCTTTCTATGAAAATCCTGAGAAAAGAAATAGAGAGTTTTACAAAGAAAATGTTAATACCAGTGAATGGGATGAAATAAAGGTTCCAGCACATTGGCAGCTGCAAGGCTATGATTATCCTCAATATACAAATGTTAGATACCCATGGGAAGGAAACGAGGATATTAAGCCACCGTTTGCACCAGTGAATTATAATCCTGTAGGTCAGTACAAACGTACATTTACGATCTCAGATGACTGGAAAAACCAGCCTGTCTACATCAGCTTCCAAGGCGTAGAGTCAGCCTTTTATGTCTGGTTAAATGGTGAACTAGTTGGTTATAGTGAGGACACCTTCACGCCAGCAGAATTTGATTTAACTCCATACCTAATTGATGGCGAAAATAGCTTATCAGTCGAGGTCTATCGATGGTGCGATGCTAGCTGGTTAGAGGATCAGGACTTTTGGAGAATGAGTGGAATCTTTCGTGATGTGTATCTCTACTCTACACCTGAAGTTCATATCAATGATTTCTTCGTGAAAACAGAGCTGGACCAAGACTATCAAGATGCCGAATTAAAAATTGAAGCCACCATAAAAAATGTATTTGAGCATGTCGTGAATGGATATGTTGTCGAAGCGACCTTATATGACCATGAACAAAAGCTAGTCTTAGAGAGTCCGCTTGAAATACAGGTGCAAATGGAGGATCAGGCAGCAATTAGGGTTGATACATCAACAATTATCAAGAATCCTTCTAAATGGAGTGCGGAAAGTCCGTATCTATATACGTTGGTGTTAGCACTAAAAGATGAAAAAGGAAATCTCCTAGAAACGGAAAGCTGTAAGGTTGGATTCCGAAAGTTTGAAATAAAAGATGGTCTTATGAAGATCAATGGAAAGCGCATTGTATTTAAAGGCGTCAACCGTCATGAATTTGCGTCTGATAAAGGACGCGCGGTGGCTTACGATGATATGGTAAACGATATTAAACTAATGAAGCAGTACAATATCAATTCAGTAAGAACCTCACATTACCCTAATCATCCAGTATGGTATGAGTTATGTGATCAGTATGGTTTGTATGTGATTGATGAAGTAAACCTTGAAACCCATGGGACTTGGAGATATGGTCAAAAGGAAGAAGAAGGAGCAATTCCAGGTAGTAAAGTAGAATGGCTGGATAATGTTCTGGACAGATGTCATTCGATGTTTCAACGTGATAAAAACCATCCATCGATTGTAATCTGGTCACTTGGGAACGAATCGTTTGGTGGAGATAACTTTATCAAAATGCATGATTTCTTCAAAGAAAAGGACCCTTCACGTATTGTTCATTATGAAGGAATTTTTCATTACCGCAAATCAGAGGCTGCTTCTGATATCGAAAGCACGATGTATATCAGTCCTGAAGGGGTAGAGCGGTATGCAAGAGAGGCTGAGAAGGCAGAGAATCCAAAGCCTTATATTCTATGTGAGTATAGCCATGCGATGGGGAATTCATGTGGAAACCTCTATAAATATACGGATTTATTTGAGAAACATCCAATCATCCAAGGTGGATTTATTTGGGACTGGAAGGATCAAGCATTGGAAACAAAGACAAAGGATGGGATCCCATTCCTAGCTTATGGTGGCGATTTTGGAGAAAGCCCACATGATGGAAACTTCTCTGGAAATGGATTAATCTTTGCAGATGGCACAATTTCACCGAAAATTATTGAGGTGAAGAAGTGTTATCAGAATGTCCGTTTTACGGTAAATAATCTAGAAGAAGGTCTTGTTGATGTTAAGAATAATTACTTATTTACTAATCTCAAGGAATTTGAACTAGTTTGGGAGTTAGCTGAAAATGGTGTGGTGATTCAAACAGGAATATCTGAAAGTAATGTAGAGCCATGCTCTGATGGGACAGTGAACATAGATTATTCACTACCTAAGCCTTGCAAAGCGGGTGATGAATACATTTTAACACTTAGCCTTCAATTGAAAGATGACAATGGATGGGCTGAGAAAAATCATGAGGTTGCTTTTGAACAATTTATTATTCCTGTCGTGAATCAAGCTACAGAGCAAAAGTCGATCAGTTTACCTCAAACACAAGTCTTGCACACTGAAAAGAGTGTAGCGATTAAGGGTGCTGATTTTGAAGTTGTTTTTAATAAAACCAATGGAAGATTGCACTCCTATATCTTCAAGGGTGAACAAATTCTTACCAATGAATTAGATGTGAATTTCTGGCGTGCAATGACTGATAATGATCGAGGAAGTAAATTGGATCAGCGCAGTTCTGTCTGGAGAGAAGCTGGAAATCATAAACGTCTAACTTCATTTATTGTGGAAGAAGTAAATGCTTCAACAACAATAATTACGGTCAGCTTTAGTTTGCCAACTGTTATGTCAGCTTGCAGAATGGTCTATACCATCACTGGTGATGGGGGAGTGAAAGTGGATTATGACCTACTACCTGGCCAAGACCTACCAGAAATCCCTGAGATTGGAATGATTGCTACGTTAGATGGCTCATTTGATACGATCTCATGGTATGGAAAAGGACCCTATGAAAACTATTGGGATAAGGAAAAGGGTGCGAAAATCGGTCTATATACTGGGAAGGTAAAGGATCAATATGTACCATACTTACGACCACAGGAGTGCGGAAACAAAGTAGGTGTCAGATGGGCACTTCTTACGAATCAACAAGGAATCGGCTTTAAAATAATTGGAAGTCCTACTTTAGAGGTGAACGCTTTACCATACACACCATTTGAGCTTGAGGAGCATGATCACGGATATAAGTTACCTTCTAGCGACAAAACTGTCGTACGGATAAATTACAAGCAAATGGGTGTAGGTGGAGATAATAGCTGGGGACAAAGAACACATCCAGACTTCACACTGTTTGCGAATCGAACGTATTCTTATTCATATAAGCTGATAGGAATTCAACTATAAGATTTATACATGTCTATTTGGTCTCGAGGTTAGGATAGTTTAATTAAGAGACCAAATAGTTTCTTTTCATTGTATAAATATAAATGAAACCGATTTCTATTATAGAAATTCCGGAAGAAAAAATTTAAAATAGTCAAAAAATTTGTATTTACTTTTTAAGAACCCCAAAATATAATTAGACTTAAGTAACCGCTTACATATGTGATTCGTGAGTTTTATTGATTAAATGTGTTATGAATAAAAACAGATTAAGAGTATTTTTAAAATGAAACCGATTTCAAATGAGGCTATTTTACTAGGATGTTAAGTATCGAATTGTGAAACCTGTTTCTGTAAGTAGAATACTATTTTTCACTCAAAATCAATTGTTTAGGGGGGATTTATATGGAATCTGTTACTGAGAAATCAAAGGCACCTGTAGTTGAGGTGCCAATAAACAAGCCTTCATTATTTAGAAGTATTTGGAAGAATCGAACGCTCATCCTGATGTGTATGCCTGCTATCATATTCTTTGCTATTTTCGCTTATTTACCAATGCCTGGACTCTATCTCGCATTTGTAAACTATGATTATTCTCTTGGAATATTTAAGAGTGCCTTTGTAGGGCTTGATAACTTTCGCTTCCTAGTAATGACAGGTGATTTATGGAAGCTAACATTCAATACCATCGCCTATAATCTTGCTTTCATTGTATTAGGTAACTTTCTGCAAATCGCTGTAGCTATTATGCTGAACGAATTGACAAACAAATGGTTCAAAAAAGTATCTCAAACCTTGATGTTCCTGCCTCACTTTATCTCAGCAGTTCTTGTTGGACTTTTAGCTTATAACATCCTTAGTTACGATTATGGTGTCCTTAATTCATTTTTGAAAATGGTTGGTCTAGACCCAGTTCAAACGTACTCAAACCCATCGATTTGGCCATACATCATTGTTATTACCTTCCTTTGGCAGTCTACTGGTTATGGATCGATTGTCTATTTCGCAGCCATTATGGGGCTTGATAAATCAATTATCGAAGCTGCTGAAATTGATGGAGCGAATGCATTCCAACGAATTAGATATATCGTCATTCCATGGCTGAAGCCAACATTTATCATCTTACTGTTATTCTCTCTTGGTGGAGTATTGAAAGGGAATTTTGGTTTATTTTATAACCTCGTCGGTGCAAATAATACAATGCTCTATCCAACAACAGACATTATTGAAACCTACGTCTTCCGTACCTTGATGACGAATTTTAACTTTTCACTGGGAAGTGCAGTGAGTTTATATCAATCGATTTTTGGATTCATGATTGTTATAACAGCTAACTGGATTGTTAAAAAAGTGTCACCAGAAAATTCATTGTTCTAAAGGAGGGATCATTCAATGGAAAATACAGTCAGACGTAACATCGATTTTTCTACAATTATCGTTCGAGTAGTTGGATATTGCTTTATAGGGTTGTTTGCTATCAGCTGTCTTTTGCCCTTTGTGTTGATTGTGTCATCTTCGTTCTCATCTGAAGGTGCGATTATGGAACATGGCTTTTCACTTTGGCCAAAGGAGTTTTCAACATTTGCATATGAAATTGTCTTCAGAAATCCACGGCTTGTCATTGGATCCTATGTCGTAACCATGCTAATTACCGTTGTCGGAACTGCTGTAGGGTTGTTCATTGTTGCCATGACAGGTTATGCCTTACAACGTCAAGATTTCTTGTTCCGTAATAAAATTTCGTTTTATATCTACTTTACAACTCTGTTCTCTGGTGGACTTGTTCCATTCTATCTCTTAGTGACACAGTATCTTCATCTAAAAGATAATTATCTTGCTGTCTTGCTTCCAGGCTTACTGAGTCCTTTCTTAATCATCATGATGAAAGCCTTCACAAAATCAATTCCGAATGAAATTACAGAATCTGCGAAGATGGATGGTGCCGGTGATTTTACAATCTTTTTGAGATTAATCCTACCGATGTCTACACCAGCCTTGGCAACAATAGGTTTATTTATTGCCTTAGGGTATTGGAATGAGTGGTATAACTCCATGCTATTCCTTTCACCAAATATGGACTATCGGCCATTACAGTTATTTCTCTATAACGTAATCACAAGTGCTGATTTCATTCGAAATTCAGCCGCAGCCTCAAATGTACCACCACAGGATATCCCTTTGGAATCAATGAAGATGGCAACGGCTGTTATTGCTACTGGGCCAGTTATACTCTTCTATCCATTTGTACAAAGGTTCTTTATCAAAGGGATCACAATTGGTGCAGTAAAAGGATGATGAACGTATGCTATGAGGTTTTTCCTCATTTCATAAAATTAAGAAATGAACTTAAAAGGGGAGGTAGTAAAATTGAAAATCAAAAAAATCTTAGTACTAATGATGTCTATGTTGTTGGCTTTTACTCTTGTTGCATGTAATTCATCAAATCAATCAAGCTCAGCAAAGCCAGGTACAACAGTTGATGAAAATGGTGAAATAGATACATCTGAATTTGTAACTGTCACCTACATGATGCTAGGAGATAAACCGACAAATGGGCAATTAGAAAAGGTGATGGAGCAAGTAAATGCGAAATTGAAGGAAAAAGTAAATGCTCATCTTGAGTTGAAGTGGATTGAATGGGCTGATTATATGACGAAGTATAATCTAACGCTTGCCTCTGGTGAACCAGTTGACCTCATCATTACTGCTACCGACTGGTTAGATGCATGGGGCAACGCACAAAAAGGAGCGTTTAAGGATATTACTGAGCTTCTACCAATCTATGCACCACAAACATGGGCAGAGGTTTCTGAAGAAAGCTGGGAACAAACGAAATACAATGACAAAATTGTGATGATTCCAGAGGATTCTTTTACACAGTGGGTAAACCACGGATTCTTCTACCGTACGGACTGGGCGAAGGAATTTGGCATTAATGAGCCAATTGAAGACTTCGAAATGTTAGGAGAATACTTCCAAGGAATTATTGATCATAAACCAGGAGTCATTCCTTGGGATACACCAGGAACAAATGTTACAACAGCATGGGGCTATACAACTTCTTACTCAGACCAAATTGAACTACCAATTGCAACAGGAGTATTCCCAATTTATTGGGCGGAATCTTATGAAAATCCTTATACAATCACTAGTCCAATCTTCGATGATCTATTCATAGATTATGCGAAGATGATGAAGGATTGGGCAGATAAAGGTTATTGGCGTGCAGATGTGTTGAACTACAAAGGTGACACTCGTGCCTTATTCCAAGCTGGAAAAACAGGAGCAGATCAGCATCATACTGAAACATTCTCATCACTACGCCCACAAATGGACCTGAAACAGCCAGGTTCAGAAATTGATATCTTTGCATGGTCAGATACTCGTGATAATTTAATTTCCATGTCTATTACTCATGGTGCAACAGCTGTTGGTACTCATAGTAAAAACCCAGAGCGCGCTCTAATGGTTTATGATTTGCTTCGTAATGATGAAGAAATCTACCACTTATTTAACTATGGAATTGAAGGAGTTCAATACGAAATCGTTGATGGAAAACGTGTTCGACCTGAAGGCTATGATGAAACTAAAGATTCATTTGCTTCAAACTTCTGGGGTGGTCGAGTCGATAAGTTTGAGATTCCAAGTGTTGATAGATGGGAAGGAATGCCAGAAATCTATGCAGAATACGATAAAATTAAGAAACCATTTCCTTATGGAAGATTTGTATTTGATAGTACTCCAGTAGACGCCGAAATTTCATCACTATCACAGGTAACAGCACAAATGGTACCTGCGATTGCTTTTGGTAAAGCAGGAGACCCAGAAAAAGCAGTCGAGGATTTCCGAAAGCGCTTAGAAGCAGCTGGCTATGAAAAAGTCCTAAATGAAATCCAAAAACAAATGGATGAATATAAAAAACTTGTAGAAGGTAATTAATTTGGATTTCGTTTAGTAAAATCTGTATTCTAAAGTGTGTTATTAAACACAATTAATTGAAGAAATCAAGCAGCCTGAATACACGGAGACTCCCGTGGGATGCGTGGCCAAAGTGAGACCCCACAGGAGCGTAAGCGACGAGGAGGCTCACCAGTCACCCCACAGGACGCGGAGTGTATTCAGGCTGCGGCTTTATATACGAAAACAGCCTAGTAATAAAAGGCTATCAGTTATGGTTGATGGCCTTTTATTTATCACCTTGAGATGGATATAGTTAATGTGAAAACCTAGATTTTAAGGAAACTTAGCCAAGGGGTGGAAGGTATATGAATGAAAAACTATTAAGTCAAGAATGGGATTTATCAGCAAAGAGTCGATTATTTACAAGTGATTGGAAGTTTTTAAAAGATGATAATAATACAGCTTATAAAAAACAATTCGATGACTCAGCTTGGCGTACATTAGACCTACCACATGATTGGAGCATCGAAGGCCCTTTTAAAAAAGAATATGCAAGCTCAACGGGATATTTACCAGGAGGAATTGGTTGGTATCGAAAAAGCTTTACAATTCCTAGTTCAATAGATGGCAAAAAGGTCGTCATTCAATTTGATGGGGTCTATAAAAATAGTGAAGTGTGGATAAATGAACATTACCTAGGTAAAAGACCATATGGATACAGCTCCTTTCAATATGATTTAACCCCGTTTCTACAATTCGATGGTCAAGAAAATATCATCGCAGTGAAGGTCGACCACACAGACTTTGCTGATTCACGTTGGTATACAGGGTCTGGTATTTATCGGAATGTGTTTATGAATATTACAGATAAACTACATATCAAACCTTACGGAATTTTCGTCACCACACCGAATGTATCAACCTCGAGAGCCGAAATTAAGATTCAAACAACAGTTAGCAATGAACAAAGTCAGTTAGCTCACATCCAGCTTCAGCATAAAATCAGTGATGCTACTGGCAAAGAGGTTGTTACGACTTTATCAGATCAACTCATCCAAGGAAATGATGAACAGGAATTTTCTGATTCACTCATTCTAAATCAACCAAACCTTTGGTCAATAGAAACCCCATATTTATATAAAGTAGAAACAAGCGTGATACGGGATGGTGTAGTCATTGATACTGAGACGACTCCACTTGGTATTAGGTATTTCCATTTCGATGTGGATAAAGGATTTTTTCTTAATGATGTGAATATCAAAATGAAGGGTGTTTGCATTCATCATGAGGCGGGGTGTCTTGGGGCAGCCGTACCAGATAAAGTCTGGCATAGAAGATTACAGCTATTAAAAGAAGCGGGAGTAAATGCCATTAGAATGAGTCACAATCCTCCATCCCCTGAATTATTAGATATGTGCGATTCATATGGATTCCTAGTGCAGGATGAAGCCTTTGATGAGTGGGAGTTTCCGAAGAATAAGTGGGTAGAGGGATGGAATAAGGGAGAGCCATCCTTAGACGGTTATGCCTCAGACTTTGCTGATTGGGCCGAAATCGATTTGCGAGATATGATTCTGCGAGATCGCAATCATCCATCAATTGTATTCTGGAGTATCGGGAACGAAATTGATTATCCGAATGATCCTTACTCGCATCCGGTACTTAAAGAAAGATATAGAGCAGACAAACCTGAAGCAAAGGGTATGGGAGCTATCGCGAAAAGGTTAGCGGGAGTTGTCAAGGAGTATGACCCAACCCGACCTGTTACGGCTGCTTTAGCTAGTGTCATCATGTCAAATGAAACGGAATTTCCGGAAGCACTTGATGTAGTTGGCTATAATTATCAAGAATTTTTGTATGATGAAGATCATGAAAACTATCCTAATCGTGTGATTTACGGAAGTGAAAATGGACGGAATCATGAGGTTTGGTTAGCTGTAGAAAAGAATGACTTCATCTCAGGGCAATTTATCTGGACAGGGATTGACTATTTAGGAGAAGCGCGTGGTTGGCCAATTCGTCATGCAACTCCTGGATTGCTTGATCTAGCTGGCTTCAAAAAGCCGTTGTTTTACTTCAAACAAAGTCATTGGTCAGAAACAGATATGGTTCATTTAGGTATGACTAAGGCTGAGAAAGACCGTGATGACATCTATTGGGATCATGAGGTGGTTTGTGATTGGAGTGGGAAAGAGGGCGAAGTTGTAAGAGTCGCATGCTGTACAAATTGCCCTGAGGTTGACTTACAGTTAAATGGGAAATCCTTTGGTATTAAAAAACGAGAAGACTTCACTAGTGGATCAATCTATTGGGATATCCCATTTGCTAGAGGGACAATAAAAGCGATTGGGATGAGAAACGGGAATGTAAGCTGTGCACATGAGTTAACAACTGCTAATTCACCTACTAAAATAAGACTCGATTCTGATACTCAATCATTAAAAGCAGATAAACAAGATGTAGCACATATAGAGGTTAACATCCTTGATCAAGAAAATAATCTTGTGTATGCAGCTGATCATGAAATCGATTGTACAATTGAAGGGCCAGGTAAGATTATAGGGATTGAATGTAGTAATCCAGAAAGCCATCAAGAATATCAGACTACATCTAGAAAGGCTTATCATGGGAAGCTATTAATCTATGTGCAAGCTACAGATCAACCAGGAACGATTCGCTTACAGACAACGTCAGCACAATTGGAAAGCTCATCTGTAGAAATTGAAGTGAAGTAATTGGTTTGGACAGATTAATGATTTGTGGGGCTCATCACTTTATGGACCCCGCTTTAGTGAAAGGCTGCGGTATTCAAAGCAACAATATATACGAAAATAGCCTAGTGAAAAGAAAGGAGCGACAAAAATGCCATATAATGATGCCTCTGATACGTCAAATCCAAAAAAGGGTCACAGGCTAAAAGATATACCTGCTCATGACCCATTTATTCTTGCACATAAAGAAACAGGTACTTACTATTTATATACAACTGGAATTCCAGGTTTAACCGATTTAGAAAGAAATGGAGTACTTATGTATAAAAGTACAGACTTACTAGAGTGGGAAGGTCCTTATGTCGTCTTCGAAATCCCTGATGGCACTTGGGCACATCCAAGGCATGGTACATGGGCGCCAGAAGTCCATGAATATAAAGGAAATTATTATTTGTTTGTTACGCTACATAATAGCGATACAATTATAGCAGAAGCACCTGAGGTTTGGCATACAAATCATCTTCGTGGAACAAGTATTGCCATATGTAACTCACCAGAAGGTCCATTTAAATTATTAAAAACAGATGGACCAGTGCCACCTAGAGAGTTTATGACACTAGATGGTACGCTGTATGAGGATGAAGAAAGACATCCATGGATGGTCTATTGTCATGAGTGGATACAGGTCATTGATGGAACATTTGAGGCAATCAAATTAAAGGATGATTTATCTGAAGCTGTTGGTGAACCAATACATCTTTTTAAAGCATCGGATGCCCCGTGGATCAATCGTGAACGAAAGCCTGAGGTGAAGCCCTCTGTTTACGTATCGGACGGATGTCAGTTATACCGAACGAAAGGTGGTCACCTGATTATGCTCTGGTCAAGCTACAACAAGGAAGGATATGTTCAAACGATGGCCAGATCGACATCAGGAAAATTAGAGGGGCCTTGGGAGCAGCTTGATCCGTTAGTGTATGGGGACAGTGGTCATGGGATGCTTTTCAAAACTTTTGAAGGGAACTGGATGCTTACTCTTCATCATCCATTCAGCACCCCCGAATCTCGTGCGAAGATTTATGAAATAGAGGAGACAGAGGACCAATTCAAGGTCATCAAACCTAGAGTCGATTTGCATGATTAAGATAAAAAAGCACTCAGGCAGGTTTTGTCCTGAGTGCTACTATATAAAAAGGTGAAAACACCTTGAAAACGAACTAGTTTTATTTTCCAATAAACATTTGAGTCCAATAATTACCCTCTACATGACCAACACCAATATGAGTAAAGTTAGAGCTTAGGATATTTTTACGATGACCTTCACTATTCATCCAAGCAGTGACAACCTCTTGTGGTGAGCGTTGGCCCATCGCAATATTTTCGCCTGCTGCACGATACTGTACGCCAAATTGCTTCATCATTTCAAATGGAGATCCGTAAGTTGGGCTTGTATGAGAGAAATAGCCATTGCTCTTCATATCAGCAGATTTATGTCTAGCTACTTCACTTACCTTTAAATCAATCTGTAAAGGCTTCAAGCCATGCTTTGCTCGTTCACTATTTGTTAAAGTAACAACCTCTTGTTCAAACTGACTTAAAGAATTAGAAGCCTGATTTGTTGTGTCCTTTGGTTGTTCTGTAGGCTGCTGCGCAGATGGCTGTTGAGCCACTGGTTTTTCTTCAACAGGTTCAGGTGCCTTTGGTTGTGATGGTTGTTGAACCGTTGGCGCAGTTTGTACATTATGAGAATAGTATTTTTTAAGTATGCTTTGAATGAAGTCATTCCAATTCGTAGAGTTGTTTACACCTACAGAGTAATGACTTTCAACTACTTTTGATGCATTTGTATTCTCTGCAGCAGAGCTTGCTAATGGTACTGTCACCAATAATGCACCTGCTACAACGAATGATACGACCGTTTTTTTCATTTTGAATCCTCCTTGTTGTGTACCGTTTGTGATACCTCCACATCATAGCACGCGAATTTTGTAATATTTGAGGAAGACTTTTCCTATAGATATCGACTTATAACTTTCCTCCTAGTTACATTTCTATCAATTCATTGAAAAATAACTAGATTAGATAGAATTGTATTTATTTTCTAGTTGGTACACGTTTTAGTAAAAGAGGTAGAATCTACTAGAATAATGCTATTGACAGGGTTCAGATGTGAGAGGTTTTATGACTTATATTAATAGTAGATGACAAATATGACTTTATAGTGTCATTCAATTTTGCGGAATTTTTACATGTTTAGTAATGATTAGGTCTTACAACTATGGTATTATTAGGACATAAAATGAAAGCGTTTAATCTATTATTGGAGGAAAATTTCATGAGTGTTGAGATAAGAAATTCCATTGAGAGTGGCAAAACAGTACTTGGGATTGAACTTGGTTCTACTAGAATTAAAGCAGTACTTATTGGTGAAAATCATGCACCAATCGCGTCTGGTAGTCATGATTGGGAAAATAGTTATGTGAACAATATATGGACATATAGTGTGGAGGATATTTGGAACGGTATACAAGACAGCTATCAAAAGATGGCAAACGATGTGAAGCAGCAATACGGAGTGACTCTTAAGACGGTTGGGTCAATTGGTTTTAGTGCGATGATGCATGGGTATATGGCTTTTGATCAAGAGGGAGAGCTCCTTGTTCCTTTCCGTACTTGGCGAAACAATATAACGGAACAAGCTTCAAAAGAGTTAACAAGCCTATTTAACTATCAAATTCCACAACGATGGAGTATCGCACATTTATATCAAGCGATCTTAAATCAGGAAGAGCATGTTTCAGAGATTAGCTTCCAAACAACACTAGCGGGTTATGTTCATTGGAAATTAACTGGTGAGAAGGTGCTTGGGGTTGGAGAAGCTTCTGGGGTATTCCCAATTGATTTAAATACGAAGAGCTTCAATCAAACGATGATGAATCAGTTCAATGAGTTGATTGAATCTAGGAATCTACCATGGAAGCTTGAAGATATCCTTCCCAACGTGCTAGTCGCAGGGGAAAATGCTGGGGTACTGACAGAAGTTGGTGCAAGATTATTAGATCCTAGTGGAGCACTGCAGGCTGGTATTCCACTTTGTCCACCAGAAGGTGATGCTGGGACTGGCATGGTTGCGACAAATAGTGTAGCGAAGCGAACTGGTAATGTATCTGCTGGAACCTCTGTATTTGCCATGGTTGTCCTGGAAAAAGAGCTTTCAAAAGTATATTCAGAGATTGACCTTGTAACAACGCCTACAGGACATTTAGTTGCAATGGCTCATTCGAATAACTGCTCCTCGGACTTGAATGCTTGGGTGGGACTGTTTGAGGAATTTTCAAAAGCGATGGGTATGAATGTGGATATGAACCAGTTATATGGAACACTCTATCATTTAGCTCTTCAAGGTGACCCAGATGCTGGAGGCTTATTAGCTTATGGGTATCTATCAGGTGAGCATATGACTCATTTTGAAGAAGGTCGTCCATTGTTTGTTCGTTCTTCTGATAGCAATTTCACATTACCAAACTTCATGCGTGTACATTTATTCACGGCATTAGGTGCATTGAAAATTGGCATGGATATTCTATTAAAAGAAGAAAAAGTGAAGTTGGATGAAATTCTTGGTCATGGTGGCTTGTTCAAGACAAAAGCTGTGGGACAAAGCATTATGGCGGCTGCCCTTAATACGCCTGTATCTGTCATGGAAACAGCAGGTGAAGGCGGAGCGTGGGGAATTGCCCTGCTTGCTGCTTATATGATTAATAAAAATGGTGAAGAAACATTAGACGAGTTTCTAAATGAGAAGGTCTTTGCAGGAGAAGCGGGAACGACGATATCCCCTGATCCAAAGGATGTAGAAGGCTTTGAACAATTTATGCAACGCTACATGAAGGGGCTGGCGATTGAAAGAGCAGCTGTAGAGAATTTGTAAATAGAATGGTAGAAAGCGACAAGGGATATGTTCTCTTGTCGCTTTTTTTGGTGACAGGCACGATGAATGGGACATGATTTGTCCGGATTAGGGAAGTGGAGACGGGGAAGCGGTTGGAATCCGACGAAAGTGTAGCTGAATCCGACGAAAGAGTATCGTGATTCAACGAAAGGCAATCGCCTTTCTGTCTGAGGAAGCTAATTCAACGAAAAGTGGTAAGTATTCAACGAAAGTGGAGTGCAATTCAACGGAAAAGCAGTATGATTCAACGAAAGGCCTCCGCCTTTCTGTTTTTAAAGATTCATTCAACGAAAAGTGGTAGGAATTCAACGAAAGTGGAGTGCAATTCAACGGAAAAGTAGCATGATTCAACGAAAGGCCTTCGCCTTTCTGGCTGAGGAAGCTAATTCAACGAAAAGTGGTAAGTATTCAACGAAAGTGGAGTGCAATTCAACGGAAAAGCAGTATGATTCAACGAAAGGCCTCCGCATTTCTGGTTTTGAAGATTCATTCAACGAAAAGTGGTAGGAATTCAACGAAAGTGGAGTGCAATTCAACGGAAAAGCAGTATGATTCAACGAAAGGCCTCCGCCTTTCTGGCTGAGAAAGCTAATTCAACGAAAAGTGGTAGGAATTCAACGAAAGTGGAGTGCAATTCAACGGAAAAGCAGTATGATTCAACGAAAGGCCTCCGCCTTTCTGTCTGAGGAAGCTTGATTCAACGAAAAGTGGTAAGAATTCAACGGAAGTGAAGCGGAATCCGACGAAAGAGTAGCGTGATTCAACGAAAGGCCTCCGCCTTTCTGGCTGAGAAAGCTAATTCAACGAAAAGAGAGAGGAATCTGACGAAAGTTCAGCATAATTCAACGGAAGAACAGAATCATTCGATGAAGCTGCATCATGATTCAACGAAAGCCCACCGTCAGACTCTAGCTGATAAGCCTCGTCCATTTTGACGAGCCCCTCATAATCAAATATGATAAAAGAAAATACCCAGGTTAGGATGTTGGTCATGAAGGTGTTATTGGTTGAAGATGATAAGACGATTGCGATGGGACTGGAATATTCCTTGCGTCAGGAGGACTATGAGACGATTCT
This sequence comes from Litchfieldia stipae, assembly GCF_014837155.1. Taxonomy (GTDB): domain Bacteria; phylum Bacillota; class Bacilli; order Bacillales; family Bacillaceae_L; genus Litchfieldia. The sequence goes on along the minus strand of NZ_JACYHA010000017.1, from coordinate 24,062 downwards.
GTGTCACAATGTGGAATCCGCAAAAGAGGTTCTCATGACGCAAATGGATGAGATAGATTTATGTATGTTTGATTTGTCACTCCCTGATGGCAGTGGCTATGAGTTATGTGAAATGGTGAAGAAGCGTAGTGACAAGCCTGTCATTTTTCTTACGGCCTTTGATGATGAAGTGAATGTCGTGATGGGTCTTGATATGGGAGCGGATGATTATATTACGAAGCCTTTTCGTATTCGTGAGCTACTTTCTAGGATTAAGTCTGTTTTACGTCGTTACAATAAGCAGCAAACGCAACAACCGAAAACAGATATTGAGATAGAGAATATTCGAATCAATACATTAGAAGGAAAGGTTTATAAAAATGGAGAAGAGGTCTCGTTGACTGCTTTAGAGTATCGACTGTTCCTGATTTTTGCTAATCATATTGGACAAGTTCTCACGAGAGCTCAGCTCCTTGATCGTATTTGGGATGTAGCTGGAGATTTCGTGAACGACAACACTTTGACTGTGTACATTAAGAGATTGAGAGAAAAGCTGGAGGACAACCCGGGGCAGCCAACAATTATAAAAACAGTACGTGGAATGGGTTACAAGGTGGGAAATTAACATGCTACGAAATCGAGAAATCAAATGGTATATCCTGATTTTATGCTCTATTACTCTGTTGACGACTGTTGCTACTGCTTTCCTTCTATCAACTCAAGCTGCGATGTTCGTTTTAATCACGTCGCTTATTTTCGTCGGTTGCAGTTTGATTTTTACAAAATGGAGGTACCAGGAAATTGCGAAGCTCTCAAGTTACCTGCGCCGTATTAGTAACGGGGATTATGGCTTAGACGTTCGAGATAACTTCGAGGGTGAGTTGAGTATTTTAAAAAGCGATATTTATAAAGTTACGAATATGCTTTCAGAGCATAGCTCCTATTTGGAACAGGACAAAGTGAAGTTGACGAATGCAATCTCTGATATTTCTCATCAATTGAAGACGCCTCTGACGTCAATGATGGTGATGGCGGATCTATTAAGTGATAAGAAGCTGGATGAGGCAAAACGAACGGAATTTACTCATCATATCCGAATTCAATTAGAACGAATGGAGTGGCTAGTTTCTTCATTATTAAAGCTATCGAAAATGGATGCAGGGACGATTGTTTTTAAAAAGAATCAAGTCTATGTTAATGAAGTCATTCAAAGGGCAGTAGAACCAGTATTAATTCCAATGGATATTAAACAGCAAAATTTAAAAGTGACAGGTGAGAATTCTGTTTCTTTCATTGGTGATCTCAATTGGACGACAGAAGCAATCATAAATATATTAAAGAACTGTGTAGAGCATACGAAGGAAGGGGGAGAGATTTCAATCACTTTTTCTGAAAATGCGCTATTCACCGAAATCACGATCAAAGATAATGGCAAAGGGATTGCGAGAGAAGATCTTCCCTATATATTCAAACGCTTTTATAAAGGAAAAAATGCTGGTGAGGATAGTGTTGGTATTGGCCTTGCGATGGCCTATAGTATTATTACTAGTCAGCAGGGGGATATTGAAGTGAAGAGTGAGACCGGAAAGGGAACAGCATTTCAACTGAAATTCTACAAGCGGGCTTAAGTGAATAAATTGTCACTTTTCTAGTCACTTAATAGTCATATTAGGCAGATATACTTTAGTCAACATCAACATTTGGAGGCGAAACAATGGATATTTTAAAAATAGAACATCTGTCTAAGGTTTATGGCAAGGGTGAGACTGCTGTTAAGGCGCTCGATGATATTTCATTTTCAATTAAGAAGGGTGAATTTGTTGCGATTATTGGACCATCAGGGTCAGGGAAATCAACTCTGCTTCATTTATTAGGTGGGGTGGATCGACCAACGAATGGTAAGGTTCTAGTTGATAATACTGATATTTATGATCTAAACGAAACACAATTAGCGATTTTTAGAAGAAGACAAATCGGGTTAATTTATCAATTTTATAATTTGATTCCGATTTTAACAGTAGAGGAAAATATTACTCTGCCTATGTTATTAGATGAACAAAAAGTAGATCGGAAGCAGTTTGAGGATATTGTTTCGATATTAGGGTTAAGTCAGCGCTTGAATCATTTGCCGAATCAGTTATCAGGTGGGCAGCAGCAGCGTGTATCGATTGGGAGAGCGTTAATTAGTAATCCTGCGATTATGCTAGCCGATGAGCCAACAGGGAACCTGGATAGTAAGAATAGTGGCGAGATTATGGAGCTGTTGAAAATGTTTAATAAAACCTATAATCAGACGCTGATTGTTATTACTCATGATGAGCGAATTGCATTACAGGCTGATCGTGTGATTACAATTGAGGACGGAAAGGTTGCTAAGGATGAGGTGATTCGTCCGTGAACATCATCAACAAACTGACATTACGTCACTTAAAGGAAAATAAAAAACGAACGCTTGTAACGATTATTGGTGTCATTATCTCAGTTGCGATGGTTACAGCAGTTGCAACGCTTGGTGAGTCTTTTTTGGACTTATTGAAAAGACAAGCTATTGCTATGGATGGAGAATGGCATGTTAAGTATAAAAATGTAAACATCGATCAGATCGAAGCGATTGAAAAAGATAGTCAAACAAAAACGTTAGTTCTTTCTACTGACCGAGGCTATGCCGAATTAGAGGGAGCTACCCTGAAAGACAAGCCTTATATCTTTGTCAAAGAATACAATATACAAGGGTTACAGCAGTTTCCAATCGAGGTAAGTGAGGGACGTCTTCCAATGGCGAAAAATGAAGTCGTCATCTCAGAGAAAATCGCTCAGGATACGGGGAATGGCTATAAAATCGGTGATGAATTGACGCTTGATATTGGTCAACGATACGCAGAAGGAAGAAGTGAACCATTAGGACAGAGCGACTCTCTCCAAGCAAGTTCTGATGGAGTCATTGAAGAGTTACAAATTGAATCAACTGAAACATTTACGATTGTTGGTACCATCAAGCAACCAGAGTGGGAGCCTGTTTGGTCACCAGGCTATACAATGATAAATTATATTGATAAAGCTTCACTTGCACCGACAGATGTTGTAGATGCTGTTGTTGTTCTGGAAAAAGTAAACGGTTCTCTCTATAAACATGCTGAAGAGCTTGCCAAACAGAATAATATTGAACAAGTTAGTTATAATTCAGATTTACTTCGTTTTTATGGGGTAACAAATCATGATAATTTACGTGTTACTTTATACTCCTTGCTTGCCATTATTATGACTATCATTATTATAGGTTCAGTCTCGTTGATCTATAATGCCTTTGCGATTAGTGTGTCTGAGCGTGCTAGACATTTAGGGATGCTTTCAAGTGTGGGAGCAACCAAAAAGCAAAAACGAAACTCAGTCTTTTTCGAAGGGGCTGTGATTGGAGTCATTAGTATTCCACTTGGGATACTAGCTGGAATTGGTGGTATCACTGTAACATTTATGTTCCTTAATACATTTATTGGAGATGCGTTAGGAGTCTCAGAAAAGCTCCAAGTTGTTGTCACACCTGTTTTGGTTGTGGTGGCTTCACTTATCTCAATTGTTACGATATTTATATCAACGTATTTGCCAGCTCGAAAAGCATCGAAGATTTCAGCCATTGATGCGATTCGCCAAACCCAGGATGTGAAATTATCAAGGAAAACGGTGAAAACATCGAAGCTTGTCCGAAGAATATTTGGAATAGAAGCTGAAATTGGTTTGAAGAATATGAAGAGAAATAAAAGAAGATATCAAGCGACGGTCTTCTCACTTGTTATTAGTATCATTCTATTCTTGTCGGTTTCCTATTTTACCGCAAGCTTAGGGAAATCGGTTGAGCTTTCACAAGATGGCATTAATTTTGATTTCTCTGTAACGGGGGATACTGAGGATATCGCAAAATTTGAGCAGTTAACTCAATTGGATAATATCACTGAGTATAGCATCCAGAAGAAAACGTCGCTCCATACATTGATTGATGAAGAGGACCTACCGAAAGAAATGTATGATAACAAAGAGTCTTTCTCTGCTACTGATGGAAAATATGAATATTATGTAAATGTGTATGGGTTAGATGAAGCGAGTTTTAGTGCCTTTGCAACCAAGATTGGAGCAGACTTGGAGCAGTTCAAGGATCCGGAACAACCAACTGCGATTGTGATTGATGAAATATCTTATTATGATTATGAAGCATCTAAGTTCATGGTATCGGAGTCAATCAAAGCTACTGAAGGTGATAAGCTAAATCTTAACTTATTAGATTATGAAACGAGCGAAACAAGTCCGATTGCGGAAATTCAAATTGGTGCATTAACAGCAGAGGTGCCGATTGGGGTATTTTCAGCAAGTATTGGAGGACTAGATGTTATTGTCCCGCTTGAAACGATGAATCATTTCATGGGAGATAAGGACGATAAATATGCGAGTGCCTCTCTCTATATGAATAGTGACGATACTACAGTGACACAAAAAGCACTTGAAGAACTAGTACCATCAAATATGAATGTATTCAATGTACATCAGCATAGACAACAGGAACAACAAATCATCACGATTATGTCGGTATTTACTTATGGATTTATCACTTTGATTTCCTTGATTTCGATTGCAAATATCTTTAACACGATCTCAACAAGTATTTCCCTGCGGAAGCGTGAATTTGCGATGCTGAAGTCAGTTGGAATGACACCGAAAGGCTTTAATAAGATGATAAACTATGAAAGTATCTTCTATGGTGTTAAGGCGCTATTATACGGTCTACCAATTAGTATCGCAGTTATGTTCTTAATCTATAGGTCAGTAAGTGAAACATTTTCGTATAATTTTACTTTACCTTGGCTGAATATCCTATTTGTTATTGTCGCTATTTTTATTATCGTAAGTTCAGCTATGCTGTATTCGATCGGCAAGATTAAGAACGAGAACATTATTGATGGATTGAAACAAGAGAATATTTAGAATGAGACAGCCTTCATCATTGCGCGATGGAGGCTTTTTTTATGTGGAGTGGACGATTTTGTGATTAGAAGGTCAACATAGTATACTCTTTTAGTCAATTAAGATACCCTAAACAAACGCTTACATCATCTATAATGAATAAATAAAGAAAGCGTTTACAAGATAAAAGGGGTGAGCAAATGAATATGAAAATTGATCCTCAAGCAAGTGCTACGACAAAAGCACAAGTTGCATTAAAGAGAAAGGCTACATTAAAAAAAGTTCTAAGCTACGCTGCTTTTGTTGGTCCAGCGCTATTGTTTTTCCTCGTCATTCAAATCCTTCCGTTCTTTATGGGAATCTATTATTCTTTTACATCATGGAACGGGATTAGTTCAAACATTGAATGGGTAGGGTTAGAGAACTATATTAAGATTTTTACAAATGACGATAAATTCGTGAACTCATTTATTTTTACCACGAAATTCATGTTTGCTGCTGTGATCATCAGTAATCTGATTGGATTTAGTCTAGCACTTTTGTTAAATGCTGCACTCAAAACGAAGAACATCCTACGAACTGTTTATTTTATCCCGAATGTGATTGGGGGATTATTATTAGGGTTTATCTGGCAATTTATTTTTGTAAAAGGATTTGCATCAGTTGGTGCGATCACAAATATTCCATTCTTTAAGCTCGCTTGGCTTGGCGATGAAACAACAGCATTTTGGGGAATTGTGATTGTCTTTGCATGGCAAATCAGCGGGTATATGATGGTCATTTATATCGCTGCATTACAAGGGGTTGATACTTCTCTATTGGAGGCAGCGAAAATAGACGGAGCCAATAGCTGGTCGATTCTAAAAAATATCCTGATCCCATTGATTCTACCAGCATTTACAATTTGCTTCTTCCTTACGATATCAATGGCATTCAAAATCTTTGATTTGAATCTATCGTTAACTGGTGGGGGACCGTTCAACTCAACACAATCAGTTGCTATCAATATTTATCAAGAAGCGTTCCTCCATAATCGTTATGGATTGGGAACTGCAAAATCGATATTATTCTTCCTAGTTGTCGCGATTTTCACGACCGTTCAAGTATTATCTACGAAGAAAAGGGAGGTTGAGGCATAGTGAACCGAAAATATACAGGTAGAACCTTTACACTTGAAATTATTGGGATTATCATTGGACTGATTTTCCTCATCCCCTTTTACTTTGTGGCCGTGAATTCAGTGAAAAGCTTTGCTGAAATTTTATTAGATGCTGCAGCATGGCCAAAAGAAATCTTGTTTACGAACTATGTGAAGGTGTGGGATATTATTAATTTCCCAAAAGCCTTCTGGAACTCATTAGTGATTACTGTCTTCAGTAACATTGGGCTCATTGTCATCAGCTCGATGGCTGCTTGGAAAATGGTGAGAACCCCAGGGAAGCTTAGTAAAATCTTATTTGTCTTCTTTGTATCAGCAATGGTCATCCCATTCCAAACAGTGATGATTCCATTAATGAAGCTTGGTGGAGCATTAGGGCTAATCAATAGTATTCCTGGTCTAGTAATCATGTATTTTGGATTCGGTGTCCCATTATCACTGTTCCTTTATCACGGTTTTGTGAAGACTGTTCCAGTAGAAATTGAAGAATCTGCTAGAGTAGATGGATGTAGTCAATTTGGGGTGTTTTGGAGAATTGTTTTTCCATTGTTAAAACCAATCACAGTGACAGTGGTGATATTAAATACACTTTGGATCTGGAATGATTTCCTATTACCAATGCTCGTCTTACAGGATGCCGATTTAAGAACGATTCCACTTGCAACGAGCTCATTCTTCGCCCAATATACAAAGCAGTGGGACATGGGGCTAGCCGCTCTCGTACTTGGAATCACACCTGTAATCATATTCTTCCTATTCCTACAAAAGCACATCATCAAAGGAATAGCAGCTGGGTCTATTAAGTAACAAATCAAGAAGGTTATAACCTTTTGTAACATGAACAAAAGATTATATATAAAGACTGTTTTCTCAAAGTTTGTTGTATGGATATCATCAAGTAACTAGCAGACAGAATACACGGAGACTCCTGTGGGATTTGTGAACTAAGTGAGACCCCACAGGAGCTTAAGCGACGAGGAGGCTCACTGTTCACCCCACTGGACGCGGAGTGTATTCTGGCTGCGGCTTATTAGCAATACTCTAGTTGAAAACAGTCTATAGAAAAAAACAACACATATAAGGAGGTCAATGAAATGAAAAAAAGCCGTTTTTTACTAATTTGTATCTCACTTTTGTTAATGGTAGGTATCATCGCAGGATGTTCTAATGATTCAACAACTGACGGAAATTCAAACGAAGGCACAGGTGAATCAAAGGGTGGAGATGAGGTAGTTACACTCAACTTCTTCCAATTCAAAGTAGAAATTGCTGATCAACTACAAGAAATGATCAACGAATTCGAAGCAGAGCATCCAAATATCAAGGTAAAGCTTGAAACGGTTGGTGGTGGTGCTGACTATGGTGCTGCATTAAAAGCAAAATTTGCTTCTGGAGAAAAGCCTGATATTTTTAACAATGGTGGTTTCAAAGAGTTAGAGCTTTGGAAAGAACATTTAGCTGACCTTTCAAATGAACCTTGGGTAGAGCATGTATTGCCAATCGGAAAAGTTCCAACGACTGATACAGATGGGAAATTATATGGCATGCCTGTTAACTTAGAAGGCTACGGATTTGTTTATAATAAAGATTTATTCGAGCAAGCTGGAATTACAGAGCCGCCAACAACAGTTACGGAACTAAAAGCAGCTGCACAAAAACTTAAAGACAATGGTATTACGCCATTTGCAGCAGGTTATGGTGAATGGTGGGTCATTGGTCAGCATTTATTAAATATTCCATTTGCTCAACAAGATGATCCAACAGCATTTATTGAAGGACTATATGATGGCTCTACAACGATTGTAGGAAATGAGCAATTTACAGCATTCAAAGAAGTAATAGATACTGAGATTGAATTTGGAAATGAAAATCCATTAACAACAGACTACAACACTCAAGTGACATTATTCGCTTCTGGCCAAACAGCCATGCTTCAACAAGGGAACTGGACTGAGAACATGATTACTGAAGTTAATCCAGAAATCAACATGGCATTCTTACCAATTCCAATCAATGATGATGAAGCTGCATCAGACCGCTTACCAGTGGGTGTACCTAATAACTGGGTGTTGAATAAGAACTCTGAACATCTAGAAGAAGCAAAACTATTCTTAAATTGGATGGTTAGCTCTGAAACAGGTAAGCGATATATTACGGAAGAATTTGCTTTTATTCCAGCGTTCGATAATATTGAGCCAACTGGTTTAGGTGATTTAGGTCAATCGATTTTAGAATATTCCAAGGATGATAAGACGATCCCATGGACATGGTTCAGCTGGCCGGATGGAGCAAACCAAGAATTTGCTGCAACAATTCAAGAATATGCTACTGGAAAAATCGATTACGAAACTGTCTTAGAACGATTACAATCAACATGGGATAATCTGAAATAACTCTTATAATCAATCAAACTATAGAAAGCACGTCTTTTCAAAAGGATGTGCTTTCTATAGTTATTTCTATATCAAAAGTAGCTTCAATCCTCTATACTAAAATTGAGTCCTGCTTAATGGGAGGAAACCAGGTGTTTGGAAAAAGCATAAGAAATAAATTGATTATTTTATTATTAATTGCTACGATTATTCCGTTTGGTTCCTCAATTCTGATTACTTATTTTCATACAAAGGAATCGATTAAGAACCAGGTGGTTCAAGAAAATAGTAATCTACTATACCAAGGGAAGGTCAATCTACAAAGCTACATAAAGGAGCTTAATGGTCTAACACTTTCCTTATATAATAATCCAGAATTTATGACGTTTATGAGATCTTCCACGATGGAAAATAACTATTTAACCGTGACAAAGATGAAGAATGTGTTGCAAACGATTTTATATGCCGAAGAAAATATAGATCGGGTCTATATTTCATTTCTCGAATACAACAAGTTCATCTCGATCTCAAAGCGCTCAACGATTGTATTTTCGTCAGAGATTAAAGAAAGTTATTTGGATTATTATCAAAAAACCTATGACAGCCCTTATCATATGTACATCGAACCTATGCATTATCAAGTTGGAGATGACTCGATTGTTAAATCCAGCCCTAAAAATGTTTTTTCGGTCCACCGGGCATTTACTAATATTCCTTCGAACGATATTCTTGCCTATATTTCATTAGAGGTATCTCCTGATGAAATCTTGCAAATAAGTGAAAATCTCTACCATGAGGATCGAGAGGAATTCTATATCCTTTCACCACAAGGAGAGTTAGTCTACAGCTCAAATCCTGAGGTGATAGGAAATGAAGGGAAACAGGGTTGGATTTCGCAGCTGCTTCATAGTAAAGAAGAAAGTGGCATGAAAGAGCTAGACGAAGATCATTTTGAAGGGGTTATGCTGTATAACAAGCTAGAGGAATCAGCAGGTGGCTGGATCTTAGTGAAGAGAATTCCTTCTTCGACCTTGTATGAAAGCGCTTTTGAAGTAACGAAGATTAACATCCTTTTTGGGATATTAGGGTTGTTACTCGTGATCTTAGCAACGTTATTTGTCACTTTTAAGATTACATCACCGATTCGAATTCTCCTTCAAAATATTCAACAGGTAGAAGAAGGGAATATGCAGGTGCAATTTACCTCGCTTGGTGGCAAGGATGAAATTGGGATTCTGGGAGATCGATTCAAAGGAATGATTGAGAAAATCAATGACCTCATTAATCGGGAATACAAGCTAGAATTAGAAAATAAAACAAATCAATTAAAGGTACTACAGTCTCAAATAAATCCTCATTTTCTATACAATGCATTACAATCCATTGGGACATTAGCTTTGAAAAATAAAGTACCACAGATTTATACTCTGATTACCCATTTATCGAAAATTATGAGGTATGGGATGAATACAGATGAACAAATGGTACCATTAATCAAAGAAGTCAATTATACGAAAGCCTATCTCTTACTACAAAAGGAACGGTTTGGTGAAAATCTAGAGTATTCGATTGAAGTTGATGAGAAAATGGGACTTGTTCCGATTCCCAAAATGGTGATTCAGCCAATCATTGAAAATTATTTTAAGCATGGATTTGATATTCGGGATGGTGTTGGAAAAATTCACTTGAAATGTACTGAGGTTGACTCTTATCTTCAAATTCAGATTAGCGACAATGGGGCTGGAATCACGGAGGAAAGACTCATTGAATTATATCAGCATTTTGAAGAAGGAAATCGTAGGGGGCATGGAGAAGAAACCAATATCGGGCTAAAAAATGTCTATGTCCGTCTAAAGCTTTATTACAATGGAGACGCTGCATTACTACTTGAAAATCATGATGAGGGTGGGCTATTAGTAACAATGAAGCTGCCAATCATCGCAAGGGGTGGATTAATTGAAGGCGATGATCATTGATGATGAGAGACATGTACGAGAAGGACTTACTCTATTAGCTGATTGGGATAAGTTTGGAATAAATCACATATTTGAGGCTCAAGATGGTGAGGAGGCAATGAAGCTAATTGCCGAGCATACACCAGAAATTATTTTCACAGATATGAGAATGCCAAAAAAGGATGGAATCTGCCTATTAAAGTGGCTGCATTCCTCAAATATTCATTGTAAAACGATTGTGATTAGTGGTTATGATGACTTTGAATATATGCGAAATGCGATCTATTATCGGAGCTTTGACTACATTCTTAAGCCGATTGATCCAGAAATTCTTGATCAGACATTGGAAAGAGCAGTTAATGAATGGTTGGAGGAAAGCAACGGTTTAAGTGAGGATTTTGGTATTGGATCTCTTCCCAATGATGATCCAAAAGAAAAGAGTAGCATGCAAGAAATTGAGCAATTTCTAAAAGATCATTATATGCAGGAGATCACCTTGCAGGAAATTGCTGATCAATTTTTCTTAAGTAGGGAATATATCTCTAGAAGATTTAAGCAAGAATTTAGAGAAACGATTACGGATTATCTAACGAGAATTCGAATTGAACAGGCGAAGAAACTACTTCATCATCCCAATTTGAAGATCTATGAAATTGCCTATCAAATTGGTTATCAAAATGAAAAGTATTTCAGCAAGGTCTTCAAAAAATCAATGGGGATGTCGCCGAATGAATACAGAAATTCAGTATTGTCAAACTAACAAAAGACGCAATCAAGATGGGGGTACTTATGAGTAAATTACGTATGGGAATTATCGGCGCAGGAGGAATTGCACAAGGTCGTCATATTCCTGCCTTTCAACAATTATCAGAGGATGTCACAATCGAAGCCGTTAGTGATGTGAATCATGAAACAGCAAAAAGTGTATCTGAAAAATTCAACATACCATTGGTATTCAATGACTACAAGGATATGTTTGAACATGTCGATGCTGTCACGATTTGCACACCAAATAAGTTTCATGCGGAGATTACAATTGCAGCACTTGAGGCAGGGGTTCATGTCTTATGTGAAAAGCCAATGGCAATGAATACAGCTGAATGTGATCAAATGATCGCTGCAGCAAAGAAGGCGGAGAAGGTATTATCGATTGGTTATCATTATCGATTTATGAAGGATTCACAAGCGGCAAAGCGTGTAATTTTGGAGCAAGAGATTGGTGAACCAATTGTAGCAAGAGCGAAAGCGCTAAGAAGACGGAAAGTTCCTGGATGGGGTGTTTTTACAAATAAAGAGCTTCAAGGCGGAGGAAGCTTAATCGATTTTGGCTGTCACTTCTTAGATTTGTCATTATGGCTGCTTGGAAATCCTGAGCCTGTAGAAGTTGTAGGTTCAACCTATAATCGGCTAAGTAAAATGCCAAATCAAGTCAATATGTGGGGCAGCTTTGACCACGAAACATTTGATGTCGATGATCATGTCACTGCTTATATTAAATTCTCTAATGGTGCTTCCCTTTTATTCGAAACATCATGGGCAGCAAATATTCAATCTGATGAGGAAAGTGTGAGTATTTCAGGTGAGACTGGTGGCATCGATTTATTTCCGTTCCAATTCAACCAATCGAAATATGGGATGCTATTAAATACCACAGCAGACTATATCGAGGGTGAGGACGATCCGGGAATCACGCAAGCTCGTAATTTTGTTCATAGTTGCTTAGGAAAAGAAGAGCCTATTGTAGCACCTCATGAAGCCTTACAAGTATCAAAAATAATTGATGCCATTTATCAAAGTAGCTTAACAGGTGAAAGCATTAAATTTTAATAGAAGGAAAAAGTAGGTGAGCATATGCTTGTCTACTTTTTTTGGAATGTAAAAAATTACCGTTTTATTCTAACGATTGTATTGAGATGTTTGTGGATAAACTATAACAAATGCTGAGTGGGAAGTGAGGGTTGAGTTTATGCATATATTTATTGCGTTAGTTGTGCTAATCCTTGGTTATTTTAAGGGTGATTGGAGAAATCTTCATAAATATGGGCTGACGATTTTTTATATCATTACCTGCAATTTGCTTTATAACCTCTTATGTTATGATTATTTATTGTGGGAGTATCGACCAGACCTCCTAAAAGAGTCACATATTCTAGTTGATTTAATCTATACCTTTATTATCCTACCGGCGATCACGTTGTTATATTTGGGGAATTATCCTTTTACATTATCGCTAGGAAGGAAGTTGAAGTATATAATTGTTTGGGTTATCGGCTCCTTCCTAGTGACATATTTCATTTATCGGACGGATAGATTAGAATTTCATCATGGTTACAAGGTGTGGATGGATCTCCTCTTTTATCCAGTGATGTATGGGATGCTTAGACTTCATTACACAAGGCCAATACTTACATATGGACTCTCAGTGATTATCATTCTTTTCTTATTAAAATACTTTAATGTACCTATAAAATAGAAGGAAATAATTTTTTTAAAAAAACACTTGATTCTAATTAATTACCGTGATAATATTATTTATGTTCTCAACAGGTTCTATAACCTGTTTTTATTTTCAAGATTCATTCGACAAATTTCAAGCATTTTTTTATTGAAAAAGGATTGCATGTTCATAATTTAGTTGTTATAATCATAAACAACAAATCCAACATGCGGGTGTAGTTTAATGGTAAAACCTCAGCCTTCCAAGCTGATGTCGTGAGTTCGATTCTCATCACCCGCTCCATACATATTATTCACAACGTAGTAGTTCGTTTCTAGTCAAACGGGTTATTGCGTTTTTTAATGTGTTTAAATAAATAAGCATGTTTTTAAATATAAATTATTTGAAATTGAGATTCAGCCTGCTTGTTTATAAAGTTCACTAAATAAGGCAACCTGCTTATAAGCAAATTGCCTCAAATAATTAGTCAATCACACGTGCGTTTGCACTTCCTCCATGAATTTGAACAAACATGTTTTTCAAGGACTGAATAAGCTCAAGTCCTTCACTGTTGCTCATGGATGGCTTAAGATAAATGAGCTGCAAAGCATTCTTCGTTGACGTTGTCACACTAGTACGAGCTGAATCAACGATAGGACTACCAAAAGCACCTTCGGCATCACTGCTAATGATCTTCTTCTCCATTGACATGATTCTTCCATTAATACCTTCGTACTCATCGGTTGTTGAACCTATTCCGATCTCAATGAACTCTCCGTGAAGCTTATCAGTATCGTAAATTCCAATTGGAACCTCGTATTGCAAAGAAAAGAAGTTGTTCACATCAGCCGCAGAATGAATCGTAGTGATGTAATTTTGCTTTTTAATTCGACGATAGAGAGCTTCAACGGATGGACGATATCGGTTTGGATCAGTACCAACCTTATTGAAGACAGCTTTCCACTCTCTTAAACCTTCATAAGCAGAAACATCTTTTTCATCAAGGTCAAAAAAGATGTTTTCCTGAAATAATTGAAGTCGACCCTTCACCATCTGTGGTGAGTCAGCAACAACAATGTTAGAATACTCAATGACACCGATTTTAAAATCAGGTACTACGTTTTTTAGTGATTGTGAGATGGTAATTTCCAAAATTTCTCCCTCCAATTTCTACTAAAAATAGTTTACCATAACAGATGGATTACAACGAAATGTCAGAGCTTGTCCATAGATATTTTGAAGGAAAGGAGGACTAAAAGAGCATGAACTATAAACAATTAAAAGAAGAAATCATCGCATATAGTCAAACCATTGGTATTGATAAAATCGGCTTCACTACCGCATCTGTATTTGATGGCTTAAAGGCTCGCTTAATTACTCAGCAGCAATTAGGTTATCAGTCAGGCTTTGAGGAATCCGATATTACTAAAAGAACGGAGCCTGAGGTGTTACTTCCACAGGCGAAATCGATCATTGCGATTGCACTAGCTTATCCGTCTAAGATGAAAAATCCTCCAAAATCGACGAAGGAGGATCGTCGTGGAATCTTCTGTCGTGCCTCTTGGGGTCAAGACTATCATCATATCTTAAGAGATCGCCTGCAAAAATTAGAAGCCTTTATTCTTGAAAAAGTACCTTCTGCCCATATGAAATCAATGGTCGATACAGGAGAATTATCTGATCGGGCTGTCGCAGAACGAGCGGGCATTGGCTGGAGTGGGAAGAACTGTTCAATCATTACACCAGAGTTCGGATCGTACGTATATTTAGGTGAAATGATTACCAATATCCCATTTGAACCGGATACGCCGATGGAAGATCGATGTGGCAGTTGCAATAAGTGTGTTGAGGTTTGTCCGACGAATGCACTTGTGCAGGGAGGCCAATTGGATTCAAACAAATGCATCGCCTTTTTAACCCAAACAAAGGGATTTTTGGCGGATGAATATCGGGTTAAAATCGGGAATCGATTATATGGATGTGATACGTGTCAAACGGTTTGTCCGGAGAACAAGGGGAAGGATTTTCATTTGCATGAAGAAATGGAGCCAGATCCTGAAATCGCAAAACCGAAACTAAAAAGCTTGCTCCACATAAGTAATAAAGAATTTAAAGAAAAATACGGCTCCATCTCTGGATCATGGAGAGGGAAAAAACCAATACAGCGTAACGCGATTATTGGTCTTGCACACTTTAAGGATGAATCGGCGATTCCAGATTTAGAGAAACTGATTATGGAAGACCCGCGCCCGGTGATAAGAGGAACGGCAGCTTGGGCTATAGGGAAAATCGGTCAAGCAGAGGGCATGGCCATTCTCGAAAAAGCGTCCGCAAAAGAAAAGGACGAAGAGGTTCAACAGGAAATTAATAAAGGAATCTCAATGCTTGCTAAATTAGAAAGATAACAAAGAACCGATGCACTCTAGACGTGTAATCGGTTCTTTTTATTCTACTCCAACGCCTTTGACATACATATTAGTGTAAGAATTTTTATGAAGGTTGGTGGAAGTGTGAAGGAGCAACTAGAGAGATTGATATACAGCAAAGTCCAACTTTATGTAGGAAATGAGGCAAGCCAAAGAAATTCTGCCATCATTAATACAAAGGAACTCGATAAAATAAAAAAGAAACAAGAGACCTATCGTTCTCGTTCCGCAGAAATTATTAAATGTCAGGCAGAGTGTCAAATAAAAGAAAAAGAAATGGTAAACGATGAGACTCGATTACAGTATCATGTCCATTATCAATATTTAGTTAAACAAAAGGATACACTCTATATTGAAGAACATTGTGAGGATAGAGTTGCAGTCTATCAGGATAATCAATTAATCACTGATGATGAAGTTCACCAACCTATAGAGGAAGAAAAATTTTCGGTTGCAGTAGATGGAGGAAATCAATCTGATATACGTGTTCGATATGAGTATAATCGATTAGCAGCAGTGAAATATGCAGAACGTTGGTGGAATAATTACAATCCTGCTTTTAAGACATTTGAAGTTGATTGTACGAATTATGTGTCACAATGCCTTCATGCCGGGGGAGTACCAATGAATGGCTACCCTGACCAAAGCAAAGGTTGGTGGATGAGAAACAACAAATGGAGTTATAGCTGGTCTGTAGCACATTCCTTGAGGTGGCATTTGGGTGGTGCGGGCGGAGTACAAGCAAAAGAAGTAGACAGTCCACAGGACTTACTGGTTGGGGATGTCATTTGCTATGATTTCGAAGGTGACGGTCGCTTCGACCACACGACCATCGTCGTCGCAAAAGACAAAGATGACATGCCATTGGTCAATGCTCACACCCAAAATAGTCGCATGAGATATTGGGCATACGAAGACTCCACCGCCTATACACCGAATATTAAATACAAATTCTTTTCGATAATGAATGGCTAATTGGGGGCGGTTATAGCGCTTCATTCGTTCCTGGTGCCAGGCATCCAAAAGCCAGCACACTAAAAAAGTTCAATCCTGCTACTACAAATTTGAAAGTAGAGAGTGTTATAATAGCACAGAGGTGAAAATTGTGGGACTAAATGTCGTTTTATATCAACCAGAAATTCCAGCAAATACAGGAAATATTGCACGTTCATGTGCAGCAACAAATACAACTTTACATTTAATTAGGCCACTAGGCTTCTCGACTGATGATAAGATGCTGAAGCGAGCAGGTTTGGACTATTGGCAATATGTAAATGTACAATACTATGATTCATTAGAAGAGTTATTTGAGAAGAATTCACAAGGTGAATTTTACTATATTACAAAATTCGGCCAGAAGACACATAGCTCTTTTGATTATAGTAATGTGGAAAAAGATCATTTCTTTGTATTTGGAAGAGAGACAAACGGGTTACCAAAAGAATTGATTGAAAAAAATATGGACCGTTGTTTAAGACTACCAATGACTGAAAATGTGAGATCACTGAATGTGTCAAATACGGCAGCGATTCTCATTTATGAAGCATTACGTCAACAAAATTACCCTGAACTCTCATAAAAAAAACGACCTACAAAAGGTCGTTTTTTTATTTGCTTTTCGCACCTGGCTTATCATCGTACCCTGATGCAAAGATCGCTGATAAAAAAGCTAAGCTTACGCCTAATACAAGTAGTAATCTCATCTTAACTCCTCCTTCGTCACGAAATCCCTTTCAATAGGATAATTATATCTTAACCGATTCTTCTTGTGAATGGAATTAGAGGACAAAGTTTTCTTTTTTCTTCAGGCCTTTATAATTTTAAGATGTTCATTGTTTCTTAAACTATTCCAATGACCAAAAATACTTTTCGTACAATCTGACTATCGTCATAACATTTACACAAGTTCCACCGTTTTGGATGTAGAAAAAGTAGTAAGATGTAATCATGAAAAAGCACAAATTGAATAGAAAGAGAGCGTATACATGAGAGGTGCAATTATTGAAGAACAATTAAAGATGGCTTTGAAAAAGCTGAAGGATATAGATTATGCGTTAAATGAATCTTCCATTGTTGCGATCACTGATAGTAAGGGAATGATAAATTATGTTAACGAGAAATTTTGTCAAATATCTAAATATAGCTATGATGAATTAATTGGACAAGACCATCGATTGGTGAATTCATCATATCATTCAAAAGTGTTTTTTAAGAATCTATGGAAAAAGCTTGGAAATGGAGAAGTATGGAAGGGTGAGATTCGGAATCGAGCAAAGGACGGTTCGTTTTACTGGGTCGATACAACGATTGTTCCATTTTTAAATGAAGAAGGACAGCCGTATCAATATATTTCAATCCGGAATGATATAACAGCACGCAAAAAGTATGAAGAGAAAATCAAACAGCTTGCGTTCTATGATCAGTTAACCAACCTTCCTAACCGAAATTTATTGAGAAAGCAACTAAAAGAGTGTTTCCTCTGCCCATCAACTGAACCGTATCTTGCTGTCTTATTTCTTGATTTAGATCGTTTTAAAAAAATAAATGATACCTTCGGCCATAACTTCGGAGACTCTACTTTGGTGAAGGTCGCTGAAAGACTTAAGCATTGCTTACAAAACAATGCATTCGTTTCTCGAATTGGGGGAGATGAATTTGTCATTCTTTTGAAGGTAAAAGATCACCATGAAGCTGAAGGTTTTGCATCTGCAATTTTGAAAGCGTTCTCGATTCCATTCCTTATCGGAAAGCGGTCAATTTCAATTAGTCCAAGTATTGGAATTAGCATAAATCCTTTAATAAAGGGGAAATCACGAGGGGAAATTGATCGGCTAGTTGAATATCTCATTAAAGAAGCAGATATTGCGATGTATACGGTTAAAGAAAAGGGCGGAAATCATTACCGATTTCATACCGCTCAACTTAACAGTGTTGCCACAAGAAGTTATTTTTTAGAAATAGAATTGTATCATGCCCTCGAGCAAAAAGAGCTCTCGCTTGAGTATCAGCCGATTGTTAATACCTTAACAGGTACGATGATTGGTGTCGAAGCTCTTCTGCGATGGCGAAGTCCCAAATTCGGTCATGTATCACCAGAGGAATTTATTCCCGTATTAGAGGAGACCGGTTTAATTAAATCTGTGGGAAAATGGGTCTTGAAGGAAACTAGTCGGCAAATGAAAAAATGGTTAGATGAGGGACTTGAAATTTCACATGTTGCCGTCAATATTTCACCCATCCAATTTAATGATCCTTTGTTTATGAGTGATTATCTAAATATATTAGATTGTATTCAGCTTAGCCCTAAGTATATTGAATTAGAGGTTACTGAAACGACCATTCATAATTTTGATCATTCATTGCAAATTCTAAAAGAATTATCTTCTTATAACGTCAATATTTCAATTGATGACTTTGGTACGGGCTATTCGTCCTTAAATCGTCTGAAGCATTTACCGATTACGAGTCTCAAAATTGACAAATCCTTTATTCAAACATTTGATGAGGATGACCGTCTTATCGTGAAAACCATCATTGATCTCGGTAGAAATCTTCATTTCAACGTCATTGCTGAAGGGATAGAAACAGGAAGACAGTTGGAATTATTAAAAGAACTTGGATGTATGATGGGACAAGGTTATTACTTTAGTAAACCTGTACCAGCAAATCAGGTACCAGCTTTAGTGAACGAATTTGCAGAACAAGGACAACGAAGAAATTATCAACCTTGTTAAACAGAAATAAAAAAGTCAGATGTTTTTTCCAACAATTGGAGTTGGAGGAATAGGCATCTGGCTTTCTTTTTACCTCACTCGAATAAAGGGATGAAGATTTTCTTTGCAATTTAAACGCATGTTGGAGGACATACTCGCATAAATTGTATTAACACGCAGAGTCATCATCACCAATTATCGAGGAGGCCTATATGGATATCTTAAAAAAAATAGAGAAGTTTCGTGAAGAAGAACAGCGTCTGCAGTGGGAAGGCACCTTTGCTGAGTATTTGGAAATTGTTAAGGAGCAACCATGGGTTGCACAATCAGCTCATTCAAGAGTATATAATATGATAAAAGACGCCGGTATTGAAGATGTCAACGGAAAAAGAAAATATAAATTTTTTGACCACCAGCTTTTTGGCTTAGAGGAAGCGTTAGAAAGATTGGTTGAAGAGTATTTCCATCCAGCTGCAAAACGACTTGATGTAAGAAAGCGAATCTTGCTATTGATGGGGCCAGTTAGTGGAGGTAAATCGACATTGGTCACGATGTTGAAGAGAGGAATGGAAGCTTATACCCTTACAGATCGTGGTGCTGTCTATGCGATTAAGGGCTGCCCAATGCATGAAGATCCCCTGCATTTAATCCCTCATCATCTGCGTGGTGACTTTTATGATGAATATGGGGTTCGAATTGAAGGGAATCTTTCACCACTGAATATGATGAGACTGCAAAAGGAATATGGTGGGCGTATTGAAGATGTGGTGGTGGAACGAATCTTCCTGTCTGAGGATAAGCGTGTCGGAATCGGAACATTTAGTCCATCTGATCCAAAATCCCAAGATATTGCTGATTTAACAGGTAGCATCGACTTCTCAACGATTGCAGAATATGGTTCAGAATCAGATCCACGTGCGTATCGTTTTGATGGAGAACTTAACAAAGCCAACCGAGGTATGATGGAATTCCAGGAAATGCTTAAGTGTGATGAGAAGTTCTTGTGGCATCTATTATCACTGACTCAAGAAGGAAATTTCAAAGCGGGAAGATTCGCCTTGATTTCTGCTGACGAGTTAATTGTTGCCCATACAAATGAAACAGAGTATCGCTCATTTATATCTAATAAGAAAAATGAAGCCTTGCATTCTCGTATTATCGTGATGCCAGTTCCATATAATTTAAGAGTCTCAGAAGAAGAGCGAATCTATGAAAAAATGATTAGAGACAGTGATGTAAATAATGTTCATATTGCACCACATACATTAAAGGTGGCAGCGATGTTCACTATCCTTACTCGCTTAAAAGCACCTAAAAAAGGTGATATTGACCTCATTAAGAAAATGCGTCTCTATGATGGAGAAAGTGTGGAAGGCTTTAATTCTGTAGATGTTGAGGAGCTTAAGAAGGAATATCCGGATGAAGGAATGAGCGGAATTGATCCTCGTTATGTCATCAACCGAATTTCTTCAACCATTATTCGTAAAGAGGTTCCTTCATTAAATGCATTAGATGTGCTCCGTTCACTAAAGGATGGATTAGACCATCATTCTTCAATCTCTAATGAGGATCGTGAGAGATACTTAAACTTCATTTCACTTGCAAGAAAAGAATATGATGAAATTGCGAAGAAGGAAGTTCAAAAAGCATTTGTATATTCATACGAAGAATCAGCTAAGACATTAATGGATAACTATCTAGATAATGTAGAAGCTTATTGCAATAAAAACAAATTACGTGATCCATTAACTGGTGAGGAAATGAATCCAGATGAAAAATTAATGAGATCCATCGAAGAACAAATCGGTATCTCTGAAAATGCAAAGAAAGCTTTCCGTGAAGAAATTCTCATTCGAATCTCTGCATATGCTCGTAAAGGGAAACGATTTGATTACAACTCACACGAAAGATTAAGAGAAGCAATTCAGAAGAAGCTATTTGCTGACCTAAAGGATGTAGTAAAAATTACGACATCATCAAAAACACCTGATGAGCAACAGCTTAAAAAGGTCAATGAGGTTGTGGCTAGACTTATCGATGAACATGGATATAACTCTACATCGGCCAATGAGCTACTACGTTATGTAGGAAGCTTACTTAACAGATAATTAATTGTACTTATAAAAGAATCAGATTCCATAAGGGGATCTGATTCTTTTTATCTAACAGATGAACTTGTCTATTTTTAATTTACAAAAATGTAATTTTCAAAATTATTTGTCAATAATTTCTTATTCTTGCATAGGATAAAGTAATCCACTTTTATTTGATACAGGATGGTCCCATTAAAAACCCGTCAACATACTGTATGTAAAACTGTGAAAAAGTGTGCAAAAAAAATGAAAATAAGTTAAGGAGGGGATTTACGTTGTCAAAAGGTAATGAAAAGAACTTTGTCATTTCCCAAGAAGATTGGTCCCTCCACCGAAAAGGCCATGATGACCAAAAGAGACATCAGGACAAAGTTCAAGAAGCGATAAAGAACAATTTACCTGACTTAATCACAGAAGAAAACATTGTCATGTCCAATGGTAGAGAGGTTGTCAAAATTCCAATAAGGTCTTTAGATGAGTACAAAATAAGATATAACTATGACAAAAACAAACATGTAGGCCAAGGCGATGGAGAGAGTCAAGTAGGAGATGTCATCGCAAGAGATGGTTCTCCAAGTCCAGGGCAAAGTGGTCCAGGAAAAGGGCAAGGAGCCGGCGATCAAGCGGGTGAAGATTACTATGAAGCTGAAGTTTCACTAATGGAATTAGAAGAAGCGCTGTTCAAAGAGCTTGAATTACCGAATCTTAAGCAAAAAGAACGCGATCAAAATGTAGTGGAGGATATCGAGTTTAATGATATTCGTAAGACTGGGCTAATGGGGAATATTGATAAAAAACGTACAATGATGGCAGCTTACAAACGAAATGCAATGTCAGGAAAACCTAGTTTCCATCCAATCTTTCAAGAAGATCTAAAGTTCAAAACATGGAATGAAACCGTGAAACCAGATTCAAAGGCAGTCGTATTAGCGATGATGGACACGAGTGGATCGATGGGAGTCTGGGAAAAGTACATGGCTAGAAGCTTCTTTTTCTGGATGACACGATTCTTAAGGACAAAATACGAAACGGTAGAAATTGAATTTATTGCACATCATACTGAGGCGAAAGTCGTTTCCGAGGAAGACTTCTTCTCAAAAGGAGAAAGCGGAGGAACAATCTGTTCATCAGTTTATCGAAAGGCATTGGAACTTATAGATGA
Organism: Litchfieldia stipae; assembly: GCF_014837155.1. GTDB lineage: Bacteria > Bacillota > Bacilli > Bacillales > Bacillaceae_L > Litchfieldia. The sequence goes on along the minus strand of NZ_JACYHA010000017.1, from coordinate 1,816 downwards.
TAAATACAACCCATCACGATTTAATATTTATCCTTTCCATTTCTCTGATGGAGATAACCTAACATCTGATAATGCTCGTTGTGTCAAATTGGTGTCAGAATTAATGAAGGTGTCTAATATGTTTGGTTATGGTGAAGTGAATCAATACAACCGTCATTCAACCCTAATGTCTGCGTATAAAAACATTTCAGACGAGAAATTCCGTTATTATATCCTCAAGCAAAAAGCCGATGTGTTCCATTCAATGAAGAACTTCTTTAAGAAGGAAGACGAAAATAAGAAGTATGCTTAAGTAAGAGAACTGCCAAGAAAGGAAGTCTAACCTGACTGTCTTTATTGGCAGTTTTTTTGTTGATGGTTGATGTAGACGTTTTCATATATAATATATTATAAAGATTTCTAGTTGAATGAGAAACAAATGGAGGGGTTTGTATGGACATAAAAAAAATAGTAGTAAACAGTAAAACAGAAATGACTGCTTACTTATTAGATCATTCGGAAGCCTTTAATAATATTAAAACTAGGCCTGCTGTATTAATTTTTCCAGGAGGAGGCTATTATGTCACCTCTGATCGAGAAGCAGAACCAATTGCCTTGAGCTATTTAGCTGAAGGATTTAATGCTTTTGTTCTTAGGTATACTGTAGGCCAAGAATCTAATTTCACAACTGCTTTAGCTGATGCCGAAGAGGCAATAAAACAAATAAGAGAGAATGCGGTCGCTTGGAGTATTGATTCAGAGAAAATAGCAGTCATCGGGTTTTCAGCGGGTGGACACCTGGCTGGAGCTTTGGCAACAATGGGAAATCACCGACCTAATGCATTAATACTGGGTTATCCATGTATTCTTGATACACTAGGAAGCGTGCTTGCATTTCCGGTTCCTTCAATTGATTTAGAGGTAGATGACTTAACACCACCGACCTTTCTATTCTCTACTTTCGAAGATACTGTCGTTCCAATAGAAAATACGCTAAGCTTTATGCAAGCTTTAAATCAAAAAAATATCCCATTTGAATCACATATTTTTCAAAAAGGTGTCCATGGACTCTCACTAGCAAAGCCATTGACTTCCTCAGGACGGCAAGCTCTAGTAAACAATGATTTTGCAAAATGGTTTGATTTAAGTGTTTCCTGGCTACATAACGTATTGGGTGACTTTGAAGCTGAAGAAGGACCTGATCCAAAGGAATAATTGAGGATTTATTATAATTAGGCTGCTTCTCCGGCAGCTTTTTTCTGTGTAGGTATTCCTTCTTTTATTATATTTAGAATAGTAATTCAGTGTGGCTTCATTATAAATATGATTCTATTAAATTAAATTAAATTAAATTAAATTTCCAATCATTTCCTGTTGTCAATGTTAAACGGGAATGGTATTATAAGAAAGTCGCTAAAACAGAGCGACATATTATTTCATCACAATTTCACAGAAGTTGACTTAAACGACTTCATGTGATATAATTAATTTCTTGTCAGTAATTGTTTCTATAAAAAAACATTATGTTGACATAATAATTTAAGTGTGATAACTTAATAAAGTTCTTTGAAAACTGAACACAATAAACAAGCGTCAACGTTTTATCAAGTAACAAATGATTGAGCAATCAATACTCTTTTTGGAGAGTTTGATCCTGGCTCAGGATGAACGCTGGCGGCGTGCCTAATACATGCAAGTCGAGCGGATCTTTGGGAGCTTGCTCCCAAAGATTAGCGGCGGACGGGTGAGTAACACGTGGGCAACCTGCCTATAAGACTGGGATAACTTCGGGAAACCGGAGCTAATACCGGATAATAAATAGAACCACATGGTTCTA